>JAXHUO010000044.1:0-37778 GCA_034189605.1 Chloroflexota bacterium
TTGACCGTCATCGAAGCACCTGCTCCGACCGGTAGTTTCCGCCCTCCCTACTGCGGCAGTGACAAAACGGTCCAGTTTAACAAAGACCAGGTCAATGCTTCCCTGCTTGCCAACTTGAGCCCGGTCTCCATGACACCAGATGTTGCAACCGTTGAGCGCTACTTTGAAAGGCCCTGGATTGATCACGTGCCCAACTGGCTGGCAGACTATCTCCATCCCCAAGATAACATGCCCTACTATGGGAGAGGAATGTCCTCACAGGTGGGAGATGGCGCTTTGATGCTGCATTTAGATTTCCCTCAAGCGCAAAAAGAGACATTGCTCATCAGGTACATCCAGTTGGGGATAGACTTGTATGGTATCGTTCAGGATGATGGGGAGAATAACTGGACACCCAATGGAGGACACACGACCGGTCGCAAGTGGCCAATCATCTTCGCCGGCCTGATGCTTGGCGATGAAGAGATGAAACATATCGGCCCGGGTGACGGGTCCGGCCCGGTCCTGTTCAGCGAGGATGCCCAGACGTTTTACGTATCTCAAGAAGATATTGATATGACACATGATCCTGATCTACGAGGTTGTTATCTGGCGGAATATGAGCAAGGTGATCTCGGACTTGCTGAATGGGGAATCCGGCATGCCACTGAACCTGACCAGGACAACAAGCCGTGGTGCGCGATTTACCGCCGGTGTTGCACAGCGAACTCCTGGGCCGGTTTTGTCTTGGCGGCTCATATTATGAACGCAAAGGAGGTATGGGCACACAATGCCCTTTTTGATTACCAGGACCGTTACATGGCTAGTGAGCCACAGTATACGTGGACGCGCAGTTGGAGCGACTTTACCGAGGAGATGTGGGATACCTACCGATCGGACTATGGCCCTGTCTGGTTAAATTTGGAGTTACACGGCGCCCCGGCCAACCAATCTATCCACCTGACCTGGGCCACCACCGGCACCATGCCTACGACGAGCACCTGGCAGATAGACTATGCCAGCATGACCGGCACATTATCCCTCCCCATCACCGGCATTATCAGCCCCACCCGCGCTTACAGCCTGACAGGGTTGACCAACTATGTCTGGTACACCATCACGCTCAACGCCATGCTGGGCAGCACTCCCTTTTTGACCGATACCGTACGCGTGAAGCCCAGCGACATATTCGTCTACCTGCCGCTCGTCTTGCGCGGCTACGGCCTGTAAAGGAACCCATCAATCCTGCCCATCCATGTTTAGAAAGGAGCACAACCAAAAAAAGAATGATAGATGAACAGTTCGGCACAAAAGCCTGGACACCAGGCACAATCCATATCTGTAATTACTCAGACATACAGCACAACAACGCCGCATTTGTCATTGCGAGGAGCGTAGCGACGAAGCAATCTCCTATGATGCTACTTGGGGATTGCTTCGGGCAAAAAAACGCCCTCGCAATGACATAGGCTGAGTAGTTACCCATATCTCACCAAATAAAAAGGAGACACAAGATGAAAGCATACAAGTTCTTTGGCATAGTTATCGCTCTGACCTTGCTGATGACGTTGAGCAGGGCCGTAAGCAGTTCTGCCTCTACCTATCAAGACCCGGAGCCCTTCCCCCCGTCTCCCCACAGAGTTTCCACACCAGCCAGAGCAAAAAGTAGCCAGGCTCAGCAACCGATCATCATTGACCACACCTGCACAGACCTGAGCCAGATTCCAGAGTACTGGATAGAGCAAGCCAAAGCACAACTAAGGCTTTCCTACGGCCACACATCACACGGGAGCCAACCTGTAAGCGGGATGAACGTGCTGATGAATGACCCGTCACACGGCGGTCTGTACGACTTTAACACCAACGGCGCTATAGTGCCCGACACGCTTTCCCTTGCTGACCGCACGCCCAGCGGCGACCTTGGAAACCCAGATCGCACGACGTGGGCAGCCAGGACGCGAGATTATCTGGATGGTTCGGGCAGTGACAGAAACGTTGTAGTGTGGTCTTGGTGCGGGCAGGCCGACACCAGCGAAGAAAACATAGATCTCTATCTCTCCCTGATGAACCAACTCGAAGTGGACTATCCTGACGTCACCTTTGTTTATATGACCGGGCACCTGAATGGAACAGGCATTGACGGGAACCTGAATGTACGAAACAATCAAATACGCGACTACTGTATCGCGAACAACAAGATACTCTTTGACTTTGCGGACATTGAGAGTTACGATCCAGACGGGAACTACTACCTGGATCAGGGTGCCAATGATGGTTGTTACTATGACGGCGGTAACTGGGCTAACGAATGGTGCGCGGCCCATCCGGGTGATCCATTGTGTGAGTCGTGCTCTTGCGCCCATTCCGAACCTTTGAACTGCAATCTCAAAGCGAGAGCGTTCTGGTGGATGCTGGCCAGGATCGCCGGTTGGGAAACGCAGGCTCCCGACCAGCCCGACCTCACCCCCTCCTACAAAAGCGCGGCCCCTCAGAACACAGATTATGGCGAGCGCGTTACCTACACCGTCGTCATCCGCAACGACACCGGCCCACTGACCAGCACCGTCCTCTTTAGCGACACCATCAACGACCGGCTGTCCTACGTGCCGGGCAGCCTCACCGCCACGTCGGGTGTGGTCAATGACACTGCGGAGCCCATCCTGCACTGGTCTGGCGTTCTCAGCCCCACTCCCGCCGTCACCATCACCTATGCCACCACCGTGACCTACATCACCAGCGGCACCGCCACTCTCATTCTGCCTCAGGTCATCACCAACACAGCGGCCATCGCCGTACCTGGCTACCAACCCATCACCCGCACAGAAACGATATGGGTACACTGTCAGAGCACCTACATGCCCCTGGTGATGAGGAGCAGTCCTTAAAGGCTGTCAACGGATTTGGGGAACGGATTGAACGGA
The DNA here is from genome assembly GCA_034189605.1 of Chloroflexota bacterium. Classification (GTDB taxonomy): domain Bacteria; phylum Chloroflexota; class Anaerolineae; order B4-G1; family B4-G1; genus JAUWNP01. Next base: position 2,901 of record JAXHUO010000044.1, read on the forward strand.
CTAGACACCTGTGAAGGAGATGACCGTGCATTTCACAACAGCGAGCACAAAATCGGCGACTCCCTATAGGGAGTGGAGCATCCTCAGATGCGGAGTAGACTGGCTCGTGCCCGGCATCTTGCTCGTGGCCTTACTGCTGGGGGGCTTTGCCGCCCCCCGGCAGGTCAGCACCCACGCCGCCGCGCCGCAGGCCATCCAGGCCCCTGAACTCAAGTGGCAGCGCGGCGGCTGCTACTCCTCCTGGTGCGAGACCGGCTGGTACTCTTCGCCCGCCGTGGCAGACCTGGACAACGACGGGACGATGGAGGTCATCGGGGCTACCTACACGCTTTTTGTGCTCAACGGCGAGGACGGCACCGAACAATGGAGCGTGGACCCATCCGGCAGCCGGGTCTGGCCCGGCGTCGTCGTCGCCGACGTAGACGGGAACGGCGACCTGGAAATCGTCACCGCGCACGGGGGCGGTTACGTCCACGTCTTTGACCACGCCGGCAACACCGTCTGGTCACAGCATCCCGCCAGCAACGAGTTCCGCTCCCTGGCCGTGGCAGACCTGGACGACGACGGCGATATGGAGATCGTCGCCGGGTTGGCCCGCCTGAACAGTATCAACGCCTGGGTCTTTGAGCACAACGGGAGTATACGCGCCGGGTGGCCCCAGTTGAGCAACGACGAAGGCTCCGCCGCCGGCCTGTATAACGATAACATCGGCCTGGGCGATCTGGACGGCGACGGCATACTCGAACTGGTCATCCCCTCCGACACCATCACCATCTGTGCTTACGAGCCGGATGGCACCCACCTCCCGACGCACGAGATGTACCATGGCCACTCGGGCCACGATATGGACCACTGGGGCGAGGTGCCAGCCTATGTAGACCTGGAATACGAGACCCGTGGATGGGGGCCGTGTTACACCGAATTCACCGCCCGGGCCAACTTTGCCAACGGGCCGGCGAACGTTGTGGACGTGAACGGCGATGGTGTCACCGAGATCGTGGCCATCGGCGACGTGCATAACTGTAATACCAGCCCCTACACCGACCTGTACAACGAGCCGTACATCTTTAACGCCGACCGGAGCCGTTTTAACGCAGACGGGTTCGATTGGACGACCTTGCCGGCTGACACAGGCACGCCGGTGATCCAGAACTATAATGTCATCGAGAGCGTGCAGCCCAACCCGGTGACGGTGGACCTGGACGGTGACGGTTACCTGGAGATCATCTACCCCTCCTACGATGGCCGGATGCACGCCTTTTGGCTGGACAAGACCGAGCATCACAACTGGCCCTACCCGGTCTATAACAGCGGTGAGGGGTTCTATCGCTTCGCCTCCGAGCCGGTCGTGGCCGACCTGGACAACAACGGTCAGCCTGAGGTCATCTTCGGTTCGTGGGTGCAAAAGGGCACCCACCGCACCGGCAAATTACACATCCTCGACTATCAAGGTAACTCACTATACGAAGGGGATCTGCCGCTGGCCCACTCTGGAGACTGGAACGGTGCGTTGGCAGCCCCCACCCTGGCAAACATTGACGATGATGCGGACCTGGAACTGGTGCTGAACACGGCCCATTCCGGCCTGGTGGCTTACGACCTGCCCGGCACGGAGAACGCGCGCATCCTGTGGGCCACCGGCCGGGGAAACTATCAGCGCACAGGCACGTTCCTGCACGGGACGCTCCGCGCGCGCCCGAGCGCCCAGCCCAGCCTGCCCGGTCCCGGTGATGTGCTCACCTACACCATCCGGCTGGACAATCCGTTTGGCCCGGCGTTGCCTGGCGTCCGCGTGACCGGCACCCTGCCCGCCGAGGTGCACTACCTGGGGAATCTGTGGGCCTCCTCCGGCAGTTACGGCGAGGCGGGCGGAATCATCACCTGGCACGGCGCTGTGCCCGCAGCCGTGCCGGTCACCATCACCTTTGGGGCCAGCGTCGGCGAGCAGATCACCACGCCCCAACCCATCGCCAGCAGCGTGCTGATAGATGACGGCCTGGACAACATCACAGAGTACCGACCGACGGTCATCGCCAACGGCTATCCGACCTACCTGCCGCTCGTCTGGAGATGAATCGAATGGGCGCGTGCAACTGCCGGGCAAGTGTGGGCCACAGCACGGGGCTGAATCCCCATTCTGAAAGGAAACCGACGATGAAAATCCGACAAATGCTCATTCTCCCGGCTCTCCTGGTGGGCCTCCTGGTACCAACCTTACCTCCCGCCCGCGCCGCCGCCACGCTGGAACTATACGGCACCTTCCACGCCATGGGGGTCATCGCCACCCTCGATATCTCTGACGACCCCGACGGCGACGCTACCGCCAGCGTCGAGTACCGCGTCAGCGGGAGTGGGCCCTATCGCCAGGGGTTCCCTCTCTCCCGCGTCGCCGACACGCGCTTTGTGGGTAGTATCTTCTGGCTGGAGCCCGGCAGCGCCTACGACGTGCGCGTCACCTTCAGCGACCCCGGCGGCTCGCTCCACGGTCTCACTGTGGCAGCCACGGCCTCCACCCGCGCCGAAATCACCATCCCCACGCCGGGCAACTCTTACTATGTCAGCCCCAGCGGCAGCGGCACGACTTGCAGCGCGGGTATACCCTGCTCCCTGACCGAGGGGCTGAACCGGGCAGGGGCTGGCGACGAGGTCGTCCTGCGGGATGGGGACTACCGCCAGGGTGATATCTCCCTGCCCCACTCTGGCACGTCAGGCGCGCCCATCGTCATCCGGGGCTATGACGGTGAGACGGCCGTGCTGGACGGGGGCGACCCGGACACCTTCACCTGGACAGCACAGGGGGGCGGCGTCTACCGCACCACCGTCAACGAGCCCGACACCCACCTCGTCCTGGCCAATGGCGAGCGGCTCTACCCCTATCAGAGCCTCTCTGACCTGCAAAGCCTGCGTTGGTCCATCCCTGGCTTTTACGCCGACGGCACGGCTCTCTACGTGCGCATGGATGGGGAGGCCAACCCCAACAGCGCCGAGATGATCGTCTCCCGTTACAACAATGCCTTTTACGTAGACGAGCGGGATTTTATCTACTTGCTGAACCTGACATTCCGCTATTACGGACAGGGCTCCTGGGCCAAGGCGATTTACTTTAACAACAGTAATGACAACATGGTCAGTGACTGCACCTTTGCCATCAACGACCTGGGCATCGGCATCAAGCGCGAGTCCCACCGCAACGTCATCCAGGACAGCGAGTTTTACGACACCGACTTTGATTGGCCCTGGGATGCGGTCAAGGGCGGCAGCAGCCTGGAGACGGGCGGCGTGGGCTTTTACGACCCGGCCACCGGGCGGGGCAACGTCATCCGGCGCAACACCTTCCACGACTATTTCGATGGGCTGGGGGTCTGCCCGTCGGGGACGGCCGGCTTGACGAACGAGACCGACTTTTACGAGAATCTGGTCTACCGCGCCGGGGACGACGGAATAGAGACAGACGGGCAGTGCAGCAACGTGCGCATCTGGGACAACACTTTCCACGACGTGCTGATGGCTATCTCGCTGGCCCCCGTCTACACCGGCCCGGTCTATGTCATACGCAACCTGATCTATAACACCGGCGTGGGCAACAACGATTACAGCGGCAGCCCTTTCAAGTTCAACAGCGGCTACGGCAAGTCCGGCCCGATGTACCTCTTTCATAATACCGCCGACGCAGTGCTGCCGGGCAACAACGGCATCTACATCAAAGCGCCGGGGACGTGGGAGATGATCTATGCCCGTAACAACGTCTGGGCGGGCACCAACTATGCGCTCAATAACTATAACGAGAGCCAGCCGATAGATTTTGACTATGACGACCTGTACACCAGCAACCCGGACGAGTTCGTCTACTGGGGCAGTGGCTCCAACCGGCACATGCACGACCTGGCCACTTTCCAGGCGCTGACCGGCCAGGAACCCCACGGGCTGAACGTCGAGCCCGGCTTTGCCGACGCAGGAAGCGGCGACTATACGCTGGACCCCACCAGCGAGATGATAAACAGGGGCGTTCTCATCCCCGGCATCAACGACAACTATGTGGGGAGCGCGCCTGACATCGGGGCCTTTGAGTACGAGGGGTACGGCTTTACCCTGACCACCGATCCATCCAGCCGCGCCGTCGCCCCCAGCGCCGGCGCCACGTACATCATCGGGGTGCAGGCCGTCGGCGGATTCAGCGGCACCGTCGCGCTGGCCGCCGCCAGCCCGTCACCCAGCCTGGTGCTCGCGCTCAGCCCGGCTTCCATCGCTCCCGGTGCGGTTGCGACTCTGACGCTCACCGACACGCACGCGGGGACACTCTTGCCCGGTCTGTGGTACAGCGTACCGATCACCGGAACCGGCGGCGGTATTACGCAGACCACAAGCGTGGGGCTGCTGGTGGGCGGCACTCGCGTCTGGCTGCCGGTTATTCTGCGGGGTTGTCCATGACGGCGGGCAGTATCAGACCGTACGCCGCTGTCCAGCGCTGCAGGTCGCCCATCGTCACTCTCCATCTGCGACTTCCCTTACCGCCGGGGCGTGGCGTTTTCTGCAACCGCATGCGGCCCAGAGTACGCCCGACGCGCCGATCGGTGAAACGGTCCGGGTCGCCGTCCTCCCTCTTGGCGACGGCCCTGGCGACCTGTACGACCTGCGCCGTGGTGATTATAAAGTCTGAGGGGGTCTCTTTACTATTGGCACTATTGGCATCAATGGCACGAACGGCACAGCAACACAGCGCCCGGACGACCAGAGCGGTAAGGTCACCGGACTCGAGGTGCAGTCTTTCCCTCTGGTAGTGCACTGATAGTGTCTCCAAACGCTGCCAAAGCGATGTCTCCCGGGTCTGCTCTTGCTCTTGGTCGCCCCGGCCATCACCAGACCTTTGCTCTGCCCTGCGCTTGAGTATCCCTCGAGTATCCTGGCCATCGAGCCATAGGGCCAAAGATAGGATGGCACGCCACGGTTCCAGGTTGCGCCCGGTCAGACGCACTTTGTCGTTAACGGCTCTCTCATATTGGCATAGTTCGGGAAGATGGGCCAGTGCCAGAGCCCACAAGTCGTCAATCAACTGGCGGCGGTCGTGGGGCCAGGCTTTATAATCGAGCGGGTCGGCGTTGGCACGATAACGGTCGGGCGTGCGAACCAAGGGGATGACGATGGAGCGGCTGGCAAGGACGTTATCGGGCAGGTGGATGGCGGAGAAGAGACGGGGGCAGAAGGCGTTGACGTGGCGCGTGCGCCATACCTTGTCCGGGGCCAGTTCCTTGACGGTGATGGTGCTGCCACGGCGGTTGCCGGCCAGCAGCAGTGCCCGCTTGTCGGGGTCGGTCTTGCGCAGGTCGGAGAGGTTCTCGGCGTCGTCAAACGCGAGCGTCGCGCCATACTCGGCCAGGTCGCGCAGGCTGGCGTAACTGCCACCGGCGAGGATGACCTGCCCCAGGTAGGCCATCTCCGCCACGGTGTGCAAGAGCACGGTCTTGCCGGAGCCTCTCTCGCCACTGGGCCAGGGATAGCCGATGACGTTAAAGGCGGGCAAAAACCAGGTGGCCAGGATGTAGCAGGCGATCATCTCGGCTAAGGTGTGCTGGTCGGCCAGGGAACGATCAAAGTCAACGAAACGGCTGGCGACGTCGGCCATGCGGTTGAACACACTGACGGGGTGTGGCCTCTTGCCTGCGCGGTAGGCCTTGACACCCAACGTTGACCAGGTGCGGGAGGGGTGCGGTCTCTCCGGCAGGACGACGTCCAGCCCCAGGTCGCGGAGCGGCGCATCTCCTTCAGCGCTATCAGCGCCAAAGAGCAGGCCGTCGTCACGGAGGACGAAGAGGCGCAGGCCGGTCTCGACGAGGGGCGGGTCGTGTTTGATGATGTTTCCGTCTTTGTCCCAGCCCTCGGTCGTGGTGAGACGGACGTAGAGCCAGGCGGCGGCGTAGGCGCGGCCATCCACGAGCGCGAGGGGGCGGCGCATGACGGGGGGAGGGGCGTCGAGGAGTTCGACCAGGGGCGGGGCGGGTTGTACTGCCTGCTCTTGGTCCTGGGTCTGATCATTGGTGGTCTGGCTGATTGCTGTATTCATGCGGTGTATTTCCTTTCACGTTCTTGGGGTGATTTGAGAACTCGAGATAGGACACGGATGGTCACGGATGAGACGGATTTTCACTGATCTTTCAGAGCAGGATTTTCGGAATTAGCGGACTGGCTCACCGCCACCTGCGCGGTGACGGTGGCGGTGTATTCGGCGTTGAGGATTTCCCAGCGGGCCAGCAGTCGTTCGGCCTCGGCGTCGTCACAGCCGGTGGATGCCGCCAGTACGTCCAACTCGCGCTCCAAACGGGTCTGCAGGTGATGTCGCTTCTCCTCCAGCGCCAGTTGCACCGACAGGGTCAGTTCCTCTGGTGTGTAGGTGGCGAGGATGCGGCCGTCTTGGCGCTGCCAGCGAGCCGGGTCCGCAGGAACGGCCAGGGTTGTATCGGCGGGGAGTGAGAGGGTGATGGTGTCCCAGGCCCGCCTGTAGCTCGGCAGACAGGTCGCGCCAGGGGTTTTGGTCTGTGCATCTCCTTCTTGAAGGGTGGGAGGTCCGCTAGTCCCGCTTGGGGAGTAGGGCGAGATGACCGGGGATGATGACCACGGATATAGGAATACACGATATGGTTGAGGTTTCATTGTGTCTTTCTTCCTGCTGGATTGTTTTCCAAGATCTGGATACGCGGTTGTTCGGACTATGCACACGTGCAACAGTCCCAGCACTGCTCGCAGTCCGGGCAGATGTATTCCACAGCCCGCACCAGGGAGCAGGATGGACAGATCGCCGTCGCAGTGCCGTTGTCCCGCTGGTGATTTCGGCCATTACCGTCGCCCGGTTGGTCACCTGGAGCACCCTTGCACCATCTGCCACCAGAGGACCGATGGCTGTACCATTGGTCGCCATCCTTGGTCCTGAGTTGCATTTCGGCATTGTGGATGGAGCAGGTGACAGAAGACGCCGCTGCTGTCTCTGCTGTAGGCTCTGCTGTAGGCTTTGCTATAGTCTTTGTTATGGGTGTCGCCCTTTGGTCAATACCGATGTTACCCTTTGGGGAATGCCGGTGTGGCTCTTTGGTCAATACCGATGCACCCCTTTGGCCAGCACCGATGCCGCCCCCAAGTTTGGTATCTGGCTTCACCTCTGGCAAGTTGTCGCGCCAGGCATCGCGGAAGGTATCCCAATCTATTCTGAGATGAGTTGTGCGCTTGCCGTCGAACAGTGAGTTTTCCTTGACCACCAAGCCAGCGTCAACGAGTATCCTGATTGCCCGGTCGGCTTGCTTGAGTGAGATCCTGATTTCATCTCGCCAGTCGTTGCGGTTCTTGGCCACCCAATGGTGCCCATCACGGTATACCCGCAGTTTGCACTCACCCCTCTCATTGGGCAGAAGACACCAGTAGACCAACTGACTGAGCATCAGGCCAGCCACGAGGTCGCCAGCCATATCAACGTAGATACGCTTAAAGTCTACGGTGTCCCTAGTGGTCTTCTCCCAGGCCAAGAATTCAGCGAAGCCGTCATCCATTTTCATTTCCAATTAGACGCAATCTGCCTGCGAAGCGGTCGTATAACTTCTGTATTTGTGTGCTGGGCTAGCAACTATTTGCATTTCTACACCTCTATGTTGGCCGGCCGCGTCCGGGCCTGGGCGACGTCGCCGATGTCGGCGGGCGGGAGCACCCGCTGTAACACCTCACACACGAACCGGCTCCTGGACTTGCCCTCCTGGGCAGCCAACACGCGAGTGCGCCGGGTTGGGTCGGGTGGCATAGAGATGCTGATTGGGATAACTTCTTCACGTATCTCTGTCTCGCCTCCAAAGAAAACGGGCAACCTGTTCAGGTTGCCCTTGAGTATAATCGCAAATTGGCAGTGTGTTGGGGAAATTCCCAAATGCTACCGAATGTTACCGAATGCTACCAGATCTTCTCCAATTCCTCTTCAACCCTCTTCAAAACCATCGGATCATCACACCATCTGTTATAGGTCTTAGGACTAATCCCTGCAAACTGACAAGCCTTCGTCTTGGCAATTCTGTCACGCTTTATCTTCAGCCTTGTATCTATCACCTTTTCGAGTGTGCCCACGTTCGGCCCACGCGTTTTGCGCTTCCTGCCTCTACTCGCCCTGGCAGGCAGCGGCTCCGTTTGCACCTGGTGAGAGATCAATCTGTCTATCTCCGCCTGTATCGCCTCACGCGATTTGGGAAAGAGCCAGGCTAGTTCTTTCAGCAATTCCTTAAAGTAGCCCATCACCGCAGGGTTATTGCACTCAGCGGTCACCTTTACTTGCTTAGGAGCAAATGACACAATCCTGAACCTGATTGCCCAAAATCCTGGATAGGCAAATTTTCCTTTCTCAGTTTCTACTATATAGAGACAGTTTATCTCTAGTACGACAGGTTGCTCGCCAACATCGTGGTCCAGTGGTGGCACTGCTTGCAGAGAATAGTAACCTTTGCCCTCCGCAGGATATTGAGGCTCAGGATACTCGACAGGAAATTCACGTATATGTATCGGCTGCGTGTAGTCGCTTAGCCACTGCGCAAACAGTATCGCGGTAGTATCCAAGGGGAAGATCGCTTTCTTCAAGGTCAAATCTGTCTCCTCTCTTGACGGTGGCGGCCTCTCGCGCATTGCTGCGCTCGAGTGTTTTCCACTTTGGCCGCTAAGAACACGGATTTCAGGACATCAACGGATCAAACCGCGTCCAACCGCCATACGTGGGGCCAGATCAGGCCGCCGCTTGAGCCGATGGCCGAAACGATGATCAAGCCCCAATTTGGGATCTACTGAGATGGTCTTGGCATGATTGTATCACAGGGCGTGGAAAAGAACAAATGTTTCACTGGCCGTCGTGGACTTGTGTAGGAGACAACGTTGGGTATAATTGGGGCAACTCGGTGCATAAGAGGTAAAAAGAATGAACGACAACTCACTCCACTCACTCCATACGAGTACGTCCCGCGAATACTACATAGACTCTGACGCCCGCATCGCCGATCTGGCGGACCGACAGGCCGGGTTTTCTGACTACGTAGATCGTCGCTGGCACGATCTGAGCGTCAGGCAACTAGCCAGGGTTCTCACGGTCCACGGCCAGACCGCTGTCCGTCTCGGGCGGTTGCTGCGCGACCGGCGTGGGATGGGCGGTCTCGGCGGGCCTCCGGTCAGCATTGATGCTATCATCGCCGACCTGGATGACAAACTGGGCCGGCTGTCCCAGGACACTGACGAGCGGTGGCCTGAGTTGGACAGCGAAAACGTCAAGCCGTGGGGTACTCTGGTGACGGTATACAGCCAGAACTGTGTGCGTCTGGGGCAGTTGATGTGTACGCGGCGTGATCTGCGCGAGGCCTCGTCTTCTGACGAACTCGACGCAGATATGGACGCGGCGATTGCCTGTCTCAGCGAGGCATGGGGAATTGAGTTGTGAATCTACGCGCAGGGGGATTGGGGATTGGGGATTGGGGATTTGAGGAGGTGGGGGAAGCATTGTGGGGGGGGGGGCGGTTGGAGTGGGGAAAGTGGGGCAGCGGGCTACTTGCCCTGAACCCTTCGACTTTGCTCTTCTCGGCTATGCTCGGGGCGGGCAGGGCAGGCTCGAAGGGGTGTTTGTTTGTGCGATAGCGGTTGTTGGGTATAATAGGGACGATCTACCGTCGAGCATTTCGTGATTGCCCAACGGTGTAGCGAGCCTTTCCTTTCGCTTCTACACCAAATGCCCGTGAGAAAGAAAACTTCTCGAAAACCAATGACCAAACGAAAACGTATCCCCAAACAAACCGAAACACAGATCCTCACCCAAAGTCGCCGCCGCTGCTGCCTCTGCTTCGGCCTCGACCGCGACCTCACTCAAAAGCGCGGCCAGATCGCCCACCTCGACCAAGACCCCTCCAACGACTGCCTCGACAATCTTGCCTATCTCTGCCTCCCCCACCACGACCAATACGACTCCCGCACCCGGCAGAGCAAGGGCCTCACCATTAACGAAGTCAAACGATATCGCGACCTCCTATACGCAGAATTGCAGGCAGACACCGTCCCAGACCGTCCCCCTCCTCCCCCACCCAGCGTACCCGACCCAACACTCACACCAAGATCTGCCAGGAGACCTCGCTACGCCCTCATCGGCCTCTTCGTAGGGGCAGCCGTAGACCTGCTCATCAACCTCATTGCCGCCGCCGTTCAACAGCGCGCCTTTGCCGATCAATTCACCATCTCCACCACCTATTGGCTAGTAGGACTGAGCGCGGCTGGCCTACTTCTAGGTCACTGGTTGGGCGCTGACCTATCACTCCCAATGCCAACCGCGACTCTACCACACGCCGCCGACAACTCCCAACCCGTCACCATCACCCGCCTGCGAGCTTTGCTCTCCTATGCCAAACTGCGAGGTAAAGGCATCGCCCTGGCCGATATCATGCTGATCGGTTCCCGCCTCGACATTCAGACGAACGTTGACCCAAAGGACTAACCATCACTATGACACTCAAGACCATTAACAGACGAGATTCCATCAATCTCTTTCACCACCTGATGCAGCCCGACAGCGAATTTCATATCCTGCGTCTGCTGGGTGAAGCCAAGATGGGCAAGACCCACCTGTTGACCAAAGTCTTTCCCACACTAGCGCGCCAAAACTACCAAGCCCACTATGCCGTCCTCGACCTGCGTGGCCAGGCACAGACCCCTACCTCCATCCTCCACACCGCCTACAGCCAGATTGGCGACCCCACCACCTTCCCCAATTACTGCGCCGCCTACCAGGAATTGATCAACCGTTCCAAAGTTCAGGTCACAGGTCTGCAAGCCATTCTCGCCCTCGTCCAGATCAGAGCTATAGATGAAACCGACGAGAGCGAGAGCGTCATCCGCCACCTGACTTCCCAGTTTGTTGCGGACCTGCACAATCTGGCCGACTCCTCGCTACTTCTTCTTTTCGACGCGGTAGAAGGTGCGGATGAAAGGACCCGCAATTGGCTGATGGATATACTGTTGATGCAGCTATCCACCCTGGCCCACGTGAAGATAGTCGTGGCCGGTCGCTCTGTGCCAGAAGCATACGGCAGCTACACGGCCACGTGCCACAGCTACGAGCTGCGGCCTGTAAATGAAGTACAAGCCTACATCGTCTACTGCCGCGAGATCGGCGCCAACTTGGAGGAACAATCAATTCGAGATTTTGCCCGTGCCTTTGACTACAAACCCGGCTTGTTTGTTGATTACGTAACACCCACATTTGCCCGTAGAGAGGTCGCTCATGGCTAGCATAGGGGGATTGCCAGGATTACCAGGGATTTTAGAAACCACCGATCCAGCGGAAAAAGCGGCTATCATCGCCGAGTCTGTGCTTGCAGACCTCCCAGAGGAGACTGCGCTGGTCGCCCGACGCTGCGTTATTCTGCACTGGTTTGACCAACACATCATTTCTGCCCTGTTGCCTGAAGAATCCAGAGGGGATCCTGCCACGATTTACGCCCGACTTACATCATTGCCCTTTGTCGAACCCTGGCGATCAACATCAACCTATCACGATCTGACCCGACAGGGCCTGTTAGCTCGCTATACCAACACCCAACCAGACACCCTGATAACTGCCGCCAAACGGGCTGCACCGGCCTATGAGACGTGGGGAGGGAACGAACAGGAGAACGCCCAGGCCAAAGCAGAGGCTTTCTTCTGCTACACAGTCGCTGGCGAATCCGGAAAAGCCATCGGTCTACTGAACAAGATTTGGGAAACACCTCTCACTCTCTCCGAGGACGACTGGGCCCGCTATGCTTACTATTCCCAGGTCCAAGACGAAGCGGAATCACTGCCCTTTGTCGAACCCCTGACCCTCGAGTCCCGTCATTGGATGTTTTGGGGCATAGCCCACTACTTCAACCAAGATTACACCGCTGCTATCGAGTCCTACGACCGGGCCATCGAGTTGAACCCCGAGTACGCCACCGCGTACTCCAACCGGGGGACCGCCTACGCTGCCTTGCAGGAGTATGAGCGGGCCATCGAGTCCTACGACCGGGCCATCGAGTTGAACCCCAAGTACGCCACCGCGTACTCCAACCGGGGGAACGCCTACTCTGCCTTGCAGGAGTATGAGCGGGCCATCGAGTCCTACGACCGGGCCATCGAGTTGAACCCCGAGGACGCCACCGCGTACTCCAACCGGGGGACCGCCTACGCTGCCTTGCAGGAGTATGAGCGGGCCATCGAGTCCTACGACCGGGCCATCGAGTTGAACCCCGAGGACGCCACCGCGTACTACAACCGGGGGACCGCCTACTCTGACTTGCAGGAGTATGAGCGGGCCATCGAGTCCTACGACCGGGCCATCGAGTTGAACCCCGAGGACGCCACCGCGTACTCCAACCGGGGGAACGCCTACGCTGCCTTGCAGGAGTATGAGCGGGCCATCGAGTCCTACGACCGGGCCATCGAGTTGAACCCCGAGGACGCCACCGCGTACTCCAACCGGGGGACCGCCTACTCTGACTTGCAGGAGTATGAGCGGGCCATCGAGTCCTACGACCGGGCCATCGAGTTGAACCCCGAGTACGCCACCGCGTACTCCAACCGAGGGAACGCCTACTCTGACTTGCAGGAGTATGAGCGGGCCATCGAGTCCTACGACCGGGCCATCGAGTTGAACCCCGAGTACGCCACCGCGTACTACAACAAAGCGTGCGCCTACGCCCTGATGAAAAAATCAACAGAATCGTGCAACTACCTGAAGCAAGCCATCACCCTTGATGAGAAATGCCGGGAATTGGCCCAAACCGACACCGACTTCGACCCCATCCGCTACCATCCCCCCTTCCAATCCCTGCTCGGGAACCACAACCCCAAATTGGGAGCATGAAACCAATCTGGAGCAAAAACAATGTCCAACTATCGCCAAAAACCCCAAGCCCTATTGTACGAACTCTTCCAATTCGACAGCGCCGGTGGCGCTGGGGATGAGCGGTAGCCAGGGCAGTAAGGAGACTTGTCGGAACTGCAACCAAAGTCGAGAAGGACACCAAGAACACCCAGCGCTACCAGGAAAAGGCCAGCGATGGCCCGCCGATCATCGGCACGCTGTACGTTCAACAGTGGGCGCTGCGCAATCTGACCGGTGATGACCTGCCTGAATGCGTGCGCGTGACGGTGAATGACCCACCTCCACCAACTAATCCAACAAAACGTAGCTGCCTGGCGGGAGGACGGCTACCCGACCGAGTACTACGCCGCCATCGCCGAAATCCTCGACTACCTCAGTTACATCCTGGCCCTGGCGATGGGCGCGGGCAAGACGATTCTCATCGGAGCCATCGTGGCGAGCGAGTTCGCTATGGCGCTGGAGTATCCCGGACGGCAGCATCTATGCCTATGACTTTGTCATCCGGCGGAAGGATGGGCGCTGCTACATCGTAGAAATCAAGGCAGAGCGAGAGCGGGACGACGGGGTGGATGGTGAGAACGGTCGCAAGGCCATCGCCCTGCAGAAGTGGGTGGGGCTGAACCCCGACCGGCTCAAGTACGAGATGATCTTCACCGCCTCTGACAATGTGGCGTTCAACCAACTGACGCCAGCCAGGCGGTTTATTGAGAACAAGACTTCGGAAGTCTGAGCCGAAAACTCCGAAGGCAATTTCAGCTCAAATTGATCTCAAAACTCATTGGGGAGAGCGCCTTTGAGACTTCCGAAGTCTGGCGGTTTGGCGAAGGAGGAATAACCATGCCACAACTGACAACAAGACTTCGGAAGTCTGAGCCGAAAACTCCGAAGGCAAACTCGGCTCAAATTGGTCTCAAAACTCATTGGGGAGAGCGCCTTTGAGACTTCCGAAGTCTGGCGGTTTGGCAGTCTGGCGAAGGAGGAATAACCATGCCACAACTGACAACAAGACTTCGGAAGTCTGAGCCGAAAACTCCGAAGGCAAACTCGGCTCAAATTGGTCTCAAAACCCGTTGGGGAGAGTGCCTTTGAGACTTCCGAAGTCTGGCGGTTTGGCAGTCTGGCGAAGGAGGAATAACCATGTCACAACTGACAACAAGACTTCGGAAGTCTGAGCCGAAAACTCCGAAGGCAATTTCAGCTCAAATTGGTCTCAAAACTCATTGGGGAGAGCGCCTTTGAGACTTCCGAAGTCTGGCGGTCTGGCGAAGGAGGAATAACCATGCCACAACTGACAACAAGACTTCGGAAGTCTGAGCCGAAAACTCCGAAGGCAATTTCAGCTCAAAATGGTCTCAAAACTCGCTGGGGAGAGTGCCTTTGAGACTTCCGAAGTCTGGCGGTTTGGCAGTCTGGCGAAGGAGGAATAACCATGTCACAACTGACAACAAGACTTCGGAAGTCTGGCGGTCTGGCGAAGGAGGAATAACCGTGCCACAACGTAACGTTGAGCTATGCGCAGGTGAATACTACCACCTCTATAATCGTGGCAACAATCGTGAGCGTATCTTCTACGAGCGTGAGAACTATGGATTCTTCCTGCGACGGCTGCGAAAACACCTTGTCCCTATCCTGGACGTCGTGGTATATTGCCTGATGCCTACACACTATCACTTGCTGATATTGCTGAAGGAAGCTGATCTATCCCACCAGATGCAACTGTTTTCGATTTCATACACCAAGGCAATGAACAAGCGCTATGACCGCGTCGGCTCGCTGTTTCAGGGGGCTTTTCAAGCCAAACACGCGGATGGGAATAACTACCTGATGCATTTGTCCCGCTATATTCACTTGAATCCTGTGATGGCTGGCCTGGTCGAGCGATCAGAGGACTGGGAATTCTCCAGCTATCGGGAGTATATCGGCTTGCGGGATGGGACGTTGCCACAGCCCGAGATTGTGCTATCCCAGTTCCCGTCACGGGAGGCATACCGCGAGTTTGTGGAAGCGTATTTCCCTTCAGAGCGGGAGATTATCGCCAGTTTGTTGTTCGATTGAGCAAGTCAAGACTTCCAAAGTCTGACAGACTTGGGAAGTCTCAGGAGTAGAACAATGACCCAAAACCAGACTGCAAATCGCCGAGGCCAAGGGCCGCCCAATGTTGCACTGGGTGGACAAGCGCCCGCTGGGCCACGTGACCGCCTTCCCGGCCCAGTTGGTGGAGCGGTTTGATCCATTAGGCGAGCACCAGACTTCCGAAGTTTCGGAAAACTTCGGAAGTCTTGACAGACCTTTATTGAGACAGTTCGTATGTCCTCAGAAGCAGCTTACTTTCATTTCTCGCCGGAAACCAAATCTCCAGGGCCGTTTCACTTGCAGGTTGATCTTGAAATCGCCTCCAGCCAGCACTCTCTCGATGCAAAGAGTTTCAATTTGGAAAGACCTTATCTCCGACCATAAACAAGGAGAACCCAATGGTAGAACTGACCTGGGAAGGCAAATAGGAGACCGACGGCAAGCGCACTGTTCTCCTGCGCCTTGGCGATCCCCTTCCAGACCGTCGAGACGGTGAACGAGAGCGCGCAGCAGCGCCAGATAGCCCAGGCGGGAGGGCGGGCCGACCACCTTTCGCCGCGAGACTAGCCTGCGACCCCGCGCATGTAAACAGCGCCCACCGGCACCGGTCGTGGTGGGGGAAGTGGGGCGACGGGCACTTTGCTCTGACCATGCCGAAGGGGCGTTCGTTTGTGTAAGGGCAGTTGTCGGGTATAATTGAGACGCCCCCCCATGGCAGCACCGACGCGGTGCGCGTCAACGCACCGGGGAGTTGTGTTGACTGGATTGTGTGAAGGAGTTACGCGGTGAATCGAATCTACCACAAGTCATGCGAATCAATGAATGAACTTTGTGATGATACCATTGCTCTGACCGTGACCTCGCCTCCGTACTGGAATGCAATAGATTACGATATTCACGCAGCTGATAAGACCCAGCATTATCGTACACGTACATACGCTAACGGGTACTCTAGCTACTCGGACTATCTTGGCTGGCTCGAGCGAATATTTCATCAAGTTCACCGTGTGACAAAACCTGGAGGCTTTTGCGCAATCGTCATCGGGACGGTGTTGCTTGATGGCACACTCTATCCAGTGCCATTTGATCTTGTCTCGCGTTTGACTCGCCAGGGATGGCAATTCCACCAAGACATCGTATGGCACAAATGTACTGCCGGGGTGAAACGGGCCGGGGTCACAATTCAGAAACCTTATCCTGGCTATTACTACCCCAACATCATGAACGAGTACATTATGATCTTACAAAAACCTGGCCCGAAGATATACAAGGGTCAAAGTGCCGGCGAAAAAGATGAGGCCGAGTTCCCAATCAATCGGCTGTTTACGATGGACATTGCCAATAGCGTCTGGCACATCGCCCCGGTTCCTCCCAACTTTATTGACCACCCATGCCCCTTTCCAGAAGAAATCCCACATCGCTTGATCACTCTGTATTCCTATCCCGGCGAAGTAGTCCTTGACCCATTTGTAGGTTCGGGACAAACTACCAAGGTTGCCAAACACCTGGGCCGAGAATTTGTCGGATACGACGCTGTTCGCAAGTATGTTGACATGGCTACGGCCAGACTTGACGAACCGCTCTCTATCCGGCCCCAACAATTGATTGTCCTATTCAAAAAGATTGGGCTGAATGATCCAGCCGGGCAAAGAAAAGCAGGAGAGACCAAGGTCAAAAAAAGAAGGCCGGAGAGAGTGTACGCGACGCAACCCTTGCTACTGGAAACGTCCGAGGACTACCGTACTGAACCAAATGGTGATGTGCAGCGATCCACAGATGAGGCAAAATGCAGCAGATGATTCACTACAGGATTGGGCGACAATGACAGATAATATCCAAGAACTCGTTGTGGCAATCGCTAGAGTGGGCAATGACAACCCATCGCACCCTCCACTGGGCAACATTGAGCCTTTTCGCTATTTCTTTCTCCCTGATGGTAGCCTTGATTATGCTCACCTTGATGAACGCGATGGGTCATGTACGCGAAGGGAGCTGTTACTCCGCTTTCTCCTGTTGAATGCTGTGATTGATCAGGGGCCAGACATAGTGGGAGTGAGAAAACTGCTCGTAGGTGTGACAAATGGGCTGTACCGTAGGGAAATCAGATTTCTTCACAAGCCAATCTCGTTCTTTGAGGAATTGGGATTTGCTATTGACCAGATTTTGGACAAGCATCAGTCTATTAGAGCAGTGCGCGCTGCTATTTGGGCAGCCGAAAACCAATCGAGTGCAACGCGATACAACCTGTTTATGGACAATTCCAAACAGGCTCTGAGCTATGCCGTGTTTCGATGGGGAGTCCCTATTGCTCTTCCGTTGCTCCTTGAAAAGGATGCTAATGATGAAGAGCGTGGGGCTACTGCGCTGCTTGACTACTTGGAGTCGTGGAATTCCGCTGAAGAGATGAGCAGGCAAATAAAATCCCATGAGCGGTATGGTCTAGGGAAAGCCATCGGTAACAAGGCTTGCCATCTTTTTGCAAAATGGATGGTTTCAAGTTTCCTATTGACGCGGAGAGAATCTCCCTCGTGGAGCGAGTTCTCGTTCGAAGTCCCATACGACTCAAACGCAGGTCGTGTTCTGTGGCGTACGGGTTTCTTGCTGAAGTGGGCATCTGAGGAAGAATATATACACCGAGATGCTGTCCAGCCAGGCAAAGGTAAAGGAGACACCGATTACATCCGGGTTACGAATATTCGGGGGATGGGAACATCCCAACCGCTTCCCCGTAGTCTGCAGCGGGCATATGAGAAAATCGCTGTGGATCACTTGATGACTCACAAAAGGCCCCCGCGCAAAGTAGTGATCCAACAAATCCAACATGCATACTTGCTGATGGCTTTCCCCTCCGCAAAGTCGGGAGTTGCCGACTTTGATGAAGGTCTGATCCATATCGGAACAACATATTGCTTCAATCACTCTAACCCTCGCTGCTCCGAGTGTCCAATAAACAACCTCTGTGAAGGACACCAGTCAAATCGTCGGCTGATTGACAACTATCGAACGTGATGACGACTGGATCGTCTGCACTAGCAGATCGCCAGGGAGGTTCTGTCAATCTTCGCCCGATATGGGGCCACCGATGAGTGAGAAACCGAAATCCCGAAAGCATTGCCTCGTTTAATTGAACCCCTCCTGTAACTACTCAGCCTATGTCATTGCGAGGGCGTTTTTTTGCCCGAAGCAATCCCCAAGTAGCATCATAGGAGATTGCTTCGTCGCTACGCTCCTCGCAATGACAAATGCGGCGTTGTTGTGCTGTATGCCCGAGTAGTTACCCCCTCCTAATTTCAAGGTACAACAGATATACAAGCGGCTTTGTCGCACCAAGCCAGAGAAACCGTTGGAATTGGAACACAAATTGTTGACAATCTGCATTTTGTCGAGTACAATAGAAGCGTGTTCCTCTGAGTAGATTCGGCGAAAGGGTACGAAGCCGCCTTTCGGCGGCTTCCGTGTTAGTGGGAAGGGGGAACAAGGTCTTGATGCAAAGAAGGAAACTGCTCCAGAAAGCTCTATCAAGCCCCAAGAATGTTCGGTTCAGTGAAATGGTCACACTTGTGGAGGCTTTTGGCTTTCGCCTGTCGAGAATCAAAGGCAGCCACCACATTTTTGTCCATCCACAAGTGCGGGAATTGGTCAACCTCCAAAATGTAGGTGGAAAGGCCAAGCCGTACCAGATTCGTCAGTTCCTGCGCCTGGTAGAGCGGTACAATCTCGCACTAAGAGACGAGGAAAACGAATCATGAGAGACTATCACATCAACATCTTTTACAGTGAAGAGGATGGTGGGTACATCGCGGATATTCCCGACTTGGAAGCCTGCTCTGCGTTCGGCGACACACCCGAGGAGGCACTCAGGCAAGTTGAGATTGCCAAAGAAGCCTGGCTTGAGGCAGCCGGCGCCGAGGGCAAACCAATTCCGGAACCTATCTACCGACCAGTAATATATCAGGCGATACCATCTTACGCCACTGTCTGATTTCGCAACCTGGTGGGAGTACACCTTTCCCCAAGCAGGTACGTACGTACACTGTCGCTTGTTCCGCGCAAGACAACCACCCCCGCCCCACTCTACCCGCTTCTCGGCCTCACCCAGGCGCGTCTGTTCCTGGCCCAAAACGAAAAGGTAGCCACAGCCGAACAGTTGGAAGCCTTGTACGAAAAAGCAGTTTTCTGGCAGACCTATTTCACGCCAGGCGTTTCAGAACCTATCAGGTTCAGAAATCACTCTTCCAGTTCTGCCTCGAAACAGTGCCTGGCCCGGATGATCACTCCCAAAGTGAGAACAAGGGGAATTCCAACCAGCACAGCAAAATGAACCCCTTGAAGTGGCAATCCCTGCAATAGATTCATCTCGAATGGCGGAAAGTCCACCGTTGTTAGAATCTCTGACCAACTGGATCTCGCCAGCGTGACCATCCAAGAAACGGTCATCAAACCAAAGTAGAGTAAAGCACCCCACCACGCCCATTTCCTTAGCCCCAGGGCACCCCAAATCAAACCCGCCAAACACAGGATCAAGATGTCAAGAAGGGCAATCCCCTGTAACTCATTCACCCAGACCCCAAAGAGCGGGAACACACCGTTGAAGAAAATGAGAACGTGCAAAACGACTAGATAGAATGAGAACAGCACACTCAGCGTCAGAATTGGGACGGGCAGTCTCTCAAGCCAGCAGGTCTTTGAATCGCTGTTCTCAAAGGTCAGTTTGACGTTGTTACCCCGGTAGAACCGGATCAGCAATCCTGGCAGTACAGGATAGGACACCCCGAGCACGGCTATCGCAATCAGGGCGGCAGGGAGAGACAAGTCTTTTGCCGAAAGCAACACAAACAAGAATGCAACGATCAAGAGCACACCGGCAACAATCCAGAACCACAGCAAGGCCAGGGCTAGAGGCCTGGCCCAGCGACGGACTCTCAGATGTCCATAGCCAAGAGGAATGAGCAGCACAGCAATGAAATAGTACCCCAGGATCTGAGAGACGATGTTGCCGAACATAAAAGAGCCGAATCCAAATCCCTCATAGTGAAAGCGCCCCCCCTCAGAGAAAAGGTAGAAGCAATACATCTCGACTGGCCCCAAGAAAGCCGCTGCCCCACCGATAAGCAGCAGTAGAGCACCGGTGATACGAAGGATTAACGTTCGGTCTCTGTAGTTCATACTGTGCAAGTGTATTATCCCCACGCCCGCCGGAGTACACCGCGCAGAGGCCGCCCCAACAGGCCCAGGAGCGGGCCGGCCAACAATGCCCCCGTCAGCAATACTAACAATGGCAAGAGGGGAGAAGGCTGTCCACGGGCGAGAAGCCAGTCATGCCATACTCGGTCGGCTGCCCAGGCGATTCCTACGTTCACGAGTTCCACACCAACCAGGACAGCAATTCGGGCCAGATCCGCGCCACGGGCATAGACGTAGGTGAGCGCGGCCACGAGCAAACCCAGCGGCACGGACAGCAGGGCCACGTCGAGGCGGTAGAAGGGGGGGACGGCGACCATCTGGAACAGGGAAAGCCCCAACGTCGCGGCAAGCCCAATGCTCATCAGCCCTGCATGCGGCCACCCCCGCAACGCCGCCACACTCAGTACAACCAGGCCTGCCAGCAGGATGACCAGCATAACAATGATGTCTGCAACGGGGGAGATGAGGAAGACTCCAACCTCGGCCCGCTCTTCGGCCAGCACCTTTAACAGAAGCACCAGTCCCATCATAGCAGCCCCCACCCACACGTAACCCCAGTCGGGCAAGCGGCGCACGAGGGCGATCAGACCACCGATGGCGATCACAGCGGCGGGGGCCAGCCCCACAACCACGCCGGTGATCAGTCGCCAGGGTGGCGCGGTGTGCCAAGGCACACCGATCACCTGCCAACTCAGCGCGATGCCCAGGCTAAAGAGCAACGGGGGCAACGCGGCAACGAGCGCCTGACGTGGGTTATCTATGCGCCATTTCCCTATCCGCTCGTTCCCAAACATATCTTTCCTCCTGTCTGCGCCACAACCTGGCGTGCCAAGGCCTTTGTCGGTCTTGTACCTAGCCATCCCTCTATGCCACATCCTTACGTTGAGCCAATACTCCGATAACAACACCCGCAGCCAATCCCGCACTTCCCGCCAACACATACTCGCCAGCGATGCACCGCCACGCATGGCCGCTTCTGCAATCGCATCGGTAAAGACGGTGCACATCTCTTCTTCAAAACCGGCACGAAAGTCACGCGGATACAGGCGCACCAGGAAGGTATAGACGTAGGTGATGAACAAAACGGCGGCGTTCACGCTTGCCCTCTCGCTGTGCGCAGGCGCGCGACGGTGACCACTGTCTGTAGCCGGGCCACTTGTGCATCCAGCACGCGCTTGCCCAGGTGCGTGAGAGTGTAAGCCTTGCGTGGGCGACCTGTCTCGTTCGCCTCTGCCGGACCCTGCTCCGCTTCGTCTACACGCTCAATCCAGCCCCGCTCCAGCAGCCGTTTGAGTGCACCGTACAACGTCCCTGTGCTCAGGACAACCCGGCCCTCGCTGAGGGCCTGTACGTCCTTCATAATCGCATAGCCATGCCTGGGCTCCGGGGCCAGGCTGAGCATGATAAAAAGGGTGGCTTCAGTGAGTGGCAAGTTCTCCTGGACATTAGATTGAACAGTCATACCCCGTCTCACAATGCATTATTTAATAATATGTCATTACGCGATATATCATATCATAATTCGCGCGCATTGTCAAGTGGATCCCGCTCAGTCGCCCAGGCTTGCACGCGCTGCAAGAGAAAGCCGCACTAATCACCCGCAGCGGGTGATGATACGACATCCCTCCGCACTGATTACCGACCAAACTGCGGGATTTGGGGTTGCCACTCCTGTCGGTGAAACAAGTAGAGGACGAAGAGTAGCCACGCCCTCCCGATAGCGGAGAGGAAGGGTCTACAAACACTGCCGAGCCGGCAGGGCTTTTCTCGTCATTTGGGAGTGTGCGAAAAATGTGGTAAGATTACGGCAAGATGTCCATAAGAAACCAGGTTTTTCGGAAAAAACCTGGTTTCTGACCTGCTCAGACCCGTCGCCTGGCTCTCGTTGGACAAAAGCGACTGGGCTAAGTGAAGGCCCGCAACCGGCTGGCCGCTTCAATAGCAGGACCGTATTCACCGTGGAGCAAGACATATGCAGACACTAACAGCGGTATTCGAAAAGCCTCTGGCAGAGCACACGGCTTGCCCGTTCTGGTTCTGGAACGGCGACATGAATCCGGACGAGATGGTGCGGCAGATTCACCTGATGCATGAGAAGGGCATTCACGCCTTTGTGCTGCATGCCCGCCACGGGTTGATGATCGAGTATCTATCAGAGGAGTGGTTTGATCGCTGCCGTCTGGCCATCGAGGAAGCGGCCAGGCTGGGCATGAAGGTATGGCTCTACGACGAGGACAACTGGCCAAGTGGCTATGCCGGTGGCCGGGTACTGGCCCGCAACCCGAGTTACATCGCTCAGAATCTGAGCCCCGAGCGGCATTACGTGCAGGGGCCGACTACCTTTCAGTTAGACCTCGATCAGCCCGCCGAGGTGCGCGCAGTTCTGGCAACCCGTATCGCCGAGGTGCGACCAGTGCCGCTGGACCCGCTGGCCTTCAACAAAAGGGAGGACAAGCCATCACTCTGGACGGATATATCCCGCTACGATCACATCTACGCCGACGAGGAGCCACGCCCACTGTCGCCCGAGGGTACCACACTGACCTGGGAGGTACCCGAAGGTCGTTGGTGTGTGATGATCCTCCGCCAACGACCCACCAACTGGATCTCCGCCTACTCCGACTGCTACTATCCGGACCTCATCAACGACGCAGCAGTGGATGCCTTTATCGAAGAAACGCACGCGCAGTACTACCGGCGCTTTAAGAATCATTTTGGCGAGACCATCCTGGGTTTTTTCGTGGACGAGCCTGGCTTCTACAACAACGTCTGGGATCGCAACGTCGGATCCATCACCTGGACCCACGATCTGGCCAGGGAGTTTCGTGAGCGGCGCGGGTATGCGTTACTGCCGTGGCTGCCAGCCCTGTGGGCAGACTTGGGGAACAGGAGCGAGCAGGTTCGCTTCGACTACTGGCAGACCATCTCGGAGCTGCTGGATGAGCGGTTCTTTGGCAAGCTGGCCCAGTGGTGTGCCGACCACGGAGTGATGCTGACAGGGCATCTGAATTGCGAGGAGTGGCTCTTCACTGCGACCCGCATGTCGGCCAGCCCCTTCCAGGGCCTCAAACCCTTCCACGTGCCTGGGATGGACAAGATTGACGAGGTGACGGAAAAGATGACCGAAAAACTCGTCGCTTCGATAGCCCATGCGAACGGCCGCCGCCGGGTGCTCAGTGAGACGTTTGCCAACATCGGCTGGAAGTTAGCACCACCCTACATGAAACAAATTATTGATTATCAGTACGTGCGTGGGGTCAACTGGTTGGCCAGTCACGGCTTTTACTTTAGCATCGAGGATTATCGCAAGTACGAGTGCCCGCCTTCCGAGTTCTTCCAGAACCCCTGGTGGAATCACAGTAAGCCC
The DNA here is from genome assembly GCA_034189605.1 of Chloroflexota bacterium. GTDB lineage: Bacteria > Chloroflexota > Anaerolineae > B4-G1 > B4-G1 > JAUWNP01. The sequence continues at coordinate 26,417 of JAXHUO010000044.1, forward strand.
CTGTGGGACTATGTCTCCCGTCTTTCCGCCGTTTTATCTCGAGGCACGCATGTCGCGCCCGTTGCCCTGTATTATCCCATCGAACAGGCCTGGACCCACGTGACGCCCGAGTCGCCTGGCACCCTCGTAGAGTGGCCGTCGGAACCGTGGCAACTTCCCGAGCCACACCTCCCGGTTCAGCATGCCGACTTGTCCATGATCCGGCTGGGCCTCTGTCTCCTCGACAACCAGTACGATTTTGACCTGGTAGACCACTCAGTTTTGGAACGGGCCACAGTGGACGACGGCAGGCTACACGTGAACCAGGAGCAATTTGACGTTATGATCGTTCCCGCTGTGGAAGTGATGACCAGTGGTGCCCTGCACTGCTTGCTCGACCTGGCAAGAGCAGGCGGCACCGTCCTGTTTGTGGACAAGATCCCCCTGGGGACAGTTTGCGGCACGGTGCCGGAAGGATGGTCTGCCGTGCGGGAGCGGTTGGAGCAGATCAAACTCCCCGGCTGCGTGGAACTTGGCCTGGGCAGGCTGGGTTTTGTCCCACAGGGCATCCAGGCAGTGGTGGGCCTGCTGCGGACAGTCGTCCGACCCGACGTCGAGGTGAAAATAGCGCCCGGCGACGACCGGATGCTGTCCTTCCAGGAGAACCGCAACGGTATGCTGCGCGAGACGCGATTCCGTCCCTTGAGCCACGCTCTGAAATACCACCGGCGGCAGATGGATAGCGCCGATGTCTATTTTGTGGTCAACGAGTCGGACCAGTCGTTCACTGCTTCACTGGGACTGGTGGGCAGAGGCGTTGTCGAGGAGTGGCTCCCTCACACCGGGGATCAGCAGCCCTTCTCTGCTGCTACCAGCGACGACGGAAGAGTCACGCTGACGCTGCACTTTACCCCGTGGCAGTCTTACCTCTTGATCTTGACCGCTGGTGCGCCGGTAGACGTGCCTGCCGAGGCCTCGCAGGTAACGTGGGTTCAAGACCTCAAGGGCTGGCACTGCCAGGTTGGCGATTTTGAATGGCGCGGCGAACTCGCTAGCTGGCACGAACTGGGGCTGGCCTGGCATTCTGGGCAAGGCACATATCGGACATCATTTCAACTCCCTGAAGCACCCATGCCAGGCGAGCAAATACTGTTGGACCTGGGGTGCGTGTTTGAGACTGTACAGGTGACAGTCAACGGGACGGCCCTGAGGCCGATGCCGTGGGGGCCGTACCGGGCCGACATCACGGAATGTGTGCACGGCGGTGACAACGAACTCATCGTCGTGGTAGCCAATACCAATACGAATACATTCGAGAAGCGGGAGCGCCCCAGCGGACTGCTGGGACCGGTGAGGCTGACCAGCCTGGGATCGAAAAAACGCCAAGTACCGGAAACGAAAAGTGCGGATGCAAATTGCGTCGCAACCGAGAAAGAGAACAAGGGAATTCATGAATCACAAAGAACGTGTCCTCAGCGCTCTAAATCGCCACGGCTACGACCGCATTCCCGTGAAACACGAGGGAACCCCAGAGATCAATCAGAGATTGATGACCCACTTTGGCGTTTCAGACCACATAGCTCTACTAGAGAGCCTCGGCGATGACTTTCGTACCGTGGGGCCGGCCTGGTGCGGGCCGGAACTTGACACCTTCCCGGACGGCAGTTGGGAGGGGTGGTGGGGTGAGCGGTATGCCAATATCTCATTTGGCGCGGGAGTCTATCCCGAGGCCGTATACCTGCCGTTTAAGGACGTGAAAGACGTGGACGAGTTGAAGGACTTGCACTTCCCCATCGCCGACTGGTTCGACTACAGCACCATCAAGACCCAGTGTGAGCAATATGCTGACTATGCCATCGTCTTCGGCAACCCCGGCTATCTCGATTTCATCAACGGAATCGCGCGCTGCCGGGGTGTTGAGCAGGTTTTGATGGACATTGGGTACAAAGACCCCGTCTTTGTGGCCTTGATGGACCAGCGATACCAGTTCTTTTACGAAATGACCGAGCGCACGCTGCAAGCGGCCAAGGGACTGGTTGACATCGTCCACGTGGGCGAGGACTTTGGCACACAGCACGGCCTCCTTATCAGTCCACGGACTTTTGACACACTCTTTGCTGAAAGATACAAAGAGTTTTTCGCCATGGTACACCGCTATGGAGCCAGGGTAATGATGCACTCCTGTGGCAGCGTGCGCAAGTTAATTCCCCGCTTCATTGAGATTGAACTTGATATCCTTGACGTGGTCCAGGTCGCTGCGGCAGGTATGGACATCCGCGAATTGCATCGAGAATTCGGCGACAGGCTCTGCTTCTGTGGTAGTGTCTGTGTGCAAACCACCCTCCCCTTCGGCTCGGTGGAGGATGTGCGCCGTGAAGTAGAACTGCGCCAGAAGCTATTTCCCCGCGGCGGGCTCTTCCTGGGGCCCACTCACGCGATTCAGGTAGGCACGCTGTTGGAGAACATCCTGGCTATGTACCGCAGTGCTGGCAGCCTTTGGGATTGAGAAAAAAGAAGCAGTGCACACCATTGTTAAGGCAAGGAGAGCAAAATGACCACACTCCTTCTGACCACCAAACTCTATGTCCCCCCACCTCGCACCGACCTCGTCCTCCGCCCCCGTTTGATCGAGCGGCTGAACGCCGGGCTACACCGCAAACTGACGCTCGTCTCCGCGCCAGCCGGCTTTGGCAAGACCACGCTGCTGAGCGAATGGGTCGCTGGCTGCAGACGGGCCGTCGCCTGGCTCTCGTTGGACGAAAGCGACAACGACCCTGTTCGCTTCCTCACTTACTTCCTGGTGGCCTTACAAAGAGTTGACCCCAACATCGGCCAGGCCGCCCAGGCGATGTTGCAGGCTCCCCAGCCGCCCCCGCCAGAGACGCTCCTCACCAGCCTGATCAACGACATCGCTGCCACACCCCAGCCGTTCGCCCTCGTCCTCGACGACTACCACCTGATCCGCACGCTGCCCATCCACCAGCAACTTGCCTTCCTCCTGGAGCACCAGCCACCCTCGATGCACCTGGTCATCGCTACCCGCGAGGATCCGCCGTTGCCACTATCCCGCCTGCGAGCGCGGGGACATACGGTAGATGTCCGGCAAGATGACCTGAGGTTTACGGCGGAAGAAGCGGCTGACTTCCTGCGGCGGGTGATGCGGATCGAACTCTCCTCTACCGACCTCACCGCCCTCCACCGACGCACCGAAGGTTGGATCGCCGGCCTGCAACTGGCGGCCCTATCCTTGCAGGGCCGCGACGATGCACATCAGATTGTGCAGTCCTTCACCGGCAGCCATCGCTACATCCTCGACTACCTGACGGATGAAGTCCTACAGCAGCGGCCCAAGGGCACCAAGGGTTTCTTGTTGCAAGCCTCAATCCTTGACCGCCTTTCCGGTCCCTTGTGCGACGCCGTCACCGGCCAAACCGATGGGCAGGCGACGTTAGAACGGCTGGAGCAGGCCAATCTATTCATCGTCCCATTGGATGACGAGCGGCGCTGGTATCGCTATCACCGGCTCTTTGCCGATTTGCTCCGCCACCGTCTGCATCGTGCGCATCGCGATCTTGTGCCTGAGTTGCACCACCGTGCCAGCCAATGGTACGAGGCCGCAGGCTTCCCCGCCGACGCGGTAAATCACGCCCTGGCTGGTTCCGACTGGGGGCGGGCGGCAACGCTCATCCTTGGCGTCGGCGAAAGCATGCTGAAGCGTGGCGAAGTGGTCACTCTGCTCGGTTGGTTCCAGGCACTGCCGGATGAGGTGGTGTTCGCCAACCCGCAACTCTGCATGGAATACAGTTGGCCGTTGATCCTGACGGAGCAAATTGACGCCGCCGAACCCTACCTGGCCCAGGCAGAACAGGTGGCCCTGGAGCACGAGATCATGCCCCTTCTGGGTGAAATTGCTATCGTAAAGGCGTACATCGCTCGGCTGCGAGGCGACAACGCCCAGGTGATTGAATTATCGGAGCAGGCGCTTTCGCTCTTGCCGAAGGACGATTTGTCGGGCCGCAGCATCGTGGCCATGAACCTGGGGATGGCCCAGTGGTTTCGCGGTCGCATCCAAGAGGCCGAGCAAGCGCTGTTGGAGGCGCAGCGGGCCGGCCGTGGGTCGAGGAACGAGTACGTCCGCTGGACTGCTGTCCTTTTTTTGAGCCGGATACAGACTGCGCGGGGCAAGTCGCGTCAGGCGGCTGCATCCTACCGCCAGATCATCGAGCAGGGCAGGCAGTTGCCCATCGTCGGCCTGGCGTACTATGATCTGGGGCGGTTGTCCTACGAGTGGGACGATCTGGCCGCTGCCGCCGATTACTTGCAGCACGGGATCGAGATCGTCCAGCGCGGCGGCAACGTCGAGTTCGAGGTCGGAGGCTACTCGGCGTTGGCGTTCGTCAAACAGGCCCAGGGCGACTCCGCCGCCGCCCAGGACGCACTCCGCCGAGCCGACCAACTGCTCGAAAACCCCAGCACCCCTCCCTCCACGCGCCTGTACAACCTGGCTGCTCGAGCCGCCGTCGCGCTGGGGCAGAGCGACTTGGACGCTGCATCCCGTGTGGTCGAACGATTCCCAGGGCCGGAGAAGGCGGGTTCCTTTCCCGATGTCCTGCTCCTGATGCTGGCTCAGGCCCGCCTGCTCCTGATGCAGGGTCAGCAGGCAGCAGCCGCGGGACTGCTAGAGGCTTTGTACAATATGGCCTTTCAGGCCGGCTGGCAGTCTACCGTCACCCAGGCGCGTGCGCTGCAAGCCCTGGCCGCGCCCACCCCCGAACAGGCCCTCAATTTCTTGGCCGAGGCCCTCACCTATGCCGAGTCCGAGAATTACGTCCGCACCTTTGTGGACGCGGGCGAACCGATGGCCGAACTCTTGCGCCAGGCCAAGTCGCAGGGCGTAGCGACGGAGTACGTGAACAAGCTGCTCGCCGCTTTCGACGCACCGAAGACACTTGCACCCAAGCCCGCTGTCGCCCAACCACTCATTGAACCCCTCAGCGACCGCGAGATTGACGTCCTCCACTTCCTCGCCGACGGCCAGACCAATCAGGAAATTGCCCAAGCACTGTGTGTCTCCATCAACACCGTCAAGACCCACCTCAAGAACGTCTACGGCAAGCTTGGCGTAAGCAATCGCCGAGAGGCCACTGCTGAAGCGAAGAAACTTGGTCTCGTAGCATAACCCCTAATCTCTGATCTCCACTTTTTAACTCACCCGTTGAAATCACCCGTCAATCACCCGTTGCGGGTGATGACATACCCTTGCTTTGGGACTATACTGAAAGCAAGTTCAGTTGGCAAAGTCACGAAAAGGGGGGTATCGTGAAGAAGGAACGAACGGACACCACAATGCAGTCGGACCGCTGGTCCTATCTCTGGCTGGCCATTGGCACGCTGCTAAGCTTCCTCTGGACCATACCGTTGGTCTGGTGGCTGTCGCCCGTCTTTATGCTGCGCTTCATGCGCACGCAAAAGGTCTGGCGCGGCTTCGTCCTGGCCTGGCTGACGACCTTTTTGACGGTTGGGGTCACCCAGTACGGCATGATGAATGCCCTTATGCCCAGCCCATTGCCCGTGTATCTCATCACGATGGCAGTCTTCGCTTTACCATATGCCCTGCCCTACCTGGCCGACCGGCTGCTGGCGCCCCGGCTGAAGGGGTTCGCCGCCACGCTCGTCTTTCCCCTGGCGGTGACCGCCGTGGACTTTGTCAGTGCAAAGGCCAACCCCCTGGGCAGCATTGGGGCACAGGCCTACTTCCAGTATGGCAACCTGGCTCTGATGCAGTTGCTCTCCATCACGGGAATGTGGGGCATCACCTTCCTGGTGAACTGGTTCGGTTCGGTCGTCAACTGGGCCTGGGGGTGCGCTTTTGAGTGGAGAAAGATCCGCCGCGGTGTAGCGGTCTATGCCGGGATCATGCTGGTGGTGTTGCTGTATGGCGGCGCGCGGCTGGCTTATGCCCCGCCCGCTACTGGCACGGTACGGATGCATGGCATAACAGCGGTGGATATGCGGCAGAATTGGGCGGCCCTGAATCAGATGAAGGAGCAAGAAGGCTGGGAGGCTATGCGCCAGAAGGCGGCAGAGTACCACGATCTCTACTTTGAGGAGACGGTTCGCGAAGCCAGGGCCGGCGCCCAACTCGTCCACTGGCCGGAGCAGGCCGTGATGGTGCCCGGAGAAGACGAACCGGCCTTCATCGCCCGGGCCCAGGAGATCGCCCGCCAGGAAGATGTCTACTTGGCTCTTGCATTTGGCGCAGTCTTTCAGGGTGGCCGCCCGTGGGAAAACAAGCTCATCATCATCGATCCGGCTGGCGACATTGTGCTGGAACACCACAAGTACGCTCTGGCAGCGCTGGAGGGAACCAAGGGAGGCGATGGTGTCCTGCGCACTGTTGAGACCCCCTTTGGCACGCTGTCGGGCATCATCTGCAACGACGCCAACCACGAGGAGATGGTGCTCCAGGCTGGCCGCAACGGCACCGACATCCTGCTGGCTCCCAGCATGGAGTACCGCGAGATCGACCCCATCCACGCACACATGGCGATCTACCGGGCCGTCGAAAACGGCGTCACGGTCGTGCGGCAGGCGGACAACGGGCTTTCGTTCGTGGCGGACTCCTACGGACGAGTGGTGTCGGCAATGGATCACTGGACGGCCAGCGAGCGGGTATCGCTCGCCCAGGTGCCCATCCAAAGCGCGTTCACCATCTATCCCTACATCGGCGACCTGTTCGCCTGGCTGTCGATCGCTGGGTTTGTGGCTATCACCATCTGGGTGGTGGTTCGCGAGCGCAGGGCCAACAAACCAGCCGCTGGGCGGTGAAAGCATAACGCGTGGGTGGGCGGCTAGCGCCACTTGGCCCTTGGATACACGTTTCGATTAGTTTCTACATTATTAAGGAGGTTAGCATGTCAGTCAAATCATCCGCTACAACCAATTCCGTTCTGCGCTTCTCGTTGGAAAAGCCGATCCTAACAAGTCTCGTGCTTTTGGTCATCGTCTTCATCTTCAAGTGGGTGGACACGTTCGTCCTGCGGCTGGATGAGCGCCTGGGCGAGATCATCCTCTGCAAGACACTGGGGTTTGTCCTGGTCGTTCTATTCGTCTGGGCCGCTGGACGAAGCCTGCGGGATATCGGTCTCCATTCCAGGCAGCTCGGCCCGAGCCTGCTCATTGGCATTGTCGCCACGGTGATAACGCTTGTGGTCAGCTATGGAGTCGAGTTTGTCGCCCAACTGTCAAAGCAACCGGTGCTTCATTTCGAGGCCATCGACCCCAAGGCGGGCGTCACTGGTGGGTTCCTTTTTGTACTCTGGATGATCTTGGGCAACGTCGTCAACTCCTTCATGGAGGAAGGGCTGTTTCGAGGGGTGATGGTGCGTCTGTTCCGGGTCAAGCTTTCGTTTTGGTGGGCCAACGCGCTTCAAGCGTTTCTGTTCGGCATCTGGCATCTTCCGTGGGTGCTAAAGTGGATGCAGACGGGGCGGATCGAGGAACAGGGGGGAATTGCCGCTGCGGCGTTTGGCCAATTCATGCCTATGCTACTGATCGGACTCGTCTGGGGGTATTTCTACCTCAAGACCGGCAGCCTGTGGGTGCCCTGGGTTTTCCATTTTCTGAACAACAGCGTGTTGAACCTGCTGCACATCACGACCACTGACGGCCTGGATAGCGGTTCCGCAATGCGAGGGCCTGTTTGCTTGATCGTCGCGCTGCTGAGCATGTTCCTGGTCAAGATTTGGGCTGAACGGTCCCACGTGCCAGAGGTCAAACCCTGGGGTCAGTGGACGATTGAGGAGGAGGTGGGGTAGCGTGCAAGGATTTCTTCTCGGCCTGGCCAACGGCACGACCTGCCTGGCGTTCTGTGCCCCCGCCTTGATCCCGTTCCTCATGCACGAGGGTCAGACCGTGCGCCAGAACCTGGTGACCCTGGCCAAGTTCCTGGGCGGGCGGCTGGGTGGGTACACGCTATTTGGCCTTCTGGCCTGGGCTACGGGCAGCCTGCTCTTGCGCGCTGCCAACTATCAGAGCCTGGTGATCGGCGCGGCCTACGTGGGCCTCGCCGCCCTGTTGCTCGTGGCTGTGCTGCGTAAAAAGGGTCCGGCAGGCGCTTGCGCCTTCGAGGGGGCACAGGCCAAGCTCAGTCGTTGGCCAGCCCTGCTCCCAGTTGGCATGGGCTTTCTGGCCGGGCTAAAGGTCTGCCCGCCGCTGCTGCTGGCGTTCACCGAAGCAGCCAGCACAGGGACACTGACCGGCAGCCTGGTCCTCTTTCTGACGTTCTTCCTGGGCACTTCGATCTACTTTATTCCCCTATCCTTCCTGGGAGCGTTCACACGGGTCACGGCGCTGCGGATCGTCGGGCAATTCGCTGCCGTGATCGTGGCCCTGTATTACTTGTATTCAGGAATTCTACTACTTGCAGGAGGTATTCAACAACTATGACCACTCGAACAAAAACCAAACCACAGGCGCCCAAAATTTCGGTCTGGAAAGCGTTGCTGCTCTGCCTGCCGATGGCTTTGCTCTCGGCTATGATGTTGACCGGGGGGCAACTGCCCGACGACCCGCTGTATCTCATCGCCGCAGGTGTCACGTTCTTGCTGATCAACGGGGCCTTTTATCTCATGCTCACCACGGGTGAAACCCACCGCTATCGCTCGCTGCTGTTCGTCGTCATGGCCGTCGGCTTTGTGATCACCTTTGTCACCAACCTGCTCGAGACGCGCGGCAGTATGATACTGACCGAGGAAAACGTGATCAGCGGGGAAACGCCTTTTTGCCACCTGGTCATCCCCATGATTATCGTGCCAGCGGTGATCACCAGGACGATCATCTTTCCAGGCTCGTTGTTGGAGGGATTCGCCAACGTCGCCAGCATGATCGTGCTCTGGCTCGGCGTGTCGTTGGCCCTGGGGCGCGGCTGGTGCAGTTGGGGCTGCTTTTACGGCGGCCTGGACGAGGGCTTTTCCAGGGTGCTCAAAAAACCGGTGATCAAAAAGATTGACCGCAAGTGGATCTATTTGCCTTTTGCCGTCTTGCTGGTGATCGTGCTGACCTCGGCGCTGACCCTTTCGCCCACCTACTGTGAGTGGTTGTGCCCCTTCAAGGCCGTCACCGAGTTCGCCGAGGTCACATCGTTCACCGCCGTGGTGCAAACTGTGATCTTTGTCTCGCTGTTCATCGGCCTGGTGATCGTGCTGCCCATTCTCACCAAACGCCGCATCCAGTGCGGGCTCTTTTGTCCCCTGGGAGCCCTGCAGTCCTTCATCAACAAGATCAACATCTTTGAGATACGCATTGATCCAGAAAAATGCGCCCAGTGCGGTCTATGTATCAAGAACTGCCCCACCTTTTCCCTGGACGAGTCCAGCCTGGAAAGCGGCAAAACGCTCATCACCTGCACCAGGTGCGGGCAGTGCGTGGACCTTTGCCCCAGGCAGGCCATCTCCTACCACATCAAGGGAACGCCGGTAGGAATCAAGCCCAACGCAGCCCGCGTCCTGTTCCTGTACCCGGCCTTTATCCTGCTATCGGCCATAGGTGGGGGGATGATCGCCGGCGGGCTGTGGCGCATTTTGAAGCTGATCACGACCGGCAGCATGATATAGACGCAGGGAAGGGAGATAGACAATGAGCAAAGTGAAAACAGTTTTAGGGTACATCGTGGCTTCCCTGAGCATTCCGATCATTCTGGCTACGTTCATGGGCATGCCCTTTTGGAGCAAGTTGTTGGTTTCGACCACCGGCGTGACTATCTCGCCCTGGTTCACCGGCGGCGAGGTGGCGCGCACCGTTGACCACGACACGTACCGGACGGACATCCACCGCCCGGTCTTTGACGCGCTGATCGGGGAGCGAAAGCAGGGGTTCGTCCAGGTAGATTGGGCGCCGTTGGAATCCCTTCCCGCCCGGATTGACGAGGAGGTTGACGTTGACGGCGACGGGCAGGCGGATTTCCGCGTCGAGTGGGACACGGCTAGCGACCAGGCCACGCTGAGACCTTATGCGTCCTGGGTGCTGGGGCTGGAAAGAACCTACAGGCTTGAGGATTCGTTGGCCGTTCGCGTGAATCTCAGAAACCGGTAGCGATGCCCGCCGGGGCATAAAGTGCCCCGGCTACGCAGCAGCGCCCGATCAATCGGGCTTGAAACCAGTGGCTCGTCTGGAAAAGCGTCTGCTCAGGGCAATTCATTGCCCGCTGTTCCGTAGCCCGGCGACTTTATCGCCGGGTGGCCTGGGTATTCGTCGTGGTTTCCACAGATTTTAGCCAGCCAGCGGTGCCCGCCGGGGCATAAAGTGCCCCGGCTACGCAGCAGCGCCCGATCAATCGGGCTTGAAACCAGTGGCTCGTTTGGAAAAGCGTCTGCTCAGGGCAACAGTAGTCATTTTCACCACCTTCTGCGCCAGGTTGCGAGAGAAGGATTCGAACCTCCATTTCCTGATCCAGGGTCAGGCGTCCTACCATTAGACGATCTCGCAAAGGTATCTCTGTCAAGCGATGAAAACAAGTTGCGAGAGAAGGATTCGAACCTCCATTTCCTGATTCAAAGTCAGGCGTCCTACCATTAGACGATCTCGCAAGGATGCAGTGCAAAGCTATAGCTCATCAAAACCAAAAGCGCGGGGGTTTGTGTGTCACCCCCGCGCTTTGTGGCCAATACGATACAACCCATTACGGGGGGCAACACCTGCCAGTTTGCTGCATGCACTGGAAGCCAGCGCTACGCTGGGCCAGGCAGGCCATGCACGATACACCGGACTGCTGATACAGACCAGATGCCAGTGTTGTTTGTGATCTCAGATGGAGTGCTCGTACCTTCATCATAGTGGTTACACTATACCCCACAAGTGCGCTATTGTCAAGTTGCATTTGGAGGAAACGTAACTCACCCGCACAAATCACCCGCCAATCACCCGCATCGGGTGATGACACGACCCTACTCTGCTGCTATACTGGAAGCAGAATCCAGTCAGCAAGGAGGTGGCAATTGACAGTTGGAGAAATGCCGTTGAGCAGCACACAAGTTCACAGCGCTGCTGCAACTGCTCTCCATCACAGGGATGTGGGGAATCGTTTTCCTGGTCAACTGGCTCGGACCGGTCGTCAATTATGCCTGGGAGCGTGGGTTTGCATGGAAAGAAATCCGCTGCAACATCCTGGTCTATGCCGTGATCATGCTGGCAGTGCTGCTGTATGGCGGTGCGCGGCTGGCGTATGCCCCGCAGGCGTCCAGCACAGTGAGAGTGCATGGCTTTACGGCTGTGGACATGCGGATGGAAATGCTGCCAAAGCTGCATGAAGCCAAGAAACAGGACTGGCAGACCTATCGGCAACTGTCTGCGGGGATCCAGGACCTTTATCTCGAGGGGACTGTCC
>JAXHUO010000045.1:0-37051 GCA_034189605.1 Chloroflexota bacterium
GCAAGCCTGCGAGTACAGCAAATCGTGACCTGCGGGAGGGTAGCCTGAATAAATGGGGGTGAGGTGGAACGCCAGCATCTTGCTGGCATCTAGCGACCAGGATGGTCGCGTTCCCCCAAGATGTTGAGAGGATACCCAGGCAGGGTTCCTTTGCGCGTGACGCCCCCGCGGACGGGGGCTGCGAGCAGCACATCCCAACGGCTATGCAAGCCTGCGAGTACAGCAAATCGTGACCTGCGGGAGGGTAGCCTGAATAAATGGGGGTGAGGTGGAACGCCAGCATCTTGCTGGCATCTAGCGACCAGGATGGTCGCGTTCCCCCAATCTGCGAGCATAAGAGGGTGACTTTGCGCGTGACGCCCCCGTGGACGGGGGCTGTGAGCATAGGAGGGTGGCTTTGCACGACGTCCCCGTGGACGAGGGCTGCGTGCCTGGGGAGCGGCTGATGGAGCGGAGGAGCGGTTAAGTGGGCTCCTCGGCATCGAAAAAATAACCGGTGCTGGGCACGGTGTGGATAAAGTGGGGCTTGCGAGGTTCGGCCTCGATCTTTTGGCGCAGCCGGTAGATGAACTGTTTGACCAACTCTGTCTCGCCCAGGTACTCTGGACCCCACACGCGGGTCAGGATGGCATCCCGGCTGAGAACCTTGCCGGCGTGGCGCACGAGATAGTCGAGGACTTGGAACTCGGTGGGGGTCAGATGGACGATCGTGCCGTTGACTACAGCGTGGCGGCGAGAGCGGTCCAATACAAAGGCTCCCTGGGTGAAAACGAGAATGTCGGGAGACTCATTTTTGTTGGCGGCCCGCCGCAGGCAGGCCACCAGGCGAGAGACGAGTTCCTTTTCGTTGAAAGGTTTGGCCACGTAATCGTCGGCGCCGAGCGCCAGCCCGCGCACGATGTCGTCCACGGTCCCTTTGGCGGTGAGAAAGATGATGGGCACCTCGGTCATCTCGCGCAGGCGACGGCAGATTTCAAAGCCATCGTGCATAGGCATCATGACGTCCAGGATGATAGCGTCGGGGTGGGCCTCGTAGGCGCGGCGTAGACCGTCGAGACCAGAGGCGGCCATGGTGACATTAAAGCCATTCCTGGTCAGGGCGAGTTTCAGCATCCGGAGTATATCTACGTCATCGTCAATGATCAAAATGTGAGGCATTATCCTTGTTTTGCTCCTTGTTTTTCACGCTCTCCGCTGCGTGGCCCTGCATGTAATGTATCACAATTGTAGATGGCTGTCAAGCGTCGCGCCCAACCTTTCGTTTCCATAACCAACCCGCTGCGCTGGCGGCGATGGTCTCTATGACCAGCAGGCTGATGATGACTATAGCCACGTCTATCCAGAAGCGCATGGGGAACAGGCGGATCAGAGTGTCAGAGTGGGGAAAGATCCAACTTTCACCCGCAAAAAAGATGCGGTGAAACATGGTAAAGAACTCGCCCCAACTCAGCGCCATGTACGCACCGATGGCGCCCATCAATCCCAGGGTGAACGCACTCCCGCTCAGGAGCACGGCGGGAGCGCGGCGGCGCGTATGGCTTAAAGCGGACAGAGTTATTATGCCTCCCAGCAGCGCCAGCCCGGCGATGATCCCAGTTATCATTATATAGTTGTATACCACCTGCACGTCGGCCATGTGGCGCAACTCCCGCGCGTTAAAGGCGCGCTCGCCATCGGGAAGCCGCAGGTCGGCCAGGAGTGAGATGTCGGCGTTGGATGCCAGATAGTCCACGCAGACCTCGGCCATATGGGTGCGCTCTGTTACAGAGAGGGCATAAGGGTCGGGCGGGAAATCCGCCTTTCCATATTCCCAGTGCACGAACCAGTGACCGGTCACGATGCGCACGTTAGCCGTGACCAGGACGATTGGCAGGGCCAACACAAGCAGACATTGAAGCAGACGGGGCCATAATGTGTGGGTCATAATTCTCCTTCATCAGGTCAAGGAGTAGGGAGTAAGAATTATGTGGCTTCCCCCATAATCCCTACTTCCTACTCCTTACTCCCTCTTCCCCCTCACAAAGTCAAAGACGAGTGCGTTGGTCATCCATTCGATGGAGGCCCGGTCGTCGGTGAAGATGGTCTGGCCGGGTATTGTGGATCGCAGGTTGGCCGCCGCCTGCAGCGCTGTCGGGTACAGGAATTCGTTTCCCTCCAGGCCGGGCAGGTTGGCGAGCAGGTTGCTGGCCTGGCTGGGCTGAACGGTGGCGACGACGATGGCGTTGAAACTGTACGGCACGTCTATCACGTGGGCCGAGGGGAAAACCTCGAGCAACGTCGCCAGCATGGCCTCCACCAGCCGGTAGTCCTGCGGCGTGTGCCCGACGTTGATCACGACGACACCCTCAGAGGTGAGATGATCCCGCACCTGGTGGAAGAACTCTACCGTCGTCAGGTGCGGAGGAATGTAGGGCAGCCGGTATGCGTCCACGCCGACGACGGTGTAACGTCGCTCGGAGTGGGCCAGGTAGTAACGCCCGTCGGCGACGATAGTCGTGAGGTTGGGCATTTCCATTGCAAAGTACTCCCGCCCCGTGTTCACAATCTTGGCGTCAATCTCCACCCCGTCAATGGGCAGTGGCCCGTAGGCGGCGGTGTACTGCCGGGCGATGGTTCCGGCGGCCAGCCCGACGAGCGCCACACTCTCGACCCGGTCGGGGGTATAGGGTGGAGGGTTAAAGTAGGGGGCGATGAGGAAATAGTCCCACGGCCCGGAGGTGCGCAGTTGGGCGGGGCAATAGACAGAGTGAATGCCTTGCCCTTCGTTCAGTAGTAAGTAGCGACAGCCTTCTCTCTCCACCACCTGGATGTAGTTGTAGGCCGACTCGGTCTCATAGATGCTGTTTTCTGCAGCCTTGACCGGCTGCCCGCGCAGGATGAGGGCTAGCAGGACAATGAGGGCCGGCATCCACAGGTACAGGAGCAAGCGATGGGATTTGCTGCGGGCCAGGCCGATGAGAGCGACGGTCAGCAGAAGCAGTGACAGTAGTACAAAGGTGTGGCGCGTGCCGATGGTGGGCACGAGTAGTAAATCGGGCAGGAATGTACCCAGGAAACTGCCGGCGGTCGAGATGGCGTAGATACGACCGGCCGTCTGGCCGGTACTTTTTACGTCTTCTACCGCCAGCCGGATGATAAAGGGGGAGACACAACCCAGCAGTGTGACGGGTATGCTAAAGAGGATGAGGACGGCGATGAAGGAGCCAGCGATCATGGCAATGTTAAAATCGGCGAATCCGCTCGACTGAGCGCTGACGACGAGGCCTGGCGATGCCAGTGAGAGCACCGGATGGGCGGCGAAGGGGATGATGCCGATGAGCAAACCGGCCCATGCCACGATCTGGTAGAGCGTGGCGGGATGGGGGGAGCGGTCGGCCCAGAACCCGCCGATAAAGTAACCCGCTGTCAGGTAGAGCAGGATCAGCCCGATGATGGCCGCCCACACCAGATTGGCGGTGCCAAAGTGGGGGCGCAGCAGGCTGGAGGCGGCCAGTTCAACAGCCAGTGAGACCAACCCCCCGCTGAAGGCCGTGACGTAGAGGTAAGAGTTATGTTTGTGCATATAGTTTAATTACACGTAACTGCTCGGGCTACTCTCCCGCAGGTTGTGATTTGCTGTACCCGCAGGCCTGTATAGCCGTCGGAGTGTGCTTTTGCGTTGAAAACCCGCCCAAACCTACGGAAGGGTGAATAGTAACAATTATACTGCCTTTGCACGTTCAGGCAACCTGGCGGTCTTTGGCCTGCCCGGCGGTGAATGGTTATGTACGCTTGACGTTCGTCCCGCATTGGTATACCATGTTCGTTAGGGAGGTGTGAGCGGTGAGCGATGCGCGGGTAAAACTGGGCCGGCGGGGGGAGGAACTGGCTGTCACAGAGTTGGCCCGCTGCGGACACGAAATCGTGGTGCGCAATTGGCGCTGCCAGATCGGCGAGGTGGACGTCGTGGCCCGCCGGGACGAGGTGTGGTATTTTTTCGAGGTGCGCACGCGGCGGGGGCGGGAGTTTGGCGCGCCGGAGGAATCCATCACGCCGGTCAAGCAGCAGCGCATGATTGACGTGGCGCTCACTTACCTGGGCGAGCACGATTTGGACGACGTGGACTGGCGGGTGGGCCTGGTGGCGGTGGAGATGAACCGGGCGGGACGGCTGCTGCGCCTAGAGGTGTATGACAGCATCAGTTGAGGAGCGAGAGGAGAGATGGGAGAGGAGAGAGGGGAGTTGTTGGTGATTGTCGGGCCAACGGCGGTGGGCAAGACGGCTCTCTCACTCCACCTGGCCGAGGCGCTGGACGGCGAGATCGTTTCCGCCGACTCGCGCCTGTTCTACCGGGGGATGGACGTCGGCACAGCCAAGCCCTCTTCTGAGGAGCGCGCTCGCATTCCCCATCACTTGATAGACATTGCCGCGCCTGACGAGACGGTGGGGCTGGCCGAGTTCCAGGAACGCGCCTATTCCGCCATCGCGGATGTCCACACCCGTGGGAGGCTGCCTCTGCTGGTCGGGGGCACCGGGCAGTACGTGCGGGCTGTCGTGGAGGGTTGGTGTATCCCCCGCGTCCCACCCGATTTTGCCCTGCGGGCCGAACTAGAGGCTCAGGCCAAGCAGGATGGGGCTGAGCAATTGCATGCCCGCCTGGTTCGCCTGGACCCCAGCAGCGCGCAGCGCATTGACCCGCGCAACGTCCGCCGGGTCATCCGTGCGCTGGAGGTCTGCTTGCTAACAGGGCAGCCCATCTCCGAGCAACAGCGCAAGCGGCCGCCTCCCTATCCTATCCTCCAGGTCGGCCTGACGATGGAGCGGGCGGCCCTCTACGCCCGTGTAGACCGGCGGGTGGAGGCGATGATGGTCGCCGGATTGGATGAGGAGGTGTGCCGCTTGCTGAAGGCGGGGTATGGGTGGCACCTCCCGGCGATGTCGGGGCTGGGGTACGTACAGTTCAGGCCTTACTTTGAGGGACAGGCGACGTTGGAGGAGGTGGTGGCGGAGATCAAGCGGGCCACGCACCGTTTCGTGCGCCGTCAGTACAACTGGTTCCGTCTCAGCGATCCTGCTATCCACTGGTTCAACGTCATCGGGACGACGGCAGATGAAGTCGGGGCTGTGGTGGGGGCCTGGTTGAAGAAGTAGATGCAACGCGTTTGTGCGTTTGCCTCAATAGTGGCCTGGTGGTAGAATAGCCATCAGCCGATAGTGTGAGGAGAAAGTCTATGCGGGTGCGCCCGGCGTGGCCAAGAGACCTGGAAGCATGTGGTGTGTTGGATCACTCTTATACTACCGACCGCGTTTGGCAGATGGAGACGTGGGAGGAGAATGGTGTGCAAGCGACCACCTTCCGGGTGGCGCATCTGCCCCGTGAGATGCGGGTCAATTACCCCCGTCAGGATGAGCATCTGCTGGCAGGGTGGCGGCGACGAGATGGCTTTCTGGTGGCGACAGATGGGCACGTTCACGGTTACGTGACGTTGACCGCTCAGGCTGAGAATGGTATTGCCTGGGTGGGTGACCTGGTTGTGGACCGGCCTCAGCGGCGGCGCGGTATAGGAACGGCGCTGTTGCAGGCTGCGGCTCAATGGGGGTGCGATCACAATCTGGTACGGTTGGTAGTCGAGGTGCAGACCAAAAACTATCCAGCCATTCGGTTCTGTCAATCGCGGGGCTTGGCCTTTTGTGGTTACAACGATCATTATTGGCCGGGCCAGGATATTGCTCTGTTTTTTGGAGAGGCGTTGCGATAGTATTGAACTGTATAGTCATGTTGATGGGATTTCCAGCACTACTCGAATGGCAGAATATTCTTGAATTGATCAATATTACGCTCTCTTCGGGCATCGTTATTGTTTCCTCTGCCCTCCTTCTTTACCTGATCATATACAATCCTCGCAACAGCGTGGCCCGTTCGTTCGCCATATTGTTGGCCTGTGTGCTGATCACCTATTTCGTGGACCTGGCACTGGTCGGCGTCGTGGACCTGGATATGGCAATCCCCTGGCTGCGCTTCCAGTGGGTAGGCATCGCCTTCACCCCGGCCGCCTATCTCAGTTTCTCCAACGCTCTGTTGATCACTACCGGTGCCCGGAGCAGGTTGCGCGACGTGGCTGTCCGCGCCAGTTACTTTTTCAGTGCTTTTCTGCTGCTGGGTGCGATCTTTACCGACTATATCGTACGCGGAGGCGCACTGGGGCATCGTGTCTCGCATCTGCTGCCAGGGCCGCTTTTCCCGTTTTTTGTCCTTTACTTTTTCGCTGCCGTGGGTTGGGGAGTAGCCAATGTCCTCCGGGCGCGCCGCCGTTGCCTGACCTCTACCTCGCGGCGGCGGATGACTTACCTGATGGCTACCTTTGCAGCGCCGGCGGCGGGTGTCTTTCCCTATCTGCTCCTCACTGGTTGGCCCGCCTTTGCGCCTGGTGTGGCCCTTTGGTTGCTGTTGGTGCTGGGGAACGTGGGTGTAGGGCTGATGCTGGTACTTTTGTCGTACAGTGTGGCCTTTTTCGGCGCGCTCACCCCTGACCGGGTGGTGAAGCATCGGCTGATACGTTTTTTGCTGCGCGGGCCCCTCGTCGCCACGCTGGTGGTCGTTGTGGTCGTTGTGGCGTCGCAGACGGAGGAATGGCTGGGTTTGTCAGGCCACCGTCTGATGCTCTTTGGTGTCGTCGCTGTCATCCTGTTGCTACAACTTGGCATTGAACTGGCCAAGCCGTTGATTGACCGGGCGCTCTACCGGCAGGATCAGCCAGAGATCGAGTGGATCCAGCAGTTGAGCAACCGGTTACTTACGACGACTGATCTGCATCAGTTTCTGGAGAACGTGCTCACGGCGCTGTGCGATTTACTACGGGTGAGGACTGCCTTTGTGACTGTCATAGATGGCGGCGTGCCCCACCTGGAAGTCGTCTGCGGGCCGCTGGAACCGGGAGCGGCCGACCTGCCGCCAGAGGCGTGGCAGGTGTTTGATGGGGCCTCTCCAGGGGCAAGGCGTATTGAGCCGTATGGAGATCTATTCGTCTGGGATGGTTACTGGCTGATTCCCTTACGTATCCCTCTCCCTGCACTCCCCCACGAGGAGGAGTCCACGAAGAGCGACCTCGTCGGTGTGGTGGGCGTGTCAGCGCGGACGGTGGAGCCGAACCTGAGTCCGGAGGAATGGGCGGGGATGGAGGTCTTGCTTGCCCAGGCCGCAGCGGCGTTGGAGGACCGCCAACTTCAACAGGGCATCTTTAGTGCGCTGGAGCGGATTATCCCGGAGATTGAGGATATCCAGCGTCGCCGTGGGGTGTTGCACTATGTCGGGGAACAGGCGCTCTCTGGGTTCAGCCTGGTAGAGGATGCCGAATTCCGGCAGTGGGTCAGGGACGCGCTTGCCCATTACTGGGGTGGACCCAAGTTGGCCACCAGCCCGCTTCTATCTTTGCACGTGGTGGAGCGTGCGGTGCAGGAGCGTGACGGCAACGTGATGAAAGGATTACGGGCCGTGCTCAAGCAGGCTATTGAGCGGCTACGTCCGGATGGACAGCGCCAGATGACAGCGCCAGAGTGGGTTCTGTATAACATCCTGGAACTCAAGTTTCTCCAGGGGCGCAGGGTGCGTGAAATCGCGCAGCGGCTGGCGATGAGTGAATCTGACCTGTACCGCAAGCAGCGCGTAGCGATTGAGGCGGTATCGCAAACGCTGACGGAGATGGAGCGGGAGGAGTTGAGCAATGGGGAGGTTGGATCTTCTCCATAGTGGGGGGCGGTGAGAGGGGATGGTTTGACAAGGTGTTAGCGCCGCCATATAATCAACATACGTAGGGGGTGGTGGCGCGAGTGGGCGTGAGACGTGATGTTGTGAAGGTGGAGCGCTGGGAGGCAAGTGAACGATGGGCGAAATGGGGGAATGGATTTCTGGGGCCGTGTCACCGGATGAGGGATATTGGGAGGCGCTGTTGCGGGATGGAGAGAACGGGAGGGCTGCGCCTGTTACCAGTCAGATGTGTCTGTGGGAGGGAAGGAACCTCGACGTACCTGATTCATCGGCGGCAGGGGAACCAGCGGTCGTTGATGGCCAGTGGAGAGACGCGCGCGAGGCGATGGAACGGGGAGAGGTGCTCGAATTGCCAGTGGTGGGATATAATCGCGGTGGAGTGCTGGTCGGTTTTAATGGTTTGCGCGGTTTCGTCCCGGCCTCTCATCTGGTGAACCTCTCGCCCTTTGCGGATGGGAGTGAGCGGCGCAGTGAGTTGAGGCGTCTCGCGGGGACTCATTTGCATCTCAAGATCATCGAATTGGATCAGGAACAGCACCGTTTTGTCCTTTCGGAGCGGGCAGCCCGGCTTGATGCAAGCCGCCGCCAGGAATTATTGGGCAATCTCTCTCCTGGTGCTGTATGTCAGGGGTGTGTGACCAATCTATGTTCCTTCGGTGCGTTCGTGGACCTGGGCGGAGTGGAGGGATTGGTACATATCTCGGAACTTTCGTGGGGACGGATAGATCACCCTAGCGATGTCCTCGAAGCGGGCCAATCAGTGGAGGTGTACGTCGTCAACGTGGAGCGTGAGCGCGAGCGTGTGGGTCTGAGTATCAAACGTTTGCGGCCCGACCCATGGCAGTTTGTAGAGGAGCGCTATCACATCGGCCAGATTATAGAGGGTATCGTCACCCACGTAGTTGATTTCGGGGCTTTTGTGCGGGTGGAAGATGGATTGGAAGGTTTGATCCACGTTTCGGAATTGGCGGATGGAAATTTTCTTCACCCTCGCAACGTGGTACGAGAAGGCGACAGTGTAGCCACTCGTATTCTCAATATTGACAGTAGGCGGCGGCGGATGGGATTGAGCCTGCGGCAGGCGGGTGAGGAGAATGACTAAGCGGAGCAGCAAGAAATCAGAGCCCCGTGTCAACTGGCGGGTGGTCCTGGCCAACCCGCTGTTGCAACAGATTCTGGCCCTGCTGATCATAACGCTGGGCGTAATCACGCTACTCGCGCTGTTCCGCGTGACGACGGGACGCTGGGCCGATGCGTGGATAGACTTGTTGCGATACTGGTTGGGTTGGGGGGCCTATCCGGTTGCCGTGGCTATTCTTATGGCTGGCCTGCTGTGGCTTCAGCACCATCTGGACCGTCCGGTAAAGTGGCGGTGGCGGCCATTCGTTGGCGCAGAACTGGTTTTTTTCAGTCTGCTGGCGCTGACGCATACCATTGCCGGCCGGGCCGACCCGTGGGCGCTGCTGGCGGACGGTTGGGGTGGGGGGCTCGTCGGCTGGGCTGTTTCCGTTATGCTCTCGACTTACCTGGGCTGGCCTACGACTGTGCTGATCATGCTGGTATTGCTGGTATTTGGCCTGGCTCTGACCTTTGACCTGACCTCTGCCGACGTCAAGCGGGTCGTGGGGGGAACGCGCCGCCGTCCGGCTAAGCGCTCACGGCAAAGACCGGCCCAACCCGCCGCGCGGCATGAGCGATCGCCACAGGCACGCCCTGTGCGTGCCCAACCCGCCCCACGGGAGGCGACCCCATCGCCCCAGGCGCACCCGGCCAGAAGGCCTAGTCGTGCCGCATCCCCCCCCCCTGAGCCCGAACCTCGTGTTGTGCCTTCTGACGCACCTCCTCGTCGGCGCCAGCGCAAACTCATCTTGCCCTCACTTGATTTGCTGAACGAGGGCGAGGGGCCAGCGTTGACCGACGATGAGATTCGTGAAAAGTCGCGCATCATTGAGGAGACATTGTCCCAGTTCGGCCTGCCGGTTGAGGTCGCTGAGGTGCGCGTGGGGCCGACCGTCACCCAGTTTGGTGTCAGTCCGGGTTTCGTGGAACGTTCTGGATCCGGTGGTCAGCGCCGCCGTCACAAGGTGCGGGTGAGCCAGATCAGCACACTGGCGAACGACCTGGCATTGGCTCTGGCAGCCTCCCGTCTGCGCGTCGAGGCTCCCGTGCCTGGTCGTTCCATCGTCGGTATTGAGGTGCCAAACAGCGAGGTCCAACTGGTGGGTGTCCGCGAGGTGATGGAGTCAAGTGCGTTTCACAAACTCGATGCGCCGCTGGCTTTCGCCCTGGGCCGCGACGTGGCTGGCGAACCGGTTGTGGCCAATCTGGCCACGATGCCGCACCTGCTCATCGCTGGCACTACCGGATCGGGAAAGTCTATCTGTATCAAGGCCATCACCACTTGCTTGATCTACAACAACAAGCCCGACGAACTGCGGTTGGTCATGATTGATCCCAAGATGGTGGAACTGGTGCGTTTTAACGGTCTGCCTCATCTTTACGGTCGGGTGGAGGTAGACCTGGAACGAGTGGTCAAAGTATTACGTTGGGTGGCCTGGGAGATGGATGACCGCTACAAGCGGTTCGCTGCCGTCACCGCGCGCAATCTCGACGATTATAATCGGCTGATGGAGCGGCAGGGGGAGCCACGGCTCCCGCGCATCGTCGTATTGGTGGATGAATTGGCTGACTTGATGATGCTGGCTCCTGATGAGGTCGAGCGCATTATCTGCCGCATCGCTCAGATGGCCCGTGCTACCGGCATCCACCTGATCGTGGCGACGCAGCGGCCGAGCGTTGACGTGGTCACGGGGCTGATCAAGGCCAACTTCCCGGCCCGCATCTCCTTCGCCACCGTGAGCCAGATTGATTCGCGGGTGATCCTGGATATGCCGGGCGCGGAGACGCTTCTGGGCCGAGGCGACATGCTCTACCTGGCGTCTGATGCGGGCTATCCGGTGCGGGTGCAGGGTTGTTTTGTTTCAGAAGATGAACTGGATCATGTGGTGGGATTCTGGCGTGAGCAGATTGGGCCGGTCGAGGAGGAGGCCCCGTGGGAGCGGATGATACGGCCGGGGGAGCGGAGCCGGGTTGAGGACAATGTGGAGGATGATCTGCTGCAAGATGCGGTTGCGCTGGTGCGAAAGACTGGCAGTGCCTCGGCCTCGCTTCTGCAACGTCGCCTGAGCATTGGCCATCCACGTGCGGCACGGCTGATGCAGACCATGGAGGAGATGGGCATCATCGGCCCGCCCGAGGCAGCCGGCCGCACGCGCCGCGTGATCATCGGGGGCGAGGGGTAGGGTGCTTGAGACTGCCTGAAACCGGGTTTTTTCTTGAAAACCCGGTTTCTGCCTGATTTCTTGGGGGAGTGACAGACCTCGGAGGTTTAGACGACGTCTTGCTTGACCAGATACATCGGAGTGCATCTATCTCGTTACATCCACCTGAATCCCGTGATGGCTGGCTTGGTTGAGCGGCCGGAGGACTGGGAATTTTCCAGCTACCGGGAGTACATAGGCTTACGGGGTGGGACGTTGCCAAGTCTGAGATTGTGCTGCCTCAGTTTCCGTCGCCAGAGGCATACCGGGAGTTTGTGGAATCCTACGCGCCACGCGAGCGGGAGATAATCGCGGATTTGTTGTTTGATTGACACAATTCAGACCTCGGAGGTTTTCTGAAACCTCAGAGGTCTTGAGAGGTCTTGGCAGGGGAGGAGAAGACATGACCATCTCGATTGGCACCAGCGGCTTTAGTTACAAAGATTGGGTCGGGCCGGTTTACCCCGAGGGCTTACCCAAGCAGGAGTGGCTCACCTTCTATGGTAGCGAGTTCTCCACCTGCGAACTGAACTTTAGTTATTATCGCATCCCCGACGCCCGCACGCTGGACCGTATGGCGGCCAAGGTTCCCGAGGGTTTTATCTTCACAGTCAAGGCCTACAAAGGCATCACCCACGAGCGAGAGGAGCCGGAGCCTCAGATGGCGCAGTTCACGGCGGCGCTGGCCCCGCTGATGGATGCCGAAAAGTTTGCTTGCATACTGGCCCAGTTTCCCCACTCCTTCCACGCCAACCAGGCCAACCGCGACTACCTCAAGCGTGTGCGCGAGGGGTTCGGCGACCTGCCGGCCGTGGTCGAGTTTCGCTCCCGCGATTGGATCAGCGAGCGCACCTTCGATGAGTTGCGCGCTCTCAACCTGGGCTTTTGTTGCGTGGATCAGCCGCGTTTCAAGAGCCTGGTGCCGCCGGTAGCGGTTGCCACTGGCCCTGTGGCCTATGTGCGTTTCCATGGGAGGAACCGGCAAAAGTGGTGGCAGCACGACGAGGCCTGGGAGCGGTATGACTATACCTATAGCGACGAGGAACTGATGGAGTGGGTGCCCAAGATCCGCCAGTTGGACGAAGAAGCGCCGCTGACGCTGGTTTATATGAACAACCACTGGCAGGGCCAAGCAGTGGGCACGGCGCGACAGTTGGCAATGTTGATGGAGGGAACGGGCTGATGGCCAAGACAGCGCGCGTCAAGTGGGTCGAGAAGCGGCAGTTCGTTGGTACCGATAGTAGCAAGCACTCTGTCGTGATGTCTTCGCAAGATGAGGAGAACGGCACCGGGATGAGCCCTTCCCAGTTGTTGCTGGTGGCACTGGGGGGCTGCACTTCCTACGACGTGGTAGAGATTCTCCAAAAGAAGCGCCAGCGGCTGACCGGGTTGGAGGTCATCGTCACCGGCGAGCAGGAGCCTGACCCGCCCTGGACCTATCGCAAAATTCATATGCATTATATAGTGCGCGGCAAGGGTCTGCGCGAGAAGGCTGTACAGGACGCGATCAGAATCTCGGAGCGGAAGTACTGTTCCGTCGCCGCGACGCTGCGCGGTGCGGCCGAGGTTATCTACGACTATACCATTGTCGAGGAGATTCAGGGTTCGGAGACTTGAGATTTGGAGATTCAAGGTGGGCGGATTGACAGATCTCCAAATCTAACATCACCAAATCTGAGATCAGAGGATCAGCATCGCGTCACCGAAACTGTAGAAGCGATAGCGCAACCGGATCGCCTCGGCGTAGGCGCGGTCGAGCAGTGCCTTGCCGGCAAAGGCCGCCACCAGCATCAGCAGCGTCGAGTGGGGCAGATGAAAGTTTGTGATCAGCGCGTCCACGAGACGAAATTCGTAGCCGGGGTAGATGAAAAGGTCCGTCGCTCCCTCAAACGGTCGCACGGTATGAGATGGGTAAACCCTTGGGGTTTTCCTAAACCCCAAGGGTTTCTGAGATTTGTTTGCCGCTGTCTCCAGCACCCGCACGCTCGTCGTCCCCACCGCGAGAACGCGGCGTCGTTCTTGTTTGGCCTGATTTATCTGTCTCGCCACCTCTGGCGTCAGCGAGCAGTATTCGGTGTGTATGCGATGGTCTTCGACGCGCTCCTCGCTCACCGGACGAAAGGTGTCCAGGCCGATGTGCAGGGTGACAAAGGCGGACTGGATCTCCATCTCTCGCAGCCGGTGCAGCAGTTGAGGCGTAAAGTGCAGCCCGGCGGTGGGAGCGGCCGCCGAGCCGGGCGTGTGGGCATAGACCGTCTGGTAGCGCCCGCCATCTTCCAGCGGGGTGTGGATGTAGGGTGGCAACGGCGTGGTGCCCACCTGTTCTGCCAGCGGTAGCGCGGGCCGGTCGAAGGTGAGGACACGTTTCCCGCGCTCCCCTTCCTCGACCACTTTGGCCTCAGCGCCGGTGGCCTGCCCGTCGGGGCCATCGAGCAGCACCAGGCGCATGCCCATTCGGACGCGCTTACCTCTGACCAATACCTCCCACGTATCGGCGGTGCGCTGCCGCAGCAACAGAATCTCCACCTTTCCGCCGGTGGGCTTGTGGGCAAAAAGCCGGGCTGGAATGACCCGGCTCTCGTTGTGCACCAGCAGGTCACCTGGGCGCAGAAATTCCGGCAGGTCGTGGAAGTGGTGATGGGTGATGTCACCTGTACTCCGGTCCACCACCATCAGGCGGGAGGCATCCCTGGGCTCGATGGGGATCTGGGCAATCAGTTCTGGCGGGAGTGCATAGTCAAAGTCGGCTGTCTTCACGCGTTTTCTTCTATCACTGGCTCCTATTCAGGCATCGCTATTCCTATCTCTGCGCATTCATTCTACCTCACCCCGTCCGACCATGCAAGTTGGCGCGACGACGTGGTAGCGTGGCAGTCCAGGTGGTGCTGGGCGTTATGTTTGCCTCATGGTGACCAACATGGTTCGATATCTTCACTCTCGCTGTCGGTCAAAAGTGCCACCGTCCCATCGGCAATGTTCATCACGTAGATGCCCCAACCCTTATCGCCGTATGCCTGGAAGGCGAGGCGGCTGCCATCTGGCGACCAGGTGGGCTGGCGCTTTTTGGCCTGGTCAGCGGTCAATTGTTGGCGGTCAGAACTATCTGTCTTGATGATAAAGATATTCCCGCCCTGGCCACGTGGGTCCGTGCTGGCCGCGAAGGCGATGTAATCTCCGCCGGGGGACCAGACAGGATCGGCCTCGGACAGGTCATCGTCAGTCAACCGGATCAGCCCCGTGCCGTCACGGTTGACGATGTACATGTCACCCTCCCGCCGGTCGCGGTCAGAGATAAACACCAGATGATTGCCGTCCGGCGACCACGAGGGCTGGTCCTCACGCGCTGGGGAGGAGGCGACAGTGGTTCGCTGGGAACCATCATATCTCATCACAAAAAGGTCCAGATTGCCTCTCGCAGACCGGCTGACGGCCACGTACCGTCCATCCACGCTCCAGGCATAGTGCAGCCCGTCAGTGGGCAGGCCCGGCAGGGGTGTGCGCTCTTGGCCCTCAGCGTTCATCGTGTACACCGCCGGTTGACCCTCGGGCCACACCAGGTAGGCCAGCCACCCGGCCCGCGTCCAACTCAGCACCCTGGCCCCATTTCCCTCGTCGGTCAGCGCCAGCAGACCACGACCGTCGCTGTTGATCACGTGGACCTGGGGTTGTCCATTGCGGTAGGAGGTAAAGGCGATTTTTTCACCAAAGGGCGATGGGGGTCGCCCTGGTGTGGGGCGCTGAACTATGTTGGGGCTGGCCTCGCTGCCGCCCGGGTGGGCGGTGGGCGTGGGACCGGGTGTGCTGGTCGGGGTGGGCGTCGGGGTGCTGGTTGGCCCACCTCTCCCGTAACCCCAGGCTGGCAGTCCAACCGCCACCCGCATGCGCACCACGCCCCAGGCGAATAGGAGCGCCAGGATCACAAAACCGATCACGATGGTCGTGACCATCTTTTTGCCACGTTGTTCTTCTTCCATCGTCACTCGCATTCATTGGTCATTGTTCATTTTCCAACAGGCCGAGGCGGACTTCCCTGTCCATGCCCTGCATAACGTACTGGGTGTAGCCATCGCCGGCCTGGATGCTGATGATTTGAGCGTTAGTCAAGCGCCTCAGGTCCAACCTACGCCCGTCGTTGAGGCGGATGAGCAAGTGCGTGGGATGTTTCGAGAACTGGATCGTGATCTCGTCGTCGTCAAAAGCGTAACTGGCATCGGTGTCGAAATAGTTCGCAAACTCTGTGTAGGAGTCTTTGGTGGTCATCCAGCGCAGCCAGGGATAGTACTCCTGGCTCCAGTTCAGCAAATGATCCAGTTGGTCGAACATGCCGTCGTTGGGGTCGGATGGATCACCTTGCCAGAGTGCGTTGTGGGGATTGCGCGGATCGTTTTCAGTGGGATAGTTCTCTTTGGTGTTAAAGATGTCATCGGGATGGACAAAGTGAGTCCACGCGCCCATCATGTTCAGTTCTGACATAGCCACCATGTACGTATATGGCTCACCAAAGTATCCGTGGGTCCAGCGAGGAATGGAAAAGAAGTTCTCGTTCCATGGTTCGGGCCCAAACTCACGGTGGCGACCATCTTCAAAGATGCCTGTGGATACGCTGCTCACGACCTTGATGGACGGGAATGCCTGATGTAGAGCGGCCAGGCCAGCCGCGTCGTAGAGGTTGTTGGGAGCCACGTAGGAGAAGGGCAACGGTCCCAGACCGTCCTCCTGCCAGCGTTGTTTGGCTGCCTCCAGAGCGGCGACCATGTTGGCGGTGTTGCCATTCCACCAATCCAGCCGTAGGGATTGGTGGTCGTAGCCATGTAGAGCCAGTTCGTGATCTCCCTGGGCCACCTGATGGCTCATGTAAACACAAAAGGGTACTGTTTGCTCATTTACCTCGATCTTGGCGTTCATCCACTCGTCAAAGTCCCAGGGCGGTTCGATCCGGCCATTATAGTTGAAAGGGATGATCCACAGGTAATGTAAGTCATACTTGCGGGCCAGGCGCATCATATCTGGGAACCACACCTGGTGATAGAAATCAACCGTCGTCAGGTCGTACTCGCTGGCCACCGGTTCGATTTTGCGGACGGACGCGGGAGCGGGAAAGTCATCCACGTGGAAGGTGCCAATGTTCACTATCGCCATCACTGCCTCAGTGTGGACATCCATCACCGATTGAACGGCAAAGCCCTGAAACTCTCTGTTGACCAACAGGTCGTTATTCCAGTAGATGACGCGCCCCTGGCCGAATTTGTGACGCCACAAGAGAGGATACTGACCGTCACCCGAAGTAGCCAGCACATTGACGCCATCCAGTGGCAACGCGGCCAGCCCGCTGAACTGGTCTGTGTGCTCTCCATCTACGGTGAGGCCCTCCAGGCCGGGGAATAGATCGCCGACAAAGTGTATCCCAGAGTTGATGTCAACATAGTCCGGCTCCTGCTGGTTAGAGATGCCGAGTGTCTCGTGTAGCACAGGATTCCATGCCCGGGCCAGTACTGCCAGCCCACCACCGTTGGCCACGTACTCCTTGACTTTGAGCGCCTCTTGGTCACTGAAGCGCCAGATGCTTTCAGTAACCACTGCCACCGCCGAGTATGGGCTCAGATTACCGAACTGTATGGTTTGTCCCATGTCCATATCATCGTAGGTGATTTTGGCATACTCTAGCGCTCTGGCTACTTGCGGATATAACTTTTGGCTCAGGGGGTCGGTGCTGTCGTGAACCAGGAGCACCTTTTGATTGCGGCGTTTGGACCACTCCGCTTGGCCTGTGGGCGATTCGGCCAGCGTCCACTTGCTACTGGTCACGTCCTGGGCCAGCAGGAGCGCCAGGGTCAGGACACAAACCCTGATCAACATCCCTCTTATTTTTTGGCCGTTATGCTCATCTTTCATGTTTCCCTCTTGAAACGCTTCGTCGCGCCTACCATCCCGTGCTGGGGATGAGCAGCCCGAGGCGCACTTCCTGGGCCAGACCTTTCAGTACATACTGGTAGTACCCTGTGCCCTTATAATAACTGACGATTTGCGCATTGACCATGCTGTTCAGGTCTAGCCTGCGCCCATCATTCAAGCGCATGAGCAGGTAGGTCGGGTGATTAGAAAATGTGATGGTAACCTGGTATGCTTTCTCAAAAGTGTAGGTGGCATCGGTATCAAAATAGTTCAGGAACTCTGGGTAGGCCCTGGCAGTGGTCAGGTGGCGCAGCCAGGGATAGTGCTGCTCATTCCAGCCTAGTAACTCGTCAAGTTGATCATACATTCCATTCTGGCTGGCATCCGTGCCCCGCCAGGGACTGTTGCTGGTGGGAGCGAACACATCGTCCCGGTGGACGTGGTGGGTCCATACGCCGAATGTGTTCAACTCGGACAGTGCCAACAGGCGGGTGTACGAATTGTCCGCATATCCGCTCGTCCAACGGGGAATGGTAAAGAGATCATCGTCCCATGGTTCTGGCCCGAACTCGCGCGCGCCCCCCTCCTCGAACCTGCCGAAAGCGCGGCTGCCTATCACCTTGACCGAGGGACAGGAGGCGTGCAAAGCGGCCAGTCCATGTTTATCGTAGAGGCCAGCGGGGGGAACGTAGGTCACGGGTAGTGGTCCCAGGCTGTCCTGTTGCCAACGCTGCCTGACCCCCTCCAGGGCCGCCTCTATGTTCTCCTCGCTGTTACCCCACAGATCGAGTTGCAGAGATTGCCGGTTGTAGCCTTGCAGGGCCAGTTCGTGCCCGCCCCGGCCAGCCTGATGGGCCATGTAGGTACAAAACGGCACCTCGTGTCCCTCTATTTCAACTGTTGTCCTTTCCCATTCGTCGAAACCCCAGGGCGGCTCGGTATGGTCATTGTGGTTAAAGATTGTGAGCCAGGTAATCTTTAGCCCGTACTTGCGGGCCAGGGCGATCATATCCGGGAACCACTGGCGGTGGATAAAGTCCGCTGCGCTCAAACCTGGCTCGCCAGCCATATCCCTGGTGGGCGGGGGGGCGGGAAAACCATCTACGTGGAAGAGGCCCACGTTGGCCAGCGACATCACCGCCCCGCTGTGCACGGCCAGGACCGATTGGACCACCAGCCCCCGGAAGGGTTTGGAGGCTGGCAGATCGTTGTTCCAGTAGATGACACGCCCCTGGCCGAATTGCTGGCGCCAGATGAGAGGGTGGCTACCATCTCCTGTGGTGGCGAGCAGTTCAACGCCATCCAGCGTTGTTGTATCCAACGCCTTGAACTCGCCAATGTCCTGTGCCTCTATCCGCAGTCCTTCCAGCCCGGGAAGGAGGTCGCCGACAAAGTTTATTCCTGTGCTGATGGTTACCTCGCCCGGCGTTTGCCGGCCAGAGATGCCAAACACCGCATCCAGCACCGGGTGGCGGGCGCGAGCGAAGACGACTAGGCCACCACCGCTGGTTACGTATTCTTTGATCTTGAGCGCATCTTCTTCGCCGAGGCGCGAGATGCTCTCGGTGGCAAGGAGTATCGCTGTGTAACGTTCCAGGGAGGCGAACGGTGCTCCTCTGGCCATGTCCACGTCTTCGTGGGCAACCTTGGCATAGTTCAGGGCGGTGACCACCTGGTCACAAGTCATCCTGCTGGCATCATCTGCACTGTCGTGAACCAGGAGTACTTTTTGGGGCGGGGATCCCGCGTACGTAGGCTGGGGTTGGAAGGTCACTTTGTTGATCACAGTCGCGAAGCCGATGCCACCCCAGACCACAAGCACGATCATAGAGACCAGTGTCGCAAGGAAGCGAAGCAGTGAATTCCTCATCGTGTTGTCTCTATCCATGCCCTACTCATATCCTCGCTCTTTTACACCGGGCACGACGCCGGGTTCTACGGGTAACAATGGATGGTGAATGTGATAGATGGCAATATCATTGTCTTCATAGTAGATGGTCATGTTGTCGTGCGATTGTCCATAGGCCTTGCACCAATCCCACAGGCCTTGCTCCATTGTATCTCTCTGGTACAGCCCTTTGGCTGTGGACGGGGCAGCGTAGACGTTCTTTTCGACTATGATGTACACGTGCTCTGTGGGTATGCCGAGTTCGGGCTGCTCTGGATCGTAACAATATGTATCCGGCGCATAGTTCTGCAAAAAGTATTCGCCGTTCAGGTACCAACCCCGGCCTAGGATGTGGGGCAACATTTCGCCTACGCCGACGACCGTCCAGGTATAGGCCAGGTGTTCTTCTTTGATGTCATATATCTTGATGGCCACAGCGTCGTACCCTGCTTTAGAAGCGCCTTTGACCATCAGAGGCGGGCTGGCGACCAGCATGGTGGACAGGATGGCGATGGTTGCCCCCAGGTTGATCAAGGGGTGGAGAGAAGTCAGGTTTTTGGGAAGGAACCTGGTTTCTCCAAAACGACGCACCCGGGCAGATACCCACGAGACGACCATACCATATGCCACTCCGAGGACGGCGCAAGCCAGCAGGGATGCCACCGCGGCCATTATTCGGCTGGCGAACACTTTTGACCACCCCAGTTGTTGGCTGGCCTCAATCAAGATGGCGGTGCCGAGCAGTACCAGTGCCAGCGTGACACGTCCCGCGCGGGCGCTATACCTGGCCCCTTGCGCATCGTCGTCGCCACCGAGGAGCAATAGAAGCGGGATGGCAAGCAAGGCCACGAAGAACAGCGGGGCTTCTGACGCTAGTGTGTCAGGCAGCCGTGCTGTTTCCTCAATCCAGCGCTCCCACATTTGGCCTGTCAAGGCGAGTGGGTTCTCAACCAACTCTCTGCCTCCCAGATGGCCAATGACGTAGAAGATATTACCGAGGATGACCGTGCCGACAGCAGCCAGGGTCATCTGGAGTGTGCCATGGCCACGCCATCGTCCATAGATGAGACTGGCTGGCAAGGCTAGCACCCAGCCTGCCAGGGTCACCGCCCCGACGAGGGGATGGATCAAGAGTACCGTTACTGTCCCCTGAAAGGCCAGTCCCAACCATACAGGTTCTCGTTCTGTCAGATAGCGGGTCAGGAAGACCCAGGTGGGCAGCAGAAAAGCCAGGGCCATCTCTAGTGGTAGCGCCTCGTTGGGGTAGAGGGGCAGCCCGGGAAAAGTTTGCGCGAAGGTAAAGATTCCGTACAACGAGGCCCCCAAAAGAGCGGCGTCGCGCCGGCCAGAGAAATGGTGGATGGCAAAGTGTATAGCCGCGACTGTCAGCCCGCCTGTTAACCCCTGGGCCACCCGCAGCAGCATTGCCTCGTCCAGGAAGGTGAACGTCTTCAGTCCGCTGAGCAACGTAAAAGCCCCGTAGGGATAGATACCATCCACGTACAGTTCCCTGCGTGTCAGACCCTTTAGCCATTTCAGGTGGGAATAGGAGGCTGGTGTGAAGGCGGCGTGGTTCATGGTCTCGTATAGGCGCAGGTAGATGCTGACCAGAAGCACCCAGAACAGGGCTAGCCCCCACAGAATCTGGTCAAGGCTGGGCGTCTGCCGCCTAATCCAGGCTTTGAGGCTGTTCCATCGCTGGCGCACCAACTCGCCGTAACGTACTCGTCTCTCTAGTGCGTCCAGGCCGAAGGTTACAAACCGGGTGAACACCCGCTCCATACCGGCGCGGGGCAAGCCTTCCGGTCGCAGGAACAGGAGGAGCAGGTAGAGCAAGGCGTAGCCGGCTGTCAGGGAGAGGAGGTCATAGATACCGGCGAGAACCAGGAGGTGAACGATTATAATAGTGTAGAACCCTATGCGCACCACATCGGCCCATACCCGGTTTTCTCTTTTTATCTTCCCCGCCCTTCCCGAAACGGAGAGGCCCTGGGGTGGAGCGGAGAGAATATGGCGAGGCAACAGGATGAAGATGATACAGAACCAGGCCACAACTTTAGTCGCGGCAAGGAGCACCCTGATAACGTAACTTGATACCATCGCCACCTTTTTCTTGGTCCTCAGAGACCTTCATCAATAGGATGAATAGTAATAGTAATCCATCTTGCTTATAACCTGCCAGGCGTACCAGGTGGATACTGCCCCGAAGACAAAAGCGCCGGCCACCAGGCCAATGACACTATAATAATAGGCCGCAATGCGGCTGAGAACGAAGCCGACCACCAGGTTGACTATACAGCCTGTGCCAATGGCCCGCAGGGCAAAACGCGGACATGATAACGATAGAAAAAAAACGGCGTTCAGTAATCCCAGGGACAGGAAGGCGTAACTCACCATTCCCCAACGGTACACGAAGGGTGTGATCGCGTCGTCGCCCATCGCGGCCTGGGGCAGCGTCAGGAGCCAATCCACGACGACGTTGCTGATCGCCGTACTGATCAAGGCTACGATTGCCAGCAGGAGCAGTTGGCGCACGTAAAAGATCTTGAACGAACGGTTGTGGCGCGGAACGTCGTGGGCATCAACGCTCTTCTGAATAGGGATGATCATGGTAGAGAATTCGTTGATGGTGTATTCCAGCATGGCGATGGTCAGGATGAGGGAGACGAGGGCCAGGTCAATGCCCACCTCGTAGGAGGTGCGGAACCAAATGACATAAGGGGACGGCTCACCGCCGGGTGAATACGGGGCCGACCAGCCGACGATCCGGTCGAGGAACAGGAACCCAAAGTACAGCACGCCGTACACAAAGTAAGGACTTGTTGCCCAGGCGATGATGGAATAGCGGGGCATCTTGGTCAGTTTTTGCACGCCGGTCACGTCACGGGCCCGACGTGCGAGAATCTGGTAGCCCCACAAGAAAGCGACGATGTTTGACACAGAGATACCAATGGCGTGAGCAGTATAGATGCCCCAGCCAACGTAGGACATGATCATCCACACTATTACTCCCCCGAGCAGCGTGGTCAGCAGAATGGCCAGGTGTTGCTCCAGCATGTACAGCGTCGCCAGGTTGAGCCATAGGCCAGACAGCACGACAAAGTACATTATGCAGATGAGAATCATATCTTGCTCAAAGATGGGCAGGATGAGGTTGGCGATGTACATAAGGATGGCCACTACGAGGGTCAGGATGATACCCATCTGCAAAAAGTCCTGACTGGTGCGCCTGGCCAGCAAGTAATTTCCCTGTTTCCAGTAGAGCATCCCGCGCCGGCTGATGGCTTGGTAAAAGCCTCCGGTGACGAGGTAACTGAGGATGGTGCCTACAGCGATGACAGTGGCCTGTCGCTCGCTGAAGAATAGCCAGGCCCACAGCGACGAACCCAAGGCGAGGAGGACGATGGTCTGGGCAGTCATGGGTGCGGCGAACAGGCTGCCTTTGAGGTAAAACTTGAAAAAGCGCCCCATCCGGCGCAGCACTCTCTTGCGTTTTAGATCTTGTGGTTCACTGCTTTGGGCGCTGGCCCGATGCCGCGCCAACCTGTAGATGTCCTCGGCCAGGGCAAACAGGTCTTTAGCCCCAAAGTCTGTCTGCGCGTCAACGTCGCGCATCCCGGTGCTCTCCATGGTAGCGGCGACGGCCCGCACGTCAATTGGGATGCCGATGGTATCCGTAATCGTGTCCACCAACTGGGATTTGGCTCGCTCAATGGGGTCAGACATCTCTAAGGGCGAGTGTTGGTACAACGTCGTCTGGCCTGGGGCAGTTTGTGTGGCCATGGTCATAGTTTATGCTCAGCCTTCACCCGCGCTAATCGCTGGTACGATTCCCAGTAGGCCTCCACAGAGGTCGAGGTCCGATATTTGGCCAGTACCTCGTTGCGGGCCTTGCGGCCCAATGTCTGGCGCAACTCGTCGTTTTGGAGCAGTTTGATCACACCTGCCGCCAAATCATCAGGGTCGCGGGGCTTGCACACCACGCCAAAGCCCTCCAGCGCCTCTTGCACCCCACCCACGTCGGTGGCTACCACCGGGCGCCCGCAGGACATAGACTCCAGCACGGTGTAGGGGAAGCCTTCGGAGATGCTGGATAGGATACTGATGTCGCCCTCGGTGAAAATCTTGGATGGTTCGTTGTGAAAACCGGCGAACTCGAATGTCTCTTCCAATCCCAGTTTAGCAATCAGGTCTAATGCTTTGGATATTCCTTCCTGCTCCAACTTGACAATCTGTTTCTTCACCTCGTCGGATTGGTCCTCCTTGTCCAAGATTAGCATCAAGCACTTTAACACGTAGGGCTGATCGGCGGTCACAGAGCCATAGACTTTAAAGTGCACGTCGGGGATGGTCTGGCGGACGATGTAGGCGGTGTTGATCATGGTCATGATGTCCTTGAGGGGGAAGATGCGGGCTGCGGCCACCACTGTGGGTCGGTTCCGGCTTTTTTCCGGCTTTGGCCCAGGCACGAATATATCTGGATTGACGCCGTTGTAGATGGTCCGTAGTTTTTCCTCAGGTACGCCGTACAGCCTCTCCCAGCGACGATTAAAGTTGCATACTGGTGAGACCTGATCGGCGTAGGCATAACACAGCCGCGACATAAAGGCTGACAGGTTGATCAAGAAGCGTTTGAGAAAGTACGTCAAGTCGGTGGCCGAGATGTGGATATACCGCTCACGGATATACACACCGTGCTCAGTCAATAGCATGGGCGTACCGTGTTCTAATTTGGCGATCACGCTGGTCAGACCGACGGAGGCAGCGATGGTGGCGTGACTGACGTCGGTGTTGGGGATAGGTGCGTTCAGCACCATCAGCAGTTTGTTCAACCAGCGCAGTGCAGTGGTCAGGTCGTAGAGGTTGGGCCGCTCTGCGGGCAGTAACTCGTCTGCCTGGGGTCCCTCGCGGTAAGGGCGCAGCATCTCTTCCTGAAAGACCTCCCAAACTGGCTGGGCTTTGAAACTCTCAATGTACTCGTATTGGCGGAAGTAGTGGTACAATTTGTGGATGGTGCGCCCGTAGGCCATCAAATCCGGGCTGGTCTCTCCCATACCTTGTAGAAAGTGACGAAAGAGGGGAATGAATTTTTCCTCAATCACTTGTAAAGTGGTCTCCCGCTTGCGCTGGTAAATTTCGGAGAAGGGCACATGGGGCAGGATGAACTCGGCTGGCTCCTCAGTGCCCCACAGTGGGACGTGGATGACCTGCCGCACATTGGGCATCAGTTCATACCTGAGTTTGACTTTGGAGTCACCGGTGATGGCGCAGATGTGGTAGTCTACCTGGGGCAGTTCTCGTACCAGGATGTCGCACCACGTGCTGACGCCCCCGCCTACGAACGGATAGGTGCCCTCGGTTTCAAAGAGTACGGATACGCGGTTGTTGTTGTGTGTCATTCATAACCCCATCAAAGAAACCAGGTTTTTTCCGAAAAAACCCGGTTTCTACAGTCCCATCACATCCAGGATCAACACAACCTGCCCTTCTCCCAAGATCGTCACCCCGGCCAGGCCGGGCATGCCGTGCAGTGCGGCAGGCAGTGGCTTGACGACGATTTCCTCGTGTCCCATCACGTCGTCCACGCGCAGGCCAAAGGGTTGGCCATTGCGCCGCACGACCAGAGCGTGACGTGGTTGTGAGGCACAGCCAGGGGCGTACACCAGTTTGCCCAGCCGGCGCAGGGGCAATACTTTGTGTACCTCCTCCATCTCCTCTCGTGAGGAGGGGAGACCTATTCCCCCCGTTTCTCCCTGTGAGGAGAGGAGTCCTTCCTCTAGATGGAGCAGTTCCTGATCGCCGATGCGCTCTATCCGCGCCGGGTCGAGATCAGAGATGTCAATGATACGTTCCACGTGGTCTGAGGGCAGGGCGTACTGCTCGCTGCCTACGCCGACGAGTAAAGCCCGCACCAGGGCCAGCATCGCCGGCAATTGCAGGCGAAAGGTCGAGCCCTGGCCGACCTGCGTCTCAATTTGCAGAGAGCCACGCAGTGTCTCCAACTGCTGTTTGACGACGTTCATCCCCACACCCCGCCCGGAGACGGCCGTTACCTTTTCGCTCAACGAGAACCCCGGATGGCAGATGAGTTCCAGTATCTGGCCCTCATTCATCTCGGCGGCCATTTCTGCCGTGACAACACCCCGCTCCACGGCGGCAGCGGCGATATGCGACGGGTTCATACCTCGTCCGTCATCGCTGACTTTGATGACCACCATGCCTCGCTCCCGCTGGGCCGACAGCCGGAGCGTGCCCGACGGTGACTTGCCGGCCGCCTCTCGTTCGGCGGGTCTCTCCA
Organism: Chloroflexota bacterium; assembly: GCA_034189605.1. Lineage (GTDB taxonomy): Bacteria > Chloroflexota > Anaerolineae > B4-G1 > B4-G1 > JAUWNP01. The sequence continues at coordinate 25,143 of JAXHUO010000045.1, forward strand.
ATCCGTGGTCAACAGCGTTGCGCAGCAGGTGCACCAAAGGGTCGCCGAGCGTCTCCAACGCCGTGCGATCCAGTTCTACGTCCTCTCCCTCAATGACCAGTTGCGCCTTTTTGCCCTCCGCCTTGAGCAAATCCCGCACCATGCGCGGAAAACGGCCAAACACATGGCCGACAGGCACCATGCGCATCTTCAAGACGGCCCCTTGCAACTGGGCCAGCAGGCGGTCGTGAACTTGCAGGGCCTCGTTCAGAGGCTCCAGGTCGTAGCGGTGCCCCAGGCGGGTCAGCAGGCTGCGGTGGATGACCATCTCGGTAACCACGTTCAGCAGTGCATCTAGATGGTGCACATCAACGCGGATCATCGTTGAGGAGTAAGTAGAGAGTGGAGAGTAGGGAGTAGGGGGAGGAGACTTGTCACTTGCTACTTTTTCCTTGTCCTCTGCTACTTGCCCCCTGGCCGACTTGCCGGCTTGCCCACTTGCCCGTTGCTCGTAGCCCCGCAGTTGTTCCAGCACAGACGTGACGTCTGCCTCTCTTTCAGCCTCGCTCAGGGTAAGCTCTGTGTCACCAGCGGTCACGCCATTCATCAGTGCCTGCAGTGTATCAATGGCCATGAACAGCAACTCTACCAATTCAGGTCTCATGGCCCAGTCACCGCTCCGCACCTTGTGCAGTACATCCTCGGTGGCGTGGGCCAGTGTCGCCAGGGTGTCGTAGCCCATTGTAGCTGAAGCACCCTTGAGGGAGTGGGCTGCGCGGAACATGGCTTCCAGTGCATCTGCGTCGGCTGGAGCGCGCTCAAGGGTAAGCATGCATTGGTTGAGAGTGTGCACGTGCTCTTCGCCCTCGTCAATGAATAGGCTGCGAAACTGTGATAGATCAATCTCGGGCATATTCTCAGTCATGATACCCTCTTTCTTGCACTTTACTTTCCTGCATCGCTGTGACAATGGCGCGAGGAATCTTGGACAGGGACAGTACCCCGTCCACCACACCACGCTCAATGGCTGCCCGGGGCATGCCGAAGATGGTGCTCGATGCCTTGTCCTGGGCCAGCGTGAGTCCGCCTGCTGCCTTGATCTGTGCCAACCCCTCGGCCCCATCGGCGCCCATACCGGTCAGCACAACCCCCATGCTACGGGCTCCGTTCATGCGGGCCACGGAACCCATTAGCACGTCGGCCGAAGGGCGGACAGAGTTCACTGGTGGTGTGTCCTGGAGACGAATAATGGGATGGCCGCGTTCTTCTACAACCACCATGTGAATCCCTCCGGGCGCTACGTAGGCTGAGCCGGTCATCACTTTTTGCCCATCCCTGGCCTCCTCGACGGGCAAGGGGCTGCGCTGATTCAACCGCTGAGCGAAAGAAGCAGTAAAGCCCGCCGGCATGTGCTGCACGATCAGCACGCCGGCTGGCAACTCGGCCGGCAGGCAGCGGAGGACTCGGCCCAGGGCTTGGGGCCCGCCGGTCGAAGCGCCGATGGCCAGCATCCACGGCCGGCCTGGGGCAGGATGACGCGCCGGTGCTGTCAGCGGAATGAGTGGTCCAGTCTTGATCGCTGCTGCCCGGTCGAGGTTGACCAACGTGGCCAGTTTCACCTTCCTGATCAGTTCGTTGCGCACTTTGTACAGGTCAACCGAGATGGTCCCCGATGGCTTGGCCACGAACTCGACGGCCCCCAGTTCCAATGACCGTACTGCTGCTGCTGCCTCCTGGACCCCGCTGAGCATAACGACGGGGGTCGGTGCGCGCTGCATGATCTGCTGCAGCGCCTCCAGCCCATCCATCCGGGGCATCTCGATATCCAGCGTCACTACGTCAGGGTGGAGGGCCTGCACTTTTTCAATGGCTTCGTGGCCGTTGGCTGCGGTGGAGACGACACGGATGCGTGGATCGCTTTCCAGTAGATGGGTGATGAGACGCTGCATGAGCAGTGAATCATCTACCACCAGCACGTCAATGGTGGTGTTCATTTGTCATTTCTCCTCACATTTCACGCTTTATGCGTCATTCTCGGCCCGCCAGGTTTCCATCTCGGCCACTTCTTCCACCGTCAGTACCTGGCTCAGATCGAGCAGCACAGTCAGGTGCTTTTCCTTCTCGTACTCGTGGTGTGCTACTCCGGTGAGGTAGACGCCGTTGACCTGGGCGATCATCTCCGGCGGCGGTTCGATGAACTCGTCTGGCAGACGTGAGATTCTGACGACTGCGTCCACCAGCATACCGATGGGCTGTGCCTCCAATTCCACGATCAGGAAACGGGCTGTGTCACCATAATCGTCACCACTGTCCAGTGCCAGTCGCTTCTTGAGGTCCACCACGGGCACCACCTGGCCGTGGTGGTTGATCACACCTTTTAGGAAATGCGGCGCGCGCGGTACGCGGATGATGGGCGCCAGGCGCGCGATGCGCAGCACGTGGCTGATTGCGACGCCAAACTGTGTCTCCCCCAGTCGAAAGATCACGTATTGCTGGCCAGTCACCAGCCTGGCGCGCGGAACATATTCGTTGTTCATTCTCCATCCTCCTTTCCGTCCAGTGTCTCTTGCAATCCGCCGACCAACTCGGACAGCATCTGTGCAGAAGATGCTACCTGCTCAATCGAGGCCACCTGCTCCTCGACCGATGCGGCGATTTCCTCGCTCGCCGCCGCGCTCTCCTCGGCCACACTGGCCACCTCGTTCATTGCTTCCACCACCGCTTCCGTCGCTTGCTCTTGTTCCTCCGTCGCCAGCATTACATCTTGAGCCAGCGTCGCTGTGTGGGTTGATCCCTTTTGCACTTCTTCCATCGCTGCCAGCACTTCCGCCAGGTGGCTGCCGATCTCATGGCTCAGCGTCGTGATCTCTCCCGCCGATTTGGCTGAGTGATCGGCCAGCCGGCGTACCTCGTCGGCCACCACGGCAAAGCCCGCGCCCTGCTCGCCGGCCCGCGCGGCCTCGATGGAGGCGTTCAGAGACAGCAGGTTGGTCTGGTCGGCGATCTTTTCCACCAGCGTCACCACCCGCTCAATCTCGCTCAATTTGGTCTCCAGTGTCAGGATCACCTGGGCTGTGTTTTGCACCAGCGTCTGGGTCTGGGCGGAGGCAGCGCCGGTGTCACGGAGGTTGTCGGCAATCTTGCGCGTGGCGTTCGCCAGTTGGGCCATAGAGTGGGAGACCATCTCTGTCTGGTGCGCCTGGGTTTCCGCTCCTTGCACCATCTGACTGCTGGTCGCGGCGATACCTTCGGCGGCGCTCCTGATTTGCTCCATCATTGCTGCCAACTCTTCCGCTGTCGGGGCCAGCCGATCTTGTAGATCTCGCACTTGTCCCATCAAACTTTGGTTGTATTTCAACTGGGTGTTCAGGTCGGCGCTGTTCTGTTGTACCTGTTGCATCAGACGTTGGTTGTGTTTCAACTGGGCGTCCAGGTCGGCGCTGTTCTGTTGTGTTCGCTGCAGCGCTTTGTTCAGGCTATTGGCGAACAGCCAGGACAGGATGGCCAACAGATAGAAGAATAGTACGTAGGGGGCAGCCTCTCCTACAACGACGGCCAGTCCCTGCTCCTCCGTTCTTCTCGCCAATATCAGACCCGCTCCTATGACGAGCAACACGTCCAAAGTGGCAAAGGTGAAGGCCGCCCTTGCCCCAATCACCATCGCTGCGCTGACCACGGCGACACACAGCCAGTATGTGGTTGATAGCGATGTCAGACTGTCACCACTCAACGCCGAGTAGCCTGCAAAGATCAGTGAGTAGGAAATGAAAACGATGTATCCCCCCAGGCGGACTCGCCCCGAGCGAGACAATCTGTAGGCCGCTATACAGACTATGGACAGTGACGTGAGTAGAACGAGGTTACCTACCTGGCCTTCCTGTAGCAAGGCGAGAGGAAATGCCAACACGAGGATGGTTATCATGCCCAGCACGACGCTATTCAACAACTGGCCCTGGCGGGCTAACTCCTCATCTTTAGTTTTCACCGCGATCAAACGCGCAAATCTGCTTTTTATCTGTTCGTTCATTTGTCACTCCTGTTTATTTCCAATGTCCGCTGCAGGCTGCTGACCAGTTCGGACAGCGTCTGCGCGGAAGAAGACACCTGCCCCCTGTGACGAGCAACACGTCCAAAGTGGCAAAGGTGAAAGCCTCCCGTGCCCCGATTACCATCGCTGCGCCGGCCACGGTGACGCACAACCAATATGGGGTTGACTGCGCTCCCAGGATGCCGCCACGCGCCGCCGAGTAGCCTGCAATGAGCAGCGAGAAGATACAAAGAAAAACGTACTCCCAGGCGGACTCGCCCCGAGCGAGATAATCTGTAGGTCATCACTTTGTTCACTTGTACACCTCTTTCCTTATCACTTGTTTTGCAGCCAAACCTTTGCTACCCCAGGTCATTCCAGCCACTCCCCATCCGGGAGCAGCGCCGGCGGGACTGGCTTCTCGGCAGCCTTTAACTTTTTTCTCTCGCATTCTTCAAAGTTACCTTTTTGACAGGTTTGCGGTAGATGCGCAATCGCCCGTCCACTGCATCTAACTGGCTGACGAGTGCTGGCGGCAGCATCTCCGCCATACCCAACATCAGGTAACCGCCCGGTTCCAGGTGCTCAATCAGGTGGCGCACGATTTCCTCCTGGCGCTCATGGGCAAAGTAGATGAGCACGTTGCGGCACAGAACCAGGTCGTAGCGTGGCCAGGGGGGCGGTGTGGTGATGTCGTGCTGCCGAAAGGTAATCAGTCTGCGGATTTCCGGCCGTATTGTAAATGTGTCTCCGTCATGGATAAAATATCTCGCCACATAATGGGCCTGCTGCAAATGTATCGGGACAGAGCCGCCTCCAGGAGAAAGGTTGACCGTACGGTACACTCCCTGACAGGCGCGGGCCAATGTGGTTGCATCTACGTCGGTAGCATGGATGACAAGTCTCCATTCGGCCAGAGATGTCTGTAACAAGTCAGCCAGGATCATGGCAATGGAATAAGGCTCTTCGCCAGCAGCACAGCCAGCGCTCCAGACAGTCAGGCTCTGTTGCTGGTCCTTTGTTCGTTGGGCAATCAGGGGAACCAGAACGGTATCCTTGAGTCTCTCAATAGCAGCCTTGTCGCGGAAAAAGTAGGACAGGTTGATAGTCAGGGTGGTGATCAGCGTCTCTAACTCGGCCGGGTCGGAGCGCAACACGGCCAGGTATTCCTGGCAAGTACTGACACTCCGCGCCCGTATACGCACCGCGAGCCGGCGGCGCAGGAAACTCTTTTTGTATTGGCTGCAATCCAGTCCCCGCTTGCACCGGACGTGATCCAGCACATCACCAAATGCCTGCTCCTCACCAACCTCCCCCAAGCGATCTGCCAGATCTCTCACCGATCCAACCCCAGACTCGTACTCAGACATCATCTTCAACACATCGTCACTCTGCCACCGGCTCAAGCGGAATGCGCACGATAAACGTCGCTCCTTTCCCCTGCACGTCTTCAGATTCAGCGCGGACGGTGCCGCCGTGGGCCTCGACGATCTCTTTGACGATGAGCAACCCCAGCCCGGTGCCATGAATGCCAACCGTGGCCTCGCCTGGGAGACGATGGTACTTGGTGAACAGAGCGGGCAGTTGGGCCGGAGGGATGCCCATCCCTGTGTCGCTGATGCGGAACACGGCCTGCCCATCCTCCACGCGCAACTGCACTGTGATGTGCCCGCCCTCGGGCGTGTACTTGATCGCGTTGGACAGCAGATTGTCGAGCACCTGCAAAAGTAGTTCGGCATCGGCGCAGGCGGTCACAGGATGGGGCGGCAGATCCAGGGTGAGGGTTTGGTTTTTAGACTGGGACTGCAACTTGATGAGCAGGGTGCTCTCTTCCACTATCTTGCCTAGTTCGACGTCGCTCAGGCTGATATGCAAGTAGCCAGCGTTTATCTTGGCAAAGTCGAGATAGTCGTTGATCAGTTTGAGCATTTTGCTGACTTCCTGCTGGATGATGCGGAAGAGATCGGCCTGATCGGGTGTGGTCGGGCCGATCGCCTCCTCAAGCAATAATTGGGTCGCGGTCAGAATGCCATTGGCAGGGCTGCGCAGGTCGTGTGTGACTATTGAGTAGAAATCGGCCCTGACCTCATGGAGTTGCCTCTGGGCGACGAGACCAGCGCGATGCTCAATCGCATGTTCGAGGATGTAAAAGAATTCAGTCAGATCGCTACCCACGGCGATGTCTTGCTTTTCGACGTAGGCATCTGCGCCACGCCGCACGGCCGCAATGGCCGATTTTATTCCGCCTGCGCCGGTGAGTATGACTACAGTGGTTTCGTCGTCCTCCTGACGGATGCGCTCGAGTACCTCAATGCCGTTCAGGTCGGGCAGGATCAGGTCAAGCAGGATAAGGTCGTACCGCTCATCGCCAGTGCACATGTCCAATCCTTCCCGACCGGTACCCGTGACGTCCACGCTCGCGCCCTGCGGAGTGAGGATGGCCTGCAGGTAACTGCGGATGGCGGCCGAGTCATCTATGGTGAGAATACGTTTGTTCTTGATCATAGGATTACCTCTATTGTTCCCATTTGCATCTTTGCATCTCCCTTACCGGTGGGTTGGTAGCAGTGGTTTCAGATAGTCAAAGTTCAGATGCAGGATATCCTGCTGGTCAGTTAGATTAGGGGCCAGGGGCTCGATCTTGCCCATCACGCGCAGCCCGTCGGCGATCATCATGGCGACGACGTCAGTGAGTTCGTACTCGCCCCGGCTCGAAATCTCTACGCGGGGCAGGTAGTCGGGCAGCGATGGCGGGTAGATGTGCAGTGGCGCGCCGGCCACATCGCTAGAGACGGTGCCGGGCGCAGGCTTTTCCACGATGTGCGTAATCCGGCCTCCCTGCTGCGGTGACACCATCTCATCTGGCACGAATACCACCGCACTGGTGGCGACCAGCCGTTCCACGGGTACACGTTTGAGGCTGACGCTCAGGTCGGCGTTTGTTCGCCGATGGAATTCGACCAACCCGCCGATGTGGTTTGGTCCAAAAGCAGTGTCTCCAGCCAGTACCATTGTCTCGCCGTCTATAAAATCCAAGGCCAGCATCACGGCGTGGGCAGTGCCCAGCCGCTCTTTCTGCTGCCGATAGATCAGACGCACGCCGTAGGCGCTGCCATCTCCCAGGAAATGGCGCATCTTGTCTGCCAGGTGGCCAACAATGACCAGCACGTCGGTGATGCCGGCGGCCTGCAGGTTGGTCAGCAGGGTGCCGATGACCGGCTGTCCGCCGATGGGGAGCAGGGGCTTGGGGATCCACTCGGTGATGGGGCGCAACCGTTTGCCCTTGCCCGCGGCCATGATAATCGCTTTCATATTCCTGTTGTCCTTTGCGTCGCCAGTGTGGGCTCAATCATCTTGTACAGGCTCTCAGCGTATTCGATATCTTAGGATATCCCTATCCGTTGTTATCCTGAAATTCGCGTTCCGACAAATGCTGCCGGATGATCGCGAGCAACTGTTTGGATTGGAAAGGCTTGGGTATGAGTCCATTCGCGCCGGCTGTCTGCATCTCTGCAGCCTCCGCGAACCCCAGGCGAGCGCTGGTCACAAGCACCGGCAAAGAACTGGTGACCGGATTTGTTCGCAGAGCGCGGAGGGCTTCCATACCATCCACCTGGGGCATGTTCCGGTCCATAATAACCATGTCTGGTTTCTCGGCCGCGATCTTGTCTAAACCCTCCTGACCATCAGCAGCGCAAATTACCTCGTACCCGGCCGTTTGCAAGACCTTTTGGATCAAGCGCCGCATAAGAGCAGAATCGTCAACGACGAGTATTTTGGTCAACTTTCACCTCCTCGGGAGAATAAGAAACCAGTTTGTGTTGCTCTTCACCCTTCCGCTCGAACGATTGAGATGGGAGATTGGGGCCCCAGGTCGTCGCGGCTCAGCACGCTGAGCACCTCCCTGCGTCGGGTTGATGTCAGCCGGTCGAGGATCGCCTCTAGTATCGCGTCCGGCAGTAACCGCAGCAAAGAAGAAACCGGAGGTGCCTTCAAATCGAGTGCGGCAACGATGCTGGTCGAGACCTGGGCGAAGGGCTCCCAGCGCGGGCGGCGCGATCCATGAGCCGCCGGGCGAAAACCTAGAAGCGTGTTGGTATCCAGCCCGCGCAGCAGATCGGCGGCCAGTGCGGGTTCCGAAGCGGCGATAGCAGTGAGCAGGGTGGCCGCCAGGGATGCATCCAGTGCTGCCAGCGCAGTCACCGCGGTGTCCGGCGCGGAGCGGGCCAGGGCGAAGGCTGCCTGTTCCACGGGCGCTTCTATCAAGTACAGGCGGCCCCGGTCTCCGTTGAGTCCGGATAGGGGTCCGGTATTCAGGTGGTGTAGAGTGGCTGCCAGCCGGGCTCCCAGGGTGGGGTCCAGCCGCTTTAGAATGGCTGTCTGAGTCTGTCGGGGTAACCTGGAAAGCATCCTGGCGGCGCGGGCTTCGGCCACGCGCCCATTGCCCTCCGTGACGCTCGTCAACAAGATGGCAGTTGTATCCAGGCTGGCTGCAGCCAACAGATATCCTTGAGCATCTGCTGCCATCTCGCGCATCAAACGTGCCAGTGAGGCCGGGTGAGTGTGAGCCAGCAGCGCGCCCAGGGCCATCTCTGGGATGTGGGGCAGAACACGGGCCATCTCCGGGGGGGCATCCATGCCCAGGCTCATTGCTTCGACGACGGCCGCGGCTCGTTCCGCGCGCATAACAGCCAGAATCCTGGCGAAACGTGTGGGTTTGATGCGGGTGTAGTTGTCGAAAAGGGCGCGACGAGCCTCGGCTGGAGTCAGTTCGTCAAAGACAGCGCCGAGCACATCGTCTGGCAGCGCGGCCAGCAATGGGGGAACGCGATCCTCGTAAGAGTGCATCAGGTTGTGCCGCCGCAGGTCATCCTCCTGGGCCATGAGTCTCCGTAACCAGTCGGCTGCGCCTGCCGAGTCGCCGGCCGCCACCAAATCCGTCATTTCCTCATCCAGTGTCTCCAGGCTGACGATCTTCATCCTACAGGCTACCCTCCTGCAGGTTGTGATTTGCTGTACTCGCAGGTCTGCATAGCCGCTGGGATGTGCTTTTGCGTTGAAAACCAGCCCCAACCTGCGGGAGGGTGAGTGAACGGTAGATGTTGGCATAGGCCTGCAGAGAGCGAGATATATCGTAATAACGCCGGGCACGCCGCCAGGCGGCGCGGGACATAGCCCGGTAGAGGTTCGGGTTACTGAGTATTGTCACCACTGCGGCGGCCACCTTGCTCTCGCTGTCTTCACCATTACTCTGAGGGACGAGGATGCCCGAAGGCCCCAGGCTGCGGTCGGCGTCTGAGCCCCCTTGCAGCAATTCGGCGCAACCCCCGACCCGGGTTGCCACGGCTGGTATCCCTGCGGCCATCCCTTCCAACAAGACCAGGGGTTGTCCTTCGCTGACGCTGGTCAGCACCAGCAGATCAAGCCGGGGATACCAGGCCGCCGGATCCACCTGACCTGCAAAGCGCAACCGGTCATTTTCCAGGAGCCCGAGTTCCTGCGCCAGGGTATGACATTCGGCGGCATAAGCGGGGTCGTGGTCGGTGGGGCCGAGAACCCAGAAGTAAACGTCGGGCAACTGATTGGCGACCCGCCGTGCAGCGTGGATGAAGCACTTGACGTTCTTGATGGGCACTACCCGCCCCACCAGACCGACGTGGTATGGCCTATTCCTGGGCAGGAAGCGAGTGCCAGGCGCGCCAAAACGGCGCAGGTTCACCCCGTTGGGGATGACTTTGCAGCGGGAAGGGATAGCACCAGCCTCGATCTGAAACGCACGGTTGGCCTGGCAGACGGTGACGATGATGTCGGCTTGATCGTAGATCATACGGGCCAACTGCTTGAAGCAGGCTGTCCAGTGCACCCGCTGCGTGGTCAATTTGGCTCCGTCGCCGGTGTCATCTATTACCCGAAAGCCACATTCCAGTTCGCCTTTTCCCTGCTTGATCTCCCGCCAGTAGATGCCGTGCTCGGTGAGGAGCAGTGGACGGCCGGTGAGCGTTTTGATCTGTGTTCCCAACAGCCCGGCGAAGCCAGTCGCCAGTGCGTGGTAGATCCGTGCCTGGGGCAGATCCAGCGCGACAGGCAGCGCCGTTGCTGGGTCATCTGGATCATCGAATTGTCCCAGGGACACATACTGTAGATACCGCAGGTTGGCGGGAGGCGTATAGGCCAGAAGATGAGTTTTTGGTGCTCCACAGGTGGAATAGTATTGCTCGTTTCTTGCCTCCTCGCTGCTACTCCCAAGATGAACCAGGGCAAAGTCCATCTCGGGGAGCCCATTCAGCAGCGCGTGCGTCCAGTTCGACACACCCCCGACGATGTAGGGGTACGTGCCCTCCAGGATCAGGCAGACGTCAAACACTGAAGTAAGAGACTCCTGAATGTCCATAGGGAACTTGGTTCCAATGACAAATGACCAAATGACAAATGACAAAAAAGCGGCTCAACATTCTGAATGTCACTCACAATCCTGGGGCAATAATGACATAGATCTGACTCGCTCACTCACTCGATTACTTGCCCACTTGCCTACTTGCTTCATCACCGCTTTTTAACCAGAACGAGTTCCGTCCCCTCCGCGTGGCCGGTCTCGTACCGCACCTCATCCATGACGGTGCGCATGAGAAAGATGCCGTATCCTCCCTCGGCAGGGGTGTCCAGATCGGGTGTCTGGTAAGAGTCAGGGTTGAACTTGCGACCGTAATCTCTCAGGTGGAGGGTGAGCGCTGTGTCCTCCACGGCCAGAGTTGCTTCGATGCGTCCGTCGGTGCGCCCCTCGTAGGCATAGCGCACGATGTTGCTGACGGCTTCGCTGACGGCTAGCGCGATATCAGCGATGGCCTCTTCGTCAAAGCCTGCTGCGCGCGCCTGCTCGCAGGTCCACTCCCGGGCCTGGCTGGCCAGGTCCAGCCCGCCTACAAACGTCAATCGGTGTGTCGCCACATCTCCACCTACTCGAAATCGGCCACTGCCTCGGACTGGCTGCCAAAGACGCGGTTCAGGCGGGTTAGTTGGAATATCTTGGGGATTTCGAGTCGCAGACTGGCCAATTTATTGGCTTGGATATTCATGTTTTTCCCTGTGGTTTGGTTGGTTAGTGGGTCGATCACTGCAGAATCCCAATCCGTTACTGTCCTGAAACCCGCGTTCTAGTTGATCACTGCAGGGCAGTGATGGCTGCGGGCAGAGTGTCGTGCAGGCTGAAGAGCCGAGCGGTGCGGGTGAGTTGCAGCACTTTGTGCACGGCTGGCACGACGCTGACCAGGGCAATCTGGCCGCCTCCCCCGCTCAGACGGCGGTAAGCGGCGATGAGCACGCCCAGGCCGGAACTGTCCATAAAGGACACATCGGCCATGTCCACGGCCACCCGGTTGCCCCCTTCGTCCAGGATGGATTGTAGAGCGGTTTGGAAGGTGGGCGCACTGGCGACATCGAGTACGCCGTGTAACTTGAGAACGGCCACGTCTCCCTCTCGCTGAATCTGATATTTCATAGTCACTTCCTTTCGTGTACGGGTCACGCAACGCGCGTGGCCGGCTCAGGTGGGGACTGCCCTGCCTCATTCGCTCGCTCTAGCGCTTCCAGGTAGATGAAACAGCCGTTACAGTCTGGGTCGCCGTGAATGGCGCAGTGGACGGCCGGCTCCGTCCAGCAGGGGGGGCTGGCGGAACGCGCTGGGCAGGCGGCGCACGCTTCCTCTGGCTTCCCCTTGAATTGGTGGCACGGGCGGAAGGGGCCGTCGGCCGGCGCCTGGGCTCGCTGCCGCTCAAAGACCGCCTGCCAGGCCTGCACCACTGCTGGGTCGAACTGCCGCCCTCGCCGGGCGTTCACTTCTTCCAGTAGCCTGGATGGAGCCAGGGCGGGCTGAATCTGGTTGGCGGTTGTGTTCTCAATGATAAAC
>JAXHUO010000046.1:0-36952 GCA_034189605.1 Chloroflexota bacterium
TCCGAGGTTTGCAGACTTGTGTCCTTCAGGAAGTTGTTGGCGACACAATGCTCGCTTTCCGAACCAAATACGCTGCTCAAACCTCGGAGGTCTAAACTATCGGTCCGACCGGCGCACCACCCAGACCCCGGCTGCCAGGATCAGCACGGCGCTCCCTACCACGATTCCCAGGTTCAGCAAGACCCCATCCAGCGGCACACTTTTGCAACAAAAAAACGCCGAACGGCGTTCAGGGGAGTTGAGTGGCGTAATGAGAGGGTCGAACGGACGTGAGTGATTGTTCTTTGCTCGCCAGCCGCTGGCTATTTACTACTCACCCTCCCGCGGGTTTGGGCGAGTTTTCAACTCAAAAGCACGTCCCAACGGCTATGCAGTTACCGGCTACAAAAAATATCACTCCTCCAAAGTTATCCCAATTGTGTCACAGCCAAGCGGAGTGGGCCAATGATTGCTAACGGCAGCCTCTATTGAAGCGGGCTGGCATCTATTCCAGGCAAGTTCCGCGAAACTCCGCGCCCTCAGATCAGTCGCACAATGATCTTTGACGACCTCCAGCACCAACTTGCTATCGTCCAATTTCCAGGTATAGATTCCAGTATCCTTATGACAGTGTGGGTCATTAAAAAACTCGACTCGGTCTCCTGACACAGTGAAAGAACCCAAGGTGCGCCAACCGGTGTCAGCGTGGTACACCCTAAAGACACCCTTACTCAGGCTCAACCTCCATATACCACCTTCAGGGGGATAGGGTGGACAGCGCCGGCATGGGGCACGCCTACCTGACCTGGGATCGAACTTGGTGTAGACGCCGTCCAGGATTGTGGGGGTTGCTGGCGGGAGCGGCGTAGTATATGGATATGGTTCCAGTTGCAGCACTTTTGCCCAAGCGGTCGTCGGCGCAGGCGTAACCTCTGGCACCCTGGACATACTCTGCTGCTCGTCGTGCGAGATAGGAGAGCAGGCAACTGCCACTGTGGAAAGTATTACAGCCACAGTGATCAACGCGCCCACTGTTCCAAAATGCTTCCGGAATGTCCCTCGAATGACATTTTCCCCTCCTAGAAAAAACGCAAGAGCGAACTGGCAGGTTGGCGGTGCTTGAGCCGCCCGTACCACAGGCACAACGGATATAAAATCAGCAGGCCCAGCAGCCAATAGGGGTACATCCTGGAAATGCTGGTGCCGCCGGGCGTCAGCCAAAGGCCCAAGCCAGCATATAAGAAGAGGTGAGTAAGGTAAAAGAACAGAGGCACCTGTCCAAACACGACCAGTGGACGGAGGAATCGCCTCGGTTTTTCCCCAGCCCGGGCGAACAGCCCCATAACAACCATGTTTACACCCATTGTCAACAGGTTAAAAGTGATACCAGGTGGATATTTGACCACGTTGAGGAAATCAATCCAGGTGTTTCCCTCCCGCGAGCGGATGTTGCCAAAGCCATCAAGGTAGCGGAGCACGAGAAAGGCCAGAATGCATGCTACCCCCAGCCCAAGCGCCCGCTCGAAGGCTTTCCGGGAGTTGTCCACCAGCCAAGTCCCAAAGAGCATGCCAAAAGTGACCAGTTCCAACCAGGAGAGCACCGGGTAGTTTACCCACAGCCCAGGGTCCCCGCCGGGGACAAGCAGCAGACGGGCGAGCGGTTGGAACGCTTGATTCCACAGGCCGGGGTCAGGGGTCAGTAGTTCGGTGCCCAAAACGAGCACGGCGGTCAATACCAGCAGAACCTGTGGCTTGAGCCACAGCAATGGGCTGCTCAGGATCATCGTGCCACCCAGGGCAAACAACACGCCAATGTAAACATCCAACGACCAGCCACCCGGGGAAAGTTCCCAGGCGCGGTTGACTATCAGCAATTGCAGGGCGATCAGTAACCCGCCGCGCATCAAAAAATGCCGGATAACGAGCCACCGGCTCCGGCCTTGCTTCCGGCGGGAATTAGCAAAGAGTACCATGCCGACGCCCATCAAGAAAAAAAAGCCCGGCGCAGACAAATGGGTCACCAGGCGGGTAAGGAAGGTGAGCGCGTCGTGGTAAACGGGAACCCGCCCTCCCCAATACTCACCTGGGGAGTGCTGCTGGGCGATAAAGTGGTTCGCATGATCAAGCGCCATCAAGACGACGAGCGAACCGCGCAGCGCATCAAGCGGGAGGAGGCGCGCAGCCTTGTGACCGAGTTTATCGGGGCTTTTTTTTTCGTGCATACCCGACATGATTCTGCCCTCTTCTCACCGATTCTAATAGCGACCACCCGCTCACCATTCAACAGCCCAACGACACCTCCGCCGCCACCTCCGACATTACAAATAATCTACCGGCGACGGAGTTGAACAATCAGCGCGCCAGCACCCGCCAGGGCCATCCCGATGATCTCTTTCCAGATGAGGCGCTCTCCCAGGAACAGCCAGGCCAGGACGGCGATTTGAACGAGCATCGTGCTGTTGATGATACTCGACTCCGCTGCCCCCAGCACCCGCAGCGTGTGATTCCACAAGGTAAACGCCAGGGCCGTGTTCACCACCGCCAGCCAGCCGATGATGGCCCAGTGGGTCAGGCGGAGATGGGGCAAGCCCTGGATCAGAATCCCAGACGCCAGCAGCACGGCGGCCCCGATTCCCATGCTGACGACCGTCACTGTCAGGGGCGGGACGTCTCCCTCACGATTCACGCGCCGCCCGAGAATTGAGGACCCGGCATTGGCGAGAACGCCGACCGCCACGACGATCAGCCCCACCACCTGGCCGGCCGGGATCACGGCAGGGTAAAAATAGAGCAGGACACCGGCAACGTTGATGAGCACTCCGCACCACTGAAGGGGTGTGGGGCGCTCTGCCAGCAAGGGGATGCCCAGCAGGGCAACGATAATCGTCGTGAAATTCAGCAGCAGGCTAACGGTGACGGACGGCAGGTGATCCAGGCCGACAAATTGAGAGCCTTGCGTAACGGCATAAAAAAGCAACCCAAGAACGACCAGGCGCACCCATCCCCACCTGGAAAGGTTACGCAGGGGCTTGAGATGGGCAGGACGCAGGACAAAGGGCAACAGACACAGGAAAGCCAGGCTGTACCGCAGCCCCGCAAAGGTCAGGGCCGGGATGTCCTCCAGGCCGATCTTGATCAGCACCCAGGACGTGGACCACAGAAAAGTGACAAACAACGCATGGGAAACGGCTCGGAAATGCGGCGACAGATTCTTGAGCATCACGCACCTCCAGGGAAATAAAAGGGGCAAAAACCGCGCCGCGCCTGCCACAGTCCGAAAGCCAACCGCACCGCCATCCCAACCGACCCTGTAACCCCTCCCAGCAACAGGTTGACGTTGGGAAACAACAGCCGCTAGATGCCATACGCCTGGCCGTTGAACGCACCATGAATCCAGCCAGCCAGGATTGAATGGTGTGTACTTTGTACAATCCACCCACAATCTGGTAGACCAGAAACGGATTCCTTTTACGATCTGGGCCAGCGTGTGCTGTCAGGTCGAGTACACAATCTCACCACCGACTACTGTCATCTCTACTTGTACCTGCTCCTCCCATGTTTCCGGCGGCGTGGTTAAGGGGTCACCGGACAAAACAATCATGTCCGCCAGTTTACCTTCCTCAATTGTGCCTTTGTTATCTTCCTCAAAGATGGAATAGGCAGCATCTTGAGTAAACATGTGTAGCGCCTGCTCAGGGTCCAGTCGCTGCGCGGGAGCGAGCACCCGTCCCTCCTCCGTCTGGCGCAAGAGAGCATCACGCATACCGAGGATGGGGTCGGGCGAGACCACAGGACAATCCGAAGACCCAGCCACGTGCAGCCCCTTTTCGATGAAAGCGCGGTAAGGGTACACCCACTGTATGCGCTCCTCACCGCAAGATCTATAGAAGCCATCTCCCTGTTCGTATAACATGCGTGGCTGCGTGGCAATCACCAGGTCAATATCGGCCATGAACCGCAGCAAATCCGGGTTCAGGATGCCGGCATGTTCCATACGATGCCGCCTGATATTCGGGTTGCCTCGGCCAATCACCTTTTCGTAAGCCAGCAAAACCTGTTCCACGGCCCGATCGCCAATGGCATGAACCGCAATCTGGTAGCCTCGGGCATCGAGTTCCTGGACAATTTTGTCCAGGGCCTCCTGGTCTCTGTATAGAATGCCCAGGCCATCGGTGTTTTGATAGGGTTCCGAGACAGCAGCCGTACGCCCACTGAGTGAGCCATCGCCAATCAGTTTGATCGCCCCTATTTTGAACCGCTCGGACCCAAAACCACTGCGCAGGCCAGATTCCAAAAGCGCCTCATTCCATTCGTAGAAGGGCATAGCGACCACGCGACACTTTAAAACCCCTCTCCGCTCGGCTTCTTGATAGGCGGACAAGAGAGGAGGCAAACATCCGGCGTCACAAACGGTCGTGATGCCCATCTTGACGTATTCTTCTATACCAACCTGAAGAACGGCTATTTGTTCGTCTGGGCCCAACGTGACAAACTCGCGAAACATACTTTCGAACGAGAACTGCTGCATGGCCGCCTCGTGGAGCACCCCATTCGGTTTACCCGTCTGGGGATCACGCTCGATCTGTCCATCGGGCGGGTCAGGGGTTTGCTCATCAATTCCCAGTTGCTCAAGCGCAAGAGTGTTCAAGACCGCGCTGTGGCCGGAGGCATGGAGAACCACAACTGGATTGGACGGAGAGACCTCGTCCAATTCCCTCAGCGTGGGGAACCGATGTTGCTTAACCTTATAGTCCGCAAAACCCCAGCCGCGGATCCACTCCCCCGGCGCGGTCTCTTGCACCTTGAGACGGATTATTTCCTGCAGATCGCTGACGTCTCCGTTCAAAGGCACACGGCAATCCACATAACGCAGCAGAACGGAATACATTGAGAGGTGGTTATGAGCGTCTATCAGGCCTGGTATCAGCACCTGGCCATCAAGATGTACCTTACGCCTGGCCTCCAGACGGCCTAGTTCGTTGGCTCTTCCCACAGCCACGATACGACCATGTTTAACGGCGACTGCGTCAAAAGTCTCGCTGCTGCTTGTGCCCGTGATAACTTTGCCACCTAGAAAGAGCAAATCTACACTAATTGACATCTGACTTTACCTCATTGAGAAGCAATTCACAGGTCGTAGGACACGGATTGTGTCTTTGCCGCTGCATCAGACTAGTACGGCTTCAGGACGGCTTTCTCGCCCAACTTGAGCACGACCTCGACGGTCAAGACGTCGTCGGAACTGAGCGTGCGGATTGCCGTGGAATCAACCTGCAGTACAGACCCATCCCTGAGGCCCGTATAACGGACTTTGTCGCCGGCGAAGAAAGCCAAAGCCCTCGTCTCCACAGGGAATGATTCAGGAGTTGGCATAAAACCCACTTTGGAGGGGAAACAGTAGGCCACGCCGTGGAACCCCATCGACTCGGCCATCATGCCAAAACCTCCGGCCACGATTTGGTTAATCTCAGGGACCAGATGTGCCACGACGGGCATAGCAATATCAGTCCTACTGGCCAACTCAATTTCCCCCAGCGCACTGGATAAGAGTGTGATCTGGGTTTCCTCAGTGGCAATAGGAGGTGGGTCGAAAAGCGGGACAACCTTTCCGTCAATATACTGGGCGGCATCTATGGTTACAAAGTTGCCGTCAGCATCACTATGGGCCACCACATTGGCAACCGTAACCCAGAAAAAACCATAACTCACTATCTTGTCATTAACCCGGCTGACAAGCCCCATCACGTCTTCCACGACCAGGTCTTTGACAGCAAATGGCCGGAAATTCCCGCGCATACTGACAAAGGGGTCGTGCACCCGCTTGGGGAAGATGACATTAAAGCGGCCAGCGGCTATACCAAAAATGGGCAAGGTCACGTCCAGCGACTTTATACCCTCCAGGGCATCATTGTAAGTGCCATCACCAGAAACAATGACAAACAGTTCCACCCCTTTCTCGACCATCTGCTTGGCGGTTTCGATGGTGTCCTGCCGGGTCTTTGTGTTATCTTGACCCACCACAGTCACCTTGTCCCCCTGGCAGACTGCCTCTCCCATGTCCCCGGGGCCTACCAGGATCTCGGAAACCTGTGGTCGCAGACATTCAAAAGCCTGTCTGGTCAGTTCCAAGACCCTTTCCTTTCCCGATCCTGAATACGGGTTGCTCAGAATTGCGATGCGATCAGCGTCCATGATTGTCTCCTTTACTGAAAGTTAGATAAAAAAATAAGGAGGTTATCCAGTCACGGACAACCACCCTTTGCCGACCTACCTCATATATTCTGCAGTGGTAACTCGTGCTTGCACTGACAAGACCCACCTCGAGAACAAATAATGGTCACTTTTTGAACAGGGTTGCTATTTTATCACAAGCCGCATCTCTGGTCAAGCGTTCGAAATTGCCTCTCGCCCAGTTGTAGTTGTCTTGGTCTTCTGATAAACACCAACGCAAGCGACCGTTGCTGGGGCGCCTGTTACCACAGGGCCAGATCCAGCAACGGTCGCCTTTTGTCTCTGTCAGTATGCTATTGTGCCGTGAGGCTGTCTACTTGATCTCGACAACCGCACCAGCGGCATCTATTTTGGACTTGGCGTCCTCGGCTGCATCCTTAGAGACTGCTTCCAGCACAACGCTGGGCGCACTGTCCACCAGTTCTTTGGATTCTCTCAAACCTAGAGCTGTGAGTTGGCGCACGGCCTTGATGACCTCGATCTTCTTGGGGCCAATCTCCTTGAGGATAACATCAAATTCAGTCTGCTCCTCCTCTGGCTCGGCCTCGGCCGCCCCGGTGGGCATGGCAGCCACTGCTACTGGTGCGGCCGCACTCACGCCCAACTTGTCCTCCAGCATCTTGACCAAATCGGATGCCTCCAACAACGAGAGTTTGCTAATCTCTTCTACGATCTTGTCCAGATCTGCCATAGTTTCTTTTCCTCCTGACTAATAATCAACCAACTAACCAACCAAAGGTGCAGAGCCCGACTCTTGCAGTTTGTCCACGTGGGCTTGCAGGACATTAAGTACCTGCCGAATACCGCCAGCAATCACGCCGGTCAACTGGCTGGCAGGAGCGTTGATGGTACCAAGCACACGGGCCAGTAATACTTCCCGTGTTGGGAGGTCAGCGATGGCGCGCACCTGCATCGCCGAAATCACCTCTGGGCCCACCAATCCACCCTTGATGCGCAGCGCCCCCAGTTCTTTTGCCACATCTCTCAACACCCTGGCCACCGGTGGAACATCGTCGTAGCAAAAACCGACAACTGTCGGCCCAACCAGCCATTCCTCTGGCAGTGACATCTCTGCTTCCTTCAAGGCCAGCATCATCAGCCGGTTCTTGACCACCTGAAATTTGCCTCCGATGGGGCGCATATCGTGCCTGACTCTGCTCATGTCCTCCACGGTCATTCCCTGGTAGTCAGCCATGATAATTCCCTGACTCTGCTTGAGTTGCTCGACGTACTGCGCGACGAGTTCAACCTTCTGCTGCTTTGAAATTGACAATCCTACTCACCTCCTTCCAAAAAACAAATCCCAGCGCCATGCCGACACTGGGACACTCTAGCTACCCAACACACAAGGATGGTCATGTCTCACCTCGGCAGGCCAAATTACGTGCTCAGTGGCACACCTGCTGTCTCTGGTTACAAGTTATCCAAAGGACTCTAGAACAAAACCTCCAGATTCTGGGCCTGGATTGGATCTACCTTGATCCCAGGTCCCATTGAGGACGTAACAACAATCTTGCGGATGTATACTCCCTTACTGGCAGGTGGCCTGGCCTTCCTGACCGCGTCCATCACTGCCGCAAAGTTACCGAGTAGATTGTCGGTTGAGAAACTAACTTTGCCGATAGGTACGTGCAGGTTGGAGGTCTTGTCCACGCGGAACTCTACGCGGCCCGCTTTTGCCTCCTGGATCAGGCGCGGCAGATCATCGGCTGGGGCTATCGTACCGGCCCTTGGGTTAGGCATCAACCCTCGTGGCCCCAACACACGCCCCAATCGCCCCACTTTGCCCATCATATCCGGCACAGCAATAGCCACATCAAACTCCGTCCAACCATTCTGTATCTTCCTAATCCACTCATCGTCGGAGGCTACATAGTCAGCACCAGCCTCCTGGGCGATTTTATCCGCCTCACCGGTGGCAAAGACCAGCACACGCACCTCTTTGCCCAAACCATAGGGCAACAAGACCACGCCGCGCACCTGTTGATCGGCGTGGCGCGGGTCAACACCCAGTCGGAAGTGCGCATCCACTGTAGCATCAAAGTTAACGTAATCGGTCTCCTTGACCAGTGCCAGCGCCTCCTGCGGGGGGTAGAACCGCATGCGGTCTACTTTTTCCTGTGCTTGGCGATATTTTTTACCTCGTTTTGGCATCATTCCTCCTATGTGGTTCTGACGGGCCATGCCCTCCCACACCTTTGCCAGGGTTGTGAGTACCTCTGGGAATGTGATGATTACTGACCAGCAAAGACACTCCCGTCATAAAGGCTCTACTGCCCAACCCTCGGCAGGATTTCCCTAATCTACGATTTCAATCCCCATACTTCGCGCAGTGCCCTCAATCTGTCGCATCGCGCCTTCCAGGTTGATGGCATTCAGGTCCTTCATTTTCAAGTTCGCAATATCTTCTAACTGAGCACGAGTGATACTCCCGACCTTTTCCCGATTGGGCTCAGGTGAACCATGCTCCACACCTGCCGCCTTGCATAACAGACCAGGCACAGGCGGTGTCTTGAGCACAAATTTGAATGATCCATCGTGGAAAATGGTGACCTCAGCTGGAATGATGTTCCCCATCCGCCCGCCTGTGCGGGCGTTGTACTCCTTGCAAAATTGCATCAAGTTAATACCGTGCTGTGCTAACGCGGGCCCCACCGGAGGGGCCGGATTGGCCTTCCCAGCCTCGATCTGTAATTTTACCACCGCTTTGATCTTTTTCATCGTCCTCCACCCCGTCAGGCTTTCTCCACCTGCAGGAAATCTAGTTCGACTGGCGTCTCGCGACCGAAAAAGGAGACCAGTACCCGCACCTTGGCCCGTTCCATATCAATCTCATCCACCATGCCGATGAACTCGTTGAAGGGACCATCAACAATACGTACCTTCTGGCCCGGTTTGAACGTGACCTTGATCTTGGGAGCCTCGGCCTCCATGCGCTTCATGATACCCTGTACTTCCTCGGCGCGCAGGGGGGTCGGATCGTTCCCCATCCCCACGAATCCGGTCACGCCTGGCGTATTGCGCACTACGTACCAGGAGTCATCGTTCAAGGCCATCTGCACCAAAATGTAGCCTGGAAAGATACGCCGTTCGACTGTCCGCCGTTTCCCGTTGCGGACTTCCATCTCGTCTTCGGTCGGGACTACAACCTGGAATATCTGGTTCTGCATCTGCATCGTCTCAATGCGCTGTTCCAGGTTGTGTTTGACTTTATTCTCGTAGCCGGAGTAGCAATGAATGACGTACCAGTCGTGGCTATAAGATTCAGATGTCTCGGCCTCAGGCTCCGCGCTTGCTTCCCCGGCCTGGATCTCTGCGACCTCGACGGTGGCTTCTGCCGTCTCAGATACCTGCGCATCCGGCGCAGCATCCTCCACAGGTTGCTCAAGCGGCTGTTCCTCCTCCGCCTCCAGGCCAGAAGTCACCAACAGTGCCTCTGCATCTGTATCATTCCCGGTATCCGGCGAGGCCAGCATTGGCACGCCGGCATTATCCTCCGCTGCAGTCTCTGCATCAAGTCCGAATTCTTCTTCCACAGACATCATCGTCACCAATCCAACCTACTATGCCGTCCGCCGGTTCAGGATTACGATGACCACTATGCTCACGACTGTAACGCCAACCACGCTGCCAATAGCAATCGCGTCACCACTGATGACCCCACCCAGTCCCAGGGCAAACAGGCGATCCAGCAGGCCCAAGAAAAGAGACATAGAGACGGTGACACCCATGACCACCTTCGTCAAGTTCAGTGCCTCCTGACGAGTGGGCCAGTGTACCTTGCGCAATTCTGCGCGCGTCTCGCGCAGGTAACGCTTGATAGCGTTTTCCTTCTTTTGCTTTTTTCCTGACTTGGGCTTTTTCTTTGCTGTTTTTGTCTTTGCCATGTCTAGTGCCCCCCTGTACAGGCCGCCCTACACTTCAAGACACCGCCTCTACACGCGGCGGTGTCTTGAAGCCCATCCCAGGCAGGCCAGGCAGGAATCGAACCCGCAACCTACGGTTTTGGAGACCGTTGCTCTGCCAAATTGAGCTACTGGCCTGTGAGTCTCCTACTTTGTCTCGCGGTGCAACGTGTGCTTACGGCAACGAGAACAGAATTTTCTCAACTCTGCACGGCTGGGATCGTTGCGCCGATTCTTCTCGGTCGTATAGTTGTGCTCTTTACATTCTGTGCAGGCGAGTGTAATCACCTGTCGAACTGCTTTCTTTGCCATTAAACCACCTTGTCCATCTATTGGCTTTGTACAGAGCCCACGATGGGACTTGAACCCATGGCCACACCCTTACCAAGGGTGTGCTCTACCGGCTGAGCTACGTGGGCTAACATCAGATCACAAGCCATGGCTTGGCAATCCAATTTGATTCCAATTTTACCTCATTTCGCCAGTGTGTCAAATCCGAAAACAGTTTTACCATCGCCTGGCACGAGAGAGCATGCCCATGAAGACACACAGCCCAGCCGATTTGCTGGGCTGCTTCCATCGCAAGCGACCTGCACCACCTTACCAAAGTACCCCCGCCGCGACTTGAACGCGGGCCACCGGCTTCGGAGGCCGGTGCTCTATCCACTGAGCTACGGGGGCCTTACAGTACTCTTATACCACACAAAGCCTCAAGACGCAAGTCCACTATGAGGCCAGCCGAGACGCCAGCCGGGTCGCTTCCACCAGGCTCTCCTCGCTCGCCAGCCCCCGCCAGGCGATGTCAAAGGCAGTGCCGTGATCCACCGACGTGCGCACGATTGGCAACCCCAGCGTCACCGCCACGCTGCGCTCAAAACCGTGGGTCTTGATCGGGATGTGTCCCTGATCATGATACATCGCTACCACTACATCAAACTCGCCGCGGATGGTACGAAAGAAAACCGAGTCAGCCGGGATGGGACCGTGGATTTCTATTCCCTCCGCCCGCGCCGCCTCGACCGCCGGTTCAATAACCTCGATCTCCTCTCGCCCCAGCAACCCCCTATCGCCACCGTGGGGGTTAAGCGCAGCCACAGCCAGCCGCGGGCGTTGGATGCCCATATCACGCAACCCCTCGCCGGTCAGGCGAATTGTCTCCAGAACGCGCTCGCGCGTGATGTGCGCTGCAACTTCCCGCAGGGGCACGTGGCGCGTGACGTGCACCACTCTCAGGCCAGGCGTCGCCAACATGGTCGTCACTCGCTCCGCGCCGGTCAGCGCCGCCAGCAACTCGGTGTGCCCGATGTGGAGACAACCAGCGGCCTGCAGGGCTGCTTTGTGAACCGGCCCAGTGACGATGCCATCCACCTGTCCGGTCAGTGCCAGTTCGACCGCCCGTTCGACGTAGGCCACCGCCGCCCGTCCCGCCGCCGCTGAGACTCTACCACGTTGTAGCACAGTGAGCTCCACATTGCGCAGATCGAGCACGTCTGGTGCAGTGGAGGCAAAGTGGGCCTCGGCCACGCTGGCGACGGGATGGAGAACCAACGGGGCCCCCACCAACGCGATTGCCCGCGCCAGCACGCCCGCGTCCCCGACGATGAGCGGGCGGCAGTTATCCCACACTTCATCCCGTGCCAGGGCCTTTGCCGCGATCTCCGGCCCCACGCCGGCGGGGTCGCCCATCGTGATGGCGATGACCGGTTGCCCACTCACAGTAGCAACTCCATCTGGATTTCGTCTCGTACCGGGGTACCGGCAAAGCCCAGCTCTACCCCACCGTGGTGTTCCAGCAGTTCGCCCACGAGCACTCTGGTGATCGTGAACCCAAGTCGTTGATAGAGCCCCAGTGCGGGCAGGTCATCGTTAGTCGTGATTGCGGCGAGCCGGCTGGCACCTTCAGCATGCGCACTCTCGGCCACCGTCATAATCAACCCGCGCGCGGCCCCCCGGCCCTGCCACTGGGGCAGGACGTTAAGCATCACCAGATTGACACTGTCCTCCTCGCGGGCATAGCTGGCCACGCCGACGATTTCATCTCCATCGCAGGCGACAAAGGCTGGCAACACGTCCACCCGGTAATTGTGGCCAAAACACCTGATCACGACCTCGCCCCAGAAGTAGTTCGCCAGTTCGGCAATGCACGCCCTGTCGGCGGACGTGGCGGGCCGGATGGTGAGCGGTGGCCGTGGCACTTCTCCCCGTGGTCCGGTCACCTCCAGCCGGGCGTGAGCCGGACACAGATAGGCGCCACTCTCGCGATCACGATAAAGGGCATTGGCATGACAATACGTACACGCGGTCATCTCTGCTCCTTATAATAGGCGTACCAAACCGCACCGTTGCGAACAAACGGCGCTGAGTTGCGAAACCGTTCAGCCCCGGCTCTTTCAACCTGGTGTGCTGCCAATTATACCCGGCTGTGACCAGAATGACGAATCGAGAATGGCCGTGATCATCGGTGCCTCGCAGATTGGCACAGTCTGAGAATGTGTTATATAATGCACCGGTGAAGGGCGAGGGCTGGCGCGACGAGGTAAGGCGATACACGGTAGAATCGCTGCGGTTGCTGAAGGTCTACGCATCTATGATCCGAGATTACGAATAACAGGAGATGTACCTATTTTCAGAAAAAATCTGGTTTCTCCGAAGAAAGGTGGTGATGGGAAAGACAAAACTAGTACACATTGGCGTAAATAACTCGTGGAAATCGCAAGGATTCTCACAATCAGATAAAGGAGGAGAAAAATGCGTAACAAAATGCTGTCCATAGTCAGCCTGGTAGCAGCCCTGTCGTTGCTGCTGTCTGCCTGCGCCGCGCCGACCCCTGAGGTGATCAAAGAACAGGTGGAGGTCACCCGAGAGGTGGAGGTGGAGAAGATCGTCACCGCCACGCCAGAACCGGTTGCGGAGCGACCCACCGCGATCACCATCGTAGATACCAACTCTGGGGCCAACTTCCAGTGGTACTGGCAGCAACAGGTAATCCCGGCTATTGAGGCCCAGTTGGGGATCGAAGTTGACTATGTGGTCTCCAAAGAAGCAGAGTTGATCGAGCGCATGAAGGCCTGGGAACCGGGCCAGGGGGATGCTCATCTCCTGTTCGTCAAGCCTGGGACCATCCCCAAAGCGATGGGCGAGGGCATCGAGTTGGAGACCATCTATCCAGATCAACTGGACGCCATTCCCAACGTAGCCAAGTGCCCCGAGGCTTACCTGCAGACAGTGCTGGGCACCAGCATTGACGGCAAAGGGGCGCTGTACTGGCGGAGCCAATACGCCCTGATCTACAACTCGGAATACATCAGTGACCCGCCCACGTCCTGGCAGGAGCTCTACGACAGGCGGGCAGAGTGGGAGGGGCACATCGGCATCGTGCGCCCGGACGCCAAGTCCGGCTCGTCCTACCGCATCCCCTACAGTTTCCTGAACGCCTATGTGGATATGGTTGACGAGGACGGCAATGCCATCCCACTGGAGGAGCTCGAGGAGACCGCCGAATGGCAGGATGCCTGGGCCAAACTGGCGGATTTCTACACCTACGCCAAGCAGCCCCTGCCGGCCGAGCCGCCCAACCTGTTCGAGGACTTCAACGCGGGCGATACCTGGATCAGTTTCTACGCTATGGACTACTCACTGTGGTCCCGCCACCAGGGCACCATGCCCCCCACCATCAAGTCCAGTTTCCTGTCAGAGGGCATGGCCGCCGGCTCCGATGGCTACCTGATCGTGCCGGCCGGCATCCCGGGGGAGTACAAGCCGGTGGTCTATGACGTGATCAACTTCCTGCTCTCCGACGACCAGCAGATCCGGCTGATCACCACCATGTGGCAGTACACCGGCACGGACATCTGGGAGCAGATCCCCGGCGTGGTGTGGGATACCATCCCAGCCTGGGAGGATATGGAGCCTGCCCGTCTGCGGATCGGCAACAGTGAAGTGAAAACGTTCATCAGAGAGCAGGGCGCCGAGTTGCTGGTGCCTTAAGAAGTAGCGCCGCTGAATGAAGCCCTGACTGTTGCTGTGACTCAAGAGAGGCCCGCCTCGGGTGCCTGTGTCCCGTGGGGGGCCTCCCTACGTATCTTCTCAAAGATGGGGCAATGTAGCCGAGGTTTCCATACCTCGCAGGCCTGGCGCGCTACGGAAAGCGCGGCTTGGAAATTAGAAACCATGTTTTTCGCTTGGTAAGGCATTTTTGACGTTCCAGAACGCTCAAAAAGCGATCATTGGCTTGGTTCAGACGACAAAAAACCTGGTTTCTCTCCAATAGACGAGAAAGGCGGTCTCATCATGAAACGTGGCTCAAAGGCGCGGGCTGCCCTAGTCACCCTGTTGATGCTGTTGCCCGGCCTGGCCGGTTTCTTCGGTCTGTTCTTCTACCCGATGATGGTCACGGTCGTGCGCAGCCTGCGACCGGAAGGTGAGCAGGTGGGCTGGACGATGGAGCACTATATCCGGTTCCTGAGCGAACCGAGGGCGCGAGGTGTCATCGTCTTGACCTTTGTGCTCTCCATCTCGGCCACCCTCTGCTCCATCCTGTTCAGTGTGATCTTGTGCCTGGTGCTGCGTCGAAAGCCGCGTGGGCATCGCTTCATCCGGCTGACGATGCTCATTCCCAGGATGATACCGGGGTTGATCGGTGCACTGGGGCTGTTGCTGTTGCTCGGCTCCAGGGGCTGGGTGAACCTCTTCCTGATCAAGTTCGTCCCCTTCATCGAAGAGCCGGTTCAGATTAACTACACCATTCCTGGCCTGATCCTGTTCTACACCTGGCTGTATTTCCCCTTTACCGCTGTGACGACCCTGTCTACTCTCGAGGGCCTCGACCCAGCTATCGAGGAGGCCGCCGACGTTGCCGGCGCCAACCGGTGGCAAGTGTTGCGCCACGTGGTCATCCCCTTGATCATGCCCGGCATCCTGGCCGGCTCGGTGCTGACCTTTATGTCCGCTTTTGGGGCCTTTAGCATTCCGCTGATCGCCGGTGGGAACTATCGCCCGCTGTCGGTAGAGATCTACAAACAGATTGACTTTACGCCAGCGCGCTGGTCGGCGGCTAGTGCCAGGGCTATGATCATGGCCGCGCTCCAGGTAGCCTTTCTGACCATCTATATGCGTACCCTGAGGAGGTCATCAGTATGACTCTGATTCGCCAGCACCTCAAGGCCATTTTGAACGCCCGTAAGTTACTCATTTACACCTTCTTGTTGTGCTTCGCCTTGATGATCTACTTGCCATTCCTGATGATCATGCTGAGGTCCATCGGCAGAGGATGGTTCGGCCAGCTGTGGCTGCCGCCTGAATTCACGCTGGATTGGTACAAGTGGGCCATCGAAGTGACCAACATCGTGGACATCACCAAGAACACCCTGCTCATCGCTGCCATGGCTGTGGCGATGAGCACACTGATCGGCATTCCCACCGGCTGGGCGCTCGGTCGCCACAAGATCCCAGGCAAGGAACTCTTGATGTCCCTAATCCTCCTGCCGCGCATGATCCCACCCATCGCCTACGCCCTGGGTGTGGCCCAAATCTTTTACCGCCTGCACTTGGTCAACACCCACTTTGGTGTAGCCCTGGCTCACGTAGCCATCTGCGCCCCCTACGCCATCCTGGTGCTCTCGGCCACGTTTGAGGGATTGGACGAGCGCGTGCTGGAGGCGGCTTCCGTGTGTGGCGCCAACCCGGTGCATTCCTTCTTCCACGTGACCTTGCCGCTCATCCTGCCAGGTATCCTGTCCTCAATGATCTTTACCTTCACAACCTCATACAACGAGTTCACACTGACGTTAATGACATACGGGAAGGATACCACCACCTTGCCCGTCCGAACCTACCTGGCAGTAGGAGAGGGGTACTGGGAAGTGACCAGCGCCATGAGTATCATCCTGATCATCCCCTCAATGATTGTGTTGTTTATGATCCAGAGACAGGTTGCACCAGAGAAGTTGGTGGGTGGATTCAAGGGGGTATAGATGTCTGACTATATGATTGAACTGCGCAATGTGACCAAGCAGTATGGCCGCATCGTGGCCAATGACCACATTGACCTGAGCATCCGCCCGGGGGAGTTGATGACCCTGTTAGGGCCATCGGGCTGCGGCAAGACCACATCGCTGCGCTGCATCACCGGCCACAACATCCCCGACGAGGGAGAGGTATGGATTGATGGCCAAAACGTGACCGACGTGCCCACCCACAAGCGCGAACTGGGGATGGTCTTTCAGAATTTTGCCCTCTTTCCCCACATGACCGTGTTCGACAACGCGGGTTTTCCGCTGATGATTCGCGGTATGGACAAGGCACAGCGGCGGAAGCAGGTGATGGAGGTACTGCGGCTGATCCGCATGGAGGAATACGCGAGCCATTATCCTCGCCAACTCTCCGGTGGACAGCAACAGCGGGTGGGTCTGGCACGCGCCCTGGTCTACCGGCCCAAGGTACTGTTGCTCGACGAGCCCCTCTCCAACCTGGACGCCAAACTGCGCGAGGAGATGCGGTTCGAGATCCGGGAACTGATTGACCGGCTGGGGATCACGGCAGTTTACGTCACACACGATCAGGCGGAAGCGCTGGCGTTATCCGACCGCGTGGCGGTGATGAACGCGGGACACATCGAGCAAGTGGGCACGCCCGACGAGATCTACGATTATCCCGAGTCACGCTTTGTGGCCGATTTTATCGGCCTATCGGATTTTGTTGAGGGCACGGTGAGCGGACTGCACAAGGAACAGGGACTGGCTGCAATAGCGGCGAAAGGGGTGGAGGTCCTGGTCACTGCCACGCCGGAGATGTCGCCGGGCCGGAGCGTACTGTTTTTCATCCGCCCCAACGACGTGGATCTGCTGCCCGCTTCTCACGAGGGCGGCACCAACATCTTTGCCGGTGTGGTGGACAATATGACCTATCTGGGCGACCGCAACGACTACCGCATTGCCGCGGGCGAGGGGTTAGAACTCCGCGTACAAACCGATGGCAAGGTCCGTTTCAACGTGGGTGAGAGCGTCAAGGTGCGCCTACCGGTGACTCTCTGCCGCGTGATCCTGGAATGACGAAATGGTGAGTGTGACGAAGATGGTCCGTCTCGCCGTCGTAGACGTAGATGGATGCCTCACCCCTGGAGAGGCTGGCGATTGGAACTGGGAGGCCCTGCAAACCTTATGCGGCCTGAACCGGCAGGCCCGGCAAGGTGAGGATGTGCCCGCCGTCACTCTGTGCACCGGCCGGCAGGAGCCTTACGTCGAAGTACTCATGCAAGCCATCGGTGCCTACCTGCCGGGTATCTACGAGAACGGGTGTGGACTGTACTTTCCCAACGGTTATCGCTTCATCGAGCATCCGTCAATTACACCGCAGGTGCAGGAGGCGCTGGCTGCCGTCAAAGCAACTCTCCATCGCCAGGTCGTCACACCAGGACTGGGGTACTTCCAGCCAGGCAAAGAGGCTTCGTTGACCCTCTACCCGCTGCCTGGGACGAGCGTTGGTCACCTGCGCCAGGCCGTTGCCGATGCACTTGCCGGCCACGACAACGTTTTTACAGTACAGACATCTGTGTCCTGCGTGGACGTGATCCCGGCTGGCATTGACAAGGGCGTTGGCATACGCTGGCTGTCCCAGGAAACGGGTATCCCACTGGCGCATATGGGCGGCATCGGCGACTCGACCAGCGACCTCAGATTCCTTCGTCTCGTGGGCCAATCCGCTGCCCCCGCCAACGCGACTGCCGAGGTCAAAACAATCGTGGGCTATATCTCACCCCACGAGGATGGCGACGGGGTAGTAGACATCTTGCGCCGCTGGTATAACAAAGCGGCGTGTTGACCGCGCCCCTTCAAGGAGATCAAAACACAATGCACAACGTTGACATCGTGATGCTCGGCCACTTCGCCAAAGACAGACTGGTGGTGGATGGCACAAGCGAGGTTGCCTCCGGTGGCGGCGTCTACTACGGCAGCGTGGCGCTACGGCGCATGGGCCTCCGCGTGGCTGTCGTCACTCGCCTACACCCGGACGACTTTGCGCGGCTGGACGAACTGAAGCGGGAAGGTGTGCAGGTTTTCGCGTCCTCCGCGCCGGAGACCTCTGGCATTGAGAATATCTACAATTCGGCCGACATGGAACAGCGCGTCTGCAAATTGATGGGCTTCGCTGGCCCCTTCCGGCGGGAGGAGGTCCCCGCCCTGCCGGCCCAGGTGTACCTGATCACGCCTATCATCGCCGGCGAAGTGGACCTGCCGCTTCTCAAGTCGCTGGCTGCTCGGGGCCCGGTGGGTCTGGACGTGCAGGGCTTCGTCCGCGTCCGTGAGGATGGCCACCTGGTCTTTCGCCAGTGGCCCGACATAGTCGAAGGGTTGGCACGCGTGACCTACCTCAAGGTAGATCGGGCCGAGGCGGAACTCCTCACCGGCCAGACCGACCTGCGGGTCGCCGCCCACCAACTGGCCACCTACGGCCCTCGCGAAGTCGTCGTCACCCAGTCATCGGGTCTCACCGTCTACGCCGACGGCCAGATACACGAAGCACCCTTCACCCCCCGCTCCCTGGCCGGGCGCACAGGCCGGGGCGATACCTGCTTCGCCACCTATGTAGGCAAACGGTTGAGCGCACCCACCGAGGAGGCATGTCACTTTGCCGCCGCCGTCACCACGCTAAAACAAGAGCAACCCGGCCCCTGGCGCGGTACCCTGGACGATGTGGTGTCAGTATTAGCGGACAGGCATCGCAGGTAACCGCACCGCCGTGAAACAGACGACGACGGTGCACCACGCAGGCCACTCCACCGGCTTTTGCAGGCCTGTGTAATCTATGCTATACTCACCCCCCAAATTAAAATGCACCAATGCATAGAGCCCTCCCACAGACTCTGCAGGCACAGCCATACCAGCCCAAATCGTCCGACAGTCCAGAAAACAGGAAGCACCTTTTGAAGCCTGCGGGAGGGTCATGCCGTATTGACATTTGTCATGTCGTAGTGTAAAATGGAAACAAATCGCATCACTTTGCTATGGGATGCAGGGGAGAGACCGCGCTAGTGCGGACACCGAAGGGGCAAGCCGGCGCGAGAGGCTGGTCGTGGCGGCGAAACTCTCAGGTCATAGGACCCTGTGTCCCGGCACCTCTGGAAAGTCCTTCGGGCACCGAAGGGGCAAGACCCGGTGGTTGATCGGGAGGAATCTCTCAGGTTGGTAGACAGGGGACGCACAGTCAATACTGTTTGTGCGTCCCAGTGTTGTCCAGTGGATTGATTCCCAGTCTCCGGCGACACAAAGCAAAAGACTCGGATACCAATCTACCACATCCCCAAGACCTAAGGAGGTTAACGATGTATAAAAAACTTTTCATTCCGGGACCGACCCACGTGCGGGAAAAGATCCTGCAGGCCCAGGCCGCGCCGATGATCGGCCATCGCGCCAAGGAATACTCCGACCTGCAAGCAGCGGTAACCCCCAAACTCCAGCAACTGCTCTACACCCAGCAACGAGTCTATCTCTACGCCTGCTCCTCTACTGGTATGATGGAGGGCTCAGTCCGCCAGGCATCCACCAAGCGCATTCTCAACACCGTCTGTGGGGCCTTTTCCAAACGCTGGTATCAGATCACCGCTGCCAACGGTGTCCCCTGCGACAAAGTAGAGGTGCCCATGGGCCAGGCCATCACGCCCGAACTGGTTGACGAGGCACTATTCAAGGGAGATTACGACGCCATCACCATCGTGATGAACGAGACTTCGACCGGCTTGACAAACCCCGTCGCGGACATCGCCGCCCTCATCCACGAAAAGTACCCCGACGTGCTGATCCTGGTGGACGCCGTCAGTGGCATGGCCGGCATCAAGATTGAGTTTGATGCCTGGGGGCTGGACGTCTGCCTGGCCGGCGTGCAAAAGTGTTTTGCCCTCCCGGCAGGGCTGACGGTCTGCGCAGTGAGCGACCGGGCGCGGGAACGGGCGCAGCAGATAAAAAGCCCCGGTTATTACTTTTCCTACGCACAGATGGACAAAAAGTACGAAAAGCACCAGACCCCAGCCACACCTGCCATCAGCCTCATCCAGGCCCTCAATGCCCAGATGGACGATATCCTGGCCGAAGGCCTGGAGAACCGCTGGAAGCGACACGAGGAGATGGCCGCCGCCGTTCAGGACTGGGCCCACCGCTACTTTGGACTCTACTCCGACGAGCGGTATCTTTCCAACACAGTCACCAACGTCGAGAACACACGCGGCATCAGCGTCGCCGGGCTCAATAAAGAGTTGGGCAAGCGGGGTGCGATGATCTCCAACGGCTACGGTGATCTCAAGGAAAAGTGCTTCCGCATCGCGCACATGGGCGACCTGACGCTGGATGACGTCAAGTGGCTTCTGGGACAGATCGAGGACATTCTCGGGCTGTAGGTTCGGAAATTCCTGGATTCAGGAGCCAAACCCTGAATCTACGAACACCAAGGAGAAAACGATGAAACTGTTAGTTTGTGACCCAACGGCCCCTGATGCAATCGCTGCGATGCAGGAGGCCGGGATCGAGGTGGATGTGCGGGACGACATCACGCCAGAGGAACTGGAAACAGCCATCGCTGGCTACGACGCAATGGTCGTCCGCAGCCGCACAAAGGTGCGTGCCCCCCTGATTGACAAGGCCACCAATCTTAAACTGGTCGTCCGTGGTGGTGTCGGGCTGGATAACATTGACGTGGAGTACGCCCAATCGAAGGGGGTCGAGGTGCGCAACACCCCGGCCGCCTCATCCAACTCGGTGGCCGAACTGACCATCGGCTACCTCTTCGCGCTGGCCCGGCCAATCTCACAGGCCACTGCCTCGATGAAGGCTGGCAAATGGGAAAAGAAAACATTCGGCAAAGGCATGGAACTTGCGGGTAAGACGCTGGGGCTAGTCGGCTGCGGGCGCATCGGGAGCCTGGTAGCCCAGAAAGCAGCCGCGCTGGGTATAGAGGTACTCTTCTATCGTCGCACCCGCACCGAGGTGGACGGCGCTACCCAGGTCTCGCTGGACGAACTCTGCGCTCGCTCCGACTTTATCTCTCTCCACCTGCCCCACACACCGGCGACCCATTACATCATCGGCGAGGAAGCATTCGAGAAGATGAAAGACGGCGTGCGTATCGTCAACTGCGGCCGCGGCGGGACACTGGACGAGTCAGCGCTGTACGAGGCCATCGTCAGCGGCAAGGTAGCCGGCGCGGCACTGGACGTCTTTGAGGACGAAAAGGAAAAGCGAGGCCGGCGGCTGATGGAACTGCCACAGGTGATCGGCTCCCCCCACGTCGGCGCGGGGACGGGCGAGGCCAAGGTACGAGTGGGGGAAGAGGTGGCGCAAATCGCGGTAGATTTCCACCAGCAACATCACACCTGAGATAACATACCATGACCGGAGCAATAGACCTTTTCACCACCGCCTTCAACCTGGCCTATCTGGCCATCATCTGGGTGATGGCCATATTGATGTGGCGGCGCTATCTGCACCACCCGCCGGCCCAGCGGCGTGCAAGCCGCTGGCTGCTTTATGCTGTACTCGTGCTGGGCGTGGGGGATCTGTTCCACCTCGTCGCGCGGGCTTTTCGTACCTTCACCGGCGTCGAAAGCATCGCCTGCACCTGGGGTGGGCAGAATATCTCGTGGGTCGGGGTGGGCGCGTTTGCTACCTCCTTCACCCTGGCCTTCTTTTACCTCTTTGCGCTGTTATACCGCCAGGAGAGGCTGAAACTGCCCTGGACGTGGGTGGAGAGAGCCATCGTGGTACTGCTCGCCGGGCGCCTCGTGCTCCTCTTTTTCCCGCAGAATAACTGGGGCGGCGTGGCACCAGAGTGGCGCATCTACCGTAATATCCCCTTTACCCTGGCTGGACTCAGCCTGGCCTATCTGTTCCTACGGGCAGCACCAACAGTGCCCTCTCCAACCAGCCAATGGCTGACTAGCATAGGATGGGCTGTGGTCATCTCTTTCGCCTGTTACCTCGGCACCATCCTGCTAGTAGAGCGCTATCCTATGACCGGTATGCTGATGCTGCCCAAGACCATCGCCTATGTGATAGTTGCAGCCTATTTTTGCAAGTTAGAGTTCCGACCTATACCGAGCCGACAGGAGATATAAGTATGGCGATTATTAGACCTTTCCGAGGCACACGCTACAACCCAGAGAAGATACCCGACCTCTCCGCCGTCATCAGCCAACCCTACGACCGGGTGCGGCATGGGCTGCAGGACAAGTACTATGACCTGAGCCCCTGCAATGTCGTGCGTATCATCAAGGGAAAAGAGCAGGCAGGCGACGGGGAAATGGACAACGTCTACACTCGGGCGCGAGACTATTACCAATCCTGGTTGCAGGAGGGCATCCTGATGCGGGAGCAGAGCTCCGCCCTCTACGTCCTCCACCAGACCTTCACCCTGCCTGACGGTAGCACGAGGACCCGCCAGGGGTTGATCGCCGCGCTGGAATTGTCCCGGTTCGACGAGGGCATAGTACTGCCCCATGAACGAACTCTTTCTGGTCCAAAGATGGACCGGCTCAATCTGATGCGAGCCACGGCGGTCAATTTCGGCCACATCTTTATGCTCTACCCCGGCAACCATATCAACGAATTACTGGGAGCGGCCATCGAGAAAGAGCCAGGTTTCGAGTTACACGAGTTGTTCGAGCACGACGTGGTACAGCGGTTCTGGGTCGTGTCCGATCCAGAGGTGATACAGGCCGTGGTAGAGGAGATGGCCTCCAAGCAGAACCTGATCATCGCCGACGGTCACCACCGCTACGAGACAGCCCTCAACTACCGGGACGAGATGCGGGCCGCCAACCCAGACGCGCCCCCCAACGCTGGCTTTAACTATCGCATGGTGACGATGGTGAGCATGGACGACCCGGGTCTGGTGATCCTCCCTACCCACCGCCTGATCCATTCCTACGGGCGGATGAGTGGACAGGAAGTGCGCGAGCGGGCGAAGGAGTACTTTGACGTGAGAGCAGTGACCGACCGGGCAGCGCTGGAGGCAGCGCTGGCGGCAGCCAAGCCGTCGCATCCCCGCTTTGGCTTCTATGACGGGAGTTACGCCGCGATCACACTGCGAGACCCCGGCATGCTGGAGCGCATCCTGCCAGACCGCGTCCCAGACTGGCGATTACTCGACGTTGCAGTGCTCCACGAACTATTCATCGAGCGGACGCTGGGAATTGACAAGGCAGCGGTCGAGCGCAAGGAGAACATCGAGTACCTGCGCGATGCGCAGATGGGGTACGATGCAGTTGACAAGGGCGAGGCAGAGTTCCTGTTGGTGACAAACCCGACGCGGATGGAACAAGTGCGCGCCTGCACCGGGGCTGGCGAGAAGATGCCCCAAAAATCCACCGACTTCTTCCCCAAGGTCATCAGCGGGCTGGTGATGATGCCCATCGGCGCAACAGAGCGGCTGTAGCGCCGCACAGGACGCAGACAGCCCCGGCGGCTCTTTGCTCGCCGGGGCTGTCTTGCAGAAACCAGGCTTTGCGGAAAAAAACCTGGTTTCTCTCAGCTATCCCGCATGAACTTTTCGTAAGCACCCTGCCATAGCGTCGGCTTACGGGTCATTTTCTTGATCTTGACGTCGGCAAAGTGGGGTATCAGTTGCGCCAGGACTGCCGGAAGCTGGTCCCATCGGCCTGCGCCATCCCCACCGACGATGGCACTTAGTTCGTCAGTGATAGGCTCCAACCAGCGCCACTGCTCGCGAAAGCGCTCGGCTTTCATCCAATAGTCGCGCTTCTCCCAGGCATCAATGGTCTGGTCAACGGTGTCGGCAATCCCATGTAGGGAGAAGACGATAAGAGCAGCCAAGTCTTTGGCATCGTCGTCCAACTGGGACTTTTGACTCAGGCGGCGCAGTGCCTCAGCTATAGTGCGGCGATATTGATTGCGGACCTTGCCCGGTCCTTCGGTAGAGACGATGCGACTCATATGCTCATCTACTCCATTTGCTCATATCCTTCATAAAACAATGCCCCCCTGGTAGGAGGGCACAAGCACCTTGGCGCGCCCGGCGGGACTTGAACCCACAACAGTCGGTTTCGTAGACCGCTCCTCTATCCAATTGAGGTACGGGCGCGCGCACTTACATCATAACACAGAGGCCAACCTTGTCAAGTTCCAAGCATAGAACCATCAAACAGCAACCTCCGCTGCCATCCCCCTTGCTTTCTCCAACACCGATGCCAGGCGACCAGCGGCCTCCGACGCGCCCTGCTCTCGCATGCCAGCCTCCGCTTCTTCCATAAACTGTACCAACTGCTCCGTCACCAGGTCATGGTTTTCCTGCAACAGTGTCTCGACTTCTGCGTCGCTCTCGGCAGTCACCAGCCGGTTGATGAGACGCAATTCCGGTGGAACGGATTCTTCGGTTAAGCGCATGACCAAATCCCAGATAGATTGTAAAGCCTGAACAGCCGCCCCATCGCCAGAAGCACGTACTCGCTCCATATTGGCTGCTAACATGTTGAGAAAAGTTTCGTCCAATTCCTGGGAACGACGTCGGGCCAGCGTTTCGGGGTCGTCGCTCAACAACAAGTCCTGAAGAAGCCCAACACGATCTTCGTACAGCGCCTGGGCCGCTTCATCAAGCCGATCCCGAGTGTCCAGGATCCCTTTCCGCAGCGCCTTTAGTCGCTCCTGTTCAGCCTCATCAGGTGCCGCCTCGATGCGGGCTGTGAGAGCCTGAAAAAAGGAATAGTCCAATAGCGGCCGGCCGAACGTGACCAGCAATTCGCGCGATGGCTCATCGGGGGCCTGGGTCAGCAAGTCCAACAGTTTCTCGCGGGTCGGTTGGGCACGCAGCGCCTCGACCATCTCACTGCGCGCACTGATCGCCCGTCCCTCACTACTCCACTCTAGCAATTTGCCTTGCAGGGCCAGCACCCGTTGTGCGTCGGCCGCTCGCCCTGCGGATTGTGCCATCTCCAGATTTAGGCCTAACAGCCGGAAAAAGTCAATATCAATGGAATCGTCATTCTCCTTGATCATTGCCTCCAACACTTGGTCGGAGGTGGCATCGAGCATCTGCTGCAACAGTTCCGCCTTGGCCTTTTGCTGCGCGATCATCTCTGGGGTGACACCATCCGCCTCGAGAATCTTGTTCGCCAGATTCTCCAGCGTGAGGAGTATCTGAGGCTGCAACAGATACATCTTGCGCTCCTCAGGCGGGAGGCTATCCATCACTGTACTGGTCAACTTGCCGATGGCCTGCTGGCGATCAAGATCACTCCGACCAGCCTCCAGCGGCATGTAAACCAACGCCAGTTCCTTATCGGGATCATGATAGAGGAACGGCAAATTGAGCGCCCCGCGCATTCCACAATGGGGACACGTGGCTACGTTGAGTAGGCCATTGAGCACCCGTATCTTGCTGCCGGGATCGTCCCGGACGTCCAGGACTTGCTCTACCGGGGTCTCGAACTGATTGCGGCAGCCGGGACAGGTCACACGGGCAAGCATTACTCGAGACATAACAGATTCTTCTCCTTTCAGGTTTGTCGCCGGTGGATAGTAAACGAAAAAACGGTCCCCTCTCCGGGGTTACTTTCGACCCATACACGTCCGCCGTGGGCTTTGACGATGGCTTTGACCAGATACAGTCCCAGGCCAGCCCCAGGCGTGCGCTGGCGGTGCTCCCGCGCTCCACGGTAGAAGCGCTCAAAGACACGCGGCTGTTCCTCAAGCGGGATACCAATTCCCTGGTCGGATACAGTGACGACCACCTCGTTGGGCTGGACCCGGCCACTGATCTCAATGCGACCGCCCCCAGGAGAGTATTTTATGGCATTGGACACCAGGTTGTTCAGAACCTGCTCCAGCCGGGCCGGATCTCCCTCAACAACCACAAAGTCCGGGGGAAAATTGACCACGATCTCGTGAACCTGGGTCTGGGTGCGGAAACGAGCAGCCACCCGCCCGGCCAGCGCGTCAAGCGCCACCTGATCCATCTCCAATGGCAACACCCCCGCCTGTAGCCGTGAGGCGTCGAGCAGGTTGTTTATCAATTGGTCCAGACGCTCCGCTTCCTCCACGATGACCGTCAGGCTTTCCTGCATCGTCTCCTGGTCCCAGCAGGCATCCTTGCGGAGCAACGTATCGGCGTACCCCTTGATCAACGCGACGGGGGTCTTGAGTTCGTGGGAAATCACAGAGATAAAAGTAGATTGAATCTCATCCGCTTCCCGAAAGCGCGTCACATCACGTACATTGGCAATGATATTGACCAGACGACCATCACGGTCAAAGAGCGGGGCATAGGTAATACCCACACTGACAGTTCCGCCGTTTCTCCGACGTAGGTCCCCTTCAACGTAGAGTGGTCGAGCCGGCGGCAGCGGCCAGCCGCCAGCGACCGCGCTGCCCAGGTCCAAATCCGTTTCCAGGCGCGCCCAGCGGACAACCTCATCGTGATGGCGGCCCAACACCCCGGTTGCCGGCCAACCGCTCAATTGCGCCAGTGCATGGTTAAAGACGACGACGTGGTGGACCGCATCGAGGATCAATACCCCATCAGCACTGTACTCCAGGATGGCATCCAGTCGGTGCTTCTCCTGGGAGAGACGCTCGTAGAGCTGCGCGTTGTGAACCGCGATAGCGGCCTGGTCGGCAAAACTGGCCAGAATCTGACGGTCGTTTGAGGTAAATCGGGTTCCGTAGGCCCGGAACACGTACAATACACCGATCAGTTCTCGGCTGATAGCCATCGGAAGTGCCACCACCTGTTGCAGGCGCAGCCCCAAACCCGCCACCACCTGTCCCAGTTTACCTGCCAGGCCAGGGATGTGGAACCTGCTCCGATCGGCGTCGTCGGGGATACCCGCCAGCAACGGCTCGAAATACGGCACCAGCGCCCGAGGCAGGCCATAACTGGCACGGATGATAAAACCGCCGTCAGGGTTGCGCAGGGCAATGATGCCAGCCTGTCCTGCCAGCATCTTTGTCGCTGCCTCCAGCACCATCTGCAGCAACCCGTCCAGGTTGAGTTGCGCTGTGAGAGCGCGGCTGATCTCTAACAGGTATTCACGTTGTCGGACGCGGTAGTCAGTCAGCATTTTAATAGCAGTTAGTCGTTAGCCATCAACAGTTAGTTAGATGGGGATTATAACACAGCACGGCCAGTGTATCAAATGGGCGGGGAGATGCACAACCAGCGCGCATCGCACTTGTACGGATCATTGGGGCGTGTTACAATTACAGCATGAACTCGCAGCGCAAAGGAGACAAGCCGATGGACATCACGACCCTGATCATGGCCACCGCGGCCGTCATACTGCTGGCCATCGCCTTTCGGCAGGGACGCGACCTGCCGCTGGCCGGACTGCTGGCCGGTGGACGCACGCTGTGGCGCAACCTGCCCCTGCTGTTGCTGGGCTTTATCCTGGCCGGACTGGCGCAGGTACTCATCCCCAGGGATCTGATCACCCGCTGGTTGGGCACCGAAGCCGGGGGTAAGGGCGTCCTCATCGGTTGCGTGGTCGGCGGGCTGGTGCCAGGCGCGCCATACGCCACCTTCCCTCTCATAGCCACGTTATACCAGGCCGGGGCCAGCCTGGGCGCAGTGGTGGGTTTCGTTTCCGCCTGGTCGCTGTGGTCGGTGTCGCGGTTGCCCATTGAGATAGCCCTGATCGACTCCAGGCCGGCCCTCGTGCGTTACGCTATCACCTTTATCGTGCCGCCCATCGCCGGGCTGCTGGCCGAAGCCGTCGCCCGGCGGCTTTGAGGCACACCCAAAGGCAGAAGAAATATGAAACCACAAAACAATGTCAATCAACTGGTAATCGCCGCCGTCGCCAGGGCCCAGGCCAGCACACTTGCGGATAGACTGATCAATGACGGTTTCTACGTCACTCAGGTGGACTCCAGCGGTGGCATCCTGCACGAGGCCACTGTTTCGCTGCTCGTCGGCCTTGACCGGACGCATCTGCCACGCCTGCTGGAACACATCCGCGAGTGCTGTCGCACCTGCCGGCGCTTCATCCCAACCCACGTCGGAACCCCACTGCTTGAGATTCAGCCGATGATGATTGAGGCAGAGGTAGGTGGTGCGACTGTTCACGTGCTCAACGTCGAGCGGTTTGAACAACTGTGAAGCGAGGCTGAAATGAAACTGATCATTGTCATCGTCCGTGACGTAGATGCCGGGCCTGTGATTGACCAACTGGTAACACATGGCTACCGCGTGACTCGCATCGCTAGCACCGGTGGCTTCCTGCGACGGGGCAACGTCACACTACTCATCGGCGTGGAGCAGCAGCACGTGCAGCCCATCATTGATGTACTCCGGGACACGTGCAGCCCCCCCGAACCCGGTCAGCATCGCGCCACCATCTTCGTCGTAGACGCCTCTCACTTCGAACAAGTCTAGTTGTCAGTCACCCTTGCGAAGGTTACGAATAGACTTCCTGGTGATGTGGATTTCGCCTATTGGAGTCACTTTCGGCTTGAGAATCATCCTCTAACATGCGCAAGGGTTAGATCAACATCCGGCCGGGGATGCGCCTGGCCCACGTCGCCATGTAGAGTGCGTTGCACCTGAAACTTCATCCGAGCACCCGCATCACGTTCTCCAAGGTCAAGAGATCAAGATCGGCGCTCGGCTCCAGAAACGGTCGCACGTCGGCCACGACCTGGTCCCACCTCAGCGTTTGTAGCCTGTTGCGCACCATCCCCCGCCAGTTGTGCCCGGTCAGAGAGACACCGTTCCAGCCTGTCTGCTGCAAAGCATTGTTGAGCAGGGTCAGGTTGGGCGCGGGCCAGTCGGGATCGCTGAGGTACCAGAGCAAGTCGTAGACGTCCCTCCCCTTGAGGTAGGGCCGCTGCAAGATGGCGTGCAGTTTACCGGCCAACAGCGACGCCCGGTCGTGATGCTGAAGATGAAGCGTCACGTGGCGACGGACAACGGTCGTCGTCAGCACCGCCCCAGCGGGCGGGTTCGTGTCAACTTCGATCTTGACCGAGAACATCTCGTCCCGGTGAGGCGAGAGACCCAACTCGTAGAGCAACCCGGCAA
The DNA here is from genome assembly GCA_034189605.1 of Chloroflexota bacterium. GTDB lineage: Bacteria > Chloroflexota > Anaerolineae > B4-G1 > B4-G1 > JAUWNP01. Next base: position 29,133 of record JAXHUO010000046.1, read on the forward strand.
AATGGACGAACGCGCTGTGGACGACCCTCCGGTCATTCACTTTGAGTTCCACAGCGTAGCCCTCCGCAGTCAACTCCCCCCGAATAGCCCGCAGATAGGTGCGCAAGTCATACTGCGACGGCTCGACTGAGTTCGCCGGAGTCCTATCTCGTTCCAGCGCAAAGTCCAGGTCTTCTGAGTGAAGGGAACTGGCGTATAAGAAGCGCAGTGCCGTGCCGCCTTGGAAGGCGAGTGGGATCATCGCCCCGGCGCGCTGGAGGCAACCAAGTATCCTGGCCTGCAAATACTCGCGCGCCACGTTTCGCGCGTGGACGGGCGTGGGACAGGCACGGACGAGTTCGGCGACGTACTCCTTCATAATGCCTCGTACTCTTGCGGTTCGGAGCGCGCCAGGTTTGCCACGGACGCGGCCGCGCGCCGCAGTTTGGGGCTGTGGGCGAGATCGGCCTGGCGCTGTAGTTCGTCCAGGTCCAGACGATCCAGGTTTTGTAGGCGCAGTTCCCGCAGGTAGTCCGGCGCATCCCCACCCGCCTGCAGATAGATCAAGTCCAGCAGAGCCTTTTCCGGCGAGGCGACGAACGCTCGCTGCCCAGGGCTAAGTTCGGTCAGCCGGTAGCCACGCAGCATCTCGGTTTTGACGTGGCGGAATTCGTAGATGCCCAATGGCGTGTCCCAGCGGGCGGGCCGCGCCGTCGTGACGCTGGTCGTGACCGGCACGTGCTCCGGGATAAGACCGTAGTGGGCCAGGGCCGACTGGCAACTGACGTAGGAGCCGCGCACTAAGCGGCAAGCGACGAGGAATGGATGGGGTCTGACTTTCTGGAAGGGAGGCGCCAGTGCGTACAGGCCGCGCCGCAACTTGAAGAGACGCCCGGCTTTTGTCCAACGCGACAACTGCCGCCGCACGTTCGCCGGATCCACGTCGCCGGCCAGCAGAAGGCTCGTTGCAAATACCGGCTCATCGTCCACAATCTTTACCAACCGCCTGAATTCCATACGGGTATAATACCATAAATGGCATATTACTGCAACAGATCGCCACCGGCACCGGCCTGGAAGAGCCAGTGCTAGGCCCAAAATCAGCCCACCACCGCCTGTTTACGGCGATGCCTTTCCGCATCGTGCATCACGTCCCCGCCGCAGGTCCTCCAGGTCAATGTAACGGCGGATGGTGCCCCCCTCCACCGACCACAGCCCAGTGGCAAAACGCTCGATGAAATAGCGGTCGTGGACGACGACCAGCACCGTGCCCTCGAAAGCGGACAGCCCCTGCTCAAAACACTCCCGCGAAGAGATGTCCAGGTGGTTGATCGGCTCGTCCAGCAGCAAAAGGTTGCAGCCAGAGGCCACCAGTTTGGCCAGGGCCAGCCGCGCGCGTTCACCCAGGCTGAGGCTGCCCACCGGCACAAAGACGTCGTCGCCACTGAACAGAAAATAGTGCAAAAAACTGCGCACCTCGGTCTCACCCATAGAGGCCACCCGGCGGATCTCCTCAAAGGCGTCGCTCGCCTCGTCCAGCCCTTCCTGCTCCTGGGAATAGTAGCCCACCACGACGCCCGCGCCTAGCCGCATCCGCCCGGCCAGGGGCAACACCTCCCCCACAACACCGCGCAGCAGCGTCGTCTTGCCGCTGCCATTGGGACCCACCAGCGCCAAACGCTCGCCCCGCCGCAGCGTCAGATCCACGCCGGAGAAAAGCGGCTCGTCACCATAACCCAGCGCCAGGTCCTCCAACAGCAGCACGTCCTTGCCGCTGGCCGGCGTCTCGTCGAAGTCCAGTTTCATCCCCCAGGTGCGTTTGGGCTTTTCGACCCGCTCCCCCGATGCGAGCAGTCGCTCCAGCCGCCTCTTCTGCACCACCGCCCGCCGGGCCAACCCCTTGGCAATCTTACGATAGTGATAGTGAGTCGTCTCGCGCTCAATCCCCCGGGCGTGCGCTGCCAGCCCTCGCACATCGGCCTCCATGCGGGCGATCTGTTCCTGTTGGTCTTTGTAGGCTGCCCACTGTTTTCCTCGTTCTCGCTCTTTTGTCTGCCAGTAGTCACTGTAGTTGCCGGGGTAGGCCGTGACGGTGTGGCTGAGCGGGTCTAGTTCCAGGATCGTGTGCACGGTACGGTCGAGCAGCGTGCGGTCGTGGGAGACGACGAGCACAGCGCCATCGTAACCGTCCAGAAAACCTTCCAGCCACTCCAGCGCCTCGATGTCCAGGTGGTTGGTCGGCTCGTCGAGCAGCAGGAGCCGAGGGCGGGTCTGCAGCAATCGGGCCAGGCCGAGGCGGGTCTTTTGCCCGCCGCTGAGGATGGACACCGGCGTGGCCTGGTCCACGGCGTCGAGCCCCAGCCCGGCCAGGACAGCGTCTATGTCGTGGGACAGTCCGTAGCCACCAGCGGCCTCCAGGCGGGCCAGCGTATCGCCGTATTCCTCCATCAGAGGGGGTAACTCGTCGCCCTGGGCGACGGCTATCCGCTGGGCTAGTGCCTCCACCTGCCGCTCAGCCTCGCGCAAACCCTCCACGGCCTGGCGCATCACGTCGCCGACGGTTGCCCCGGGCTCAAATTCCAGGGACTGAGCCAGGTAACCGACGGTCACATCAGTAGGTGAGAAGCGCACACTACCCCTATCCGGCTGCTCCTGGCCGACGATGATCCGCAGCAACGTCGTCTTGCCGCAGCCGTTGGGACCGACGAGCCCCACCCGCTCGCCCGGGTTGACGACGAAAGAGACGTTTTCCAGGATCACGTCATCGCCATAGGCTTTGAAGAGATTGTTGACCTGAAGCATGGTTCACCTGCTAATGGCGCTATGGGACAAAGATGTCCAGGATGTCACGCAGCATCGTGGCCGCGGAGGGAAGCGGCGTGGGCTCCTCAATGGCGGTCATCAGGGTACCGTAGATGTCGGTGTGATAGACAACCCCCATCTGCTTGGAGCCCAGGCGTCCCAGGAAATGGTCGGCCGGCAGGGGCGTGGGGGCCACGCGCAGGCTGGCCGCACCGTCGGCGCGCCGCTCGGCGGTGGCCACCAGTTTGTGGACCCGGCCCTGCACCCGCGCATCCCGCACGTCCGCCCCGCTCAGGCCAGTGATGCCGGTCCGCTCCACGTCCTCCAGCCGGACGGGCAGGCCCATCACACCGTTGACCAGGATGACCAGTTTGGCCGCCGCGTCCCACCCGTCGAGGTCGAAGGAAGGGTCGGCCTCCAGCACCCCCTCGGCGCGGGCCCGCTCCAACGCCTGCTCCCAGGTCTGCCCGCCGGCCAGCAACTCCAGGACTAAGCCGGTGCACAGGTTGAGGACGGCCTCAATGCGCGCAACGACCGCCCCCCGCAGGTCCCGCTGGCCTATGTAGAGGGCGGGCAGTCCCCCGGCGACGGTGCCATCGAAGCGCAGTTGCACCTCCCGGCGGGCGGCCAGTTCGTGGAGTTCTAGGTAGGCCAGGGCCAGCGGCCCCTTGTTGGGAGTGACCACGTGCAGGCCGCGCTCCAGTCCGGTGCGCACGTGGGTCAGGCCCGGCTGCGCCCCCTGGCGCAGGTTGACCGGCGAGGCCTCGCAGAGGAGGTCTGCGCCGGCGTGGGCGATCAATTCCGCAGCGGCCTGCCCCGGCCGGCCCACGCCCGGATAGTCGGCCACGGTGCCGCCGGCCTGCTTGACCGCCGAGAGACGGGCCGGGTCCAGCCCACGGGGATCGTAAGCCGTGCCCTGGCTGTCGGCCGCGCCGACCAGGAGCAGGCGCAGGCCAAAACAAGCCTCGACGTGAGGCCCTTTCTCAACCAGCAGGTCGCAGAACCGGCGGCCCAGGTTGCCCAGCCCGACCAGCAGGACACGAATGGTGTGGGTCATCCCGGTACCCCCTTCCCCTCCCCCAACCTCCCCTCCAACTCCGCCACCGCCCCATCCCTCCGATGATATCCCATCTCCTCGACCATCCCCTTCGCCTTGGCCAGGCTCTCCCGCGCCTTTTCCTGCTCACCACAGGCCAGGTGCAGCCGGGCGCACTCCAGGTGGCAATCCGCCTCGTGCAACCGCATCCCGCCGCGCGTGGCTATAGAAAGCGCTTCCTCCAGGTCGGCCCGGGCCCGATCCAGGGAGCCCGTGGCCCGGCCCAGTTCCGCCCGGGCCAGCAGGCCGCGAGGTAGGTGATCCTGCGCCCCTGCCTGCCGCAGGCCATCCACCGCCCGCTCCAGTTGGGCCGCGGCCTGGGAGAAGCTTGTCCTGAGCGAACCTGTCCCGAGCGCAGCCGAGGGAGTCGAAGGATCCCTTCCCTCCTTCCGGGCCTGCAGCAGGTGGGCCCGCCCCAGGGAAAGGTGAATCAGGGCAATGTCCAAGAGACTGACTCCTGTTGCTTGCTCTGCCCACTCCAACGTCCGACCGGCCCGGCCCTGCACCTCACTGTACTTCCCCTGCCCCAGCAGCAGGTCGCAGTACCGAAAGCCCAGGAGGGAGTAGAGAAGCGGCAACAGCGGCTGCCTCTCCTTTTGCATCTCCTCGGCCTCGCGCAAGGCGGCTTCCGCCTCCGGCAGGCGGCCCGCTTGGTGCAGGGTATCGGCCAGAGTCGTCCGCTTGCTCATCCGCTGAAACCCATCGCCACTGCGGTCGGCCAGGTCCACGCTCTGCCGGGCGTACTCCAGGGCCTGGGCCAGGTCGCCGCTGGTCAGGTAGAGTTGGCTGAGGTTGCCGGCAGCCCGGGCAGCGTTTTCCCAGCCCTCTTGCGCAAGCAGCGTCTTCAGACTGGCCTGCATGGGCTGGGCCGCCTCCGCCAGCCGGCCCAGCGCCCGGAGGCGATAGCCAGCAGAACTCAGGATGCCGGCTCTCATATCTTCATTGAGGTCAGTCACAGGCCGGCGCCAGGGTGAGTCAAAGAACCCAGCAAGGGCGGCCAGATCAGCGCCGAATGCTCCAAGTTGCGAGCAACAATAGTTGATTTTGCCATCCCGCTGAATCCGTCTGTAGTGTACCCAAAATGCCTCCTGATAACGTCCAGCCTGGCAGCCGTGGGCCACCGCCGCGAAGAGGGGGGCCATCTCCTCAATGGTGTCGGGCAGTTCTTTGGCCTGGGATTGGTAGTACTCGTATAGTCTACTGTGAGCCTCCTTCCAGGCGTCGGGATTGTTTTGCTCAAGTCCCTCGCCAAAATGCTCCCGTATCAGCGGGTGGCAATCGAGGGTATCTGGACTGTGCGGATCTTCCTGGGCGAGAAGTCTGGCCGCCCGTAGGTTGTCCACAGCATATTGCCAATCCTCGTGCGATAATCCCTGCAACTCCGAGGTTAGGTCTTTGATGGCTGGGCTGGCCTTCAGCGCCTCAACAGCGCCGCCCTCTGCAGGACGGTCGAACAGCCCCATCATTCGCAAAATACTCAGTTCCGGTTTGCCTTCGAACCATCCTTCGTAGGATTCTATCACCCGTCGGGCGTGGCCGCCTCGTTTCTTTTCCTTCGTCAGCCTGGCAATTCTGTCGCGCTTTCGAATATCCCCCTTGTATACCACCGCCAGGTATCCACCCAGCAGCGTTAGCGCCAGGGCATGGCCATCGAACTCATCAGTCGCCCGCCTCAATTCGTCGGGCGACCCCAACACGCCGAGATGCACAAGTAGTGCTGCCCCCGCCTTGGGTGAGAGATGTTCGAGCGGAATACGCTCCACGGAGGTACCGACGAAATCCTTGAGATCGTCCGCTTCCAGGCGGGTGGTGATGATGCAGAGGCCCGCATTGTGGCGGGCCAGCCCCCGCAACAGACACTGGAGCCCTGGGTCCTTGAGACGCCCTTCCATCTCGCCGGGAGGATACTGCAGGGGCTCAAGACCGTCGAGAATCAGTAGCGTGCGCTGCTTTCTGACCAGTTCTGCCAACCGCTCGCCCTTGTCCCATGGTGAGCCTTTTGTAGGATCGGGATCGCCGAACCAGTCCAATGCGGCGGCGATGAACGGGTCAGCCGAAACCTGTTTCCCCTCCGCTGCGCCCTGGCTGTAGAAGGACCAACCGTAAACCCGCTCCGCCCCACGATAGTCCTCCTCACCCATTTGCAGCAACCATTTGTTCACCAGCGCAGTTTTGCCCACACCTCCCCAGGCCGCCAGACTGATGACGTTGGTCCTGGGATCGTCCCAGGCCGTATCCAGCATCGCCAGTTCACCAGCGCGGCCAAAGAGATCTGGACTGGTGGACGGTAACTTGGCCAGGGATACCTTTTCTGGACCAACCGGGGCGTAACCTTCGGGAGTGGCCACCCGCGTGGTGCGGTCGATAATCGACGCGACTTCGTCCGCAATCGCCGCCATGTCGGTGTCAATCTGGTGCTCATCCCCAGCAGAGAGGGGCTTGCCGTCCTTGGGACGGACTTGCATTCGAGCCAACCACTTGACTCGCTTCCAGGCGCAGGGTTTGACGATGACGGGGAAGATACGCAGGCCCTCCTCGTCCCGGCGCTCCAGCAGGCGGGGCACCTCTTTGCCCAGGATAAACTGGGAGGTGAGGAAATTGGCCGACACCAGCAGAATAGCCACGCTGGCCGCGGCCATGGCCTCCTGGATTTCCTGATACCAGTCCTCGCCCGCGCCGATGCGGCGGTCGTCCCACAGGCCGAGCAGGCCCTGGTGGTGCAGGACTCCCAGGTGCGTCACCAGGCGGTCCTTCCACTCCTCGTCCTTGTGGCTGTAACTGATGAAGACGGTGGGTTTGCTCATGATCCCTTCTACAGTGTCCCTATCTCCAATAGTATAACTCAGTTGCATTGAACGGACAACTGGCGTACAATTCATGCCCAGAGGTGAAACGAGGAGGTGCAGCGGTGCTCACACACGTGGAGGTCAAGAAACCAGGTTTTTTGCACAGGGAGACCTCGCTGGCAGCGGAAAAGCACCTGCAAGTAATACTACTTCGCTTGCGGAGCACTAAAAACCTGGTTTCTGCAGCCATCGCACTGGCGCTGGTACTTCTGGCCCAGGGTGTTCCGGTCCTGGCCCTGGCCGATGCTCCCCCTCCCCCCGAAAACGACGCCGAACTGGCCCTGCGTTATGCGCCGGTGTTTTATTTCCACCCGGCCGAGATCTTCCGCCCCCAGCCGGTGGATGTGATCGTAGAACAGGCCCGATTGCGCCAGGGCCGCAGGCTGTGGTTCGACGTCAACGTCCTGCTCAGCCTGGATGTCCCCGACTTGTTCGATCTTGAAAGCGACGAGAGCCACTTCCTCGACGTGTGGTACGGCGATGACGGCGGTTCAGCCTACACCAACTACTCCGCCCACCAGGCCTACTATGAGGCAGTGCTGAGCCCCGAGGCCGGTGGGCCGCCCGCTGTGGTCTACGCCCATGTGGTGCGGGAAAGGGACACGGGTCACATCACGATCCAGTACTGGGCCCTCTATTTCTACAACGACTGGTTTAACAAACACGAGGGCGACTGGGAGATGGTCCAGGTGATGCTCACCGCTGAGGGTGAGCCGGAATGGGTGGTGCTCAGCCAGCACCACGGCGGCACCCGCCGGCCTTGGGCCAGTGCACCAGTTGAGCCAGTCGAAGACGGCACGCACCCGGTGGCCTACGTTGCCTTGGGCTCGCACGCTAACTACTTTGTCGGCGACGAGATCTACCCCAATGGGAAGGACATCGGCAAGACACGTATTGAGATTCTGGATCGCACAGGTGCCTTTGACCGTCTGACCCCCAACGTGATTCTGATCCCCGACCGGGCTGACTTGGCGATGGACCCCGAAATGTGGCCAGGGGCAAGGTGGCTGCCCTACCGCGGCCGCTGGGGTGAGGCGGCCATCCAGAGCGACTTTGGCGGCCCGCTAGGCCCGGCCGACAAGGGCGCGCAATGGAAA
>JAXHUO010000047.1:0-36393 GCA_034189605.1 Chloroflexota bacterium
ACGGACACGGACACGTCAAATGAAAAAGTCTTGCTACCCTGGCAGAGATTTCTTATCGTTCGACCAGGATGGCGATTATGCTCCCAAGAGTGCTGGACGCAACCCAGTCCCCCAGGCGCGGATGGCCTCCCAGTCGCGAAAGTCTCCCTCGGTCTGTTTCATCACCTTCATCATTATCTTCATTGGCAGAGGGAGTTTGTTATAGTCCATCACTCCCCCAAAGAGGCCCACATCCACCGGCTGCACCTGTGGCACCTTTTTGCGCACCTGATCCAGGTAGGTTCCCGCCCGGCGGCGGCTTTCCTCCGTGTCCTCCTGCATGGTCATACATACGACAAAGTAGGCCACGGGCACCTGGCTCAGAGCCTGCTGGTGTGTCTTTAGGAAAGCCATCGCTTCCGAATACACCTTCCCCGCGTGGATGCCGGTACCGACAATCACGGCGCGGTAACCGCTCACGTCGCTCACGTCTTTGGCCTGGCGCACCTCTACATCTGTGTTCTTATCGCGCAATGCCTCGCCGATGGCCTCTGCTACCCCGCCGGTGGACCCGGCAGCCGTGGCGTATGTTACCAGAATCTTGTCACTCATTTTGCCTTTACCTCCGTAATTTCTCGAACTTGATTTCTTTCAACTGTCGAGCGAATTATACTCACGATTGTATTCATATTGACTGAATGGTCAAGCCGTCTTGACTCTCCCCCTACAGGATGGTGTATAATATAGGTGCTTCTGGCCAGAAGAGACTATGTGCGGAGAATGGAATGCTCAAGATCGGTGACTTTTCAAAGGTGGCGCAGGTCTCAGTAAAGACCCTGCGGTATTATGGTGAGTTAGGGCTGCTCAAACCGGCCTGGATAGACCGGTTCACCGGCTATCGTTACTATGCGCTGAACCAGTTACCTCGGCTCAACCGTATCCTGGCGCTCAAGGACCTGGACTTTTCGCTGGAACAGATCCAGCGTCTCCTGCGGGACGATCTGTCCGCCGCCGAGTTGCGAGGTATGATGCGCATGAAGCACGCGGAACTAGAGCGCCAGGTTCAGGCCAAGCAGGCCCGCTTGGTGCGGGTAGAGACTCGCCTGCGGCAGATTGAACTGGAGGGCACCATGCCCGAGTACGAGGTGGTGTTGAAAACAGTGCCACCCCAGCGAGTGATCGGGATACGGGACGTGATCCCTGGCTACCGCGATGTGGAGCGGTTGTTCGAAACGTTGCGCGCCCATCTGCAAGCACAGAACTTTGTCCCAGACGTTGCTTGCCCATACATCGCCATCTACTACGATGCCGAATACCATGACCGAGGGATTGACGCTGAGGCTGCCGCGTTGCTCTCCAGGCCATTTCCAGGCATGCCGCTAACGGTCGTCCACGAACTGCCCGGCGTCGAGGCCATGGCCTGCCTAGTTCATCAGGGCGGCTATGAGGGACTGTCCAAAGCATACAACACCTTGATGGCCTGGACTGAGGCTAACGGGTACCACGTGACAGGCCCCAACCGAGATGTCTACCTGCAGGGGCCAGAAGCGGGCCTGGGCGCGACGAACTATGTCACCGAAGTACAGTTCCCTGTGAAGAAGAAACCCATCTCAAGTTTTATACATAAGGAGCAAAGTGATATGGAACCACAGATTGTCACCAAACCGGCGTTTACCGTCGTGGGGATGTTATACCGTGGCAAGAATGAGAACAACGAAATTGCCCAGATGTGGCAAGAGTTTATGCCACGTATAGGGGAGATTGTACACGAGGCTAACCTGGGGGACTCCTATGGCGTCTGTCGTGATATGGACCCCGAAGGGGTGTTCGAGTACGTCGCCGGATTCGAGGTGGATAGCGGCGCCGCCATCCCGGAGGGCATGGTCAGTTGGGATATACCGGCGCAAAAGTACGCCGTTTTCCCGTGCACGTTGCCGACCATCGGCGAGGCCTACCAGCATGCCTTCCAGACCTGGTTGCCGAGGTCTGGCTACCAGCGCGGCGATGGCCCTGACTTTGAGCTGTACGACGAGACCTTTGATCCAAACGTGCAAGACTCGGAGATGTATATTTACATCCCCATCAAGTAATTAGGTGCGAGGCAGCGAGTTCGTTGATCAAAGCCGCCAGGATCATCTTGATCGAGAGGGAGTAGGGGCAACCCTTGTGGTTGCCCCTGTGTCGTCCTCGTGATTGCCCCTGTAATTACCCCCGCGATTGCCCCTGCGATTGCCCTCGCGATTGCCTCTATGATTGCCCTCATAATTGCCCTTGTGGTTACCCTCATAATTGCCCCGGTGGTTGCCCCTACGGTGGCGTATCCACTCGCTCAACGGCGTGGTCTTGCCAGAGCCGGCCGGAGCGGAGATGATCTCCAGTCTGCGATGGCGGTCTGTGTCCAACCATTCGATCAGGCATAACACCACAATTCTATCGTGCCTGCTCTATCTTGGCAACGAGGCAAAGGTCGAGACCTACATGGCTGGGTGGCGATGCGACAATGCCACCTGGCGACAAACCTGGATCAAATCTCGAACACTTTTTGACAACTTCTAAACATCTTTTTGGTATACTCCTGTCAATTCACCCATTTGGGAAGAGAGAAACATGAGCAACGCCATACGCAAATTTAACCGGTTCGAATTGAAATATCTCTTGTCCTGGGAAGACGCGGAGCGACTCAAGCAGGATCTCGAGCAATATCTGCAACCCGATACCTATGGGGACAGTAGGGGGGCTTATGCCCTCTCCAGTCTCTACTATGACACGGCCGACTATTGTTTCTATTGGGAAAAAGTCGAGGGGATAAAGTTCCGGCGCAAACTGAGAATTCGGCATTATGAGGGGCGAGCAGCGCTGACCCCCGAGACACAGGTCTTTGTGGAAGTCAAACAAAGGCTCAACCGCGTGACCCAAAAGCGGCGTGTGCTCTTGCCCTATCGAGATGCGCTCGAGTTATGCAATCACAGAACTATACCCCAGCATGCCCCCAGAGACCGGGCCGTGATTGCAGAGATTCACGCGATGACCTGGCAGTACAACTTGCGCCCCACCTGTATCACCAGTTATATGCGCCAGGCCTTTGTGGGCAGCGATTACGATATTGGCCTGCGTGTGACGTTCGACACGAACATCCGCTACCGGGCCAAGGACTTGCAATTGCACTCTAAAAAGATCGGCTCGTTTATGCTTTCCCCCCAAAGGGTGATCATGGAAATCAAGGTCAACGAGCGCGTTCCTTATTGGATTACCGAGTTGGTCGCTGAGCACAATTTCGCCTTGATCAGGATCAGTAAATACTGCACCAGTTTAAAAGTAGCCGCCAGAGTACCCAATCCCAGTTACCATTTTGCATGACACTGGAGCGAATTGGGCCAGGAACGAATTGCTTGCGCTACGGTTGTTTGTTGCGTTTCCATTCGTTGGTTTCTAAATTCGTTGTTGTGTCCCATACAGGAGGTGAACCATGGACCAAATAGCACAACTCTTGAACTTTCAAGATCTAACCGGCACCTTTTCCGTGACTGACGTTGTACTGAGCCTCGTTCTGAGTTTTGTGCTGACAGCCTTCATCGGCTGGGTATATCAAAGAACCCATAAGGGAATGTCATACACGCAGAGTTACGTTCACACATTGGTGTTGATGGGTATGGTGGTCGGCATCATTATGCTCATCGTCGGCTCTAATATTGCCCGCGCCTTTTCTTTGGTGGGTGCGCTTTCGATCATCCGTTTCCGCAATGCGGTCAAGGAAACGCGCGACGTCGGGTTCATCTTTTTCGCTATGGCTATTGGCATGGCGACCGGCACCAAGTTCTATCTGTTGGCGCTCATCGCCACCATCATCATCAGCCTCGTGATTTTGATCATGAACCGCTTTGATTGGTATGCCAGAGAGGCAGCCAGCCAGATCCTCAAAATCCAACTGCCCAACGACACCGATTTTGACACACTGTTCGACAACGTTTTTGTCAAGTATACCACAGCCTCTGACCTGATCAGCGTTGACTCGGTTCGCTCTGGCATGTTGACCGAGTTGGTGTACAGTGTTGCCCTCAGAAAACCGGCCAAGGTGCAAGCCCTTTTAGCGGAAGTGAAAAAACTCAACGGCAATCTCAAAGTGACGTTGATCACGGGATACAACACCACCGACTTGTAGGATACCAGCAAACCTACCATGAACATCAAATTCAAAAGACATTACCCCCTCCTCGTTCTATTCGTTGGTTTCGTTCTGCTGTTTGTGTTGGTCTTTGGTGATACCCGTATCATCGCCTACACAACCGGGACTACTGATATGGCCCAGGTCGCGGGGGTGAACTATGACAACAGTGTGGACATGTTCGATGATACCGTGATCCACGAGATCGCCATCATTATGAACCCGGCCGACTATGACACGATGATCGAGACCTACGTGGAAACGGAGGAAAAGGACTTTTTTCCCGCCGACGTGGTCATTGATGGCGTCAGAATCAACGATGTGGGTATCAGGCTCAAAGGAAATTCAACGTTAGCCAGTCTCTTTGGTCGTGGGGGGCCAGGTAATGGTGAGCCTCCTATAGGTGCAGAGGGCAACCAACCGCCACCACCTCCAGGGTTCGATGGCAACCGGCCACCACCACCGGGGTTTGGTAGGCAGACGCCGCCCGACTTTGAGGGCGACATGCCAATCCCCCTCGAAACTCGAGAGATTCCCCTTCTCATCAAATTCGACGAGTATGAATTGGGACAACGGTATCAGGGTTATGCTGAAATCGCACTCCGCGTGCGAGGTCATCTCGAGGAGGACGCCGCTCTGCTGAGTGAACTTCTGACTTGCTACCTGTACGACTCGGTTGACCTACCGGTTCCGCAAGTGGCCTATGCAGGTATCAGCATAAACGGGAAGGCCGCAAGTCTGTACGTCATTGCCGAACACGTTGATGAACTTTACACCGAAAAGCACTTTCCAGATTCTGACGGTGTGCTGTATAAGGCCCAACCCCAGGGAAATTTCCACTACCACGGCCAAGACCCAACAGGGTACGCCACGAGTTTTGAACAGAAAACTAAAGTCAACGACGAGGATTTCGCGCCGCTGATTGATTTCATACGCTTTGTGAACCAGGCGACGGATGAAGAATTTGAACGAGACTTGCCCCAATATCTGGATATTGATTCGTTTGTCACCTATCTGGCCATCAACAACCTCGTAGTCAATATGGATTCGTTGGGTGGCAATGGCAACAACTACTATCTACACTATGACCTTGATAGCGGGCAATTCACAGTTCTCGTCTGGGATATGAACGAGGGTTTGGGTCAATTCTGGTTCTCGAGTACGCCCAATTATGAGGCTGACCCGTATTACGAATTGGATCTCCCCTGGAATCATCCGCTGAAAGCGCGCTTTTTAAAAAATGCACGATTTCGGGCGTTATACGAGGAAACGTACAAGAACCTGTTTGAAAAGATTTACAGCCGGGATTTTGTCTCGGACAGAACTGACCAACTGTCCACCCTATTTGGGCAAGAGAATGCACAGAGAAACTTGTTTGACCAAACGACGTATGACAAAAGCGTCGCACATGCCAACGAGTTCTTGAGCCAAAGAAAGGCGTTTTTACTTCCGCTCGAGTTGCTAGACGTGTATCGGTAGGAGACTATGCCGTTACTACTCACCCTCCCGCAGGTTTTGACGGGTTTTCAACGCAAAAGCACATCCCAACGGCTATGCAAGCCTGCGAGTACAACAAATCACAACCTGCGGGAGGGTAGCCTGAGTAGTAACACTATGCCTTCTTTTTACTTTCTCTGTGTTGAGGGGTATAATTTGCCTGGGGCCAAGGCGCCCATGCGCTGGCAATGGACATCAGAGGTGAGAAAAGAGGGCCTTATGACCAAGACAATTCTAGTGGTGGATGACAAGGCCAGCGTGCGCCGGCTGGTACAGGATTATCTGACAGAAGAAGGATTTCGAGTTGTGACAGCCGATAACGGGCGTTACGCCCTCTTTGTGGCCCGCCAGGAAAAGCCCGATCTCATTCTGCTCGACATCATGATGCCCGAAATGGGCGGTTACGAGTTCATGCGGGTCTATGGCAAAGAACGGAGCACCCCTATCATTCTGCTCACCGCCAAAGTGGAAGAATCGGACAAAGTGCTGGGGTTAGAACTGGGGGCCGACGACTATGTGACCAAACCGTTCAGTATGCGCGAACTTGTGGCCCGCATCCGGGCCGTCTTGCGTCGCGTCGAAAAAAATGCCGCCCCAACAGAGATGTTGCGCGCGGCCGACATCACCCTCGACAGGAGCACGCGCCAGGTGCAAGTGGGGAACCGGTTTGTCAACCTGACCCCCACCGAATTTGACCTCCTGGCCGTGCTCATGTCCGCTCCCGGTCGCGTCTTTTCGCGCTCTGCGCTGTTCGAAGAGGTACAAGGAATTGTCTTCTCAGGCCTCGAACGCTCCATTAACGCCCATATCAGCAACCTGCGCGCCAAAATCGAGCCGGACACAGGTAAGCCGCGCTACATTGAAACCGTGTTTGGAGTTGGCTATCGCTTTCGACCAGATTAGACCTGATACGGTTAGTTAACGAGGAAGAAACCAGGTTTTTCCCGAAAAACCTGGTTTCTGATGGAGGCAGAAGCGATGCGCTCGCTGACATTCAAACTCATACTCGGCTTTCTCCTGGTGAGCCTGACTGGCGCGGCCCTGTTCGCCGTTTTTGCCAGATCGGCGACTGTCAAAGAATTTGACCGTTTTGCATTGGAGCAGATGCAAAACGACTTTATGGCGAACATGTCGGCATACTATCGTGCCCAAGGCTCGTGGGTAGGTATCGCGGAGATGTTCAACCAGGAGGCGCTGCCACCCCCACCGTTGGCTTTAGCGGATCAGAACGGATACGTGGTGGTTCCCGCCGGGCCGTATCATATCGGTGAGCATGTTTCGGTCGCTGATCTTGGGCCAGGGACTCGACTTGAAATCGAGGGCCAGGTGGTGGGAACTGTTCTTCCCATAGGCGGGCCTCCAGGTCGCGATCTCATAGAAGAGCAATATCTGGCGCGTACCAGCCAGGATTTGTTCGATGCGGCTCTGGGAGCGACCGGGATTGCGCTCTTGCTGGGCATCTTGCTGGCCCGTACGCTCACGCGCCCCCTGCGTGAATTGACCGCCGCCAGCCGGGCCATAGCCAAAGGCGAACTCGATCAACAAGTACCCATTCGCTCCCAGGATGAATTGGGGGAATTGGCTGTTTCGTTCAACCAGATGAGCGCCGACCTGGCGCGGGCCAACCAGTTGCGGCGCCAAATGACGGCCGACATCGCTCATGACTTGCGTACCCCGCTCACGGTCATCACCGGCTACATCGAGTCGCTGCGTGATGGGGTGCTCGAACCCAGCCCCGCCCGATTTGACGTCATGTACCAGGAAGCGCAGCACCTCACCTGCCTGGTGGAAGACTTGCGCACGCTTTCGTTGGCCGATGCCGGCGAGTTGACCTTGAACCGGCAGAGCGTGTCGCCACAGGTGCTACTGGAAAGGCTGGCCGCTGCCCACCAGCACCAGGCTGAGCAACAGAGCATCGCCCTGCAAGTTCAGACCGAGTCTGACCTACCGGAAATCAACGTGGACCCAGAACGAATGGCGCAGGCGATGGGCAACCTGGTCGGCAACGCCCTGCGCCACACGCCCGACGGCGGACAAATTGTCCTGTCCGCCCAGCGTCAAGCGGATACCGTGCTGTTGATGGTGCAAGATAACGGGGACGGCATTGCCCCAGAGGTATTGCCGCGTATCTTTGACCGGCTTTACCGTGGAGATGAGTCGCGCCAGCAACAGAACGGTGAGTCGGGGCTGGGGCTGGCGATTGTAAAGTCACTCGTGGAGGCACATGGGGGACGAGTCGGCGTCATCAGTGGCGGTATTGGCCATGGTAGCGCGTTTCTCATTCACTTGCCGCTTGCCTAGCAGCCAAGTCCACAAGCAAACGGCTTCATCCCAATCCCCCGATGAGGACACGTCACACATCGGGAGTGAAAACACGATACCAATATGAATACGCTTCCCGAAACCCGAACTTGGCATACAGTCGCCGGGCTGGCGTATTGCTCTTCACGACTTGAAGATATGCGTGCAAACCGCCTTCCTCCTGGGCCCATCTGAGCAGGCTGGATACGAGTAACGTGCCATACCCCTTGTTTCTCTGCTGAGGGTCTGTGATCAAATCAAAGAGGCCAAAGTAGCCGTTCTCCAGCACGCCCAGGCTACAGGCTACGACCTGCCCTGCATCCGTAAGCGACGCCAGAAACCGTTGGCCGGGAATGGCTTTCAAGATCCTCTTGTGCGCCTGATGTTTCTCCACCGGCGATTCGCTGAACCTGCAAAAGGTGTCCAGCCAATCCTCCAGTCGTTCGTGGCGCAACTCTGCCGACAACGCCGGCTGAACGGTATAGCCTTTCAAGTCCAGGTACAGCACGGAAGTAGGGGCTACTTTCTGGTAATTGCGACCTTCAAGAACCTCGTCGAGGCCAACAGGTGAGGAGAAAGACGTCAGGCGAAAGACGGGGGGGAGACCTCTCTCGACGTAGAGTTTCTCACAAGTGTCTACCTTCTCCCCAATGTCCATGCTGGAAGCGAAGAACGGGTTGACGGAGTTGGCTCTCTTGGTGTACCCCTCGGAGAAGCGCAAGATCCAGCCGTCGAATAGGATCTGCTGTAGGGCCGGCCAGGAGTTCAAGGATACTTCCTCGATGCGTCGTTTTAGAAACACTAGGATCTCCTCTTCACTGGTCTGAAGGCAAACGCACCGCGATTTTGCAGACTGCATCCCCTTTGAGCACAGATTCCAGCACTTTTCAACAGGTCGTCCGCGGGCAGGATGCTCACCTCATCGTCGCGGATGCATAAGCGCACCACAGTCTCGCTAGCGCCGGTCACGACGATGCCGTCATATCCAGCGCGCTTCAGTTCGCCGCCGAAACACCCGCCGACGCTGGAGCGCGTAAACCAGGGATATTGTAATCTTATCACGTCTTATCCGTGTGTGCAATCTTACCACCCATCCTCAAATAGCGCGATATTGCCTCCTGCCTACGACGCCCCGTGTCAAGTCAAAAGATAATGTTACCGGAGGGGAACTATGTCCACCGCTCAATCAGGCGCGGGCGCGAAACCATCTCAGGCCGGACGGGGGAATGTAGAAACTTGTGAATCACCTATCTTAGGGCTTGACATACTGTGTGATATATGGTATAATGCATTAAACGGTAATAGAGGAGGCACAGTAATATGAGTAAACCCTCTGAAAATCTTATTTCTGAACTGCGGCGCGGTACCCTGGTGCTTTCCGTGCTTAGCCAGTTGCAAGAGCGACAATATGGATACTCGCTCAAAGAACAACTGGCGGAGTACAATATTGAGATAGATCAGGGCACGCTCTACCCCTTGTTAAGACGGTTGGAATCGCAAGGTCTGCTGGGCAGTGAATGGGTGGTGACCGGATCGCGCCCGCGCCGCTACTACCAGTTGAATGCCACCGGACAAGAGGTGTTGGACACCCTGGTCCACGAGTGGCAAAACATAGTCGAAGCAATAAATCACCTATTGAAAGAAAGGGAGGACAATACAGATGGAACTCGTTGATCGTTACGTACACCAGGTCGGACGGCGGCTACCCAAGCGGCTGCGCGACGACGTGAAAGTGGAGCTGCGTTCGCTGCTGCTCGATGCCTTGGAAGAACGCACAGGACTCGAGGCAGGTGACGAAACCACATTCTCAGAAGAGGATCAAGTGGCCGTACTTGAGGAATTTGGCCCGCCGGCGCAAATGGCAGCGAAATACCAACTGCAACCGCGGTACGTAATCGGCCCCCAGGTTTACAATTTGTACCTGATCGTCGTTGCTGTTGTCATCGGCGCGGGGCTGCTCGCCAGCATTGTGTCCACAGCCGTGTCGGGACTCCACGCTGGTTCAGCCAGAGTGGAAATACTCGAATTGTTGGGCCAAGGATTGGTGCGCTTTTTCAACATCGCTATCAGCGGCATCGGCTCGACAACGCTGATCTTTGCCGTATTGGAGCGTGCGATTCCCAACGGCGAGTTTGAACTGGACGACGAAAAAGAATGGAGCCCCCACGACTTGCCAGAGATAGAGGAAAGTGACGAGATCAAACATGCAGGCTTGATCGTGCAAATCGGCATCCTGGCGCTCTTGCTGATTGCGTTCATCGGTTTTCCAGACCGCATCGCTACAGGCGCGTACTATGATTACGGCTGGCACATCGTGCCCTCCATTCTATCCCCGGCGTTCTTCTCCATCTATTTGCCTCTGATAGAGATCAGTTGGGGCTTGACCATCATTTTGAACCTGGTACTGCTGCGCCAGGGACGCTGGCAACTGGGTACGCGTATCGCCAACTTGCTCATTCAAGGCTTTGATGTCTTCATCTTGGCGCGGCTGCTCTTGGGACCATCAATTTTGAACGCCAACGTGTTGAATGGCATGTTTCCGGTTACACAATATATGCCTGCATCGCCAGTTGACAGTGCGCTCAGGTTGGCTTTCCTTGTAGCCCTGATCGTGACTGTCATAGAAACTGTGGTCAAGATTTGGCGCACTTGGCAGTCCCGAGCCAGGGCAACACTACCATTGAGCGACGTTCAAAAATCTGTATCACGCTAGGGATAGTTCTGATCTATGGTCACGATCTTGCCCAGGTGCTCCTGGCCTTCGATGACGTCGTGTGCGGCGGCCTGTGTCCTCCTTGTTTCTGGTCGGGGTACGTTGATCAAACCATTGAGCCCCAGTCGCGCAACCGGCCTTTGGCGGCTCCTGGCAGGTCGCCCGACGCGGCCTGCCGCACCAGGATGGCTGCCGACTCGCGGATGTTGCGCCCCGGTCAGCCGCCGTGTAGGGTCGGGCACATCTCTCGCGCCTCTACTCCTACGATCACCAACTCGAGGAAGGCCAAAGTGGGCCGGTTATGGCGTTTGCTGATCTACCCGCTCGACCAACTTTTTCAATCCCCTTTCAGAGGGGAAGGTCTTTAGATTGGCATAGTACTTTTTCCTGATAGCCGGTATCCTGGTCAGCAACATCAAGAGAGGAGTCAGTATTCTACTCTTATAGTCCTTGTGCGGAAAATCGTAAAGTCCGTGCTTTTTGAAATACCTGTGGTCTGCTTGCCAAATCGGCCGCAGCCTGCCCCAGATGTTGTCCCTAAAAACCTTGTGTCCCCCAACACCAAGAAAGTCCTGCGGTCTGACGTACCCTCTTTCGGCAAAACTGACCAGACGCTCCGCGAAACTCTGCAACAAAGCATCAATCTCAGCCGAGTTCTCACACTCGTCGGTGATGATGTCTACGTGATTGGCGTGCTGCCGCGCGGTGGACGAAGCCTTGAGAATCTGAATGAGGTTGGGGTTTTGCGCCAAAGGCCCAGAAATGATGTACCCCAACTGCTTTCCGGCCAGGGACGGCGTGTGGTTCCAAAAGAAAGCGCGATCGTGGAACGTTTTCCACGTGGAGGACAAATAGCGGCCTTTGACAGCACCGGCGAAGACAATGATGTCCGCAGTCCTCACTCGCTGGTTATAAAAGTCAGCAAACCCGTCCTGATACGTGCAGGTATAATCATATCCGCACCGCATGCAACCCAGGCACGCGCCGCGTATATCCACGTCGTTCAGATTGATCACATCTATCTCACCCGCGAAAGACTGCCTGAACCGCTCTATCATCTTTCCCAGGTTGGTATTGTTGTCGTAAGCGTCCGTCAAGACCAGGATTCTCTTGCCTTTGCTATCAATTCTCGTTTTCGGCTCAGCCGGCTGGTACGCAAAGTCACTGAGGGTTAGCGGCCTGAATAGCTTTGAGGTGGCAGACTGCTCTCGAATGGCCTCGAAAAATCTCTCGGCGAAAATCGTCAGGTCGTCTCTCCTCCTATCTTGCATCATGTCAATGATGTCCAGAGAAATGGCGTCCACATATTTCATGCCGAGGTCTTCACAGACGGCCCGCATGTAATTGTGGGCGGTATGGTCGTAGAAATGGATGGAAGTGGTTATCACGGCCGTATACTTGTCCCCGAAAGCATCTTCCACGCCTCTTTCGGAGATCAGTTCGATGAATCGCATATACTGGGCGGGGACACATAGAACCCATAATCCAAAAGACCACAAAACGCCATCGGCCCATCTTACTTGATCAATGATTTCTTGAAAGGCTTTGTGATCCCGCTCAATCTTTTTGATGCGCTGGGATACGTGAATGATTCTGAATTCGTGTTGGGGGAAATGCTTCTGGATGTATGCTACATACTGGAGTGTGATGCTGTATTCGCCCTTGGGGCTTCCGTTTAGCACGAGAATTTTCATCTTGACCTCCTGATAGAGTTATGCCTGCTCGTTGACTATCAGCGCGAAGCTTATGATGGCGAGACAGATGACGGGTGACAATTGGTGCAGGTCACAGAGAGCAGCGGCAAACCCAGGTCATACAGCTTACGCAGCAGGCCATGCAGGGCAGATTGATCAACGACCACGCCGGTCAGCCTGGTGGTAGTCGTACCCTCTGCGCTGACTTGGGGCTCAAAGGTCACGCCGTCGAACCAATCCGACCGGCGCTCATCCAGGTATCCCTGCACCTCAATCTCGTAGATTGCTGGGCTATCCAGACAAAGTTTTTGGCCTACCTGTTTCATCCCCGAACCTCTGACTTTTTTCTTTTCCGATCATCGCCCAATCCTTGACTAACGCGACGAAGCTGTAGATTCCGATCACGAGCATAATCGAGTCTTCGTAAACACCAAATTGTGGGATTTGGAAAAAGATTGGAAATGGAATGGCCCACAACAGCAGCAAGAAATAGACGGGCTTGGTCACTTTTGGCAGCGCAGTTGTCATCAAGACCAGGGCAAATGCTACCGTTGGACAGGGAAAAGTTCCCAGTATGATCATTCTGGGATAAGTGTGCCCCACCAGCATACCCACTACAGGATACAGAAACACCATCACGAACCAAAAGATGGCGGTATACAGATGCCATCTCGTTTCGGGGACTCTGAATTCGATTTTTCCAATTAACAGATCAACGGCAAATAGCACGGCGATGGACAAAAACAGGAATGCCTGCGCATTATGGGCCGGCAGATCCTGCCCCAGAATGAGGAAAAAGACGACGCCAATCCAGGCGCAAGCGAACGCTAAATAGGCTTTGATGATCCTGTCCGTCGTTGTTCCGGGCCTGGCAAAGAAGAGAAGCGTCAGAATTCCTGCCAGGACATACATGACGATCTGCATCGGGAAAATGCTGACTGTACGCTTCGAGATTGACCCACCAATTTTCTGCTGGTATCATTTGAAAATCTCCTTATGTTGATATTTAGGTTTTTTGAAGCTGCGTCTATAATAACATACACAGAGGAAAAAATAATCACATCAAAGATGTGATTAGCGAGAAAAAAGATGTGGTTTTTTTGGGGGGGAGAATGACAGATCCGAGACTATAGCAAGTTCAATTCTCTAGCCCTGGCAATTGCCTGGGAGCGCTTGTGGACAGAAAGCTTACCGTAGACATTCTTGATGTGAGTGCGCACTGTGTTCAGGCCGACACAGATCTGCCCGGCAATTTCACCGTAGGTCAAGCCATCTGCCAGCAATTGGAGCACTTGTAGCTCGCGGCTGGTGAGTGGCTCGATGAGAGTGGGAGAGCAGGGGGGCAGAGCCTGCCCCGAGCCTGTCGAAAGGGGTGCAGGGGCACTTTCTTTCTCCCCCGCCCCTTTGCTCCTCTGTTCATCTGTCTCAAACGCTGCCCGCAACCTGCTCACATAGCCCGGCGCGATGCCGCGCTCGGCAGCCTGCCAGAGCAGGCGCGCCATTGGCTCACCCTCGTCTGCAAAGATACGCACATATCCTTGTGGTTCGGCCAGTTCAAGCGCGTGCTCCAGACAAGCCAGCGCCCGGTTGAGGTCACCTTGTATTTCCAAAGTCAGTGCCTGGAGCACCAAGAGTTCGATCACGTGCCCCATCCGCCCTGTCGATTCTGCTGCCTGGAACAGTCGCTCAATCAACCTGAGCGCTTCGTACAACGTTGTCCCATCAGGTTGCGCTCGCCCCTGAGTAATCAGAACCCGTGCCAGCGTGATATATTCCAGCTCATCCTGGAATCCGAGTTCGTCGGCTGCGCTTGCCCTGAGCGCAGCCGAAGGGCTCAATCCGCTTTCCTGCGCCCACCGCGAGGCTGCGGCGAGGTTTTCTTGCGCCAGCCACAACTGCACCTGGCAGGCTGTCAACTCTGTACGATACCACCAGGGGGGTATGTCACAGGTGCTCTGGGTTGCCTTCTGCAGCGCGTCGGCTGCGTCTTTCGTTTCTCCGAGTGCCTGCAGCACCTGTGCCAGTACAATCTGACCAAACACCGACGCCTGAAAGTAGCCGCCCGGCTTGCTTAGTTCGATTCCTTCGCACAGGTATGCTTCTGCGGCCTCCAACTCATTCCACTCGTACAGCACACTGGCCAGGCTCACGCAGACTATCCCTGATGCCGGCATCCGCCGCGCGCCCTGCACGCCAGATCCGCCGGCGGATTTCAGCACTTGCCGGCACACCTCGGCCGCCTGCTCAAGTTGCCCTTGCATCACCAGCAACCGGACCAAGTGGTGGATTGCAAGCATGGCTGCCACGATGTTCCCGGCAGCCTGGCAGATAGGGATGGCCTCGGCATAAGACTGGCTGGCCCGCGCCACGTCCCCAATATCCTTGAACGAACCGCCCAGGCTTGTATGGAGAACCCCGCGCACAAACAGGTTGTCCTCAGGCACTTGTTCTATCGCCTGTTGGGCCAGTTCGATACTAAGGACCGGATCACCTTGCATACGGAGGAGAAAAGAGCGCAGCGTCGCCACCTCACCCAACAACCCAGTAACTTGTGCACCGCTGCCGGACGTTGTACGCCCTACGAGCGCTGTTTCGGCGTCCCGCAGGCGCGGTTCAATGGCACCCATTTGGCCGCTGAGGAACAATCCCCAGGCGCATCCTATGGAAAGCCGGGGACGTGAACGGATCATCTCGTCTGGGAATAACTCTAGCCAGCCCATCACCGTGCTTACCTCACCCCGCATCATTGTTGGCCGGTTATGCTCCTCGACCAACCGTGCCGCACATCCCATATCACCAGCAGCAATCGCGTGGTCTATCGCTTTGGAGATGAATCCGTTTTGCCCATACCACGCACTGGCTTGGCGATGGAGTTCGGGGATAATGCTCGCCCGCGTTTGCCGTAAGTGGTGACGCAGTAGGTCGGCAAACAGATGGTGATAGCGGTACCAGCATCGCTCGTCGTCCAGTGGCGCGACGAAGAGGTTAGACGACTCCAAATACTCCAATACGGCTTTTGAGTCAGCAAGTGGGTAGGTCAGTGTGTCAACAGTTCGCTGATTCGCTGGTTTGCTGATTCGCAGAACGGCGTCGCACAGCGGGCCGCTTAGCCGGTCGAGGATAGACGTCTCCAACAGGAACGATTGGATACTCTCCGTTTGTTGGTCGAGGACTTCTTCGGTCAGGTAATCCAGAATGTAGCGGTGGCTGCCGGTTAAGGTGGCGACGAAACCGGAGAGGTCATCTCGTCCCCGCATCGAGAGCGCGGCCATTTGCAAGCCCGCGATCCAGCCTTCTGTGCGAGCTTCCAGCGTCGCCATATCCGCATCGGAGAGGTTCAAACCCATCACCTGGTTGAGGAAAGCCGCCGACTCGTTGGGTGTGAAGCGCAGGTCGGCGGCGCGCAACTCGGTCAGTTGTCCACGCGAGCGCAACCGGGCCAGAGGCAGAGGTAGGTCCATCCGGCTGGCAACAACCAGATGCAGGTTGGGGGGTTGGTGGTCGAGCAAAAAGGTGAGGGCGTCGTGAACCAATTGGGCCGTGATAAGGTGATAATCGTCGAGAACGATAATGTAGGGGTGACCCTCGCGGTCGTCCTGGGAAACAGCCATAACCTCGTTGATCAGGGCCGTCAGAACTGCCTCGATAGGCGGCGGCTGAGGGGATTGGAGCGCGCTGAGCGCGCCCGCGCCGATGCCCGCCTCGATTGTCTCCAGGGCCGCGACGGAGTAGGCCAGGAAGCGGGCCGGGTCGTTGTCGCCCTCGTCCAGCGAGAGCCAGGCGACGGCCCGCCCGCCCGCCGATTCGCTGACCCGCTGACTCGCCCATTCGCTCAACAGCGTGGTCTTGCCAAAGCCGGCCGGGGCGGAGACGAGCGTCAGTTTGCGGTGTAGCCCTGCGTTCAACCGCTCAATCAGGCACGGGCGCGAGACCATCTCGGGCCGAACGGGGGGGACATAGAGTTTGGTGGTCAGGAGAGGCGTGGTCATTGTGCCACAATCTTATCATATTTTTCCCGTATTCCAAAATGACAGGAAAAGCCCTGGCCAAACCGACCAGGGCCGATTACATTTAGTTTGTCCAAAATCCAAAACTATAGTTTACCCCGAAATACCTCCTTTGGCAGTTTACACCTGCCCTTGCTTGTGTTATCCTTTCAGCGTGAAAGCAGTATGGAGAAGATAGGCAGGACCGCTGACCTCCGAGGTTTTGGGCAAGTGATGTGTCAAAGCACCGCGTGTCGAGGGCAAAATGCGGGCTGTTTTGTTGCAGGGAGTGAAACCTCGGAGGTCTTTCGGACATGTGGGTAATCACCATTCGGCGTGAATTGACGGCATAGTGGTATGATGGTATGATCAGAAAGTTTGTGGGGGAGTCTATCTTGATATTCGTGACGACAAACAGGTGGTTGTGAGAGGAGCAGTTGAGAATTGAAAACGCAAAGTGTACAAGAAATCAACGCCAGGGTTCAACAAGAAAGTGTCTTCGTTCAGGACCTGCTCAACGAGGTGCGCAAAGTCATCGTCGGGCAGGACAAACTGGTCGAGCGGCTGCTGGTGGGTCTGCTGACCAACGGCCACTTGCTCATCGAGGGTGTGCCCGGACTGGCCAAAACGCTGTCGGTGCAAACTCTCGCGCAGGCGATCCAGGTGCAGTTCCAGCGCATTCAGTTCACGCCCGACTTGCTCCCTGCCGACCTCATCGGCACCCAGATCTACAACCCGCACAGCGGCGAGTTCACGCCCAAACAGGGCCCTGTCTTTGCCAACCTGATCCTCGCCGACGAGATCAACCGCGCGCCCCCCAAGGTCCAGTCGGCGTTGCTGGAAGCGATGCAAGAGCGCCAGGTCACCATTGGCGACACGACCCACCCGCTCGACGATCCGTTCATGGTCCTGGCGACGCAGAACCCCATTGAGCAAGAGGGTACCTACCCGCTGCCCGAAGCCCAGGTGGACCGTTTTCTGCTCAAGATCATCGTGGACTACCCATCGCGCCCGGAAGAGCGCGCCATCCTCGACCGCTACACCGGGACCAAAGTGCCGGAAGTCCACCCCGTCATCGGCCCACAGACCATCCGCCACGCCCGCGACGTGGTACGCGAAATCTATGTGGACGAAAAGATCAAGGAGTACGTCCTCGACCTGGTCTTTGCCACGCGCGAACCGGCGGCTCACGACCTGCCCGATCTGGAGCCGCTCATCGCCTACGGCGCGTCGCCGCGCGCGACGCTGTACCTGATTATGGCGGCGAAAGCCTACGCCTTCCTCAAGGGACGCGGCTACGTGATGCCCGAGGACATTAAGCAGGTAGCGCCCGATGTGCTGCGGCACCGTATCATCGTCACCTACGAGGCCGAGGCGGAGGAACTGGCCGGCGCCGACGTTGTGCAGCGCATCCTCGACGAGGTCCAAGTGCCGTAACGGATTATGTTGCCACAGGAACTCGTCCGCAAGATCCGCCACATCGAAATTCGTACCCAGCGACTGGTCAACGATGTCTTTGCCGGGGAGTATCACTCTATCTTCAAGGGGCGCGGGATAGAGTTTGACGAGGTGCGCGAGTACGTACCCGGCGACGAGGTGCGTACCATCAACTGGAACGTCACCGCGCGGATGGGGTGGCCCTACGTCAACAACTACGTCGAGGAGCGCGAGTTGACGGTGATGCTGGTGGTTGACGCCAGCGGGTCGGGACTGTTCGGCACCACCGAGGCTTCCAAGCGTGAGATCATCACCGAGTTGTGCGCTCTGCTGGCCTTCTCCGCCATCCACAACCAGGATCGGGTCGGTCTGCTGCTGTTCACCGACCAGGTCGAAAAATTCATCCCGCCGCGCAAGGGTCGCCAGCACGTGCTGCGCGTCATCCGCGAACTGCTCTACTTCCAGCCGCGTGGCCGTGGCACCGACATCGCCGTGGCATTGGGATACCTTAACCGCATCCTCAACCGGCGTGCGGTGGTCTTTCTCGTGTCGGACTTTATCACCGCTGGCTACCGCAAGGTGCTCAACGTCACCGGGCGGCGCCACGACTGCATCGCCGTCGAGGTGGTGGATCCCCGTGAACTGGCACTGCCCGACGTCGGCCTGCTGGCGCTGGAGGACGCAGAGACCGGCGCGCTCCAGTGGGTTGACACCGCCGATTTGCACTTCCGGCAGGAGTACGCCGCCCGCAACGCCCAGCGCCGCGCCGAACTGGCCCATATGCTGCGGACTATCGAGGTGGATCACGTCGAAATCCACACCGACCAGGGCTACGTTGACCCCTTGGTGGCTTTCTTCCATAAGCGAGAGCGGAGGTTACACCGGTGAGACGAGCGGCAAACTGCGGCCTGTTTCTTGTCTCCTGCCTCTTGCTTCTCGTTTCGTGCGCCAAGCCGATCGAGCCATTCGCCGGGGTAGGGTCTTTCGCCGCGCGCAGCACGCTGGATCGTGACACTATCACCGTCGGCGACCACGTCAACTACACGGTGCAGGTGCAGCATCCTGCCGACGGTCTTGCACAGTTCCCGCAGTTGGGCGATCCCTGGGGCGCGCTGACCGTGCTGGATCAGGCGCAGGGCGAGTCCGAGCCCATTGGCGAAGGCCAGTCCATCAGCGCCAAGACCTATGTCGTGACGGCATTCGCCGTGGGGCAGTACGAGGTGCCCACGCTGACCGTCGTCTATCAGGCCGCTGAGGGTGGCGACAGCCAGGAATTCACTGTCGCCGCGCAAGCCATCACCGTCACCAGTGTTCTCACCGACGGTGCCAATGCCGAACTGCGCGACCTCAAGCCGCAGGCCGCGCTCCCTGCCGGCCTGGGCTGGTTGTGGTGGGTATTGGGCCTGGCGCTGATTTCGGCGCTGCTGGCACTCGGTCTCGTCTGGTACAATCGCCGTCGGGGACTGGCCCAGGTCGAGTTCGAACCTGTATTCGTTGACCCGCGCCCGCCGGAGCAGATCGCCTACGAGGAGCTGGCGCGCATAGATGGGCTGAACCTGGTGCCGCGTGGCAAACTCAAGCAGCACTACACTCTTGCCACAGACTGCCTGCGCGACTACCTTGAGCGGCGCTTTGACCTTGCGGCGCTGGAGCGCACCACCGGCGAGATTTGGGTCGAGATGAAGGTCGCCGGGGTCGAACAGGAGCCCGCCGCCAATGTCCGTGACGTGCTCACCGAGGCCGATCTGGTCAAGTTCGCCAAAGCCTGGCCATCCGATGACATGGCACTATCGCTCACCATTCGTATCCGCCGCATCGTCGCCGGTACCACGCCGGAGCCCGAGCCCGAAACGGCGGAACCTGAATACGACGCAGATTCGCAGACTCGCCGATTCGCTGACTCGCCGATTCGCTGATTCGCTATGTTTCGATTCGCAAATCCCTGGCTACTGCTACTACTGCTGATCGTACCCGCACTGGCGGCGTGGTACGTCGTCCGGCTGCGCCGCGCGCGCCCCGGCGCCTTGCAGTTTTCCAGCCTGGCGCTGACCACCGGCACGCCGTCGTCGTTGCGCGTGACACTGCTCCATCTCCCCGCCGTTCTGCGGTTGCTGACCATCGTCCTGCTGATCGTGACGCTGGCCCGCCCGCAGACGGGGCACGCCCGCGAGGTTGTCAAAGGCGAGGGGATTGATATAATGCTGGTGATTGACATATCGGGCAGCATGGCCGCCGAGGATTTCAAGCCCGACAACCGTCTCGTCGTCGCCAAACAGGTCGTTGCCGAGTTTATCCAGAGCCGCGCTTACGACCGCGTCGGGATGGTCGTCTTTGCCAGCCAGAGCTATCTGCAATGCCCGCTCACGCTCGACTATGACGTCCTGTTGAGGCTGCTGGACGAGATTCAACTAGCGCCGGATCTGGGGCTGGAGGACGGCACCGCCATCGGCATGGCCATCGCCAACGGTGTGAGTCGCCTGGAAGACTCGACCGCCCAGAGCAAAGTCATCATCCTGCTCACCGATGGCGTCAACAACCGGGGCCAGATTGATCCACAGACGGCGGCGGGCATTGCCAGAACGATGGGTATCAAAATCTACACCATCGGCGCGGGCACCATTGGCGAAGCGCCGATGCCCGTACAGGGGTTATTTGGCAAGCAGTACGTCAACGTGCCTGTCGAACTGGACGAGGAGACGCTCACCGCCGTCGCTGAGACCACCGGCGGGCAGTACTTTCGCGCCACCGACGCCGAAACGCTGCGCCAGATTTACCAGCAGATCAGCGAGATGGAGCAGACCGAGGTCGAGGTCAACCGCTACGTGCGCTACACCGAACTCGGCGCGTACGCCGGCATCCCGGCCCTGGCGCTCATTCTGATCGAGATTTTGTTGCGCAATACCATCTTCCGTAAGTTACCATAATGAAATTTGCACAACCGACGTACCTTTGGCTACTCATACTCTTGCCCCTCACCGTCGCCCTCTTCTGGCTCGCGGGACACAACCGGCGGCGCGCACTGGCGCGGTTGGGCAACCCGGCGCTGCTGGCACGCCTCAGCGGTTCGGTCAGCCCCGCCAAGCGGCGCTGGAAGCAGGCATTGATCCTCCTGGCACTGTTCTGCCTGGTCGTCGCGCTGGCACGCCCACAACTGGGCAGCCGGCTCGAACTGGTGGAGCAGCGGGGCATTGAGGTCGTCATTGCGCTGGACACTTCGTCGAGTATGCTGGCGCAGGATCTCGAACCCAACCGGTTGGAACGCGCCAAACTCCAAATCGCCGACCTGATGGACAGTCTGCCCGGCGCGCAGTTCGCACTGGTCGTCTTTGCCGGTGAGAGTTTCATCCAGTTTCCTCTCACCTCCGACGGGGGCGCCGCGCTGATGCTGGTCAACGCTGCCGACACGAACACCACCTCGCTGCCCGGCACCGCCATCGGCGACGCCATCCGCACCGGTGTGCGCGCCTTCAACGAGCATTCCGCCGGCCAGCGCGTGCTGGTGCTGTTCACCGACGGTGAAGACCACGACACCGATCCGCTGGGCGGAGCCAAAGAGGCCGCCGACGCTGGTGTCATCGTCTACCCCATCGGCTTCGGCAACCCAGCCGGCGAGCCTATCCCAGAGTTCGACGCGAAGGGCAACCTGACCGGCTACAAGAAAGACGGTCAAGGCAACACTGTGCTCTCCCGCCTGGACGAGGCCACGCTGCGCCAGATTGCCAGCACCACCGGTGGTGAATACTTCCGTGCCACGCCCGGCGGGCAGGAGGTGCGCGACCTGGCGGACGAGATCAACGCGCTGGCGCACGGCGACACCGAAAGCAAGATGCTCATCCAGCACATTGAGCGCTTCCAGATTCCTGTCGCCGTGGCACTGACCGCTCTCATTGGCGAGTTTCTGCTCAACGACCGTCGTCGCCAACGGGAGGTGCGCCATGCGTAAAACCCTGTTCGCGCTCTGGCTCTTGATAGCCGCTGCGCTGCTGCCCACGTCCTGCTCACCCTCCCCCACCACGCTCAACCGTCGTGGCAACGACGCCTACGCCCGTGGCAACTATGACGAGGCCCTGCGCCAGTATCAAAACGCCCAATCCGAAGCACCCGACACACCCGAACTGCACTATAACGCGGGCAACACGCTCTATCGCCAGGAGCAGTACGACCCTGCTAGCGACGAATCGCTCGCCGCCATCGCCCAAGCGCCGCCCGAACTCCAGGCGCAGACCTACTACAACCTGGGCAACGCGCGCTTCCAGCAGGAGGATTATGCCGGCGCCATCGCTGCCTACGTCGAGGCGCTGCGCATCAACCCCGACGACGCCGACGCCAAGCATAACCTCGAGTTAGCGCAACAGCGACTTCGGGAACAACAACAGCAGCAACCGACGCCTACACCGTCGCCCGAATCACAGGAAGGCGAACAGACGCCTACACCCCAACCGCAGGATCAGCAGCAACAGGCCACGCCGACGCCGCAGCCCGGCCAGGGACAGAATCAGCAGACTACACCCACGCCCGGTGCACAGCCCCAACCCGCCGAGGGCGAACTGACCGAGGAGCAGGCACGGCAACTGCTTCAGGCCCTGATGCAAGACGCCGAAACCCTGCAGGAAGTGCTCCAGCGGATGCGACCCGCGCCAGGTCGCCCCGTGGACAAGGATTGGTAGGTATGACGGCGTATTCCATTTCGTATGTGCGAATCAAGTTTCTCTGCGCACTGTGCGTCCTTGCGGCACTCCTGAACACGCCCGCCAACGCGCTGGCGCAGGACAATATCACTTTCACCGCCAGCGTTGACCGCACCATTGTGTCTACCGATGGATACGTGCAACTCACACTCGCGCTTCAGGGGCAAGTCAACAACGTGCCCGCCCCCGAACTCCCGCCGATGGATGGCTTTTACGTGGTTGGCAGCAGCCGTTCGCAGCAGTTCTCCTTCGTCAACGGCGCTCTCTCGGCATCGGTCAACTTTGTCTACCGCTTGCAGCCGCTGGCGGTGGGCCAGCAGACCATCGGCCCGGCCCGCGTCACCATCAACGGGCAGACCTACGAGACACAGCCCATCACCATCGAGGTCACCGATGGTGCTGCGCCCGCTCCCACCACCGCGCCCGGCCAGACCGGCGGCGACGCGCCGCCGGAACTTGCGGGCCAGGCTTTCTACGTCGAGGCCGAGGTTGACAAGCCCGTCGCTTACCTGGGAGAACAGGTCACTTATACCTTTCGCTTCTACCAGGCACAAGAGTTGATGGACAGTCCGCGCTACGGCGCGCCGCAGTGGACCGGCTTCTGGGCCGAGCGGATGGAGCCACAAAATCAATACCTCACCAGCGCCGGCGGCGTCAACTACCGCGTCACGGAACTCAATACCGCCATCTTTCCCGTCGTCACCGGCGAGCAGACCATCAACCCCGCCACGCTAGAGATTCCCGGCGGGTTCTTCCAGTCCGGACAGACGCTACAAACCCAGCCGGTCACCGTGCAGGTACAGCCATTGCCTACTACAGGACAGCCGGCCGATTTCAACGGCGCTGTGGGCCAATACACCGTCCGCGCTGCCGCCGAGCCTCTCGAGACCCGCGTCAACGAGCCGATCAACCTCTACTTTGAGGTCAGCGGCACGGGAAACGTATCGGCCGTACCGGAGCCTGCCTGGCCCCAAGTCCCCGGTATGCGGGCCTACGATGCCAGCTCCACCAGCAACACTACCAGCCACAACTATATCATCGGCGGCGCCAAGCGGTTTGAGCGGCTCTATGTTCCCGAACAACCGGGCGAGCACACCATCCCGTCGTTCACGCTCTCCTACTTTGATCCCATCAGCCAGACGTACCGGACAGTCTCCACCGAGCCCATCGCCGTCGCCGTAGCGCCTGGAGCGGCAGGGCCAGTCGCGCCTGGCGGCAACTCGCAGGACGTCACCCTGCTGGGCAGCGACATCCGGCACATCAAAGCCGCGCCACCAGAGTTGGAAGACGAAAGCCAGTGGGTCATCCGGAGCGCCGGTTTCTGGGCTGCGTGGGTGCTGCCCTTGTTGGCGGTGGTTGGCGCCTTTGTGATCCAGTTGCAGCGTCACAGGCTGCAAGGCGACCCGGCTTATGCGCGCCGCCGTCGCGCCCGCAAACAGGCAGACCGGCGGCTCAAGGCGGCCCGGCAGGCCCTCGACGCGGGCAATAGCGACGGTTTCTACGGCGAACTGACCCGCGCGCTCATCGCCTACATCGCCGACAAGCTCAACGTCCCTGCAGCCGGACTCACGTTCGATGGGTTGCGCGAGCGACTGGCCGGCAGGGAAATCCCCGCCGACCTCGTGGAGCAGGTCAGTGACGCCTGGCAGGAGAGCGAGCAGAGCCGCTTTGCCCCCGTCGGCGCGTCGCGTGAGGCGCAGCAGGCGCTGCTGGAGCGCATCGCCGGGTTGATTGTGATGCTGGAAGGGTTAAAATGGTGAGAAAAATCAAGTCACCCTTGCGCAGGTTGCGACAACCTTCGCAAGGGTATGCCGGGCTGATCGTGACATTTGTCATTTGCTCATTTGTCATTTGCTCATTTGCCACCCGTACTGCACAGGCCCAATCAGGAGCGTGGGCGGCGGTGATGGCGCAGGCCAACGCGCTCTACGAGACCGGGGATTACACCGGCGCCATTGAGACCTACCAGCAGATCATGGACGGCGGCATCCAGCACAGCGGTGTGTACTACAACCTGGGCAACGCCTATTACAAGTCCGGTGACCTGGGCCGTGCCGTCCTCAACTACGAGCGTGCTCGCCGCCTGACCCCACGCGACGAGGACATCCGTGCCAACCTGGCGTTCGCCCGCGCGCAGGTCGCCGACCAATTTCCCATCACCGAAGAGGGCGCTGTATGGGCCGCCATCACCGGTTGGCACGAAGCACTCACCGTCAACGAGACTGCCTGGGTCGCCTGGGCACTCTTTGCTGTGGTGTGCTCGCTGGGCATCCTTGCCACCTTTGCGTATCGCTGGCGCCGGCTGGCCCTCACCGGGGCCGCTGTCGTTTGCATAGTGCTGGCACTGGTGCTGCTCTCGCTGGGGCTCAAGGTTCACGAGTTGAACCAGGATCACGCCGTCATCGTTGCGCCCGAGGTGAACGTCTACAGCGGCCCCGGCGACACCTACCTGCTGGAGTTCACGTTACACGCCGGCACGATGCTGACTGTCGTCGAGGAGCGCGAGGGCTGGGTGCGGGGAGAACTCTCCGGCGATTTCCAGGGCTGGCTGACCGCCGAGGCCGCCGAGTTCGTGGAGGAGTGAGATGTCTTTCCTCAAACGGTTCTCTAGCCTCCATCGGGACGCAGGGACGCGTCGTCGCCAGCAACCAACCGGAACGCTACCCGACCGGCAGCGTTTTCACCGAGCCGGGGTTGCCCGAAGCGGAGGAGTTGGTGGCGGCGGCCCTGGCAGATGGTATCACGGCCAGCCACCTGGCGGAAGATCCTGGTGTGTTCGCGGTGGCCGCGCCGGTTACCAGTGTCGAGGGAGCGTGGCTGGGAGTTGTGTACTACCGTCAGCCAGCGCCCGACGTGAGCGGCTGGTCGCTAAGCCGCCTAGGAACGCCGTTGCTGACGACGACGCTGTTGTTGCTGCCGTGCATGATCCCGCTGGGGTTGATCTTTGGCTTCATAACCGCGACTGGCATCACGCGCCGCTTGCGCCGCCTGACCCAGGCCAGCAACGGCCTGGCGGGCGGCGACCTCAGCCGCCGGGTGCACGACTCGTCCGGGGATGAGATCGGGCAACTCGCCCGGCAATTCAACGCCATGGCCGGGCAACTTGAAGCCGACACGACTCAACTACGCGAACTGGCCGACCGCAACGCCCGGCTGGCCCGGCAAGCACAGAGACTCGCCGCGCTTGAGGAACGTCACCGGCTGTCTCGCGACCTGCACGATGGCGTCAAGCAGCACCTCTTCGGTATAAACCTGGCTACGGCCACCGCGCTTAATCTGCTCGACGCCGACCCACAGGCCGCCCGTGCCAAGATGCTGGAAGTCAAAGAACTCGGCCGCCAGGCGCAGGCTGAGATGCAGGCATTGCTGAGCGAGTTGCGCCTGCCTGGCCTCGACGAGCGCGGGCTGGTCGCCGCGCTAGCGGACTACCTGGTCGCCTACGAGCGGCGGGAGTCCATTGAGGTGCACTGGCAGGCTGTGGATGACGTTTCGTTGCCACTCACGCACGAGCAGGCGCTCTTCCGCGTCGCCCAGGAGGCACTGACGAACGTCGCTCGTCACGCACAGGCCACATGGGTGAAGGTTGAATTACATGCCACGCCAGAA
Organism: Chloroflexota bacterium; assembly: GCA_034189605.1. GTDB lineage: Bacteria > Chloroflexota > Anaerolineae > B4-G1 > B4-G1 > JAUWNP01. The sequence continues at coordinate 26,064 of JAXHUO010000047.1, forward strand.
ACCGTCACGCTTGAAATCGCCGACGATGGGAGTGGATTCGATCCGACCGCGATTGAGGCTGGGTCCACGATGGGGTTGCAAGGGATGCGAGAGCGGCTGGCCGGGTTGGGGGGAACACTCACGGTTGACACGGTCACGGACGGGGGTACCCGGCTTGTAGCCCGCCTTCCACTTCCCGCCCACACAGGGGAGGGTGAGTATCGTGTCTGATCTCATCCGCGTTCTCATAGCCGACGACCATCCCGTCGTCCGCCAGGGGTTGCGGGGTTTCCTCGAAACCTACGCCGACATCAAGGTTGTCGCGGAGGCCAAAGATGGCGCACAGGCAGTGGCGCTGGCACGCGAGCACGTGCCCGACGTGATCCTGATGGATCTGCTGATGCCGGAGATGGATGGTGTCGAGGCGATTGGCCAGATCGTGGCTTTCAGCCCCGCCAGCCGCATTATCGTGCTGACGAGTTACACGGAGGACGAGTACCTGTTCCCGGCCATGCGTGCAGGGGCGCTGGGGTACCTGCTCAAGGACGTGGAGCCAGAAGATCTGGTGAGTGCGGTTCGCGCCGCCGTACGTGGCCACGCGACCCTGCACCCAAGCATCGCCGCGCGACTGGTCCGGGGCGTGGATCATCCCGGCGACGACTCGCTGACCGACCTGTGCCAGCGCGAGATTGACGTGCTGCGGCTGATCGCCCGCGGGATGAGCAACAAGAAAATCGCAGAGGCGCTCAAGATTGCCGAGGGCACGGTCAAGAGCCACGTCAGCAACATTCTCTCCAAACTGCATCTGACTCACCGCACCCAGGCCGCCCTTTACGCTCTCAAGCGCAAACTAGTCCCCCTCGATGATCCCCATCTCAACGAAGGGGACTGATTTCCCACTATAGGTCGAGAAAACCTGCTTCGCTTGCATTGGATGTCGCCTTGTAATTCGTCTTAGGCCCCGCTTGATTGCTCAGATGACCAGGAGGCTGCCCGACATTGGCTTCACCGGCGGGGCGTTTTTGACCCTAGCGCGGCCTGGCTCGGAACCAATTGCAGAGAATTGCTCCGCTTACCCTCTTAAAAAGGCCAGAATCACACTGCCCGTCGCATCCAGAAGCTCGAGCCGCGTCCCGGAGAGGCGGTAACTGGCTGCCGATGTCAGGGCGGCCACGAAAGCCTCCTCCTGGTCCATCACGCCCTCCGGATCCATGCAGTACATCTCTGTCCTCGCCACGTCGGTGATGGTGATGTCGCTGCCGCCAACCACGTACGTGCCAAAGTAATGGTTGCACCCGGCGGACCCGCTGATCTGGTCCGCGGAGAACTCGGCCGATGGTGCCGTACCCGTCAGCGGCGGCTCCCCTTCCAGCGTGACAAGCACCCACTGCGTGCCCTCCAACGATGGGCTGTCTGCCGGGCTGGGACTACACCCCACAAGCAAGACCGCCAAAGCCATCAGAGCGATTGTCAAGTTTCTGCCATTCATTTGTGGTAACTCCCTATCAATCTTCTGAGCCACACTCGACACAATTGACCGAAATCAACGGCAGGCCCAGGGAATAGAGCCGGCGCAGCAGACCCTGCAAGGCGGCTTGGTCGGCGACGGTGCCGGTCAGGGTGGTGACCGCTGGGCCATCGCCTTCACTTTCGACCGTAATCATCATCCCCCCGGCCCAATCCGACCAACTCTCGCCAATCTCTCCCGGCACTTTGATCTGGTAGGTTGCGGGTCGGTCCAGGGTGAGCTTTTGTTTGACTTCCTTCATCACTGATTGCCTCCTACACCTATAGCATAGCAGCAAAGTGGTATTAGTGCCATCCCCCGAACATGTTATTCAGGGGGTTAGTTCCTAGCTTGGAGGGGAGAATAAAGCGGGCCGCTATCTGCGAGCCCGCCAGGGTTTTTTGTTACATTTTCTTTTCCCTCATTTTTGTTCTCTCTTTCTGTACCATTATCTCTGCTCAAACTTTGTTCGAACAAAGCAGTTCAAGAATTTCGTGATGAAGCGACGCGTCACACGATGTAAGCAAGTTTCCTTCAAAAACAATCCCTTTGCGTTCTCCTGAAAGCGTCGTCGCAATTCCCCCTGCTTCCTCGATACAGGGGATAATCGCAGCACTATCCCACGGCTGCATGAGTGTGTCTACTGCTGCGTGTATACGTCCTCTACAGACCAGCGCATGTTGCAAACAATCTCCACAAAACCTAAACCTTTTGACCCGCTGAATCAGTCCAGTCAGGTTGTACGGCACTTTACCACTATTCGTGTGAATGTTTGAGCTATGTACGCCTGCGGCGGAAACCACAGCCTCCTCCAACCCAACCTTCGAACCTACACGAACCCGTAGGGGTCTACAACCCACTGGTATTGGGTTTTTGACCCATTCTTCGTAGCGCCAAACTCTTCACCGAGAATGCTGTGATCAGGGAGCTGTTTCGTGATCATCTCTCGTACCACCTCTTCAGCACGGCGATCAGCTTCCGTCACTTCTGTGCCATCTGGTTTCGTGTTTACCACGCAGTTATAATAGTGCGGCATAATCTGTTCCGCCGCTGCTTTGACTAGCTGTAGCGCAAATTCTAAAAGCTCTTGTCGTTGTTTGAACATGGGTTATCTACTCTGCCCCCAGGCGAGATTGAAATGATGATCGCCGGCCCTGGCTGACCATCATTGATAGCCATACTCGATGTCGTTAGAGTTTCGGCCAACTCTGTGGCCCCAGGCATTCTCCGAATAGGTTTGTTTGGATAGAATGCTGCCGAGATATTGTCAAACCAAGATATGGATAATGAATTTACAGCTCTCTGCTCCGTTTATTATCGATTGTACAAGCTCTACTTAAACCGGTCTTTCAAGAGCAGCTTCAAAAAACGCTCTGTTGAACTCGACTGAACACTGGCAATAGGTACTTGTGGGGAATGGCTTTGTGGTTCGTTTAACCTGCCCACAAAAGCATTTGTTATGTTCTGCGATGATAGTGTTTTCGTCTTCTAGCACGTACGTCAGGTCTCCCTCCTTAACATCATGCCTACTTATCCTATCAAGGAATTCTTCAATGGATCCTGATTCGCCCATCAATCTCTTTGCGGTGTTTCTTTGTCCTTGACCACAGCATTTTCGGCCACAGGATTTCATTATTTCGATTGCGTTTTCTCTTCCAATTGCCTTTTCCAGTCGTTCAATGGCAGTCCGCCACCATTCAGCTTTTTCCGCAGGTTTGTATGCCTTGTAGTTCTCCGAATCCTGCATTATCTCCAAAAGAATATCTTGACTCGTTTCCTCCTCAACTATCTTGGCAAACCTGCCAATCCTGCCCGTTTTTGGAATCCTCGACACTCGAGTTTCAACTGATTCATTTACATACATCCCAAGATGAGTGTAAAAACCTCCTATTTCCAAGAGATAGCTTTTACGGCTTGTTCCACATATGGAAGCGACTCATGCTTCCTGTTTAGGCCCACTTCCATGCATACCAAACAACCAGTGCAGTAAGCACAACTTCTATGATGGCATAGAATATATAATAAGCCCAAGCCCCACCCGAAAGTAGTGTCATGAGAATAATACTGGTATAGACGATACCTAAGATGATATTTGCCCAACGATTCGCTTTGGCCTTCAATGTTAGGGACAGGAAAATCATCACACTGGGAATCGCCATGATTATTGCACTTACCAATAAGAAAGCTTGCGAAATTGGTACGCCTGTTCCCCCTATTGAGAGTTCTCCCGCGATCATCTGCTCTAGAATCCCCGGCCTAAAAAGTGCCTTAATGTCCGCATATACATATAGAAACATTACAGCCGCCCACAATGCTGAAAGCTTGAACTTTACATTTATCTTCACGTCTTCCATTTCGGTTGCCCTTTTGTTTGTATTCATTTTTCACTCCTTCTTTTGCTCTTCAGACAACATGACTGGATATCTGGATTGCTACTAGATCATATCGAGTTTTCTCCATCTTCGCTTTTCGAGATTGGTGAAGTCCTGCGCCTGTATTCCATGATCGCTTTAATGCGACCATTTTTCGTCTAGTTCACCACAATCTTGCTAATATAAAACCTAACTACCAAATTACCGTTCTCTTAGGACAAGAAGAGTTTATCCATCCTAATCAATAGCCCTATATGATCCTGGACATTGTATTTGCCCGTCATCAAAGCGATGGTACCACTCATTTCTTTACGCCAATACGTACACCCCAAGATGAACGTAAAAACCTCTGATATCCTTGACTCTCTTTTTCGCTTTCTGGTATCTATTATCTTCTGTGTTCATTTTCATCTCCCTGTGCAAGGTGATTATTACTCTCGCTTTCCAAAGACTGACTTGCTATCTGGCAGTCCTTCTCTGAAAAGCGAGATTATGTTACGAAAACGTCATTCAGATCATACTTCTTTTGAAATCACCACATAGTATAGCGCAGCAACTCCCAATAAAACTACACCAACGCCTACCAAGAAATCTCCCAAGATTATTAATGTTCCCATGTTCATCTCCTTTCTTTTTTTTAACTTTCTGATTTATTCTGCGAACAGTATAACGGTTAATAGGTATTAGTGTCATACCCCAAACTTGGTATTCAGAGTAGTATCTCTTTTTGGGGTAAGGCCTAAAAAAAGCGAGCCTCTTTCTGAGGCCCGCTAGTGTAGTTCTCGGTACAAAACGCTCCAAGCCCCCATCCCGGGGGCGGCCCATGCAGCGAAATCGGTCGGTTTAAGGCGGTTTGCTGGCCCAAGACGCCCCCGAGACGGGGGCTGTGAGCCGTGGAAAATAGTTTTGTACCGGATACTAGTGTACCGCCAGTGCTGCTTCCAGGCACTCTGGCGATTAAGTGGATGGCAATATCCCCACAGCCCTGGCCCTGGCAACTGCTTGCGTTCGGTTGTGGACACCGAGTTTTCCGTAGATATTGCGCGTGTGGACCTTGACCGTGTGCGGTGAAAGGAAAAGTCTGGTTGCGATTTCTGGGTTTGTCAGCCCTTCGGCGAGGAGTTGGAGCACTTCAAGTTCGCGTCCGCTCAGAGGCTCGATCAGTTCAGATTGGGGGGCTTGGGTTTTTGATGGGCCAAGCTGCTCCGGTTCTTCGATAGGGAACGCTGCCAATAACCGGCGAACATAATCTGGCGCGATCCCGCGAGTAAGGGCTTCGTAGAGCAGACGCGCCATCGGCGGGCCTTCATCCACAAAGATGCGGATGAAGCCTCCCGGTTCGGCATAATCAAGGGCTTGTTTCAAAACTTCTAAAGCCTGGTCTTTTTCCCCTAGGGCGTGAAGAACCAACGATTTGAGTACTAGTAGTTCTATTCCTTTCGAAACTCGTCCCGATTCATTTAATAAAGTATCTAGCAGAGACTCCAGAAAGCTGATGGCTTCTTCCAACCGTTCTTGACTTATATAGACACGGGCCAGCCCGATGTACTCCATTTCGTTCAAATGGGAAAGCTCTTCATCTGGAATCAGGCGATGTTTTTCTTCCCACCGGGATACCTTATCCAAATCTCCCTGTGCCAGCCAGATACGAACCTTCCAACCTTCCATGATGCTCATGATCCAGGGGGGAATATCGTATTCCGTGGAAGCATTTTCCATCCTATGAATGACCTCTTCAGCACCGGTTAGGTCTCCCAGGGAATACAAGACCCTCATCAGACACACGTAACTCCAACCGATACTGGCCACATCTCCACCCTGCTCAGCCAATTCCAAGCCTTTTACCGATTTATGGAGTGCTCCATCTAAATCATTAGTCTCGGCCAGCGCCTCCCCCCAAATCGCCAATAACAACCCAAGGGTCACTGGGTGAGACATTCCACTATCGCTGGCATGCTGCATTTCTTTCTGGCAAATATCCAATACTTGCTGCAGGTGCCCCTGGAATCTCAGGACGACCGCCAGCTTAAGTTTAGCAACTATGATATGGTATTGATTCCCCGCCGCTTTACTGATTTCCAATGCTTCTACTCGGGTTCGGTATGCAGCACCTAGGTCGCCTATAAAATCCTGTGCGTCTGCTAGTGCATTTGCAGCAGAACTGCGCCAAGACAAGTCCTCCTCAGGCAGATATTCAAATGCTTCGTTTGCGTACCGGGTTAGCCCTTGTATATCCCCCGTATAAAAAGCCATAACAGCCCGTGTGGCGGCTACTCTACCGCGCATCTTCATTTGTTCAGGAGTGAGAAGTTGGGTTTGTTCTCCTGGTGTGCTTTCGTCAATTCCCTTGGTGCTCTGATACAGGCTCTTTTCAACACTTTGGAGGCTCTTTTCAGCCGCACTCTGCTGGCCAGAAACGAATAAACAACAGGCATGAAAAATACAAAGATATGGCTTGGAAAACAGTAATTCCTTAGGTAAAACATCCAACCAGCCCCCTAGCTTTTTGAGTCCCCCACGTTCCCATTCTGCATCGGCAACATCCTCGAGCAAGTTTGCTGCCCGTTCAAAGTCCTCAGCTCTTAGAGCATACTCAACAGCATCAGCGATGAATCCATTTTGTACAAACCACTCAGAAGCTCGTATTTGCAACATGGGTATCTTATCCGAGTGAGATTGCCGGAGGCGAACACGCAGCAAGTCACCGAATAAGTGATGATAGCGGTACCAACGCCGTTCGTCGTCCAGGGGGACGATGAATAGGTTGGCACGATCAAGCATTTCCAGGGTCGCCTGGCCGCTTGCGGTGAGCTCAGTCGAACCGTTGTCCTGGCCAGTGAGGGCATCGCACAAGGAGCCGGTCAGCCGGTCGAGGATGGCCGTTTGCAGCAAGAAAGTCTGGACGCTTTCGGACTGCTGTTCCAGGACCTCTTCGACCAGATAGTCCAGCACGAAACGGTGGCTGCCGGTAAAAGATTGGACAAAGCCGGTAACGTCCTTGCGTCCTTGCATCGAAATAGCAGCTAGTTGCAGGCCGGCAATCCAGCCTTCGGTCCGAATCTCCAGCGCGGCGATGTCTTCCGCCGAAAGGGCCAGGCCCATCACCTGGTTGAGAAACTCGGCGGCTTCGGAGGAGGTGAACCGTAGGTCTGTGGCGCGCAGTTCGGTCAATTGTCCCCGGCCGCGCAGACGGGCCAGAGGCAGGGGCGGATCATCACGGCTGGCGATGACCAGATGCATCTGCGGCGGCAAGTGCTGGAGCAGGAAGGTGACGGCATCGTGAACCGATTGGGTGGTGATGAGGTGGTAATCGTCGAGGACGAGGACGTAGGGGCGGCCCTCGCGGTCGCCCTGGGAAACGGTGGCAATGTCATTGATCAGCGCTGTCAGCACCGCCTCCACCGGCGGCGGCTGAGGGGATTGAAGTGCGCTCAACGCTCCTTTCCCGATGTTGGCCTCAATCCCTTCGACTTGGCTCAGGGCAAGCGTCTGCAAGGCCGCGATAGAATAGGCCAGGAAGCGAGTCGGGTCGTTGTCCCCTTCGTCCAACGAAAGCCAGGCAGCGGGCCGTCCGCTCGCTGATTCGCTGACTCGCCCACTCGCCCACTCGCTCAGCAGCGTGGTCTTGCCGAACCCAGCCGGGGCGGAGATGAGGGTCAGCTTGCGATCCAGCCCTGTGTTCAACCGCTCGATCAGGCGTGGACGCGATACCAGTTCTGGCCGGACGGGGGGGATATAGAGTTTGGTTTGCAGGAGGGGCGTTTCCATGTGGCAAGTATACCATAGCCTTGCCCCAAAGACAACGAGTTGTGACCTGTGCGGTGACCGGATTTCTGCTTCTGGTCACCAATCCTCTGCTGTTCGGGATAGTACACTTGCCTATTGCACCGTGATGACTACTTCTCCTCAGGGGGTGACCTTTTCCGATACCCCGTTTGGTCTTACAAGAGCGGTTACGGTTGCTTTACACATCGAAACCCCAAATATGCCGGGCCGAACTGCTTTGCCCTCGGCCACACCTTTCCATCATAGACAATTATGTAGGCGCGTTCCTCATCTACCTCTGTCGCCGTCCACCAGTAGATCACCTGGGAATGGATACTCCACAGCGGAGACTCTTTGTCAGGTCTCGTCTTGTAGGTAGCCTCAGCAGTCTCTGCATCCCATACGCCACCGCTGTTCTGGCCGTGGCGAGCCATAGAGCGCACGGCTTCATCCACCGTCGGCAATCGCCATACGTGCTGTGGCTCAGGAGCGAGGGTCAGCCCGTCCTCACCAAGATATTGGCATACTTGCTGTGCTTTATACCAGTTTACCCCTGTGCGCGGCCATCCTGGTCCATCAGGCGCCCATACGAGATTCACTCCATTTCCATGCACCAATCGCGCCTGGAGATTGCCATCATCAATGCGTTGGGACACTCGGAGGACGGGTTCAATGCCAGATATGGTGAGGGTCAGAATAGGAAGTCCAACAGCCAGGGAGACGGCTATCTGGCGTGGTTGGGGACGACCAAACCAGTAGAGCGCGCCGATCCCAATCAGCGGCAACATGAGGAAGAACGTGACCGTGTTGGTGAAAGCCCCAAAGAACCAGGCAGCGAGCAAGGCCAAGATCACGTGTAGGCCACCGCCAAACCGGGGCCAGAAAATTGAAATGAGGGTGACGCCCATAAAGATGAGCATCGGGCTAAGGTACTGCACGAACATCAATCCCACGTTCGACAGCAACGACTCGTAGTACCAACCTTCGTGAAAGTTTTCGATGATGCCCCAAAATGCCCAAATGCAGGTGATGGCGGTGGATAAACCCACCGCCATCCACCCTACGATCTGGCGCTTGCCGTTTTTTTTCATCTCAAGGTTCCCTCAGGTATATACCTTCTGGCCCGCTCGCATCTTGCCGCGTACTTGTCACTTATGGCGCAGAGTAGTCTAGCTCTCTAGTCGCTGAGCAGGAACTCCATTGCCCTGTCTTTCACTCTTCTCATAGTCTCTGTGTCAATGGCTTGTTCCGCATATTCTACGACCAGGCTGAGCTTGCCCGCACAGGTGACTGCCCCAAGTACCAAGTTGACGTTGACCAGAGGAAAGGCGCCACCAGGTTGCATGATCAGACGATCCAGTTCTAGCGCTCCGTACTCCCTCGGGAAATCCATGCGTCCGAGATTCGTTACTGCTGTTCCCATGATCATCCTGTCAAGAGATTCCCGCTTGTCTCTTTTCAGAAGGGCCAAGACGACATCGTCACGTTTGCCAAATGCACTCAGTTTCTGATACCTCGACTGATGCGGCGCGACGAGCCCGCCCAGTTTCTTAAAGTTGATGGATTCTAGAATCGCTGGCTCTAGATAACACCACGATATGAAATCACTAAACAGGTTCTTGTTCGTAAAGAGTGGGCTAACCTTATCGTGGAACCTCTGAGCGTTTTCCCAGAAGCTGATCTTTTCATTGTACTTGTGCTTTGGAGTTACTATCCCGGCATAGAATCCCATACTCTCACCGACGGGCTTCTGGAGACGGTTCCGCAAGTTGGCTGCCACACCTATACCCGGGTGATAGGATCCATCGCCCTGAACGATGAGCTGTGCCCCTATGAAAGCCGTCGTCAATGCCGAGTTCACAGTTACTCTGTTTTTCCTGCATCGGTCAACGAGTGCAAAAGTCTGCGCTTCGGACAGTTCAACGGAGAACACCTTGTGTTCAAAGTTCGCCCAATAAGCCTCATTGAGGTTCTCATAGTCTTCTTGGTCGAAAATAACCTTGTCTCTTTCCCATTTCTTGTTGATCCGGTTGATAAAGAACCCGACTATCGGATTCAATGAAACGTCTTCTGGCAGGTTATCCAGATCAATTGGAAGCGGGTCAGGCAACACTTCCACTTCTCGGGCTGGATCCCCAAGATGGACCATCAAGTCCCTGGCAAGATATGCTAATGACAGACCATCGCAGATGATGTGGTGACACAGAATGATCAACTCGGATGTGGTGGGTGATTGAACCAAGATAAAGCGTATGGCTGGCCGCACATCAAATTCAAAGGGAATCTGACTCGCCTCCTGGTGCACTTGAATCCAATGATCATCAGATTCTCGGGGGACGACATCTACCGGGATTTCTTCGACCCCTTCCGACGTAAACCACGGAACGTGATCGCCGTCCTCCTTGATCCGACCCCTGAGGTTTGTGTGCCTCTGCTGGACCTTGGAGACAGCATTTCTGACCATGCTTTCGGATACATCTCCCTTGATCCGAGCTACAACCGTCACGATAGAGTAAGGGGATCGTGAGAATAGACGTTCCAGGGGTGAGACTTTTCTTTCATAATTTGGTTTTTCTGACATGGTTTTTGTATTGGTTCAACGTGAAATGGAATTTCGCCTCGTGCGAATAAGACACTACCCTGCACATACTATGCCCACATTTAGGGACGCAGAGCGGTGCGCTGAGGCCGTCTCAGGATCGGTTTG
>JAXHUO010000048.1:0-35821 GCA_034189605.1 Chloroflexota bacterium
CGCGCCCGGCCTGCGTCCAGGCGGTAGACCAGGTCTTTGGGCACCCCGGCCAACTGAGCCAGACGACGGAGCGACAGCCGCTTGCCGGTGGCGACCTGGTGTTTGCCCGTTAGAATCGTGATGCGTCCTTTAGTCGTTATCTTGTCCATATCCGAACGTTTGTTCTATTTGTCACAGTATAACGTAAACCTGTCGTTCTGTCAAGACAGATATCCCAAAGAAATCGCAACAATTCAAAACTGGATTTTGGATAATCGAGGTACTCGACACTTTTTGGTATCGCTTTGACTGGCTCTCTGTGCCAAGGCTGAGGGGCAAGCGTTCAGAGGAATGAGGAAAACACTCGACAAGACCTCCGAGGTTTACAAAGCGGTGCTCTGGCCACAGTTCAATGGGTGGCCCGGCGCACATTACCACTCAATCAATAAAGTCGTTTCACACCACATCCCTGTGTTACAGCACCTCCGCCTCCTGCGGCGGGGTAAGGACCGATTGTTCGCCTCCCAGCCTCTCCACCGCCCGGCGCACCGCCTCCAGGTTGGGTTCTCGAAGAGCAGCGGGCGGGGCCGGCCGATCCCCCACAGCAATGGCGACGGTGCCCTCCCGGCATGGAATCGCCAGGCCTACCGTGTACTCCACGCCACCCTCCCGTAACTCGAATTCTCGCTCTGGCCAGAAGCCTTCATCTTTAAGGGTGACGTAGAGACCATCAGCGCCGGAGGCGTAGAGGTCGTTGATCTCCTCAGCGGCGGTGAAGCGATCCCAGGAAGTTTCGATAAAAGTTATTCTTCTCCAGCGCAGGCTATGGATGGCAAGTTCCAGTTGCATCAACGGTCCCAGTTGGAGTTTGTAGTATGGGTCATTGGCACGGGGATGGTCAGGCTCTTTAGGAAACAGATCACGCCGGCGGACCAGTTCGTGGCCACGCACAGCCCCATACCAGCGAATGGACCATTTTTCGTCGCCAAAGGCCTGTGTGAAGTAAAAGGCCAACGCAGCTGCCTCGGTGGTGCTCCGGGGGGCATGCTTCTGGGGGATGCGGTACCAGCCATTGTCCCGCGCGATCTCAAAGTCGCGCCGGTTGTTCATAATGGCAACGAGGACACGGTCAGATGAATGGAACATGCTGCTTCGCTCCTGGATGGGTGATTGGGTGACCAGGTGACTTGGTGGATTGGGCGCGCTGTCGGCGCTTGCTGGTGATGTAGGCATTGAGTTTGGGGGCAAGTTTGGCCACGGTTTCCTCCAATCACCCAGTCGCCAAGCCGCCAAGTACCCTCTCCGGCGTCAACGGGAACTCGTCGAACCAGACCCCCGTGGCATCGTGCACAGCGGCGACCAGCGCCGGGGCCAGCGGGATGAAAGGCATCTCGCCCATCCCGCGCACGCCCCACGGCCCGCGCGGGTCAGGCTGCTCGACGATGATGGACTCGACCCGCTCCGGCACGTCGCCGATGGTGGGAATGAGATAAGTACTCAAGTTCGGCGTCAGCACGTGCCCATCCGTAGTGACAAAGTTCTCACAAGTGGCCCAGCCCACAGCCTGCACTACAGATCCCTCGATCTGCCCCTCGACCAGGCGGGGATTGATGGCCTGGCCCACGTCGTCGGCACAAACGACGCGCAGAACACGCAACTCGCCGGTTGCAGTGTCCACCTCCACTTCCACTGCTTGCGCCACGTAACCGTAGGCCAGGTTGGGAACACCATGGCCGGTCTCAGGGTCGAAGGGGGTGGTCTTGGGAGCCAGGTAGGTGTACTCGGCGACAGATGGTCGCTCCCCAGCCTGCCAGCACTCCAGCGCCGCTGCTGCTGCCCCTCGCACCGCGTTGCCAGCCATAAAGGTCATACGCGAGGCGGAGACCGAGCCGGAACTACCAGGACTGGTACCAGTGTCGGCAGCAATCAGCCGCACCCGCTCCAGCGGCAGGCCCAGCGATTCAGCCGCCATCTGGTGAATGACGGTGTGAGTGCCCTGCCCCACCTCGGCGCTGCCGATGTAGATCGTCGCCTCCTCAATCTCCACTTGACCCCGCAGTTCAATCTTTGCCCAGCAGTTCTCCTGGTAGCCAAAGGAAAAACCGATATTTTTGAAGGCGACGGCAAGGCCAACTCCTTTGCGGGCCGCGACTGACGCATGGCGAATTGATGGTTTTTTCCACTCCTGGCTGGATCGCGTCCAACCAGCAGCGAGCGCGCACCTCTCGGTCACCTCGACCAGGCTCACACCACCGGGCAGAGGAGTTCCCATCGTGGTCAGGCTCCCTTCGCGCAGGAGGTTCCTCATCCGCAGTTCCACCGGGTCCATCCCCAACGCTGTCGCCAGTTTGTCCATCTGCATCTCGGCGGCGAAGATGCCCTGTGGTGCGCCAAAACCACGAAAGGCCCCACTGGGAGGGTTATTGGTGTACACCCCATCCGTGTCCACCTTGACGCTGGGTATCTCGTAGGGGCCGGTGCAGGTGATGGTGGCATTGCCCAGGACCTTGTTGGTCGTGTAACAATAAGCCCCACCGTCGGCCAGGACGTGCACATCCGCCGCGACCAGTTTGCCTGCGCTGGTGGCCCCCCATTTGCAGCGGAACCACATGGGGTGCCGTTTGCAGTGGCTCAGGATGGACTCCTCCCGGCTCCAGACGATCTTGATCGGGCGGCAAAGTTTCCAGACCGCCAGCGCAAGGACGATCTGCACCGACATGTCCTCCCGTCCACCAAAGGCCCCGCCGATAGCCGGGTAGATCACCCGCACCTGCTCCGGCGGGAGATTCAGCGCGTGGGCGATTGCCTGCTGATCCTCCCAGGTCCATTGCCCCGCCACCACGACCGTCACCCGGCCCTCGTCGTCAATGTAGGCCAGGCCGGCCTCTGGTTGGAGATAGGCGTGCTCCTGAGACGGCGTGCGGTACTCACCCTCGACGATCACATCGGCGGCAGCCCACGCCGCCTCCATGTTCCCCTTGCGGATCTGATGGTGGCAGATGAGGTTCCCCGTGGTGCACAGTTCGGGGTGGATGGGGCTGGGCTGCCGGTGGGGGTGGAGTTGGGGCACACCGGGCTTGAGCGATTCGAAGGGATTGGTAAGAACGGGCAACTCTTCGTATTCGACGTGGATTAGATCGCGGGCGCAGACAGTGGCACGCTCGGTCTCGGCCACGACCAGGGCCACATGGTCGCCGGCAAAGCGCACCACGTCGGCCTCAGGCCTAGACGAACCAGGCCCACACAGCACTGGCTGATCCGGCGTCTGCAGGCCGTACTCGTTGACCGGCACATCCTTGGCGGTGAAGATGGCGACGACGCCGGGGATAGCCTCCGCCTCGGACGTATCAATCCGCAGAACGCGGGCGTGTGCTCGCCCGGCGAAGAGGATCTTGGCGTGGAGCAAACCCTCCATCGTGAAATCGCCGGGGTACCTGGCCTCCCCGGTGACTTTGGCGCGGGCGTCCACGCGGGCTGTGGATTGGCCAACGATACTGGTGGTCATACTGTGTCTCCTACTGTTGTCTATGCTTGATCATCCGCCTTTACCTTCCCCCCCCACCCTAGCGCGTGCACTCCAATGCCAGGATGCGGCGCAGGATGGCGATGGTCGCGGCGTAGGTCGCGTCCACTCCAAAGTAGGAAAGGCGCTGCGCCCCCAGGTTCTTCCCCTTGCTCAGCGGCGTATCGGAGGCATAGTGGATGATGCCAATATCGAAAGGTATAGCGTCAGCGTAAAGTGTGATGAGTTCATTAACCGGATGGCGGCGGGGTCGCACCGCCTCGTAGATGGCCGAAAGATATGGCCCGGCCTCCATCTCAATGTCAGTGTATCCCTCGCTGTAGAAGACATCCATGTAGCGCTGGTTCTGCAGGAAGGTGCCATGCACACTGATGGCCTTCTGGTTGTCGAGCGTAGTACCGTAGATGAGATAGGGGGCTACGTCGCCGGCTGTGAAGCAATTGTTGAACATGTAGGTGTTGCGCGAGTGTTCATCGTGCACGACGTAGGGGATCATCACGTCGCCGATACACCCATTGAGCGTGGCAGCCTTGCCCAGGACGTAGACCCCGCGCAGAGAATCCACGCTGGCGGCGACATGGGAGAGGACATGGTAGGCCCCCATCCCCAGCGGATAGTCAATGTTGACGATGACGGCATCGCTCTGAGCCAGGCGGTCAAGCGTGGGCATCTTTAGGCGGGGGTCGAACCAGGCGGGCAGCAGACGACGCAACTCGATCACCTGCGCTTCGACGTCAAAGACATGGCGGCTGTCAATGTGTTTGATGCCACACAGGGCCTCTTCTGCCTCTCGCTCGTCCCACGCATCCCCGCCCCGGTGTACGTTCATGTACTCTCGCAGCACAAAGTAGAGCAGGTTCTCGCGGCGAGAGGGCACATCGCCAGCGCGGATGTGGGTATGTTCAGCCAGCAAATCGCCCTCGCACCGAGCATCAAGAAAGCGCAGCAGTTCATCCTCGCGGCGCAGGGCAATGCCGGAGAGCACGTTGACCATACTATGCACGTTACTGGAGATGAAATAGACCGGCCGTTCGCTCAGATCTACCGGAGAGGCAACGTTGATAAAGCCCCACCAACGCTGCGTGGCCTTACGATAATCCACCAGTGAACCAGCCAGGAGGCGCACCGCGAGACGCTTGCGCGCCCGGCCGACGTCGAGTATAAAGGCCGGGAACTCGTCGCCCCAGATGGCCTCTAACCGCTCCAGGTCGTCGGGAGAGAGGGCCAGTGCGGCGGGCAGTTCGCCGTGCAATGTATCCCAATCCGGCTCGCCGCGCTCGATAAACGCAGCCATCTGCTCCAACAGCGGACTGGCATGCAGCCGCTGGTGCATCTTGTTCCATTCGATCTGGAAGGCGGTCAGCATGGGGATGAGATCGTCAATGTCAGAGACGCTGGCGATAAAGGCGGCCAGTGTCTCGTCGCCATCGAAAAAGGTGCGGCGGCGGCGGCCGGACACAGTCACTGGCTGCCAATGTTCGACATTGGAATAACCGCGCCGGGCGAATACCCGCTCCGACTGACCCATCACGACCAGGCGAGTCTGACGAATACAGCGGGGCAGACGCAGCGAGCAGTAGATAAGCGCGGCTGCGTCGGGCTCCTCGGCGCGGGCAGCAACGTGCAGCGACGAGTCCATCCCCGAGTGCGTTTCGACGAGGGAGCGAATCTGCACCTCGTCGGTAGTGCGCAGGAGCGAGTAGTAGGTGCGCATGTAAAGAGCAATTTCTTCGCTTCCGGTGGTGGGTACAGTACGTTCCATAATAATCAATCGTCAGCCAGTTGGACTATTTAAACTTCTTCACAAGAGAGCAGCGGATTCCAGGACGGCAACGAATGGTTGCGCCTGGGAGGACGGTGCCTTTGGCCTGTTTTTCGCTTCCTGATGCTCATTTCACGTGTCAGACCTGCCTCATCCCTGGATGTCAGGAGAGCCGGTGCCGGGTGTCTCCGGGGGCTCAGCGTTGTAATCAGGGCGAGGCTCGCGGACGGCTAGAGCGGGCTCTGGCTGAGCAACGACTTTCAGCACTCGCCCCACCGTCTCCAGCGCCAATGTCTGGGCACGAAGACGAGATTCGATGTCTTCCAGGCGTCGCATAGTCTGTCGACTATAATAGCGCTCTCCACAGTCGTTGCAAACCAACACCCGGTAAGGCACCAAGACCACATCCGCTCCCGTCCAAACGGCTTCGTCAACAACTTTGTCCTCAATATTCGAGCTGTGGCAAATGACACATTTCATAGCCTTCTCCTTCGAAAGTCCACCCATCGAGCAGGGTCTGGTTCGTAGACCGTGATCACGATGGCAAGGTCATCATCATCGGCGTGAGCACAGACCACGTGTATGGGGCAACCTGCAGCCGTGCACCCGTAAACAAGCACGCTGGGGTACGGCTCGTCGTCGGGATAATCCTCTATAACTTTGCTAGACTGGATAGCCTCGAATACCTCCTGCTCGCGGATAGGGCCAAACTCCTCCAGGCGCATCTCGCTTCGAGCGTGGCGGGTGTAGAAGGCGCGGTTGGCTGTGAAACAGTCTCGCAGGCGATTCAGCATTGCGCTGTCCTTCGGCGCATCATTCTCCCATTGCCGCCCTACCACTGCGCGGTCTCATCATACCCGGTGCAAGAGAACAGCGGATTCCAGGACGGCAACGGATGACTGCATTTTGTCATTTGGTCATTCCCCCTCCGCCGCTTTCTCAACCGCCCGCACGATCTTGTAATACCCTGTGCAACGACACAGGTTGCCGCTCAATCCGGCGATGATCTGCTCGCGGGTGGGATGGGGGATCTCCTCCAGCAGGCTGGCGCCGGCCATGATGAAACCGGGCGTGCAGTAGCCGCACTGAACGGCCCCTTCATCAATGAACGACTGCTGCAGCGGGTGTAGGGACGCGGCGGCCTCACCCTCGCCGCCCCGAGCCAACCCCTCGATGGTGACGATGTGCGCGCCGTGAGCGCGGGGAGCCGGCACCAGGCAGGCTAACACGGCCATGCCATCCATCCACACGGTGCAGGCTCCACACTCCCCTTCGGCACAGCCTTCCTTGGTGCCAGTCTGTCCCAGATCCTCGCGCAGCATCTGTAACAATGTCTTCCCGTTGGCCCCTTGCACGACGACATTCTCTCCGTTGACGGTGCACTCGATGGGTTCGAGACCTTCGTCGCGGTGGTGCGCCGTCTTGCCGGCCAGGCGCGGGAAGCGGCCTGCGGTGCGTCCCCAAAGCATCGGCGGGGCGGTGGGGAACTCTGCCCGCTCAGTGCCATCGCGCAGTCCGGTGAGGGCGCGATGTACCAGCACGCGCACCATCTCGCTCCGGTAGCCAGCGCCAGCGCGGATGTCGTCAATAGGAGTGGCGGCCTGGGCGGCGATGTCGGCTGCTGCGGCGATACACTCCTCATTCAGCGCGGTTCCCACCAGCGCCCTTTCCGCCTCTGGAGCGCGGATGATCGTGGGGGCGACGCTGCCCAGCGTGAAACGCGCCTGGGCGACTATGTCATCGTCGAAGGTGAGCACAGCGGCTACGTTGACCAAAGCGATGGCGTGGGTACGCCGGAGGCCCAGTTTAGCGAAGGTGCCGCGCTGGTTGGGTGCCAATGCCGGGAAGGAGATACCGGTCAACATCTCGTCGGGGGCCAGTTCTGTCTGGCGCACGCCCTGGTAAAATTCGGCGAAAGACAGGGTTCGTTCGCCTCGGACGCTGCTCAACGTCAAACGGGCACCCAGCGCCCATAGCGCGGTGATGGTGTCATTGGCAGGAGAAGCAGTGATGAGGTTGCCGGCCACTGTGCCCCGGTTGCGCAGTTGGGGCGTGCCGACCCGCCAGCAGGCCAGCGCCAGCGGGAAGCCCCGCTCTACCAGCACTTTTGATGCCACGGCCTGGTTGTGCGTCACCGTCGGACCAACGTGGATCAGGCCTCCGTCGTCCAACCACACCTGGTCTAGATTGCCGATGCGGGTGACGTCTACCAATACACGCGCCTGCCGGACTCCACGCCGCAACTCGATCAGCAGGTCAGTGCCACCGGCGATGATGCGGGCCTCGGGGCCATGCTCGGCCAGGAGGCGCAGAGCCTCGTCAACTGAGGTGGGAGTATAGTAGGTTTGCCACATAACAGTGCTCCTGGTACATCACCATTCATATGAACCCACTTAGTATACCTGAAAGCAATTGAAACGACAACCGACCAGGTCGCCAGACGGTGGCCTGGTCGGTAGGATGAAATCAAGTATACGCCTATAGCCCCTTGAGCAACCCGGTCATCTGATTGAACTGTGTGATTCGCTCGTCAATCTCTTCAACCTGGGAGTGGATGCCGCTCCAATAGTCGGGCTCGTACCACTGGGCCTGGATCTCCTCGTAGGTCTTGTCCTGCTGCTCGACCCAGGTGTAATACTTGAGGTTATGTATACGGCGGCGGTCCCAGTAACCCAGTTCCTCCACATAGTCCATCGTGCAGCCCATCAGGTAGCGGTGGTAGTCGGCCGCCGCGTCTACTTTAGTGTACTCACCGTACTCCTCGTGCAACTCCCGCAGGCGGCTCTGGTACAACTCCATCGAGTCGGTGAAGACGGTGAGGACAATGTCATGCTCGCCCAGTTCGTACCACCTGGCGAACTTGATGGCGGAGAGAACATTGGCAATGCTGGAAATACCTAACAAGTCCAGTTGCTCCACCAGTCCCTCCGGCACTCCCTGCTTCACCAGGTAGGCGCGGCCGGCCGGTTCGTTGAACAGCCGCACCAGACTCATACACGCCTCGTCGTCAATCGCCATCACCATGTCAGTGTTCTTGAGATTGTGGATCCAGGGGACATGCTTGTCGCCAATGCCCTCAATGCGATGCCCGCCAAAGCCGTTCAGCATCAGCGTGGGACACTGGAGCGCCTCACTGGCGGCCACCTTACTGGTGGGAAAGACCTCTTTCATATAGTCGCCACAACCGATGGTGCCCGCTGAGCCGGTGGTCAGCACCACACCCCGGTAGGTATCGCGAGGCCCCATCTCCTGCTGCAATACCTCCTCCATCGCGTGACCAGTAACGTCATAGTGCCAGAGATGGTTGCCGAACTCGTCAAACTGGTTAAAGATGACGACGTCCTCGCGGGTCTGCCGCAGTTCCCAGCACTTGTCAAATATCTCCTTGACGTTGCTCTCGCAGCCTGGGGTGGCGATGACCTCCCCCGACACCTGGGAGAGCCACTCAAATCGCTCACGGCTCATCTCCTTGGGCAAGATGGCGACCGAATCGCAGGCCAGCAACGTGGCATCGTAAGCCCCACCCCGGCAGTAGTTACCAGTGGAGGGCCAAACTGCCTTCTGGAAAGTGGGGTCGAACTGACCAGTGACCAGGCGCGGCACCAAGCAGCCAAATGTGGCACCGACCTTGTGTGATCCAGTGGGAAACCACTTGCCCACCAGCGTGATGATGCGCGCTGGCACACCGGTAAGGGACGGCGGAAGTTCCAGGTAGTTGACGCCATTGTACCCCCCGCCTTGGGCCGTGGGCTCGTTCTTCCAGGTGATGCGGAACAGGTTGAGCGAGGTGATGTCCCACAGGCCAATGTTACTGAGCCTGGTCTTGACTCCAGCGGGAATCAACGCTGGATCCTTCATCTGTGCGAAGGTAGGGATGATAATATTGCGCTCTCGCGCTCGTTGAACGGTGCGTTCCAATTGTTCTTTGTGGATAGATAGGTCTATCACTCTAATTTCTCCTCTTATAAGTTTGTGTCGTTAACGAGAAACCAGGTTTTTTCTGAAAAAACCTGGTTTCTGACTTGCACCCCACTACACTCCCACCAGCGCCCGCTTTACATCCTCCAGGTCAGGGGCGACGGTATGGGGCTGCCCCACCGCCTTCATCGCGCTGGCAACGTCTTTGAGGCCGGAGCCAGTGGACAGGACGACCACCTTATCATCGGGCGCAACCAATCCTTGTTCAACCACCTTGACGAGCCCGGCGTAGGCGGCGGCGGCGGCCGGCTCGGCAAAGACGCCACAGCCCTGAGCCAACGCGGGGATGGCGACCAATATCTCTTCGTCGTCCACGCGGACGTAAGACCCGCCGGTCTCGCGCACCGCCCGCAATGCCTTGATCCGGTCGCGGGGCAGTCCGGCGACGATGGAATCGGCGACCGAGTGGGCCTCCACCGGCTCCATCTCCCAACCTTCCAGCCCGCGCTCCCAGGCATCCACTAACGGGGACGACCCCGCCGCCTGCACGCCGATGATGCGTGGCAT
Source organism: Chloroflexota bacterium (assembly GCA_034189605.1). Taxonomy (GTDB): domain Bacteria; phylum Chloroflexota; class Anaerolineae; order B4-G1; family B4-G1; genus JAUWNP01. The sequence continues at coordinate 9,750 of JAXHUO010000048.1, forward strand.
GTGGTCAATCCAACCCAGCGCCAGCAAATCCTTAAACCCCTTATATACCCCTCCAATAATGCATCCGTCACCAACAGGCACCATCACCACATCCGGCACCTCCCAACCCCCCAATTCCCCGCATCTCAACTGCTCACAAATCTCATACGCCACCGTCTTTTTCCCCTCGGACATGTAGGGATTATAGCCGGTGTTGCGGTTGTACCAGCCAAAGGCCCGCGCCGCTTCCAGACACAGGTCAAAGGCCTGGTCGTAGGTACCGTCTACCAGCATGACGGTCGAGCCGTAGGCCAGGAGTTGCGCTATCTTGGCCTGGGGCGCGGTCTTGGGCACAAAGATGACGTTGGGCTGGCCCACCGCTGCGCACAGGCCGGAGAGAGCGGCGGCGGCATTGCCGGTGCTGGCGGTCGTCACCACCTCATAGCCCAGTTCGCGGGTCTTGACGACAGCGATGGCCGAGGCACGATCTTTGAACGAAGCGGTGGGCTGTCGGCCGTCATCCTTGACCCACAGGTGCTTCAGGCCCAGGCCAGCAGCCAGGCAGGGGGCGAGGTAGAGCGGGGTCCAGCCGACGGAGAACAACGGATTGCAGGACAATGACGGATTGCCAATCTTGCGCACGGTTTCAGGATTGACAGGGAGGAGGGGAAGGTAGCGCCAGATAGAGCGGGCTGGGTCGTCGGCTAGTTTGTCTGGGCTGAGATGATGGGCGATAGCATCATAGTCGTAGACAACGTCCAGGATACCGTCGTCACCATGGTGGGAGCAGACGTATTCGACTTGGTCAACTCTATACTCTGCGCCGCATAAGGTGCATTTGAGTCCAAGAATATGATCCATCAGGGATTCTCCTTTTTGCCTCGTAGTGCACCCTGTTCTCGCACAGCGCCCTGTCTCATCCTAGCAAGAACTTGCGTGAGAAAAGTTTTCCCAGCCCACATCCGAGTTTATCTGAAATGTATTCTATTTGAACAACCTGGCTACACCCCCCGCTCGCCACGGATGTAGGGGACACCCAAAGCCGCCGGCGAGCCCAGACGTTTGCGCATCGCCTCACGAGAGCCAATCACCAATACCACAATGGTAAAGGCATAAGGGATCATCTTGAGGAAAAAGCCCCAATACGGGTTATAGTAAAACGGGTTGTTCCAGAACAGGAGCGTGGTGGGGGCTTGCAGGTCCAGGATCAACCGCCGCAGCGCGCCAAAGGCATAGGAACCAGCGGCTGCCCGCAGGGGATCCCATTGGGCAAAAATGGTCAGGCCAACGGCAATCCATCCCTGGCCGGAGGTCGTCATATGGCTGAACCAGCCGGGCGAGACGGCCAGGCTGATAGTGGCACCAGCCAGCCCAGCCAGCACGCCGCCGACGAAAGTATACAGGTAGCGCACACCATAGACACTGATGCCCAAAGTATCGGCTGCCGCCGGATACTCACCCACTGCCCGCAGGTGCATACCCGGCCGGGTGTGGTTGATATAGTACCAGGCGGCCGGAGCCAGCAGATAGCCCAGGTAAACCATAACGCTCTGCTCGGTGAATAGAATATCGCCCAGGATGGGAATGGATGAGAGAAGGGGGATAGTCAGGCGAGGCAGCAGCGAGATAGCGCCGGCCTTGCTCAACCCCTCGCCAAACACCAGGCTGAGACCGGTGCCCAGGAAAGTCAGCGAGAGGCCACTGACCACCTGATCCGCCTGGAGGTGGATGCAGACAAAACTGTGAATGAGTGACAAAAGACCAGCCACGGTCATTCCCACCAGGAGTCCTAGCCACGGGTTGCCGGTGCTGACAGCCGTGCTGTAGGCAGACATGGCCCCAATAAGCATCATGCCTTCCAGCCCCAGATTCAAAATCCCAGAACGCTCGGCCAACACTTCACCGACAGTAGCAAAGAGAAGCACTGTCCCGCTGGCAATCCCAGCATGCAGAATAATAATCCAATCCATGTCAGGCCTCCCGCGCGCGGACAATTCGAATTTTGTTACGCAGCACAAACTCGCTGGCGATGAGAGCAAAGAGAATGATGCCCTGAATGAGCATAGAGATGTCAGAGCGCCCCATTTCGCGCCCGGCCAGAAGCAGTGCGCCGAAAAAGATAGAAACAACGATGACAATGAGTGGGTTGAGTTTGGACAACCAGGCAATAATAATGCCAGTGAATCCATAGCCGGGAGAGATAGCCCCTTGCAGGCGGCGAACCACACCACTAATCTGAGACATACCGGCCAGCCCGGCCAGCCCGCCAGAGAGCATCATCACCAGTATGGTGTTGCGGGCGATGTTGGTACCGGCGTAACGGGCGGCCTTGAGATTGTCGCCGGCCAGCCGAATCTCATAGCCCCACTTGCTGCGGTAGAGGACGAACCAGACGATGACGGCTGCCACCGGCCCGAATAACAACCCCAGGTGTAGCGTCAGGCCCGCGAACTCGGGTACCTCCCTGGCATAGTCGGCCAACCGGGGGAGCCACGCGGTCTCGGGGAACCGGGGACTCATCTGAAAGCCCCCCTCGCTCCACACGCCAAAGATGAAAAAGTTGTTCCACTCGATGGCAATATAGTTCATCATCAAGGTGGTAATAATCTCATTGACGTTGAACCTGGCCTTGAGGTAACCGGGAACAAAGCCCCACAACGCGCCGCCGATAAAGCCGGCGGCCATCATCACCGGGATGAAAATCCAACCGGGGGTCTCGGCTGGCAGCACCGGGGCCAACACGATGGCACTGGCGGCAAACGCGCCGATGAAAAACTGGCCCTCGGCCCCAATGTTCCATAGCTTCATACTGAAGGCCACCGAGCAGGCCAACCCCACCAGGATCAGTGGAGTGGCCTGGACCATGACATCGGAAATACCGCCACTACTACCAAAAATCTCTTTGGCAATAGAGACATAGGCCCTGAAAGGATGGGGCTCTCCCGCGAAACGGAGTGCCACAGCACCCAGTACAAGTCCGATGATCACGGCACCCACGGACACAGCGGTAGGTAACCAGCGCGGGACACCCAACCGGGGCTCTACCTGGAGTTTGAAGGGTAAGGCGAATTTCCGGCTAACACCGGGCTGTTCAATGCTCATCATCAGCCACCTTTCCTCTCTGCCCAGCCATCATCAAACCAATGGTTTCCTGGTCTGGGTCTTCAAACACCCCCATAATCTCCCCCTCGTAGATGACGGCTATCCGGTCACTGAGAGAAAAAAGTTCCTCTAACTCTTCCGAGATTAACAGGATAGCCGCGCCCGCCTGGCGTTGATCCAGGAGCAAGCGGCGCACGCCCTCGATGGCACCAACGTCCAGCCCCCGGGTGGGTTGGACAGCAAGGATCACCTGAGGCTGGCCGGAGATTTCTCGCGCCAAGATGACTCGCTGGAGATTACCACCAGAGAGCAAGCGGGCCTGTGTATCAATGGATGGGGCCATAATTTCATATTCGTCCTTGAGGTTGTTGGCGTGCTCACGGACGGTTCGGTCGTCAATCGCCCACCCTTTGCCAATGGGCGGATGCCGATAGGATTTCATAATGAGATTGTCGGCAATGCTCAGGTTGGGGGACGAACCCACGCCGGTTCTGTCCATAGGGATGTGGGCCACGTTGGCCTGGATGGCGACTTTGGGAGATTGATTGCTGACCGCCCGGCCACCAACACTCACCGTCCCAGACGTGCAATCACGCAGCCCGCTAATCACCTCGGCCAACTCAGATTGCCCATTGCCGGCCACCCCGGCCACACCCAGGATTTCACCAGAGCGAATCTGTAACGACACCCCTTTTAGCGCAGAAAGCCCCTTGTCGTTATCTGCGTTTACATTCTCAATAGAGAGGAGTATCTCGCCGGGTTCGCGCGGCTCTTTGGTCACCTCGAATAAAACTCGGCGACCCACCATCAATTCTGCCAACTCGGCCTGATTAGTTGACCGGGTTTCCAATGGCTCGGCCGCTATGCGCCCCTTGCGCAACACAGTGATACGGTCGGAAATAGTCATCACCTCGTGCAACTTGTGGCTGATAAAGACAATGGATTTCCCCTCAGCCGTCATTGAACGCAACGTGACGAACAGTTCATCAACCTCCTGTGGGGCCAGGACTGCCGTTGGCTCGTCCATAATGAGCACGTCCGCACCCCGGTAGAGCATCTTGAGAATCTCCACCCGTTGCTGCTCGCCAACAGAAAGTTGCCAGATTTTGGCTTCCGGGGCCACTTTGAGGCCAAACTGCTCCTCCAGCGCAGCAATCTTTTGGTGGTATTCGGGCAGCCGCATCAGAAAACGCGGCTCGTTGAGACCCAGCAAGATATTTTCCGTTACCGTCAGCGAGGGCACCAGCATAAAGTGCTGGTGTACCATGCCAATGCCATGTTCTATTGCGTCGCGTGGGGAACGAAAGGAGACAAACTGTCCGTGAACGCAAAGGGTTCCTTCTTCCTGCCGGTAGAGGCCAGACAGGACGTTCATCAGTGTGCTCTTGCCCGCCCCGTTCTCTCCCAGCAGTGCGTGGATCTCTCCCTCGCGCAGATCAAAGTTTACCCGGTCATTGGCGAGCACACCAGGAAAACGCTTGACGATCCCCCGCATCTCAACTGCGTTGATCATGCCAGGCTCCTTGGCTGAAGGTGCCAGGCACTTGCAAGTGCCTGGCACCTTATCTCAGGTCAGGTTTTATTCGGGCAATTCAGCGGTGATGCCTTCGGCCCACCACTTCATGCAGTATTCGCAACCCAGATCAAATTCAGGGAATGCGTCCAGGTCAACCTGTTCCAGCGCTTTGCCCTCCGGGACAACCAGATTGCCCTGATTGTCGTAGATAGGGCCGGAGAAAACATCAAAGCGAGTGAACTCGCCGGCCAGTGTTTTTGCCATCAGGTCCCGTACTTCCTGAATGACCTCAGGGGGTAATTCGGCCACACCGGGGGTGAGTTCCTCGCCCTCCATGAAGCCATACAGACCCAGGCCACCGGTATCGGCGTCAAAGTACTGCCAACCCGGCGTGTAAGTGCCGTCAATGACGCCTTGGGCGATTTCGGCGTAGATCGGACCCCAGATCCAATAGGGGGCGGTGAGGCAGGCATCCACTTTGCATGAGCCGTACCAATCGTAGGTCACGCCCCACTTGCCCTTTTCCTGGGCCACGTCGGCCACGGCCGGCGTGTCGGCACCGGTGAAGACAACCTGTGCTCCGGCGTCAAAGAGGGAAGCAGCCGCTTCTTTCTCAATGATCGGATCGTGCCAGGTGTTGATCCAGCGCACATCCATTGTACATTCAGGACAGGTCTTTTTCATACCCAGGGCAATGGCGTTGCCCAGCCGGATCTCTTCGGGAATGGGGAAAGTGGCCATGTAACCCAACTTGGGGTTTCCATCCATCTTGGCGCGCGCCCCGGCCAACATCCCGGCCAGGTATTTCATATTTTCCATAGCGCCCATCAGGTTGCCAAAATTCTCTCCGTTCGCCTTGATACCGGTGAGGTGAATGTACATGATGTCGGGGAACTCTCCGGCCACGATCTCCATCGGATCCATGTAACCAAAGGATGTGCCAAAGATGAGGTCAAAGCCCTTGCGGGAGAGACTACGAAAGACCTGCTCAGACTCGGAGCCTTCAGGCACGTTTTCGATGTAGGCTATGTGGACATTGGGCACATTCTGCTCGACATATTCCAACCCTTCGTAGTGGGCCTGGCTCCAGCCGCCATCGTCATGCGGGCCGATGAGCACCATAGCAACGTTGAACTTGCCCTCTTCGACCGCTGGAATTGCGAACCCTCCCTCGCTGGGTTCCTCTGTCGGTTCCTCCGCCGGTTCTTCAACAGCGGGCTCCTCCGTCGGCGCTGGGGTGCTCGTGCAGGCACTCAGCACCAGGGTTAAAACCATCAGGGCGGCTAAGAGCCACCGCACTTTGTGGGACAACATCTTACTCCTCCTTAAATGGTAATAGGGTTAACAGTTAGTAAGTCGAGGTTTAAAGGTTGTTATTGCTCCTGGGGCATCACCTCCTCCTCATTAGACTTGTCTCCCCCTTGCCACTTATAGTAGTATACCACCGTCTAAATCACTGGCAAACCACCCAGGTGCCATCTTCACCATCCAGCGCGTTCGCAATGTTGGGCGGGTCGGTGATGAGCGCCTTGCCGGCCGGATATCCGTCCAGGAAAGAAAGCACCGCTTCGATTTTGGGCCCCATACTGCCGGGCTTGAAATGTCCTTCGGCCTGGTACTTTCGGGCCTCGTCAGCCGTCATCCGGTCTAACCAGCGTTGATCCGGCTGGTTAAAGTTGATGGCTACCTGAGACACGGCAGTGGAAATGAGAAAGAGATCCACCTCGAGTTCCTGCGCCAACAAACTGGTCGCCCTATCTTTATCAATCACCGCCTGTGTCCCAACCAGGTTCCCATTCTGATCCTCAATCACCGGGATACCACCGCCGCCGACAGCGATGACGACGAACCCTTGCTCCACCAGGGCACGGACAGCCTCCAGTTCCACAATTTTGAGCGGGATCGGGGATGCGATGACTCGGCGCCAGCCTCGGCCAGCATCCTCGACCACGTGCCAGCCGTCGGTTTCAAACACACGCGCCTTCTCCTCGGTGGTAAAGCCACCGATTCCCTTGCTGGGGTTCTGGAAAGCAGGATCATCCCGGTCTACTAATACCTGGGTCACCACACTGACAATCGGCCGGTTGATCCCACGCCGCTTGAACTCGTTGCCCAACGCCTGGGAAATCATATAGCCAATCGAGCCCTGTGTATCCGCGCCAATCAGATCCAGTGGCGTAGTATGCACCTCGTGCGCGGCCAACTCATTCCGGCGTAGGATAAAGCCCACCTGGGGGCCGTTCCCGTGGGTTATGACCAGGTTCCAGCCACGCTCAATCATATCGGCAATATGTTTGCAGGTCTCCTCAACCGCGCGCATCTGCGAGGCCACGTCTTCGTGCTGCTTGTCCAGGATGAGCGAATTGCCACCGATGGCAATGACGGCGGTTTTGCGTTTTTTGCTGTTCATACGTCTCCTTTTATCGAGGAAATGATACCGGCCATAGCCTTCCGCAATGTTCAACACGGTGCTAAGAGCCGCCCGGCTCCCCAATTCCCTAGATATTCCCCATCGTCAGGGCCATCACCGCCTTCTGTACGTGCAGCCGGTTCTCGGCAATATCATAAACGGCGGAACGGGGACCGGAGGCTACCTCGTCGGTCACCTCACTACCCCGGTCAACTGGCATGGGGTGGGTAAAGATGGCATTGTCGGTCTTGGCCATCCGCTCAGCGGTCGTCGTCCAGCCTGTGTAGGCCATCGCTTTCTCGATCTCCGCCTGCTTCTGGAGAACGCCGTCTTTGTACGCCGCCGTGGTGACCCAGTTACGAGAGTAGACGATGTGCGAGCCGTCGTAGCCACTATCGGGATCGTGGACAACCTCAAAATCGGTTCCACTCTCGGCACAGTTCTGCTTCGTCCACTTGACAACTTCCGGGTCGAGGTCGTACCCCTCTGGATGGGCCATCGTGACATGCATGCCCATGCGAGAGGCGATGAGGAGCGCAGCCTGCACCGAGCACCAGGAGCGGGCCAGCGCACCAGAGCCCCAACTGAGCAGAAACTTTTTGCCGCGCAGAGCCTCATAATTCGGTCGCCCGGGGCCCTCACCATACCACTCGGCCCAACCCATTACGTCAGCCAGGGCCTGGCAGGGATGGAAGCGGTCATCGGCCATGTTGATGATGGGCACATTGGACCACCTGGCGTACTCTAGCAGCATCTCGTCGCCTGCGCCATAGTAGGGGACCTTGTCCTCGAGGATGCGAATGCCGATACCAGCCACGTAGCGAGCCATCACCTGAGCAGCATCCTCGATGGTCTCCCCGGCCTTTTTCTGCGTCTTGAAACGTCCCGCCGAGGGGGTCATAAACTGGGCATGGCCGCCCAGTTCAGTGGCCGCTGCCTCGAACGAGAGGCGGGTACGCACTGAGGGGTTGTAGAAGAACATCAGAAAAGTCTTGTATTTCAGGATATTCGTCCAGCGGTCAGAGAAACGATCACGCTTCATCCTGGCCGACAGATCCAGTGCCGCCGCCAGTTCATCGAAGGTCCAATCCTGGGTGCAAATGAAATCACGTCCGTAAAGATCCATTGGTGGGTCTCCTCATATGTTTGTAAATTCGAGATTCGTAGATTCAGGAATCGTAAATTCGGGATTCGTAGATTCGGGAATTAGACAGGTGCACCCGAATCACGAATTTACGAACCTACGGCCCCCTACCGCATCACGAGTGACATCACTGCCTTTTGCACGTGTAAGCGGTTCTCGGCCTCGTCAAAAACCACCGACTGCGGCCCATCAATGACATCATCTTCGACTTCCCAACTCCGGTCGGCGGGCAGGCAATGCATATAGACGGCATTGGGATCGGCCAGTTCCATGTACTCACGGGTGGCCTTCCAGTTTTTGTAGCCGTCAAAAATCTCTTGGGTTTTTTGCGGATCATTCTCGCCGACCGGCGGTTGGAAGATAGGAGTGGCCGCCCATGCCTTGGGGTAGAGCACGTGCGCGCCCTCGGCTGCCCCCATAAAGTCGTCGGTCACCTCGAAGGTAGCGCCGTTCATCTTGGCATATTTCTCGCATGCCTGAATCACCTCTGGATCGAGCGCCATCTCCGGTGGGCGGGCCAGCACGGTATCGCAACCGACCATCGCGGCCGCGATAATCGCACTCTGGGGCACCGCACGCGGCTTGTGAACGCTGGGGGAGTAGGCCCAGGACATGACGAACTTTACGCCCTTGAAGCCACCGAACTTTTCCTTGACTGTCAGAACGTCAGCCAGGGCCTGGAAGGGATGGTACTTGTCACATTCCATGTTGAGTACGGGAATGTCGGCCCAGTAGGCAAAGTTGCGGATCATCTCGTTGGCCCCGCCGTAGGCCCAGTCCACTGGGTCACCATAACAGCGGATGGAAATGGCATCCCCCATGCGAGCCAGCACCCGCGCTACGTCGGAGACACGCTCTGTGGAGTAGGCCACCTCTTTGCCGGGGAGGGCGGGGGTATAGATCTTGCTGGGGTCCAGATAGTGGGCGTGACCGCCAAACTGGGTCATCCCGGCCTCAAACGAGTTGCGGGTGCGCAGGGATTGGTTGTAAAAGATCATAAAGAGCGTCTTGGCCCGCAGGATGTGGTCGTGCAGTTCACCCATGGCGTAGCGTCGTTTAAGGTCCAGCGCCACGTCAAGGATGGTTCCGACTTCCTCCTTGCTCCAGTCGAGCAGAGTGATAAAGTCACGGCCGCTAAAACTTTCTGTCTTCATTTGAATGTACCTCCTTGGAAATTGTGTGAATTGTCTCGAACAGATAACGCTAACAGCGCACAACGTGGAAACGGAAAAGATTGGGCAGAAAGTAATTATGCGAGAACCCAATCGGCGTGTGATTGTCAGTGAACAACGTCTCGGTCAACAGCAGCAGCGCCTGCCCAGATTCGACCTCCAATTGTGTTGCCAGCAGTGCATCGGCATTAACAGCAGTGATTTCGGCCAATGCCTCGCAGATACGGATGCCATTCTGCTGCACCAACAGGTCGAGGACTGACCCGTTGAAATGGGCGCCAATGGCTTTGGGTGGCAAGACGGCCACAGGGCTGTAGTCAACCAGGTACGCGGCCGGCCGGTGCTTGACGACGATGGCACGGCGAACACAAGTGAGGGCAGTATCTGGGGCAACATCCAACCTCTCTGCCAGTTCTTCATCGGCCGGCACCTGCTCCACGCTCAAGCCGCGCATCTGGGTTGTGATTCCTTGTCGAGCGGCCAACGCCAGGATGCTCTCCAGATGTTCCAGTCCGCTTTCCAGCCGATGTCCGTATTGAGGGGCGACGAAGGTACCCACACCGTGCTTGCGGACAATGATGCCCTTTTGTTCGAGGTGAAGCAACGCTTCACGCAGAGTGGGGCGGGAAATGCCCAACTGCGCGGCCAGATCGGCCTCAGAGGGAAACTGTTGACCGGGCAGGTAGGTCTCATTCTCAATGAGGCTGAGCAGATGTTGCTGCGCCTGGAGATGGAGAGGTCGCCGGTCAGTCTTGAATCGCTGCATCACACCACCAGTCGTAAGATGTCTTACGTCTTACCTCTAGTATACATCAGATGAGAGCATTTGTCAAGAGACCATGCCCTCGCTCGGTATAGAATGACGCCCCACCCCATTCTCCGGTATCATACGCCTACGATGAAGAGGCAACCTCTCTGGCTAACGTGCGAGAGGCGAAGATAACACTTTGGGGCTGATTGGACCGTCAGTCCCCATCTTCACCGCGCAGCGTCGCCATGGCTTCGGCCGCCGTGAGTTCGCCGTTGACGACGGATTCTACAATCTCTAAATAGGTCTCGGCCATCTCAGGTGAGACGTCGGCTAAAGTGATCGGCGGCACGAGATGTTCGACGGCGTACAACGCTGCAGTGACGACCTGATCTCCCGCCAACTCCCGAAAGCCACTCGCCTCGGCTACCGAGCGCCGGGCTGGGAGCGCCCGTCCGGTTGGCTGGCTGCTCAGGTACTGGATCCAGGCCCAGGCCTCCTCCACGTGCGCGGTGCGGGATGTGATATAATAGCCTCGCCCACCATACAAGGTAGCCTCGGTCTGATCGCCGGGCAATGGCACCAAGCCCCAATCAAAATTCCACGGAGCGCCTATGCCCATGCCCATACTACCGGCCATGCCGTTGCGACTGCCCAGGGAGCCAATCCACATGGCTGCCTTTTCCTCTTGAAACATGTCATACATATTCCCATAGAGTACATCTTCAGGTCGTGGCATCACGCCGTGCACCAGCGCCAGGTCGGCGTACCACTGGATTGCCTCCTCCATCAACGGGTCGTCAAACTGGAACAACTCGCCGCCGTGTTGGTAGACAAAAGGTACATAGTCCCACCACGTTGGATTCGAGGCCAGGCCATAGTGTCCGGTGTAACTCCAGGGATCCCCCTCAACGGTGGTCAACCGTTGCGCTGTCAACAGTAGATCATCCCACGTCCAACCTGCCTGCGGGTAGGCCACTTTGCTCTCATCGAAGAGGTCTTTGTTGTAATAGAGCACCTGCAAATCCACTTCAGCAGGTAACGCCCACAGCGCCCCCTCCCAACGGAACATGTCCAGAGAGCGAGGATAGAAATCGTCCAGAGGCAGTTCGGGTGTCCTGGCCAGCAGGGGATCCAGGCTGAGAACAAGTGGCGTACCGTCCGCGACAAGCGAAGATGCCGACCACGAGACAAAGGCATCCACCTCGCGGCTCTCGTCTCGGACCCACTGATTGTTGGGGTCGGGTCTGAGATTGATGGTGATATTGGGATGGCTCTCTTGGAACGCTGCGGCTATGGGTTGATAGAGGCTCTGATCCTGCGACTCGGGAAAGGCAAAAGTAATGGTCACAGGCTCAACTGGCGTGATCTCGGCACCGCAGCCCGCCAGTGCTGCTGTGACCAGACAGGCGATGACCATCAGAGCCACGGCTGATTGTGTAGGCATGGGACCCTCCTAAGGCTGTTCAGACTTTGCGATCCACAACACGTTCGATCTGACCATCCCGCAGTTCATAGAGCAACGAGGCGTATTCGAGAACCAAAGGATCATGGGTGGCCATGACCAACGTGATACGCTCGCGCTCGACAATGCGCTGGAGCAAGGCCATGATCCGGCGGCCGGTTTCGCTGTCCAATTCGCCGGTTGGCTCGTCGGCCAGGATCAGGTCGGGCCGCGTGACCAGGGCGCGGGCTATCACCACCCGTTGCTGCTGGCCACCCGACATCTCATAGGGCCGGTGGTTGGCCCAGCGGCGCAGTCCAACGACGGTCAGCCCGCGCAAGGTTCGCTCCCGGCGTTCTGCGCGCCCCAGACCCTGGATGCGCAGGGGCAATTCCACGTTCTCGTAGGCCGAAAAGGTCGGCAGAAGCGCAAACGATTGGAAGACGAACCCCAATCGCTCGCGACGCAAGAAAGTCAACTCGGCCTCACTCAATGACGCAAGCGGCTGACCCCTCAGGTAAACTTTGCCGCTGGTCGGACGATCCAGCCCTCCGATACAGTTGAGCAACGTCGTCTTGCCCGAACCCGAACGGCCACGGACGGCGACAAAGTGCCCGGCGGGGACCGTGAGATCAACGCCGCGCAGCGCCTCCACCTCTCTTCCATCGGCCTGGTAGACACGAGTCAGACCAACGACGCGGACGACGGGTTCTTTGGGTGGCATCATTGTTGACTTTTCCCCCTGTGCAGTGGAAGATGCCGCCGCAGGAGACGCAGGGGCGTACTCTCCCGCCTGGTCGGCGGTACATCCTCGTCCGTGTACAGTTCAGTGACCTGTATATCCCAGCCCTGATCCTCACTGGCCAGCGGAGTGCGTAAAGTCACTGGCCGGATCAGGATGCCTCCCTCGACCACGTCGAGTCTGGCGCGGTCGCGGATGCCAAAACGGGCCAGATAGTCACGCGGCACCTGCAACCGTCCTGCCGTATCCAATACCACCAGTTCCTCAGAGGAGAGAGGAGAGACCCCTTTTTTCTTCTCTCTTCTCTCCTCTGTTGACACCTTGCCGTCGCGGATGGTTACGACCCGGTCAACCTGGCTGGCGATATGATTATCGTGGGTCACGATAACTACAGTCAGGCCCAGTTCGCGGTTCAAGCGGCGCAGCGTGGCCAGGATTTTCCGCGCTGCGCCCGAGTCCACTTCACCGGTCGGCTCGTCGGCCAGCAACAGGCGTGGGCGGTTGGCCAATGCCACGGCGATGGCCACCCGCTGCTGCTCACCCCCGGAGAGCGCGGCCAGCCGGTGCGCCCGCCGTTCTGCCAGGCCAACCGCATCTATCAGGTCAGCCGTGCGCTTGACACGCTCGGGCGGATCGAGGCCGGCCAGCGTCATGGGCAGCATCACGTTCTGCTCTGCAGACAGATAGGGAACAAGATTGCGCGAAGGCTGCTGCCAGACAAAGCCGACCTCCTCACGCCGGTAGCGATTCAGTTCGCGGGCCGATAATTTGAACAGGTCTTGCCCATCCACAGTCACCTTCCCGGCCGAGGGCCGGGCCAGGCCACCCAGGATGTTCAGCAAAGTTGACTTGCCCGATCCCGACGGGCCGACTAGCGCCAGCATTTCCCCCTGCTCGACCACCAGATCAAGCCCCTGCAGGGCGACGACCTCCAGGTCGGCGACCTTGTAGATTTTGACCACTTCTTCGCACACAACCAGAGGAGAGAAGGGAGAGGAGAGAGGAGAAATGTCACTGGTCATAGGTTGGTTCCTCCGAAGATGTCTCTCCTCTGTCAAATTGTCTCGCCCAGTTTGACCGCCTCAAACACCCGCATCCGCCGAAGCAGACCAAGCAGCACGACAGCAGCGGCAACGAACATGAGGCCAAAGATCACGTAGACGATGACTACGTCGCCCCAGGCAATCTGGACGACATAGGGCGGTGTCAGCGGGTGCCTGCCGGCGCGAACCTGCAAGAACGGGATGAACATCTTGCCAGACAGCCAGCCTAAGAAAGTGCCTCCCACCAGACCAGTGGCGACGAGTGCCAATTGCTCACCCGCCAAAAGCGCCGCCATCTGCCGGACCGATAGACCCAGAGCCCGCAGCATACCGAACTGGATAAAACGACGCTGGAACGAAACGTAGGAGTAGATCAAAAAGCCCAGCACCGTCAGAAAAGCGGTGGTCAGGAAACCGATGGACAGCAGGCCAAAAAAGCCCTGGCGTCCTGGCTGCATCTGCATCTCCGCGATCCTCCCCCGCGCGTCGTAAACACTGATCAAATTGAACCCAATCTGAGCAGCGCCCTCTTTCACTCTGTCGGCGGTCAGGCCCTCCTCAGCCGCCAGCCAGACGTCATAAGGATATCTACCACCAAGTTGCTCGAACAGAAAATCGAGGTTGGCCACGGCGAAGGAGCCGTCCTCGGGGTAGGCAGTGGGAAAGTAGTCGAGGAGGCCCACGATGGTAAAAGCCACCTCTGGGCGGTCGCCCACGTTGATGCGCGCCCGCACCTTGTCCCCCACCCGCCAGTTGTGAGCTGCCATCGCCCGGCGGTCAACCAATAACCCGTCCCATTGCATGGCGAGCGCGTTCATCAGCGCCCCCAGCGGCTCCGGCGCATAGTCACGACGAAAGTGGGCCACGTGCGGGAAACTGGCCCGATCCACACCCAATAGCCGGAAATTCACGTAACCACGCAACTCGGTCATTTTATAGTCACCGACGCGCGTCGCCGCATGCACGCCGGGGATGAGCAGATGATCGGACACGGGCAAAAAGAGCCACTCGGGGCCGGCCTGTTCCTCTTCCGCATCGGGGAGAGCGGGCTGAACCGGCCGGTCGTCCGCCTGCCCCTCCGTGCTCTGACCCAGTTCAACGAGGTTGAGATCCCCGCCAGTGTCATAGTAAATCTGATCCACCAGGTGAGCGTCCAGCGTCGAAGCCATCGAGGCAGTAAAGACGGCCAGACTCGGCGTCAGAATCAACAGCAGCAGCGGCCCTGTGTACTGCCCGGGAGTGCGCGCCAGGTGACGCAGGACCAGTACCGGCACCGCGCCTCGCCAGAGACCTGCGGCCCAGGCCAGAAGACGCACCACCAGGGGCATCAGGCGGATGATAATCAGCGAAAGTGAGAAGATGAACAGAATAGGCACCAGGAAGAGAAGTGGGTTCTCGAACGGCGAACTGCTCGTCCTGGGCGTCCCTTGTCCCAGGATTGAGATAGTGCCCCGCTCTCGCAGGAGGTAGTAGCCGTAGAGCGCCGGAATGAGCAACAGCAGGTCAACAAAAGATCGCTGCCACAACGGCCTGCGCACCACGCGGGCCTGTTCCTGCTTGTAACTGATGATGGTGTGACGTGCAGCGGACAAGGCCGGGATCAGGCTGGTCGCCACCGAGACGCCGAGGGCCAGCACCCCAAAGCGTAGGTTGCTCCACGAAAGGCGCGTCGTCATTGCTGGGGACGGAGGGCCGGACGTCAATCGTAGAAACGAGGTCGTGCGCCCCATCGCCTGGGCCAGATTGTTGCCAACCAGAGGCCCGACCAGCATCGCGATCAGGCCAACGATAACCCCTTCCAACAAGTAGATGCCCAGCACCTGCCAGACTGCCGTGCCCCGGCTACGCAGCATGGCGACCTCGTTACGCTGCCGGCTGACAATCATTCCCCAGACCTGCGCGATGAAATAGAGCACCAGCGCCAGCACGGGGATGCCGAAAGTGTACAGCAGTATGGTCCGCAGCCGGGCATCCTGATGATAGCGCAGGATCGCTCCAGCAGGAGATTCCGCCAGTTCGGCGCGCGGCAGTAACGCAGCGACACGGGTCGCGACAGCGCCGATGCGCCCTAGCAGAGGCATGGTATCTTCGACGTGCACATCGCGGCCGTCGAAGACAAGATACCACTCCGCCAACGCGATTTCGCCCCTGGTCGCCGGCGCGATTTCTTCCAGGAAGGTCTCCTTCGAGATTAGAAAGACGTCATCGAAGGTACCGTACTCGTGGAACCAGTAAGAGTCGGCAGGGTTAATTGGCGCCCACACGCCAGCGACGCACACGGTGCGCTGGAAACCATCCTTCAGGCCACGCCTGTTCGGGCGGGCAAAGACCACGTACTCCTCGCCAACCTGGAGGCCCAGATTCTCGGCCAGCGACAGCGTGATGAGCACCTCCAGTGGCGCATCCGTGCCGGTTGGCGGATGGGGGAGTGCCCCCTCAAGCACATGGATGTGAGATCTAAAGTCTGAAAGGGCCCCGATGCTGACCTCGGTCAACGCTTCCTGCTCATCTGCGTAGGTCGCTTCTGAGACCGGGAACAAGTGCAACCCGGCGGTCTGGAGATAGTCAACTCGCTGCTCGACCGGCAGACCGATGGTGACTGGGGCTTCGCCCGCCAGGTATGTATCCAGCGGCGCTACGTCCTCCCACTCCACCAGACCGCGCCAGGCACCCACGTACCAGAACAGAAAGGCATAGGGGGGCTGGCCTTCCCGCTCCAGTCGCTCCTGCAACAGGCGGTGATTAACCCCATCGGAGTACAGGGGGATACTGACAGTCAGCGCCACGGCAGCCACCAGCCCAGCAGTTGCGCAGGCTGTCAGGCCACGATTGCTCCACAGGCGCAGCGCCGCCACCTGGAAGAGCGCCAGGAGATTGCGCACACGTCTCATTATGGGGATACGACCACCTGTCCTTCTTTCAGCCCGGCTTGTATCTCCACCCGCTCCTCGCCCTCCACACCGATGGTAACGTCCACACGACGCTGGTGTGTGCCATCACGGACGACGACGAAACGACGCCCTTCGAACGTGCGAATCGCCTGTGGCGGTAACCATAGGACGCCGTGCGCCCCTCCGACAGTGATGGTCACTCGCATCACGTCGTCAACACTGAGGGCCAAGCCGGACTCCAGCAGCCGGATGTGGATGGCTGGGTCCTGATCCTCGACCGGGCCGGTGGTGCGCGGCAACTGTCTCACCTCGGCCAGGATGGGCTGCCCTGGCGCACCAGCCCGCTCCACCGTCGCTGGCATCCCTACAACCACGTCCCGGATACGCTCATCGTCCAGTTCTGCGGTCACCTCCAGGTTCGCCGGATCGCCAACCACCGCCACGGGCTGGAAGGCGCGAACCTGGCTGCCGGGTTGGATGGCAAGCGAGACTACCTGCCCATCGAAGGGAGCAACCAACCGGCCCCGGTCTATCTGAGTCCACAGTCTTTCGACCGCCAGTTGGGCCAACTCGACGTCCTGGAGCGGCTGGGCTGCCCCCTCCTCCAGCCACGACAGTTCCAGTTCGGCCCGTGCGACCTCTTGTTGCAGCAGGGCGACGTCGTATGAGTGGGTACGGCTGGACTGCACGGCCAGATCGTACTGGGCCTGAGCTGCCTCGTCGCTCCATTGGGCCTCCTGAAGAGCCCGGCCATACGCTTCCAGCACCGCTGGCGGGTCCCAGGGTCTAGCGGCTGCCTTGTCGTACTCCTCCTGGGCTGAGGCCAGCGCCGCCTTGGCCCGATCCAGATTGACCCGCGCAATTGTCACGGATGGGGCCGGATTCTGGACCTGGGCCGACGATAGCCGCAGGTTGACCTCCTCCATGTTGATCCGTGCCAGGGCCAGTGCCCGCTCGTACCCCTTCTGGGCAGTCTCCAGCGCCAGTTGGGCCTGCTCCAGTTGGTCAAGCAGATCCTCAACGTCGAGTTGGGCCAATACAGTGCCTGCCTCCACCCAGTCGTCCCGCTCGACGAAGACATCGTACACGCGGTCATCCACCTCAAAGTAGAGCGCGACCGAATTGACAGGCCTCAACCGCCCGGTGAACTCCAGCGCACGCACCACGTCACCACGTTGCACGACGTACTCTTGCACCTCTGGGGCGATGGCTGTGGGGATAAACGTAGGGGTGACTTCCGCGCCGTCCCCGGTGGAGCAGCCCGCGATGCTGAGAAGAAAAAGTAGGAACATCAGATGCCGGAAAAATCTGGGGCTACGCATACCGTCTCCTTTTCCTTTCTACAGCACTCGCTAACCGACACACTCGCCGACGGCCAGCGGATGAAACCTTGCCAACCATATTATAATGTGCCTACCGTGCACGTCAAGCCTGGAAATGGGCATTCCCGAATCAAAAAAGCGGAGACAGGCTCCCCTGTCTCCGCTTTGCGATCCGCTTGCCGCTAATCCTCTTCGCCAGTCGTCTCCTGGGCCTCCGTGATGACCTCGACTTCTTCGGCCTCGGGGAGGATCTCTTCCTCCTCTTCTTCTTCCTCCGCCTCCAGCGGGGCTACGCGCACAATCATCTCTTCCAGGCTGGTGAGAACCTCTATCCCGGCAGGGACAGCCAGATCACGCACGTACAATGCTTGATCTATCTCGACCAGGTCCGAGAGGTCCACTTCTATCGCGTCCACCAGGTCGCCAGGCAGACATTCAACCTCAATAGTGGAGATGCCATGCAACAGAATACCTTCCTTCCGCTCCATAACCGGAGATTCCCCCGTTATTGACAATGGCACCTCTGCCGTGAGGCGCTCGGTCATCATCACACGGTAAAAGTCCACGTGCATCAAAGTGCCCCGGATACAATCGCGCTGCACATCGCGCACGAGAGCCATCTCAGGTTGCTTCTGTCCCTTGACCTTGATGCGGATAAGTTGGCTACCGCCGACTTGCGAAAGCACCCGCGTCAAATTCCCGGCCTCGAACTGCAAAGGCATAGAGACAAAGTCATGTCCATACATCACGGCCGGTACCCATCCCTGCCGTCGCAGTTGCCGCACCTGCTTGCCCAGCACTGATCGCTTTTCGGCTGTCAATTCAACCTGCTCTGTCTGTTGATTCATTCATCGCCTCCCGAACACTCGCCCTTAACGGCGGAGTAATATCTTGCAACCAAACGGGCGGGGCTTGGCCCGCCCGCACGGCTGCGCTATTGTAGCGCAAACCGCCGCTTTCGTCAAGCAGGCGCAGTCAACCGATAATGTTTTAGAAATGCCGGGATGCAAGTCTGTGCTTTTCAGTCTCTAGGAATCCACGCTCACATTCAATGCTGCCACGACGTTCTGGATACGATTGATAATCGTGGTCGAGTCGGAGCCAGCAAAGAGCAGCCCGATGACGTGGCCACTCCCATCCAGCACCGCAGACCCTGAATCACCACCAGAACTCATAGCCCCCGCCATCAATTGGTCGGTGAAGGTGGCCGTCTTCCCCGTGCCATAACTTACCTGCACTGTCGCATCCACCTGCGTGATCTCACCGCTGGTCAGACCCGTAGTGCGCCCGCTCTTGCGAATCGCCAGACCCAGGGTCCCCTCGCCAACCCCCTGGGGCTCCCCAATCTCGAGAATTCGCTTCTCCACGAGATCGGCAGAAATGGGTCTGGCAATGGCAGCGTCTACCAGATTCGTCTCGGGGTTCTCTTGGAAAGCCTGAAGGCGATGTTGGGAACCTACCAGGCTGGCCATCCAGTTGAGGATTGCCGCCATCCCGGTGGCGATCGGGCAGGTGGGGATGGCAGTTCCAAAGTTGATGGGCACAAACTCCTCCAGGGTGGCGATCTGATCCTCAATGGTACCGCCGTCGTGTGGGCCTGGCTGCAGGATCAGATCCCCGGCCTGGGCCTGATTTGAATTGGCCAGCACGTGGTTATTGCTCAGGATGTAGATTTGGTCTCCTCTGCTCACCAGACAGCCGAGGGTGCCCGCTGTGATGTCAACGTGCCCACAGGAGACACCCCCGGGCGCTGGTCGCCATTTGGCAGTGTGGTCTTGCAGAGCCCGGATCACCCCTGTTTCTTGCACGTCAGTTCTAACTCCCTCCAAGACCTGAGGGACGAGATCGCCGGGTAACAGTTCTGCTCTGAGCACCTTCTTGGCGACCGAGACGACCACACACAGTTCGTCGGTCCTGACCCCGCCAACTTCTTTGTAGCCCACACCACAGGCCACCACGTTGCTCTTGCCTAGCAAAGGGCCAGCATATTGCGCCTTGATGCGTCTAACTTCCTCTATGACCATCTGATACCTCCTCTCCGATTCGACTCGTGTGAATGCTCATACTTTGGCCACCGCCCCCGGATCACTTTGGAAAGTTACTATTGGTCAAGCGCACATAGTATATGGCAACCTCACGCAGAAGTCAAAACCTATACCCGCCACAGGCAACACAAAACTGCCCCAACCGTGCAGGTCCGGGCGGTCGTTTCGCCGTTGCTTGCGCGGGCGGGCGGGGCGGTGTACAATCTGGGACCGGACGATGCTACCCTGTTCTGAGAACGCTCAGCGCAGTATGAGGAGGATAACTTTATGAAAACCTATCGCCAAGAATTATGGTTCAACGTCCCTGGCCGTCGGGCATTGATCAACATCACACCCAAAGTGGAAGCGTGTTTGCGTGAAAGCGGTATCCGTGAGGGACTGGCTTTGGTCAACGCTATGCACATCACTGCTTCGGTCTTTATTAACGATGATGAGAGGGGACTCCACCAGGATTATGAGGAGTGGCTGGAGAAACTGGCCCCCCATGAGCCCATCGGCCGCTATCGCCACAACCGAACCGGAGAGAATAATGCCGACGCCCACCTGAAGAGACAAGTCATGGGGCGTGAGGTCGTCGTGGCGGTCACGGATGGTCACCTGGACTTTGGCCCGTGGGAACAGATCTTTTATGGCGAGTTCGACGGCGGCCGCAGAAAGCGCGTCCTGGTCAAAATCATCGGCGCGTGATCAAGGCCAATCCGCCCCAGAAGCTGAAACTCACAGGGGGCGCACTCTCAGCCAACTCGGCCAACCACACTTGTGCAGAATAACAATCTTCGTTATCATAGGCCCTGGGAGGGCACAGGAATGAATACAACCAAAATCATCGTCAACCCGTATGCGGGTCGCTGGAAAGCCCAGGCGGCCATCTCTGATATTGAACGGGCGTGTCAAAAGATCGGAATGAACTATGAATTGGTCGTCACCGATGGCCCAAACCACGGCATCGAACTGGCGCAGGAGGCGGCGCTAGCGGGCTTTTCTCCCATCGTCGCTGCTGGCGGCGACGGAAGCATCAGCGAGGTGGTCAACGGCCTTATGCAGGCCACCGGCGCTTGGGCTGAGCATAGCCGAAGCGATAAAGTAATTGGCCCACTGGGTATCATCCCGCTCGGCTCGGCCGACGATTTCGCCGACATGCTCGGCCTGGAGAAGGAGATCGAAGCAGCCTGCCGGGTCGTCCTGGCGGGACACACGCGCACCATTGACTTGGGGTGCGTCAACGGCCGCTATTTTGATAACAACTCGGCGATAGGGCTGGAGCCGATGGTGACCATCACCGAGAGGGCGATGAAACGAGTCAAGGGCACGCCGCGTTATATCCTGGCCGCGCTCAAGACCATCCTCAGGCACAAGCCCTGGCACATGCGACTCGCCTGGGAGGATGGGGAATACGAGGGAATGATCACGCTGGTCTCTGTGGGCAACACCCGCCGCACCGGAGGCGCGTTCTGGATGACACCCCGCGCCGAGATGGACGACGGCTACCTGGATTTTGTGTTCGCCGGCGGAGTGGGACGGCTCAAGGTTCTGCGCCTGCTGCCCAAGACCTTTGACGGCAGTCACGTCGAGGATCCACAGGTGCAATACGCCCGCACCACCAGCCTGACCATCGAGTGCGACCCGCCCACCCCCATCCAGGCCGACGGCGAACTGTTTGACTTGTCTGCAACTCGCATCAAGTACACGATCCTGCCGGACCGGCTGCGGGTGATTGTGCCGGCTCCAGGGAGGAACACGGATTCCAGGACAGCAACGGATTAAGAAAGAGGAGGTTATGCCCGTGACACACCGGTTACAGAGCGACGTCGTCATAGTTGGAGCAGGCACCAGTGGCTGCTACTTTGCCTGGCGGCTGGGCCAGGCCGGTTTTCGTACACTCGTCCTCGAAAAACGGCCACTGGAGGAACTGGGGCAGCACATGGACATCTTCCACATGGACCAGGTGCGCTTCGAGGAGTTTGGCCTTCCCCTACCAACCGAAGAAGATGGAGAATTAATCGGCTATTATCCTACGGGGCTGGCCTGGTCGCCCGACCGGCAGGTGAGAGAAAAAGTCAGATACGCATTCTACGTGATGCACAAGCCCGCCTTCCAGCGCCGGATGCACGGCTACGTCTTCGAGGCCGGTGGTGAGATTCTGGAGCAGGTCGAGGTGACAGAGCCGATCGTAGAGAATGGATTCGTCGTCGGCGTGCGGGCGTTGCGGAACGGCGTACCGCTGGAGGTGCGGGGCAAGATCGTGGCCGACGCTTCCGGCATCAATGGGGTCGTGCGCACACGTCTCTCGGACGACTTTGGCGTAGAGAACGACCCTATCCGCGACGAGGACACGCTGTTCGTCTGCCTCGAGTTCCGGGACGGGCTCGAGGGAGATTATCCGACAGGGCTCAACTTTTACCCTCTCCAAAAGGCCTTCTGGAATCCCAGCCGGGGCAAAGGCGCAATCCTGGGCATCGGGCAGCCCGGCGGTTATGAGTACGCATGGCAGAAACACCGCGAGTGGCGCGAGGAATACTTTGGCAACCCTGGCAGAGTGCTCAAGCGTATGCAGGGCAAGACGCCCTATCGTCGCTCCCCCTACTCGCTGGTGGGCAACGGTTTTATGGTGCTGGGCGACGCCGCTTTCCAGACCAAGCCCTTCTCCGGCGAGGGGGTGACCTCTTCCTTCACCGCTTGCCAGATCGCGGCCGAGGTGGCCGCCGAGGCGCTCCGGCGTGACGATGTGAGTCGGAAATCGTTATGGGACTATAACGTGCGCTACTTTCTGGATCAGGGAGCCAAGTTTGCCTCTATGTTCGTCCAACTGCCCGCCGCCGCCGAACTCTCGCGCCGCGAGGTGGACTACCTGTTCCACCACGGCATCATTTTCAGCGGTGAGGACTTTCGCCAGATGAACCTCAATTATGAGACAGAGATGGGATTGGGCCAAACCATTTCGATGGCGCTCAAACTCGTGTGGGGGGTGCTGAGCGGACAGTTTTCGTTCGCCAGCCTCAAGAGACTGCTCAGCGTCTCCTCGACCGCTGCCAAGATCAAAGCCCTCTACCAGCGATTCCCCGACACTCCGGCGCAGTTCCAGGCGTGGGTGGCGGAGGCCAAAGTATTGTGGGGAGAAACGTGAGTGCCACTTTTCTGAACAGGGATGCGAGCACATCCCGTGACATTTGAAGGGAGAACCAGATGAGCCAGACCAAACAACAAACGGACATGCTCCAGGAACAGGTCAATCGCCGCCGTAAGCGGGGCCAGGAAGAACTTGTCAAAATCGTCAATCATGGCCGGCACCCGGTCTACAGCACCTTCGAAGTAGGTTCTACGTCTGAACGAATCTATACTGTCCAGATTCGCTCACTCACCGAGCGACTAAACACATGCACATGTCCCGACTATCACACCAACACTATCGGCACGTGCAAGCACATCGAAGGTGTGCTGATTAACCTGCAAAAAGAGTTCGCTGACCAGTGGGAAGAGTTCATCGCCCAGGCCCCGCCCATTGCCCAGATATACGTCCACCATGCCGAGCGAACCACCGTCCGCGTCACTTTGCCTTTCCCAAAGCGCAAGAGGTTATACTCATTGCTAACCCGTTACTTTGATACCGAGGGAGTCTTGCAGGGCAAGGTTATGCAGAGTCTACCCGCGTTGTTCAGTGAACTGAACCGGTCGCCCGCCCGCGACCGCGAGCAGATTCACGTGGACCAGGCTGTACACGACCATTTGAAGAATCAACGGGACGTCGAGGCAGTTCAACAACAAAGGCGCTGGTTCCTCGATCAGGTGGAACAGGGTAACCGCTCGCTTAACGTCCTCTCGACGCCGCTCTATGGCTATCAGGAAGAGGGCCTGCTCCATCTGGCCTTTGGCCGGCGCGCACTGCTGGCCGACGACATGGGCCTGGGCAAGACGGTGCAAGCCATCGCCGCCGCCGCCCTGCTCAAGCAACTGCGCGACATCCAGCACGTGCTGATCGTCTGCCCCGCCTCGCTCAAACACCAGTGGGCGCGCGAAATCCGTCGCTTCACCTCGCTGTCGGTCCAGGTCATCGAGGGCAACCCGATTCAGCGCCGTAGTCTTTATCGAGACCTCCAGTTCTTCAACACCATCAACTATGAACTTGTGCGCTTCGACGAGGAAGAGATCACCCGGCAAGAGTTCGACCTGGTGATCCTCGACGAAGCGCAGAGGATCAAGAACTGGCGCACCAAGACAGCGGACAAGGTCAAGCGCCTGCGCAGTCCCTACGCCTTTGTCCTGACCGGCACCCCACTGGAAAACCGGCTGGACGAACTCTACTCGGTCTTTCAGTTTATTGATCCCACCATCCTCGGCCCCCTGTGGCGCTTCAACCAACGCTACTATGATACCGAACGGCGGCCCTCTGGTTCCTATAAAGTGCTGGGCTACAAGAACCTGGACGAATTGCGCCAGCGCATCGCGCCTTACGTCCTGCGCCGTGTACGTGAGGAGGTGCTGCTCGACCTGCCAGAGCGCATTGACAGCAACTTTTTCGTCGAGATGACCAACCCCCAGTGGACTGCATACGCTGAATATGAGCAAAGAGTCGCCCAGTTGATGGCGCGAGCACGCCGGCGTCCGCTCACACCGGATGAGCACAAGATTCTTCTGGGCTCTTTGGTCAAAATGCGCCTGATCTGCAACGCCCTGGCGCTCCATGATCCAGAGATCAAACCCCAGGACCGCGAGAAGACCGCTCCCAAACTGCGCGAGTTGCGCGAGATCCTCGACGAGGAGGTCGCCAGCAACGGGCATAAGGCCATCATCTTCAGCCAGTGGACGCGGATGCTCGATCTGACCG
Organism: Chloroflexota bacterium; assembly: GCA_034189605.1. Classification (GTDB taxonomy): domain Bacteria; phylum Chloroflexota; class Anaerolineae; order B4-G1; family B4-G1; genus JAUWNP01. The sequence goes on from JAXHUO010000048.1 coordinate 34,130, forward strand.
AGCCCGCGCTGGAGAGGCTCAAACTGGGCTGGGTCAAACTGACCGGCGGCGTGCCCTCCAAGAAGCGCGGCGCGCTCATTGAGCAGTTCTTTCAAGACCCCCAGTGCAAAGTATTCCTCTCGACCGACGCCGGTGGCGTGGGGTTGAACCTGCAGGCCGCCAGTATGGTGGTCAACCTTGACCTGCCCTGGAACCCGGCTGTGCTCGCCCAGCGCATCGCCCGCGCCCACCGTCACGGCCAGCCGCATACCGTCAACGTCGTCAACCTGATTGCCAAAGGCACGATCGAGGAACGCATGCTCGACACGCTGGCCGCCAAGCGGGCCGTCTTCGACGCAGCGTTCAACGAGGATAGCACCGTCACTGACCTCTCGTTCAAGGACGCAGGATCGGGCATCTTGCAGCGGCTCGAAGTGCTGTTGGGCGCTCGGGAGGCGATTATGCCGGAACTGGTGCTCGAACCGACCGCGGTTGAGGCAAAACCAGAAGCCGTGCCTGCGCCCACGTTGCAGGGCTTTGCCGACCTGCTGGTGGGGCGCTACCCAGGCCGTATCCTGCTGGTGCGACAGGCTCCGCAACTCCCCTCCGCTCCCGCCGATGGGAACGTCCTCGTCGTCGTGGATCGCGAGCCGGCCAAACTGCGCTCCAAGGTCGAAATGTTACTTTACGAACACTATGGCGACTTTCCGACGCCGGGCCTGTTGCTGATGGAGCAGGAGGGCTATCGGGCGCTCGCCGCGCTCACCGGCGGGGTGATGGAGCAGACAGCCGGGCTCGCTCCCGTCTACCAGGCCCCGGCCATCCCCGCGCCGGCCCGCGAAGACGAACGCAAGGCGTTGGAGAAGCGGCTGCGCCGCGCCAACAAGGGTCTCGACACGGCCGATAAGCGGCTCAAACTGGCATCCGTCGTATTACAGGGTGGCTTCCCAGAGGAAGTGATGCGCCCCGTGCGCCAAGCCCTCGCCTGGTCACTCAACGCGCATCTATCCCTCCTCAAAGAGCGTACCCCCGACGACAAACTGCCCTCCCCGCGCCTGGTGGAGGCGGAACTGGTCGCCCCTGGCCGCATCCCCACTGACATGGCCGCTCGCGTGGACCGCGTCCGCGCGCTCACCGCCCCGCCGGCCGAGGACGAAGAACAAGCCCCGCCCCCCAGCGTCGAGGCCGCCGCGGGGTTCATCACCACCGTGCAGGAACTGATTGACTTGGGGCGTGAGTTGGCCGCGCAGGAGGGGTTGTAGGACAAGTAGCCGGCCTCGGGCTACCCTCCCGCATGTTACGATTTGTTGTACTCGCAGGCTTGCATAGCCGTTGGGATGTACTGTTGCGTTGAAAACCCGTCAAAACCTGCGGGAGGGTGGCTGAGCAGTTACCGTAATGATACTGTAACCCCGCAGCGCCAGACATTGTGGTATAATAATGAGTGTGGCATCCAACTAGACAGGAGAGTAAGAAAGCCCTCTGCGGTTTTCGGTGTCGGAGGAAGGAGGGGTGCAGCGTGACTATATGCCACTCGTTGAACTCCCTGTATCTACCAGACGATTGACGCGCCAAGAGGGGCCTGGCCCTCGTTTTGGCGCGTCTTTGCTTTCCCGCCAGAAATCCTGGTGCGACTAGTTTGGCAAATGTCACATTTCCGTAGGCGGGTTCTCCATAACCCGATTTCGGCGTCTGGAGACGCCTCCTACTAAC
>JAXHUO010000049.1:0-27368 GCA_034189605.1 Chloroflexota bacterium
CGCAGTTACATCTCGACCGTCCGCAAACACGGCCTGAACGTGATTGGTGCCATTTATGATGCTTTGACTGGCTCCCCCTTCATTCCGTGTACCACTGGAGAGGCAGCCTGAGTAGTAACCTCGTGGGAATAAAAAGCGGAAAGTAAGCATTTACGTGACCGGTAGCCTTAAAACGCCGATCTAGCCCCGCCTTAATGTTCTCCCACAGCGCGTAGCCGTGGGGCTTGATCACCATACAGCCCTTGACAGGGGCATAATCGGCCAGGTCGGCCATCTGGACCACATCTGTGTACCAGCGGGAGTAATTCTCACTCCGAGGGGTAACTTTGGCCATCTATCCTCCTTTTCTACGTTAGCCCAGAGCCGTTGCGTTGGCTCACGTGGCACGTTCTTCCTCCGGGTCATCCGCAGAAAATTCTTTCTCGTCGTCCTGCCCGGCAACCAAATCCTGCACGGCGTGCACCATGCGCTTGATCGGCCGGGTGGTATAGTGATCAGCAAAATGCTCAGCAGCCCGTTCCGTCCTCACCCCAGGGCCGAACCGTTCACGCAGATAGTGCTGATGATCCATAACCCACAAGTACAGATCCGCCTCTGTGCGGCCATGAAAATCGGCCAGAATGTCCTTGTCGCGGATGATGTGCGTCAGCGTCAGGTAGACGTGATCATACCAATCGCAGACAGCCTCATCCTCCGAAATGAACCGCTGTTGTTCCAGGCCCATAAAGTAGCGATGCACAGCGATGTGCTCCAGCAGTCGTTCGTACCCACCGCCGATGGTGAACTCGATATGCTGGTCAGGTCGCAAGTCATCCAGCCTTGTGCGCTCAAGGAAGTAGGTGTACTCGCCCTTGATCTCCAGGTCTCTGGCGTCCAGGTCGGCCGTCACCGGCACTCTGGTCTCTGCCTCAATCACCTCAGCGTCCACGAACTCAATACCCTGCTCCCGCGCTACCGAGACGCGATGATTGCCATCGAGAACAAAGTAGGCATCCCCGATCTTGTATAACTTTACCGGCGGCAGGTTGATGTCGTCGTAGTGGGCACGGGCAATAGAGCGCCAGCGGCCCGCCGTGCAGTCCTGCGTCGGCAGGAAAGCGCGGTCAAAATCCCGGTAGCGCCCCACGCTGCCGATGACTTTGTCCACCGGCACGGCTTGCATGCCCCGGTAGACTTGGCCGCGCACGCCCAGTTTATCGCGCACCTCGTCCCACGAGAGCAGCCGATTAGGACGACCGCTCAGAAATGAAACAATGTCGTTCCAAAACGCCTTGCGCCGTGCTGCGTCAAAGTCCGCCAGCGACTGATCTTTACCAGCCATCGTGCATTACCACTCGATCACGCGGAAAGGATAGACATTGATGATCTCAGTGTCCCGGTAACGTGTCCGCGAAGGCTCGAGTCCGTAGATGTGTTTGTGGCCGTGGAGCAAATAGCGAGGCCGGAAACGAGTAATAAACCAAAGCAATGCCTTGAAGCCACGATGAGGCAGATCCTCACCATCGTGGATGCCAAAGGGTGGCGAATGGGTGATCAGAATATCAAGGTAACGCCCGTGTAGCACACGGTTCATAAGCAGGGCTGGCATCATGCGCCTGACTTTATAGGCCATCTCACTCTCTGTGTATTGGAAAGACGCTCCAGGTTTGTAGCGCATTGAGCCTTCCAGCCCATTCAGGAGTATCCCTTTGGCTTCTATAGTCCGTCCATCCAGGTTGACCCAGCCACCCGGTTCAGTAAGCGTGCGTCCATTAGCCATGTACTCGGGCCGGTCGTGGTTGCCGTGTACGAAGAAACAGGGCACGTTCAACATCGTCGCAATGTACTCCAGGTAGGAGTAGGGCAGGTCACCACACGAAAGAACCATACCCACGTCACCAAATCGCTCACGGATGTGTGAACTGTAGATGCCCTCGACCACCAAGTCGCTGACGGCGAGAATTTTCACACTCCCCCTACCCCCTCTGTCCACTCCCGGTTGTAATTGATGGCCAGTTTGTCGAGGATCGCCTGCTCCAGGTCTATGCCAGTCAGATAGGCCAATTGCAGCAGATAGAGCGCCACATCGGCCAATTCCCCCGCCAGTGCATCTTCGTCGGCCTGCTCACCCCACTGGAAATGCTCCAACACCTCGGCTGCCTCCAGCGAAAGCGATATAGCGATGTTGCGCGGAGTCTGCTGCCAGGGTGAACCCTCCCTATACCAGCCCATCGCTTCCACGAAGCGGTTCATCTCACAGGTGAGTTCCTGGATAGTCATCGTCGTCCTCTGTACACGGGATGTGAGACGTATGGCTTCAGCCGGGAACTCCCGCTGAAGCGGGACGTCCATTTCTTCTCGATTAGTCCTCATACAAAGGCCAGCCCCCGCGTGGTCTGGAGGGCTGACCGGCTTACGTTTCGAGTGTGCGTCCCCAATGCACCTATCCAGACCAGGGGTCTGGCTGCGTAGGGGCAGGTGGAGTGAGAAAGCACACAATGAGCACAACACACACCTTTGGATCTCATCCCTAGACTGAGGGCAGTATACAATGAAAAGAGCGGGATGTCAAAACGCCGAGACAGTCTGGAAGCGGGGCGGTTGCCAAACGTCCCCGGCTAAGCCAGACCTGCTGCCTGACGCAAGATTTCAGATTTGTCGGTGCGCTCCCAGGGCGCGTCAATGTCATCGCGCCCAAAGTGGCCGTAGGCAGCCGTCTTACGGTAGATAGGACGCCGCAAGTCCAGATCGCGAATGATCGCTGCCGGGCGCATATCAAAGTGTTCTTCAATCAACTCAACGATCCTATCGTCCGGTATCTTGGCCGTGCCAAATGTCTCTACCGACAACGACAGCGGCCGGGCGACACCAATGGCGTAAGAGACTTGCAGTTCCAGACGATCGGCTATGCCCGCCGCCACCAAATTCTTGGCAATGTAGCGAGTCATGTAACTCGCCGAACGATCCACCTTCGTTGGATCCTTGCCAGAGAAACAACCGCCACCATGACGAGCCACGCCACCATACGTGTCAACTATGATCTTGCGCCCAGTCAAGCCAGAGTCACCCAGCGGGCCACCGGTAACAAAACGCCCCGTGGGGTTAACGTGGATTTTGACCTTGTCATCAAGCATATCAGCAGGTACCACATGCCTGACCACGTGAGCAATAACGTCCTCACTAATCTGCTCTTGAGTGACGTTGGGCGAATGTTGGGTGCTGACGACAATGGCGTCAACACGCTTGGGTTGGCCATACTCATATTCAACCGTCACCTGACTCTTGCCATCAGGGCGCAGATAGGGCAGTGTCTTGTTCTTGCGCACCTCGGCCAACCGCCGGCACAGATTGTGAGCCAGCATAACGCTCAACGGCATCAGTTCTGGCGTCTCATCGCAAGCAAAGCCGACCATCATGCCCTGATCACCAGCGCCGATCGCTTCGATATCTGCCTCAGACGTCTCGCCAGTCCTGGCCTCCAGCGCCCGATCCACGCCCAGGGCAATATCAGCCGATTGCTCCTTGATACTGACGATGACGCCGCACGTATCGGCATCAAAGCCATACTTGGCGCGGGTGTAGCCAATATCACGGACAACGCCGCGGGCAATCTTGCCGATGTCCACGTAGGTACTGGTCGTGATCTCTCCCATCACGACGACCAGGCCGGTGGTCACGCTCACGTCACAAGCGACGCGTGCCTCGGGGTCATCAGCGATGATGGCATCCAGCACAGCATCTGAAATCTGATCGCAGACTTTGTCGGGATGCCCTTCGGTCACCGATTCCGAGGTGAAGAAATACTGAGGTGATGTCATAAATGTCGCGTTGCTACCACTCATTTGAACTTCTCCTTTGGCTGTATGCTTAGATTTTTGGTTATTACTCAGGCTGCCCTCCCATCTGGTCGAGACCAGCCCAACAAAAAACCCCTTCTTGCAAGACAAGAAGGGACACGACTGGCGTGACCACCTCTCATCTTCCAGAAACACCATTCTGCCGGAATTGGCACCTGGGTTAGTCTACCAGTCCAGTAATCTGATAGCCTGACGTCGCTGGTCACCTTTGCATAACCATAATGACCATTCCGACTACTTGACCACCTGACTAACATGGTTGCCGAGGCTTCGCAGGGCCGGTCCCTCCACCTCTCTGGATAAGAGTATCGCCGAGGTATTCAGTTTGAGGGCGATGATACCACAAGGTGAAACAACTGTCAAGACTTGCAGTTTGAAAAGTTCAGTGCTATAATCATTGTGCCTTGGGCGCGTAGCTCAGTTGGTCAGAGCGCTACACTCACATTGTAGAGGTCAGGGGTTCGAGTCCCTTCGCGCCCACTGTTTCAACACCAAGTCGCGGCTGCGTGGAGGGGGCCATCCGCTCAATGCCCGCGGCTTGTTTAGTATACACGATGGAAAGACCATTATGCCCACACCTGAGAGTGCCAAGAAACATCTCCAGGTAGAGTGGTTAATCAGCAACCTGCGCTGGTTACTTCTGGTAAGCGTGGCTCTCATCAGTTTCACGGATGCCTGCATCAGTCATGGTGATTCTTTCGACGCCCGCTCTCTTTTACCCCAAATCGTCCTATTGACGGCGGCGGCTCTCTACAATCTCATCGTGATGCTGCTACTGTTCTACGGCACCCTCAGACAAGTCGTGCCGGTGATGACATTGCTGATTGACATCGTCCTGACCATCGGCTTTGTCATTACGTCTGGTGGCCTGACGAGTCCACTGCTGTTCTTCGCGCTGTTTCCCATCATCACAGCAGCGCTATGCTTCCCCTGGGTAGTGAGCCTGCTGGTCACCATCGTCGTTGTGATAGGTTGCGGGATTGCAGGTTACTTTGTCGCACCACCCGGGACATCTTGGCCAGCCTTGCTCCAGTTTACGGTCCGCTCTCTGATCCTCCTGTTGGCCTCCCTGATAAGTAGTGTCATAGGCCATCAGATGAAGCGCATCATCGCCCGTACACGCTGGCTTGAGGAGGAGACCGAACTGCAAAAGTTGCGCGCTGCTCAAGAACACTCGCGAGCAATCTTCGAGTTGGCGAGCACGCTAAGCGCGACGCTAAATTACAACAAAGTGTTGCAAGCAGTGCTCGAGGTGGGTGAGGCTGGTATGCAAGATTTGGGCCAACCAGATTCAGCCCACGTGAGCCTGGTAATGCTCTTCAGTCACAATGATCTGCGCATTGTAGCCTCGCGCCACCTACCGCCCCGCGACCAAAAGACTGTGTTCCAGGGCAAGAGTGGTGTTCTGGCTCAGGCGTTGGCGACAGCAGAGGCCGTAGTAACCGACAATCCGGCAGCAGATCCAGAGTTAGGCCAACTTGTCATGATGCACAGTTGCCGACAGGCAATCGTCGTGCCACTGCGAGCCGGGTTCGAGAACTTTGGCGCGGTGGTTTTCGGCAGCCCCCATCCTGGCACCTATGCAGAAGATCACCATGACTTGCTCATCGCCATTTGCAATCAGGCCATCGTTGCGCTTCAGAACGCCCAACTTTATCAAAGCCTGACGGAAGAAAAAGAGCGCATCGTGGCAGTAGAGGAAGATGCTCGCAAGAAACTAGCCCGCAATCTGCACGACGGCCCCACGCAGAGTATCGCTGCCATCGCGATGCGGTTGAACTATGCACGACTACTCCTGGAGAATGACCCACAACAGACAGCCGAGGAACTGGTGCGGGCCGAGGAACTGGCCCGCCGCACGACGAAGGAAATCCGGCATATGCTCTTCACGCTCCGCCCACTCATCCTCGAAACCCAAGGGCTACAAGCAGCATTGGAGCAGTACATCATCAAGTTGGCCGAAACCGACGCTACGCCAATTCACCTGGAAGCGACACCAGAGGTAGACCAACTGCTGGACAAGAACGCTCAAGGTGTGATCTTTTACATCCTCGAGGAGGCAATCGGCAACATTCGCAAGCACGCCCAGGCCAAAAACATCTGGGTGCGGCTCCACATGCAGGACAACACTTTCATTGCCGAGGTGGAGGATGATGGCCGTGGGTTCGACGTGGACGAGGTACAGGTGCATTATGACGAGCGTAGCAGCCTGGGGATGATCAATATGCACGAGCGGGCCGAGTTGGTCGGCGGTCACCTGACTATTGCTTCAGCACCAGGCGAGGGAACACGCATCACGCTGACTGTGCCGCTGCGAGGGAGATAGACACGTGCCCGAACTAACCATGGCGTGGAGCGAAGGCTGGCTATGGCTGAGTGGCTCATTGTTCCTGACCGTCTTCGGGGCGAACCTGGCCTGGTTCTTCCGCCAACCTCGCTCCGGTATGGTAGTAGATGAATTCGTTATCCCCCTGATCGCGTGGCGCTTTTCTCCGTGGCTGCTTGAACTCCTCCGTCTCTTGTACTACATCGGCGTGCCTTTCGCGGCACTCTTGTGGGGCCACGATGCAGTCGTCGGGCGACTGTTGGGGCTACAGCACCTCAACTGGCCCACATTGAGTGACGGGGTGACCGGCGCCGCCGTGACCGCCAACTGGCTCGACTGGGCTTACGATGTGGGGTGGACAGCGGCACTAGGCATCGGCGTCTGGACATTACTGGCCCTGGGATGGTGGGCCTACCGGCGAGCCCTGATCAGCACCGACGCGGGAGGTACAGTCTCCGGGATTGACGCATCCGGTTGGGTGCTCCTGCGCGAGGCAGCCTACCACGAAGTCCATTGGGCTTTCTACCGTAACGTGCTCATCATCGCGTGGAGCGCATATTGGGGGACCTGGGGGGGGCTGGCATTGGTGGGGCTAGAGGCCGCGCTCAACCCAGCCTGGCGCAAGGGTCTGACCAACCCACAGCAGGCCCCGGCCCAGTTGATGCGCGGGGCACTGGCCGTCATCAGTGGTGCGCTATCCTTGCTGACTCAGAATCTATGGCTGGCACTGGCCCTCCACTGGGGAGTGTCGTGGGGGCTGGTCGTGTTAGTACGGACGTTGCCCCTGCGTATCTGCCAGCCTGAACAAGCCGCCTCACGTGAACTGTAGGAACTAGAACGTAAAGGGCATCATGGCAGCAGTAACGCCAGAGCAATCAATATCGCCAACATGGCCACAGCGATGATGCCAATGCGCTTGAGATCTGCAACGACGTAGCGGTATTCCTCGCGCAGGTCAGACACCTCCGGCACAGACCGCGCCTGGGCGGCTATCAGGGAGGCAGCAACCTCCTCGCCAATCTCCGGCTGTATCATCTGGGCCGGCGAAAGGCGCACCCGCCGACCCTTTTTCCTGACGCGACGCGACTTTTTCGCCATACTCTTCTCTCCTATCTCACGGCTGTAACTCGGCAATGACAACAATGCGGTGCGTGTCAATCCCATACGGATAACAAGAAACAAGTGTTAGCACCGGGCTGGAAGTAGGATACATCACGCTCACCTCCGTCGGCTCAATGATGCGCTTCTGGGTGACGATATAACGGTAGATCCGGCTGGCTGTGTGGACGAATACTTGGTCGCCCAGGTCAAGATCAGGCAGATCACGGAATATCTCACCAAAGATGTCGTTGTGGGCTGAGATGATGCAATTGCCACTCTCACCCGGGTTGGCACTGCCGACGTGATGACCAGCCCCCTGCTTGAGCGGTTCCCAGGTGTCCCCCTCCACAACCGGAGCATCTACCCCGATGACAGGAATCTGGATGCGGACAGCCTGTTCTGGCCCCGGCGTGGGCATAGGCAGGGGGGTGATCGCATTCACCAGGTCACGCAGGTGGGGGGGGATGTCCTCGGGCGCAGTACCTCCGGGCGAATCGGGCGGGGTGTGGCCTCCTGGCAGCACGGCCACCTGGATCAAGGGGGTGGGTGTGAGAGTGGGCAGTTGGGCCTGCTGGGCTTGACTGGCCTCCTCGTTGACCTCGCGCAGCGTCTGCCGCAAACTGAACATCACCAGAATCAACCCTGCCAGAACAGCCAGCTCGATCACCAACAGGCTCTTGTCGCGCAGCCAATCCCAACGAATCGAGCGCCGCGGGAGCTCCGGTTTCTCCTCGACAACCGGTTCATCCAGCGCATGAGCGCGGTACTGCGCTGTGGCTCCTGCATCCTCAAAGTGCTGATAGTCCGTCGGCAGGGGCAGAGGCTGAGGTTCGACCGGCTTCGGAGCCAATGGATCAAAGCCGCTGGCCTCGGCCCCTTTGCCCAACTGGCGCAGACGCTCCAGCCGTGCCTCCCGCTTGCGGATACGCAGGGCCTCCTCCAGTTCCTCTATAGATAGTTCGTCAACTGTACGACGATACTTGGGCATAATCGCCTAGTGAGGGTGTTCCTCAAACCGACAATCTGAATGAAACGCAGATTCTCGCACTTTATTCCAAATCAAGACAAGAACCTATCCAAATCATAGTTACCGCTATTGAACTCAACGAGTCTCACCCAATCTATCGCGCCGGTGCTATCACAGAAACTTTCGATGAACTCTTTTGTGAGTCTGTTTGTCACCCTACCCTTGTCCCTGTGAAATGCGTCATTGTGCTCTTTGGCTCTATGCCCAATCGGTTCAATGATATCCGTGTACAAATCCTTGTTTTCGCTAATCAGATACCAAAAGTTCTGGCCAACAACTTTCAGGTAGCCTCGCAGATAACTCGTCCTTGTTTTTCCATAGCAAATACCCAAGACTGACTGAACGTTTGCACCATGTCGTGACTGCTTAACTCTAATAACGGCTTTCTGCAAATCCTCAGCGAGTTTGCTTTGCTGAGAACTGTTTCCCCAACTGGTCCCTGACTTTACCGAGACAACGTAGTAGATGCCCCTGTTCTCGAATTCCAAATCAACTCCCGGTGCCGTTGATTTATGCCCATTGCAGGTCTGGCCCGCGACAAAGATAGCCAAATCTTCCAGAAAATCACCAAACAGTTTCTCTTCGGACGAAGAGAGAAAAGCATCAAGTAAGCCACTTATCAAATCTCCAGCAGTAGTGATGTTTTTGGCTCTGAATAGATACGGGTTTTTCTTGAGCAACTTTTTCAGTTTCAACTGTTCCAATGACTTGAGCCTCCTCTGATGAAAATCCACTATGTTCTCGCTGGCATAGGCTCCAACCACATCAAGTTCCAGTTTACTCATCGCACTCTCCTCGTTTCGTAGGTTTCAGATGCGTCCAATAACAGTGGTTGTTTCTGCACAAGCCTTTCCATTGCAATTTGGCAGTATTCTCCATTGATGTCAATGCCCACATATCTACGTCCAAGTTCCTTCGCGGCTACAGCCGTTGTTCCGGAACCAATAAATGGGTCCAGAACCACACCTCCTGGCTGCGTGAATAGTCTGATAAACCAAATCGGTAGGGCAACAGGAAAAACCGCGCTATGCTTTCGATTTGAGCACTCTGTAGCCATGTGAATAACGTTTGTTGGATACACCCTACTACGTCCAATCCATTTAGAGACATTCTTTCCAAATCCACTTCCAACTTTTGATTCATCTCTGATTTTGTCCGTTTCACTCAGACTAGCAAGACGATCCTTAGCCCAATCTCCAACAGGCACCATAACTGCTTCTTGATACATATTGAATTTCCGTTGCTTGTTGAATTGAAGAAGTCTTTCCCAGGAATCACGGAAACGGTTAGGCCACTTACCCGGATAACAGTTCTTTTTGTGCCAGACAAATTCCTCGGTCCACAACCAGCCCTGTTCTCTCAACCCCAATATCAACTCAATGACATATGTATGACGCTCGCCATCAACAACGCGCTCTTTTATGTTCAAGACAAAAGTGCCAGTAGGCTTCAAGACACGCAAGAATTGCTTCGATTTTGACAAGAACCAATCAACGTATTCATCGGGTTTGATACCGCCATAAGTTTTCTTTCTCTGATCCGCGTATGGTGGTGAAGTGAAAACCAGGTCAATAGAGTTATCTGGAAACTCCTCCAGGACTTTTTCACAATCACCGTGAATAATCTTGTCTAGAAAATCCATCCCCAGCCTCCTCAATAAACAGAACGCCTGTTCGCACTACAAGTATACTCAAACCCAAAAGTATAGTCAAGGATGACAATCAGCCAGCATGGTGTCAGGCAGCACGCCCAACTAACGCAGAACATCCACTCTCGCCACCGCGAACAATTCTCGCTCGAAGAACCAACAGAAAGGCGGCCAGTTGAACAGAATGTAACGGGCCACTGTCAGCAATACCCCCTCGCTTCGGTTCTGTGGGGGCGTGTCCAGCCACACCTGGGGGCAGAACCCCGCTCGCCGCAGCACCCGCCGAAGGCTCGCCACGCTCTGTTCGTTCACGTGCACGTCGAGGTTGACCGGAATGATGGCGCGGGGGTCTTGGGGATATTTCGCTCCCTGCCCCATCAGCGTACGCACCAGCCGCACCAGCGGGTAAGCGTATCGGTCGTACCAGACATTAGGAGCGGTGTGAATGACGAGGCGGCCATCGGGCCGCAGTACACGCCGCGCCTCCGTCAATGCCTGGTCCAGTTCCCACGGGTGAAGATGCTCGACCAGGTCAAACATCAACACACGATCAAAGGAAGCAGCGGGGAATGGTAACCTCTTGGCGTTAGCCTGATAAACTCCCGCAGCGCCCTGTATCTCATCAGCGGTCATTGCCAGTCCCCGCGCCATACGCAATGCCACCGGCGCATAGTCTACCCCGTAGGCCTGCGCTCCCAGTCGCATGCAATGGCGCAGAATCTCTCCCCGCCCACAACCGACGTCGAGCACCAGCATACCCTGCGTGACCTCGGCCACCTCAAAGGCCTGGCTCAGCCGGCGTGAAAGATGCGCCCCCTCACTGGCGGCGAACTCGACATATCCTTCGCAAGAACCCAAGAAATATGCCTCGTCATATCGCTCCGGGCGAACCGGTTGAATCTGCTTAATCCCCAATCGCGCCTCATCCAATCGAGATATGGCATTATAATCTACCGCCCTGGCCCCGTCAAGCGCCGACCCCACTCGAGCAAAGCCTGTCCCAACAGGCCAACCTCCTCCACTCGCAGAAGAAACGCCAGCACACCGTAGACGACAGCCCCTGCGAGCCCTCCTCCCCCTACCAGCAGCGCCTCGCCCATCAGCCCGGCCGGCACTATCTGCGCCACAACTTCCACTGCCGCGTACACCACGCCTCCCATCACCGCCGAGGCAACGGCCGCCTTGAGCACGAGTTTCCACACACTGTGCCCCGACAGGCCGCCCATGTTGCGCCGCAGGAGAACGAGCATGATCAGCGCATGGGCCGCCCACTTGAGCGAGTTCGCCAATATCAGGCCATTCAACGTCAGAGGCACAAAGAGCGTCGGGGCCAGAGCCAGGATCACGTACAGGATCACCGTCGCTACGCCCACTAGTGCCGGTGTCCAGGTGTCCTTGTGAGCGTAGAAGGCAAAGATAAGTGGTTGATCTACAGCGGCAAAGATCAGGCCCACCAAGTGGCAGCGCAGTGCCGCGACCGTCGCCAGCGTGTCAGATGGAGTGAAACCCCCATGCTCAAAGACCAGCGCGACGATAGGGATCGCCAGCACCCACAGACCGACCGTCGCCGGGATGGTCAAAGCCAGCACAAGCCGCAACCCCCGCGCGAGAGTGCCCCTGAAAAGAGCCGGGTCTACGTCGGTCGCCTGGCGGGAGAGCGTGGGTAGGATGGCGAAGGAGACGGCGAGAGAGACCAAGCCTAGTGGAAACTGAATTATGGTAGCCGAATACTGCATCCAGGGGATGCTCCGGTCGCCGGTGCGCGAGGCCAAGTTATAACTGAGTGCCACACTTAGCATGTCTACGATCAGACCGAGGGCAATAGGCACGTACAGTTGCCCGATACGGCGCAGCGCAGTATGCCCCGTATTGAGCACAAAGCGCAATCGGGCATCACGGAGACCAGGCCATTGCAAAGCGACCTGAAGCACAGCCCCCACCAGCAGCCCCAGAGCCATGCTGAGCACTCCCAACCTTCTGCCCAAAAGCAATGCCAGCGTCACAATCGCAGCGTTGAAAGCAGCGGCAGTGAAAGCCGGAAATGCAAAACGTTTCAGCGCGTACAGCACACCAGAGATAATGCCGGCCACATTGACAAAAAGGACCGCCGGCAGCATAATGCGCAGCAGTCTGGCAGCCTCGGCCTGCAGCGCCGCATCGTATCCGCCGGCCATCAGCCACACAATCTGGGGAGCCAGCAGTTCGCCGAGCAACACACAGGCCGAGAGGGCGACAACAGCGAGACTCAGCATGACGCTGACCAAGTGCCACAGTTCGGCGCGGCGCTCCGGGGCGGCGTAATCGGAGAGCACTGGAATGAGGGCAGAGTGGACCATCCCGCCCACCAGGAGATCGTAGATGATGGTGGGCACCCGCATAGCGACCTCCAGTGCACCCACCGAACCTGTCGCACCAAAGAGTCCGGCCTTGACCGTCTCGCGCAGCAGCCCTAACACTCGACTGGCGATATTTCCCAGCGCGATGATCCCGGCTGCCTGCGCAACCTCTATCTCCTGCTGGCTCGCTGTTCCTTGCGTTTCGTCCAACCTATTCCCCCACCCCGTGAACAAAAGCCCTCCTCAATCAACCTCGACCAAACACGCCATTCTACCGCGATTCGGGAAGAACTACAAACATTAGCCGTAACTACTCAGCCTATGTCATTGCGAGGGCGTTTTTTTGCCCGAAGCAATCCCCAAGTAGCATCATAGGAGATTGCTTCGTCGCTACGCTCCTCGCAATGACAAATGCGGCGTTGTTGTGCTGTATGTCTGAGTAATTACCATTAGCCGACAACCGCTAATTGCTGACTACGACTGCTAACTGCTCATCGCTCACTGCAGTTCTGTGCCAGTTTGCGCGCGGGGCCGAATCGTGGTAAAATAGTCCTGCGAAACTGGAGGGGTACAGGATGACCCTGTCCATGCGTAGTAAGGAGGAAACGGTGCCGTTGAGTAAGAACGAGAAAGAAGCCATTATCCACGAGTACGCTCGTGCGACCAACGATACTGGCTCACCAGAAGTACAGATTGCGCTATTGACCACTCGTATAATTCAACTGACGGAACATCTAAAGACGCACAAGCACGATGAACACTCCCGGCGTGGCCTGCTCAAGATGGTCGGCCAACGCCGGCGTCATTTGACCTATCTCAGTCGCAAAGACCCCGAACGTTATAAGGAGATCATCCAGCGACTTGGGCTACGCAGGTAATACAACCGCAGGCAGGTCAATCGAACGAGTAGATATGGGAGAGAGTTTGCCCATCTACTCGTTCAATGTATCATCTGGAAAACAAAACATCTTTATGGAGCCCGACGCCAGGTCCAGGAATTGGGGAGTGTCCCACAGCAAGTTGCTCGCCAATAGGCTGCGAGATACCCCCCAGTCCCTGACCTCCGCGTCTGGCCTCAAACACGGAGGTATAAAATGAATAGTTACAAATCTACCGCCACGTTGGGTGACGAGGTCATCATCATTGAGACCGGGAAACTGGCCCAACAGGCAGGCGGTGCAGTCACCGTTCGCTACGGCGACACGCTATTGCTCGTCACAGCGACGATGTCACGCACTCCACGCGAGGGGATCAATTTTTTCCCCCTCACTGTGGACTTTGAGGAGCGGCTCTACGCGGCAGGCCGCATCCCCGGTTCCTTCTTTCGCCGCGAGGGACGGCCGACCGAATCGGCCACGCTTACTATGCGGCTGGTTGATCGCCCCATACGCCCTCTTTTCCCCCACGATCTGCGCAATGACGTGCAAATCGTCATCACCCCCCTCTCACAAGACGAGGAGCACCAGGCCGACATCCTGTCCATTATCGGCGCTTCGGCAGCACTCACCATCTCCGGCATCCCGTTCGCTGGGCCAGTAGGAGCCGTGCGCGTGGGCCACATAGATGGCAAATTGGTCATCAACCCGACCATCTCGCAGATGGCACACAGTGCTCTTGACCTGCGGCTGGCCGGCACCGCCAACGCTCTGTTGATGGTCGAGGCTGGGGCGGATGAGGTCAGCGAAGGCGCAATGATCGAGGCCCTCCGTCATGGCCACGAGGCGATACAGGAGGTGATTCGCGCCCAGAATGAAATGCGGGAAGCGGTGGGAAAGCCCGAGCAGGCCTATCCCGCCTACGCCCTGCCCGACGAGTTGCGTGAAATCGTCTGGCAGCAGGCAAGCGATCGGTTGCCAGAGGCCATCTATGGCGCAACAAGCAAGACAGACCTCAACGAACGATTGAGAACACTGCGGAATGAACTGACCGAGAATCTGGGCGATAAGTGGGATGGGAAAGCAATCAGGGAAGCCTTTGATGAAGCAGAGCGCAAAATCGTCCGCCGACGCACGATTGAGGAAGGCATTCGCGCCGACGGGCGAGATCCGGAGACCATCCGCCCTCTTTCGGCCGAGGTGGGGCTGCTACCACGAACACACGGCTCTGGCCTCTTCACCCGTGGTGAGACGCAGGTGCTGTCCGTCGCCACCTTAGGTACGCCCCGAGAGGAACAAATGCTGGACGACCTCTCGCCGGAGGAGACCAAACGATACATACACCATTACAATTTCCCGCCCTACTCCACCGGGGAGGCACGCCCGATGCGCGGCCCCAAACGACGCGAGATCGGCCACGGAGCACTGGCCGAGCGGGCACTGCTGCCAGTGATCCCTGACAGTAGCGAGTTCCCTTACACTCTTCGTGTTGTCAGCGAGGCGCTCAGTTCCAACGGCTCAACCTCAATGGCGAGCGTATGTGGAAGCACACTGGCGCTTATGGATGCCGGCGTGTCTATCAAGGCCCCGGTCGCAGGCATCGCGATGGGCCTGATGATGGAAGACGATCGCTACCAGATTCTGACCGATATCCAGGGACTGGAAGATCACATCGGAGACATGGACTTTAAGGTCGCCGGTACGCGCGCGGGGATCACTGCCCTGCAGATGGACATCAAGGTCGCCGGTCTCTCTTACGACATTCTGGCAGAAGCGTTGGAGCAAGCCCTCCAGGCACGGATGCAGATTCTCGACGTGATCGAAGCGAGCATCCCCACGCCACGAGTAGAACTTTCGCCCTACGCGCCCCGTATGACCATCCTGCACATAGACCCCGATAAACTGGGAGCCGTCATCGGGACGGGCGGCAAGACAGTGCGTGCCCTCCAGGAAGAATGCGACGTGCGCATTGACATCGAGGATGATGGCACCATCTACATCGCCTCGGCCAGCGGCCCGGCTGCAGATAAGGCGCAACAAATGATCGAGGAATTGACCGAGGAAGCCGAGATAGGCCACATTTATACCGGACGCGTGGTGCGCACCACGAACTTTGGCGCCTTCGTCACGATTCTGCCCGGCACTGACGGAATGGTGCACATCTCACAGTTGGCTGACTATCGTGTCAACAGCGTCGAGGACGCAGTACGTACTGGCGACGAAGTTATGGTGATGGTAACCGATATCAGCCCTGAGGGCAAGATCCGCCTCTCGCGTCGGGCTGTGCTGGAGGGATGGACACTGGAGCAGGCCCAAGCGGCCGACAGACCCGGGGGGAATCGGGGCAACAGAGACAACAGAGGCCGCCGCCCGCCGCGACGACGCTAGCCCGCGCTGAGACTATCAGGAAAAATATCGTGGAAGATACCACCAAAGAGGTCGAAATCGAGCAGAAGCCTAGTCCCAGATCACTGGTGTTGCGCTGGCTGCTGCAAGCGCTGCGCGAGGTAGCCGAGACAGTTATCCCTGCGGTCATCATCGCCCTGATCATCAATCTCTTCCTGGCCCAGGCCACCCAGGTGTTGGGACAAAGTATGGAGCCGAACCTGCACAGTTCCCAGCGGGTGGTGGTGGAAAAAGTGACGTATCGCTTTCTCCATGGCCCACGGCGTGGTGACGTCGTTGTAATTGACTTACCAGAGCAGGCGGAGATGCTGATCAAACGGGTAGTGGGGCTGCCAGGGGAGACCATCGAAGTACGCAGCGGAGAGGTATACATCGCAGGCGAGAAGGTAGACGAATTCTGGTCAACCAATCCGGGCGGAGGCAATTACGGCCCGCAGACTATTCCCCCGCTGCACGTCTTTGTCATGGGCGACAACCGGGGCGCTTCCAACGACTCGCGCAGTTTCGGGCCTGTGCTCATTGATCACATCGTAGGCCACGCCTGGTTTTCGTACTGGCCCGCGGAGCACATCGGCTTTGTTGAGTAGGGGCGCGGTGACCATGCCTTCACCTCGCACATGAGGACGGGCCGGGGGCATCTCGCCCGGCCCGTTTTGCATTGGTCACGGCTCAGGACATCGGAAGTGGGCCGGGCTCCCACACCTGGTAATCCGGCAGCGTGAGAGGCATCTGCTTACCCACCATTCATCGCCGCCACGCCTGCGGCCAGTGATGCTTCATCACGCTTGACAGCCTATCCCCTTTAACCTATAATATCACAAGTTCCTTTTCGCGAAAGGAGAATATGGCCACCATCGAACAGTCTGTGACCACTGATTCCCGTCGCGGTCTCCTTGCGGGGCATCGTGGTCGCCGCATCCGAGAGAATCTACAAGCCTACCTTTTCTTGCTCCCCGGCACACTCCTGTTGTTTACCTTTAACCTCCTGCCCGTGGGCTATGCCTTCTACATCAGCATGCACAAGTGGCGCATCCAGCGCGGTGACTTTATTGGATTGGAGAACTACCTCAAGGCGCTGGGCAAGCCGCTGGATGTCCTGTGGGTAGTCGGAGGACTGGGCCTTCTGGCCGGAGCATGGATGTTATGGCGCGGCGTCAAACCTGAGACATCCGGAAGGGGGTTCCTGTTGCGCGGTCTGGCCGCGCTGATGTTAATCATCGGCGGGCTGGCCCTGGTACTGGGCTTTCCGAGTATGCTAGCCAACGGTGACGAGGACCTGTTCCAATCACTGCTGATCACCTTCTTTTACTCCCTCGGTACAGTCCCTTTACAGATCATCCTCTCCTTCCTCCTAGCCAACGTCCTGTTCCAGGAAATCCGGGGCAAGACCACCTGGCGCATACTGTACTTTCTGCCCTACGTCACTGTCACGGTGGCCTCTGCCGCCGTGTGGACCTCGATCTTCGAACCACGTCGAGGTTTTATCAACCTGATGTTATCCACACTCGGCATGGCGGAGGAGAACCTGCCTCAATGGCTATTTGAGGCGACGGGGATCGGCACACTGATCGGTCAATGGTTCGGCTTTAAAGTGCCGGCCTGGGCAAGCGGGCCGAGCCTGGCTCTCGTGGCGGTGATCATCTACAACATCTGGGTATATGTCGGGTACAATGCTGTCATCTTCCTGGCTGGACTGGGAACCATCCCCCACGAACTGTACGAAGCAGCAGAGATAGACGGCGCCAACCGTTGGACACTGTTGCGCCACATCACGATTCCACTCGTCTCTCCCACAACCTACTTTCTGGTCATGATGGGGGTTCTTGGCACCTTTAGGGCTTTCAACCATATATACGTTATGACCAAGGTGGGCCGCACGATGGGATTCCCTCAGGGAACCACGATGACAGCCAGCATCCTCATATTCAAACAATTCTGGGAAGGGCACCGCTTCGGCTACGCATCAGCACTGGCATTTGTCCTGACCGGTGTCATGCTGAGCCTGACATGGGTACAGAACCGCATCTCGGAAGGACGGGTGTTCTATGGCTAGCACAACTGCTACTCCCGGACGTGAAACAAGAAAATATCGGATTCGGAGCAATACCACGCAGGGCCTGCTGTATCTGATTCTCACCCTGGGCGCTATCGTGGCCATGTTTCCCTTTGCGTGGATGCTCCTCACTGCACTCAAGACCTACGGCGAACACAGCCAAAAAGAATTTTGGCCCGCGGCCTTGACGACGCTTCCCTATGCCAATCTGCCGCCGGCCCAGGATATCGTGATCTCCCTGCAGCCAACCGATGCCTGGCACGGGGCAACTGCCTCCTTCAGCACCCTGATGGAAGGTGTCATCCCCGTGAGCGAGGTATCCCCTCTCGTGGCCGAGCGCCTCGAGAAAGAGGGAGTAACACTTCCCTTCGACGTGCTGATCCTGGCACTAGATACCACTGACGATGGAGTGCAGAATTATGACCGGTTTGCGCTGACCGTTGACGCGCGTCTGGTTGAGCAATTCACCACACGCGTCAAATTTAAACAATGGGGAGGGCCAGACTATGTCGGGGCGCCTCGAGGCCGGTGGGGGCCACACTTTAAGGTAATAGACTCCAATCCTGACCACTTTGTGGTAAAGCATGCCTGGAACGTGTGGCACATGTTCTTCAGCAACTATATCTCAGCCTGGGAACAGGCAAACTTTGCCCTGTACACGCGGAACAGTGTCATCACCACACTGTTGACCATCGCGGGAGTGGTAGCAACAGGCACACTGGCTGCCTATGCCTTTGCCCGTATGGAGTTCTTGGGCAAAAATCTCCTGTTCACGGCCTATATGGCCACCTATATGATCCCGTGGACGGTGGTCATGATTCCAGATTACCTGATCATCGTCGCTCTGGAGGACTTTTTCAAAGAAACGTTTGGCACAACTAACGTGTGGTACAACAACTGGACTGCGCTGACGATCCCCTTTATGGTCAACACCTTTAGCGTCTTCCTGCTACGACAGTTCTTTGCCCAGATTCCCAATGAACTATTCGACGCAGCGTTGATTGACGGCTGTGGGCACTTGCGTTTCCTGACCCAGATCGTGCTGCCGATCTCAAAGGCACCTATGATGTCGGTGATCATTTTTAACGGCATCTGGGCCTGGAATTCGCTACAGTGGCCTTTGATCGTCACCAGCACTCCCGCTTGGCGGCCTATCACCGTGGGGTTGTCTGGCTTTATTACCGAAGCAGGGGCTGAGACACAACTCATCATGGCCGGTTCGGTGATCACGACCATACCCATCCTGGTGTTGTACTTTTTCACCCAAAAGCAGTTCACAGAAGGAATTGCAACGACCGGCCTCAAAGGGTAAAACGTAGAACGTGATGCGTGAAACGTGAGGAGATTCCTCGGTAAGTCGAGCAAGGAACTTGTTGATGGTTAGCAGGCCGATCATTTTGGCCATCTGGGGCCAGAAAACGTCTAACACGGTTGGGCCATTATCCTTTTCCGGGAGATTTCGTAAGATGAAAGGAGGTGATGTACAAAAAGAGTGGTTGCTTTTCACTATGTTACGAGTTACCAGATCAAAATGACCAAACCCAGTCAGGAGGAGAAAAAACGATGAACGTACGTAAATCAATAGCGGTAGTAATTGTGTTGGGGTTGGTTTTGGCCTCTATAGCATCGTGTGCCAAACCGACGGAAGCACCTGCGCCAACAGAAGCGCCAGCGCCAACTGAGGCCCCAGCAGAACCGACCGAAGAACCCAAAGAAGAGCCGACCGAAGTGCCGCCGGAGCCAACCCCCGTACCACTATCCTACGATGTGGAAACCTACGGCGAGATAGAGAATCTGGACCCCAGTGGCCAGACAGTGGTCTACTGGTACCAGCACACAGGTTCCCGCGAGGAACTCATGCTGAGCCTGATTGATGAGTTCAACCGCACCAACGAGTGGGGCATCACGGTCCAGGGAGAGTCCCAGGGCGGTTACGATGACCTGTATGCAAAGGTCATCGCCGGCATCCCAGCCCAGCAACTCCCCAGTATGGCCGTGGCCTACCAGAACCAGGCGGCCACTTATGCCGTACAGGGTGCACTGATCGCGCTGGACCCGTACGTGGATAGCGAAAAGTGGGGCTACCCGCAGGAAGAACTGGATGATTTCTTCCCCATCGCATTGGGCGCCGACTACCTGCCGCAGTTCGAAGCCCGCTACGGTTGGCCCCCCTACAAATCCATGGAGGTGATGTACTACAACGAGGACTGGCTGGCTGAATTGGGCTACGACGGCCCACCCGAGACCTGGGACGAGTTCGCCGAGATGTCCTGCGCAGCCGTCGCACAGCCTTTCTCCGGTGCTACAGGAGAGGGTGCTGTCCTCGGCTATGAGTACTCCATTGACGCCTCCCGCTTTGCTACCTTCGTCTTTAGCCGAGGTGGAAACATCATCAACGAAAACGGCACTGCCTACCTCTTCAACGGCGCGGAGGGCCTGGAAGCGCTGACCTTCCTGAAAGACCTCGAAGACCAGGGCTGCGCTGCAGTGGTGACGGAGCGTTATGGTGACCAGAGTGACTTTGGCGCAGGCCGGGTGCTCTTTACCATCAGTTCCATCTCCGGTCTGCCCTACTACGGGCAGGCGGTGAGCGAAGGTGCGGGCTTCAACTGGAGCGTCAACCCACCGCCACACACCACCGCCCAGCCACGGTTGAACATCTATGGGGCCAGCCAATCCATTTTCGCGAGCACTCCCGAGGAACAGTTGGCAGCCTGGTTGTTCATCAAGTGGATGAGCGAGCCGGAGCAGCAGGCGACGTGGGCAAGTGGCACCGGCTACTTCCCCACCCGCCAGGCAGCGGCCGATCTGCTGGCCGACTACTTTGCCGAACACCCCACCTACGAGAAGGCTTTCACCTTCATGGCAATGGACTATGGCATCGAGTCGCCGGTGGCCGGCTACGACGAGTGCCGCGCGGCCATCGCGGAGATGCTCACTGCCGTCATGGGGGGCGAGGACGCCCAGACACAACTCGACGCTGCTCTCGATCAATGCAACGAGTACCTGGAAGAATCCGCCCCTTAGACAGGTTGTAGGAGCACGGTAACCGCGCCCGTACTCCCTGAATCTAGCGGAGCACAATCACCAAAACGCAGAGCGGGTTGTGAGCATCAGAGGCTCACAACCCGCTTTGGTTTGCATCACGCAAGCAACTATCAGAGGAACTCCTTCAGATGATGCTCCACTGCGTAAGCAGCAGCCTCGGCCCGATTGGTCAGATTCAGTTTTCTTAGAATGCTGCTGACATAGTTACGCACCGTCCCCTCGCCCAGGAACATTGTCTCAGCAATCTCCCGGTTTGTCTTGCCCTCAGCCACCTGGGCCAGAACGCGCATCTCCTGGTCGGTCAGGCCAGCGAAAGCCTCCTCCTGCTCCTTGCGCGCCGCCTCGCGCACGCGGGCAAAGACCCGCTGTGTGAGCGCCGGGTCCAACAGCGCCTCACCCTTCCCCACCGTCTCTATCGCCCGGATCAAATCGTCGCTGCCAATTTGCTTGAGCACATAACCACACGCCCCGGCAGCGATGGCGTCAAACAGCATCTCATCCTCGGCATAGGAGGTCAGCATGATGACTTTGGTCTCTGGTACCTGCTCGACGATCTTCTGGCAGGCATCAATGCCACTCCCCCCTGGCAACCGGATGTCCATCACCACGACATCGGGACAAAAAAACAGAGCCTTCTGAACAGCCTCTTTAGCCGTAGCGGCCTCGCCCACGACTGTAAAATCGGGATGGTGCTCAAGAAGCGTGCGCAGGCCCAGCCGCACCACTTCGTGGTCGTCCACAATAACAATCCTGAGTGCCATATCACCTCATTCAATGAACAACGCACAACGTTCAATAGGGCACAGTGAGAATCAGAGTCATGCCCTCATTCGGCGCAGTGTTTATATCTAACAGACCATCGAGTAAACGTGTGCGCTCGCGGATGTTGCGCAGCCCGTGTCCTCCGTTGATCGGCAGCGCCGATAGTCCGACACCATCGTCGGAGATACGGAGTTGCAACGCGTTAACACCGTATCGCAGGCAGACCTCGACGCGCCGGGCCTGTGCGTGACGGGCCACGTTGGTCAACGCTTCGCTCGCGATTTGGAAAATGTGCTGCCGGCGCTCGACCCCCAGCCCCCGGGTGCCCTGACCCTCCACGATGAGTTCCGTCTCCAGCAACGTGTTTACGCGAAAGTCCTTGAGCATCGTGTTCAACCCAACCTCAAGATCATCATCTAACATCTCGCCACGCAGGTCAAAGATATAACGGCGAATATCCTGGATGGTCTGGTTCAGACTCCCAATCGCGCGCGTCAGATGGGCACGCGCCATCTCCGGCTCGTCAGGAATACTGTGGCGGGCTCCCTCCAGCATCAGCCCAGCAGCGTAGATGGACTGGATGATACCATCGTGCAACTCTCGCCCAATGCGCTCCCGCTCGCTAGCCAGTGCCTGCCTTCGTTCCACGCTCTCCAGCCAGAGATCAACTTCGCTCAGGACCACGCTCAGCGCCCGCACGATCCCACAGGTGGTGGCGATGCCACACAGACCACGAAAAAGTGAGACTGGGATACCTGTCGCTCGTAAAAGAACATCCTGGTTAAGCCAATTGGCGGGGAAGAAAGGGGCAGCCGGTCCAATCAGCCCTCCGAACAGGGCGAAAAACCCCAGGGCAAACCAGGTGACGCGCAGGGAGGGTTTGACCAGCGGCAGGCGCTCGGGCTCAATAGTGCGGTAAGTCTGGCGGCATAGTCCCCACGCCCCTAACAAGCCGCCGGGCAGCGCCAGTCCATAACGTGCCGCGATCTCGCCGCCGAGCCACACCTGCTCCAATGGCATACGGGCCAGACGGGCGATGACCAAACCAATCAGCCACAACCCAAAGAACCCGCCGGTAAATACCCACCATTCCCACTGTCGCTTTTCCAGCAACACACGGGTCTGCAAAGCAAAAGCCAACAGAGAAGCATAGCCCACACCCAGAAGAAGCAGCCGTAGCCAGGCAAGCAAAACAGCCATCGAAGCGCTCGCTGGCCCCAGCAACACAGGACTCCAGGCCACCAAGGCCTCACAAAAACCAAAGGCCGCCAGCGGTGAAAGACCACGGGCGACCTCCAATCGTGCACTGCGGCGGGCCAGGAAAACAATCGAGAGGCCCAACACGAAAAAAGCCTGTCCATGTAAAAGTGCCAACACCAAGTGATGAGCAGCGAGAACGCCTCGCAGCCAGGTCATCCAGTAATCCAACCTTTCCTCTTATGATCGTTTGTTTAATTATACCAGCGATGCCCTCTTGAGACAAGGGCGATAACACCAAACCTTTTATAATTCACGTAAACCCCTGTGCAGGTTGCGTACAACCACCATCAAACCTGCGCACCCTTCAGAAAAGCCTGTCCGTGAGCACCGTTCCTGCCCGCGAGATCTCTACCCCTTCAAGTTCAAGCAGAGAGCGTTTCATCTCAAGGCCACCTTGAAACCCGCCCAATTGACCATCCGCTCTGATCGCCCGGTGGCAGGGAATGATAATGGGGAAAGGATTGCGCGCCAAGGCCCCACCGACCGCCCTCGCACCTCCAGGGACTCCCAAACTTTGCGCGATCCTCCCGTAGGTACTGACCCAACCCCGAGGGATCCTGTGTTCAGCCAGGAGCACGCTTCTTTGAAACTCGGAGCACTTGGCGAGCGCAACGAGGTGCAGTTCAAAGACAACAGCGTCTCCTTCAAGAAAACGCTGCATACGTTCACCCAGTTCCGCAATCGCCGGGCACGATAGCGGGCTGGCGTCAGGGAAGGCTGCCCGGACGACTTCCTGCGCCGGGGTCTGCTCGTGGGGGAGCAACACGCGGCTCACCTTTGGTCCTTCCCCGGTTTCCCGCCAGACGATGCCCAGCGTGCCAAAAGCGGATGGCACTAGTATATACGAGACAGTCTGCATATAACATCCTCCACGCCCGCTACCTGGCGGGCTGCTAACGTATCATCTTCGAGCGCGACCCATCAATCTCCGTCGCCAAGAGGCCGTCTCAGCCGTGCCTCGGCCCGTGCCAGCGCTGCGTCCAGTTCCTCCAGGTAGCCAACCAGCGGCGTATCAGCGATGTGGACCTCTATCGGCACATCCAAATCCAGTGGTACAGTAGTGGCGATGCCCACCGTTTTGCTAATCGGCACAGCGACCGCCAGGTCTATTGGAACAACGGTGCGGATGGGCACATCTATGTCAAAAGTGCCCAGCAGCCCAGCGTTGATAGGGATGGCCACGACCATTGAGATGGGAAGTGTGGTGTGAATGGGCACGGTGACCTCCTCGCTAAAGGGGACACTGGCCGCGACGGGAATATCCTGATCCACCTCAAAAGTGTAGGAGAAGGTATCATCGCTGATGCCAGTGACGACGGCGCGGGCCTCAGCCACCGCACCCAGGGCAATATGCCGCGCCCGCAGCAACCCTAAGATGACCACACTGTTAAGCGTCAGCGAGAACAGGGTCAACACAGCCAACACGATCAGGGCAACAAGATAGCCTTTTTTCATAACAAACTCCTTGATCTGAAGAAACCGGGTTTTTTCCGGAAAACCTGGTTTCTGACCTCAAAACAGTGGTATCTGGGCCGCTTCCCGCTCGACGATGGGATCGAGACCCAGCACGGTCTTTAGGGCATGGCGGTCCAATTCCTCCTCGGCCACCAGGCGGCGCAGGTGACGAAACTTGATAAACTGCCAACCATTCGTCTCAACAGCACGAGCCAGGCGCGGATCGCGCTGCAGTTTGAGACCCACCAACTGCGCCCGGCCGCCGGGCACGACCTGGCAGCGCTGTACCCCTCCCCCACCCTCCTCATGGGGCGGAGAAGGGAGAGAAGATGGAGCGAGCAGGCGAGGGCTCAACACCGCCGTGACCGAGATGGCAAAGACGTAAGCCGGCCGCCCTTCCTCCAACCAGCGCACGTCCCATCCGCCGCCACGCCGCCGCACCTTGAACCCCAGCCGCTTGCCTAACTCTACCAGATCACCGCACAGCGTATCAAGTTCGGCAGATCGCCGCTGCGGGTCATCCTCCAGGCGCAGGCGGAGCATCTCGCCTTCCTGCACGCTGTACGAGGCGATGCAGCCGTGTAACAGCACCTGGTCGGGCGTGAGAGGGCCGGGGAAACGAGCACAGATGGCATCGGTCAACTCCTCCTCATCCCAGGCAACGCGCCGCCTCAGCAGTTCCAACACCGCCATTTCGACCCGGTCGGCCAGCGGTTCCTGCGCCTCACGAGGATCGGCCAGCCACCACAATGGGGGCCTGGTGGCCACCTCCTTGGACGCGGCGGCCACACCCCCGCCGCCCGGCACGACCGCTTCCATCTGCACCAACGGCGCTTCCTCAAGGGCCTGCCGCGCGGCATGGGCAGCGAACCCGAGCGGGGATGGGCCACCATCGGGCAGTGCTGCGACGGCGACCAGCGTCCGCCGGGAGGCCAAACCGGCGTACACACTGGCGTGGAGCAGCGACCACGGGGCCGGTTCCCCTCGTTCCAAGAGGGCGCTCACTGCCAGATCCTCCGTCACGACCATCAAGTCGCGCTCCAACGTCTCCTCGTCCAGCGCTGCCGTCCGCAATCCGCGATCCGTTCTCCGTGGTTCCCAGCGCCAGACCAGCCGGTATCCGACCCCAGGGTCACAGCCCCAGCCTGCCAGGGCGTACCCAGCGCCGCTGGCCGCCAGGCAGACCGATTCTAAAAGCGCTTCATCGGGGTCAGAGAAGATGGTGACCAAAAACCCCTCGGCGGCGAGCAGCGGCCCGACCGCCTCCAGCGCCACCCGCGACACGTGCCAGTGCCAGTCCCAGTCGAACCTCCGGCGGCGCAAAAAGGGACGCATGGCGCGGGCGGCCGGGGAATCCCACAGCCACCCCGCCCACAGCGCTGAGAGCGCCCAGAAGACACCGTCGGGCCGGGGCGGGTCGGCGAAGATGAGGGAGACACTGCCAGGCGGGACGATTTGCCCCACGTCACGGGCCGCGCGACTGGCCAGCGCATAACCCTGCTCCTCGCCCCGCACCAACGCGGCGACGTCCGTGGCCTGGGGGGGAAACCTACCCCCCTCCCCGGAGCGGAGAGGGGGCAGCCCCTCCTCGAAACATAACCACACGTTACGCTCAACATAGCGGGACGGGACGCGCAGCGTGCGCGGACGCGGCCGCTCCTCACCATAGGGGTCGAGGCTGCTGCCGGCGTCGAAGCAATCGAGAAGAAGATCGGTGAGCGCAAGCCTGACCTCATCGCTGGCCTCGATTCCTGCGAGCCGCAGGCTCAAGTCCATCAGCGCGGAAAGATTGCGCGGGGTATAGAGTTCGACCAATTGAGTGGCCCGCTCCCGCGCCGGGTGGCCCAGCGGCGCTACCCGATCCAGCGCATAGTAGTAGGCCAGGCCCCGTGGCAAGGGGCGGCGGGCGGCAGCGATGTCATCGTCGTCCCCCGCTCCCTCCTGCACCTTCTCACAGCGGGGGCAACGCACCGCCTTCCTGAGCAGGCGGTTTTCGTCGCGGTCCCAGGCAAACCACTCGGCGGTACCGGACGCGCCGCAGGCCGGGCAGGCGGAGCGGTAGAGAGAGGCCAGGTGGTGGCGCAGGGGCAGGTCCCCTTTGGGGCTATCGGCCAGCCGGGTGAAGGCAGCGTTGAGCGCCCCACCTTCGCGCTGGCCCAGCCCCAGGCGGGCAGCGACGAGGAGCAGCGGATTGACACTGAACCCCAGCGCGCGGCGGCCCGTGGCGACCGCCTCGCGCACGACCGCCGGTCCCTGGCAGAACAGGTCCACCACCAAGTCGCCAGGCCGGGTAAGGGTGCGCACATAAGCCGTCGCCGCCCCGACCGGCTGGATAGGACGGTAGCGGGCCAAGGGGCCCTCCGGCACGGATGGCCGTCCGGAGATGAACCAGACTCGTTCGCTCATGTCATCACAGGTGGAAGAACGCGGATTTCAGGACATTAACGGATCAACCTCAATCCGCTAATCCTGCCCATCCGCTGTTATTCGCGCCCGCACCTTCTCCACGCGGGCGGCGTCTGGTTCGGCATCGGGGTGGCCGATCTCACGCTCGTAGGCCACAAGGGGTTGCATTAGTTCGGCTGCTCGGGCCGGGTCATTTTCTGCGTGCAGCAGCCCCAGGTTCCAGCAGTGGAGGGCCTCCCCGCGCCGGTCACCGATCTCCCGCGCGATCTCCAGCGCCGCCTCGTAGTATTCGATCGCCCGCCCCACCTCCCCCAGACCGCGGTAGGCGTTCCCCAGGTTGCCCAGGTCTGCTCCTTCCCCGCGCCGGTCACCGATCTCCCGCGCGATCTCCAGCGCCGCCTCGTAGTATTCGATCGCCCGCCCCACCTCCCCCAGACCGCTGTAGGCATTCCCCAGGTTGCCCAGGTCTGCTCCTTCCCCGCGCCGGTCACCGATCTCCCGCGCGATCTCCAGCGCCGCCTCGTAGTATTCGATCGCCCGCCCCACCTCCCCCAGACCGCTGTAGGCCAGACCCAGGTTGCCCACATGATTGCCTTCCCCGCGCCGGTCACCGATCTCCCGCGCGATCTCCAGCGCCGCCTCGTAGTATTCGATCGCCCGCCCCACCTCCCCCAGACCGCGGTAGGCATTCCCCAGGTTGCCCAGCCTATTGCCTTCCCCGCGCCGGTCACCGATCTCCCGCGCGATCTCCAGCGCCGCCTCGTAGTATTCGATCGCCCGCCCCACCTCCCCCAGACCGCTGTAGGCCAGACCCAGGTTGCCCACATGA
>JAXHUO010000049.1:27468-34863 GCA_034189605.1 Chloroflexota bacterium
CTGTAGGCCAGACCCAGGTTGCCCACATGATTGCCTTCCCCGCGCCGGTCACCGATCTCCCGCGCGATCTCCAGCGCCGCCTCGTAGTATTCGATCGCCCGCCCCACCTCCCCCAGACCGCTGTAGGCCAGACCCAGGTTGCCCACATGATTGCCTTCCCCGCGCCGGTCACCGATCTCCCGCGCGATCTCCAGCGCCGCCTCGTAGTATTCGATCGCCCGCCCCACCTCCCCCAGACTGTCGTGCAGGATGCCCAGTTTACCCAGCAGGTCAGCCCGGGCACGGCGGACTTCCGGCTCCTCCCCCACGTATTCGCCCAGCAGACCGCGCAGCGTGGCGCTACGCTCTCGCTTTTGCGCGACGGTCAAATCTACCTGCTCCGCGTCGCCTATAGCATACGTCTGCCTGGTCGTCTCCACCAAGACCGCCGCCGGAGTGGTGAACTCGTAAAAGCCGCTGTGCCAGTCAAAAAAGTCGGGCGCGTGATGCATCATCAGGCGCAACAGGTATTCCGGCACCCACAGGAGCAATGGCCGCGCCAGCCTGCGGTAGGCGGCGCGGCGCCAGTTGAGTTGCTGCAGGAACCAGTCGGGGTCGGCCGAGGGAGCCAACAAGTCCAGTCCCTCCACCGAAAGCACTGCGTTCTCTGGGGCGCTTTCGGCAGCGCGGGCGATCTGCTCGTAGGGTGGTTCACCCAGGGAAAGCGCCAGAACGACGAGGGGGCGGGGCAGATTGGCATGCAGATTGGCGATGATCTGGCGTCGCAGGGCCGCGGTATTTGCGCGCACCACGTAGAGCGCAAAGCCACCCGCCATGCGCAGCGCCCGCTTGAGCGCAGCCAGTTCAGCCTGGCTCTCGGCGTCGAGATCAGGCAATGGCTCTCCGCTCACGGCTGCTCCAACCTTAAGTGTTCTCGGAAGAGCGGCGCGGCAACTACGGCGGGGTGCACGTCCATCCAGCGGTCGCCGTTGACGTATGGCAGCACCAACCGATTGTACATCAACCGCGAGAGGTCTGCGCTGCCGGGCAGGCGGCGTTCCCGGTGCACCTGCGCCAGCAACTCCAGGTCCTCCCGGTGGATCAGCCGCTCGTACTCGCGCACCATCTTGGCGATGGCTCGCCGCGCGCTTTCCCCGTCAACGCGTTCGTCGGTATAGTCGCAGGCGAAGCGAATCAGGCGCATCAGGTCGCGCACGACGCCGCCGCTGGCCACGATCAATCCACGCAGCGTCTCGGGCCGGTCAAAGATCGCATCCACGTCCATGCGCCGGGCAATGACCTCGCAGAGCAGGTCGCGCCCCGCCGCGCATGGAGTCAGGCCGTCGTCCTCGGTTATCTTGACCATCGGGATCACGTCCACGTTGGTGAAGGCAGCGCCCAGGTTGCGGTCGTAGAGCAGCGAGATGGGCACGGTGTAGACCACGTGGCAGTTTAGCGTCTTGAGTTGCTCGGCGTGCTCGACAAAGAGCAGACTGTGGTTGGTCTGGCCGCCCTTTAATATGGTCAGGTTCATCTTCTCCAAACTGTCCGCGATGACCACCAACCCCTGGTAGCCCTTCTTAACCGCTCGGACGGTGACGTCGTCCACCAGTTCGTTGAGCCGCTCCATCAGCACTGGCAGGTGGCGATCCAAGCTGCGGCGCATCTCGATGCGGGCGCTGCCCCCGCTGCGGATCTGGCCGGTGACGGCGGCCATCATACGGGCAAAGAGAGGCATCTCCACGTTGAGGCCCACGCCGTACTTTGTCTCGAGCGTCAGGTCCACGTCCCGCCGCTCCTCCTCGGTCAGCACCGTCTCGGCGAACCAGTCGCCGACAGCCTTGACCAATTTGCTGGAGATGCGGAGTTTCCTGGCGCGGGCGGTCTCGTCGAGACTGCGGGCGACGGCCACCAGCACGTCCAGGTACTCTACGTCGGCCAGATCAAGCGTCTCCTCCACATCCAGGTAGACGGTGAGGAAGCCAGCATCATCTAGCCGCCCTTGCAGGCACTTTAGTTCAGTGGATTTGCCAGAGCCCCGGTGCCCTGTGACCAACTGACGGTGCCAGGTGGTGGCTGGGGTGCGGCGGACGCGGCGGGCGATGAGCGCAGGCAGGCACTCGTCACCACGCGCGCTGTTCAGATCCACATAGCGCTGGTCGCTAGGCTCCAGGGGCACGTCGGGGTCAACAGCGCCGTAGGCGGTGTCTACCGTGCGGGGCAGGGTCTGGGAATCGTTCATCGTACACCTCCGGATAAAACAATCGGCTAAAGATATTGTACAGCAAAGAGAAAGAAGGGGCAAGATACAGAATCGGTTGCCCGTCCTATCCCTTGTGCTATAATACCCCGCGTAACAAAAACACCGCACGTAGGACATAGGACATAAGACGGAGGCAAACCAGGATGGGCCACACAGAGCACAGGAAGCGACTAGGCGTGTTGGCGCGGATCACGACCGGATTGGCGGCCGTGGCACTTTTTTCGGGCACAGTGGGCGGCTGTGGCAGCGAGATGGTGGAGGCAACCCCCACGCCGACCCGCACCCTCGCGCCGACGGCCACGCCGCCCCCAACCTTCACCCCCACACCCACCCTCCTCCCCACTCCCACACTCACTCCCACCCCCACGCCGTGGCCCGAAGACGTCAACCCGCTCACCGGCGAGGTGATGTCCGACCGCAGCGCGCTGGAGCGGGTGCCGGTGGCGATCAAGATCTCCAACTGGCCCGGCCAATACGTGCGGCCCCAGGCAGGCATCAACAGCGCCGACCTGATCTACGAACACTATAACGAGGGCTGGTTCGCCAGCCGCTGGACCGCGGTCTACCTGGGGCATGATCCGGAGCGGGTGGGGCCGGTGCGCAGCGGGCGGTTGATTGACCTGCACATCCCGGCTATATACAAGGCGGTGCTGGCCTGTTCTGGCTTTAGCAACGGCGTCCTCGCGCTGGTCAAGGATTCAGATCTTTATCCCAACCGGGTTGCATCACCCAGCGTCGGCGTCGGCCAGCCGGTCTTTTATCGCGACTTGGGCCGTGACGTGCCCCTGGAGCACACGATGTTCACCAACCCGGCCCTGGTACGCGATTGGGCGGCGGAACGCGGCGTCAGTGGGCGGCAGGAGTTAGCGGGGATGGTCTTCTCAGAGGAGCCGCCGGTCGCGGCAGAGGCAGAGCCAGCGACAACCATCAAGATTCCGTGGCGCAGCCTCGACGCGGAATGGCGCTACGACGAGCCCAGCGGGCGCTACCGCCGCTGGTCCGATGGGGCCCCGCATACCGATGCGTTGGACGGACAACAACTCAACGTGGCCAACGTGGTGGTGCTCTACGTGCCACAATGGGACACCGACATCATTGAGGAACCACACAGCGGCGCGCTCTCAATCGAGTTTGCGATCTGGTACTCTAACCGCGCGGTCATCTTCCGCGACGGGATGCGCATTGACGGTTTCTGGCAACATTGGGAGCGGGAGGATATGCTGACGCTGACGGACGAGGAGGACCGCCCAATCCCGCTCAAAGTCGGCAATACTTTCTTCGAGGTGATCCCCACAGAGGGACTGGAGATCGTCGTCGAGCCATAGCCTCGCCCCTACACGGGCTCAGCAATCATATCGTACTCTAGCGCGGCGGTGAAACGCACGGGGACGATCTCCCCGACCGGCAACTCTGCCTGCACCAACACCAGGCCGTCAATCTCGGGCGCGTCACGGTACGAGCGGCCCACGCTCATCCCATCCCCCTGCCCCTCGACCAATACATCCAGCGTCCGCCCCACCAGCGCCTGGTTCTTTGCCAGGGAGATGTGCTGCTGGACATCCATCAGCCGTTCGCGCCGCGCATCCTTCACCTCCGGCGGCAGGTCATCCTTCAAGGTGGCCGCCGGGGTGCCCTCCTCGTGGGAATAAACAAAGGCCCCCACGCGGTCAAATTCCATCTCGGCTACAAAGTCCAATAATACCTGGAACTCTGCCTCGGTCTCGCCGGGGTAACCCACCAGGAAGGTGGTGCGGAGGGCAATCTCCGGCATCGCCGCCCGCAGCCGCTCAATGGTGCGGCGCACCCTCTCGATGCCGGACGGACGACGCATACGGCGCAGCACGTCGGGGTGGGCATGCTGGAGGGGGATGTCGAGGTAGGGCAGCACCTGCGGATGGCGGGCCATCGCCTCGATCAGTCGCCCCGTGACGCGGTTGGGATAGGCGTACATCAGGCGCACCCAATCCACCTGCGGCACCTCTACGGCCAGCCGTTCCAGCAACTCTGCCAATCCCTCCCGCATGCCCAGATCGTGCCCATAGTCAGTCGTATCCTGGGCGATGAGGATAATCTCCCGCACGCCATGCTCGGCCAGCCGCGCGGCGTCGGCCAGGATGGCCCCAGGCGGGCGGCTCACGGCGGTACCCTTGATGAGCGGGATGGCGCAAAAGGCACAGGAGCGGCGGCAACCGTCGGCGAGTTTGAGGTAGGCGCTGGCACCTTGTACCGCCACACGCGGCACGTCTGGCACGTCTGGACCCCCACCCCAGCCCTCCCCCACCAGGGCAGGGAGCACCGCCCCACCCCGGCCCTTTTCCACGGGGGACGGGAGTCGCTCAATGAGGGTCATGATGTCCATCCAGCACCGTGTGCCGATGAGGCCGTCAATGCCGGGGACTGCCTGGGCCAGTTCATGGGGACAACGCTGGGAGTAACACCCTGCGGCGATGAGCCATTGTCCGGGCCGCCTGGCCTGCGCCAGTTCGCGCAATACGGCGAGCGATTCCTCACGCGCCGGCGCGATGAACCCGCAGGTATTGACGATGAGCAGGTCTGCTTCTGCGGAAGTAGCGGCGGCGGTATAACCCGCGCGTTGCAGCAGCGCTGCCATTCCCTCGCTATCCACCAGGTTCTTGGGACAGCCGAGGGAGACCAGGTAAAAAGTCCGCGAATCGTCCATCAAAAAGATACGCCACCCTGAACAGGCGGCGCCGGGCCCACAAATCTATCTGCCGTCGTCGTTAGCATCGTTAGCAAACGTGCAAAGTTGCGCGTCACGGTTTTGGAATACCGGGGTCTTTACAAATCTTGGTTGCGAGTTTGTTCACTATCTCTGTATGGCCGTGCCAACTCCCGGTTTGCCTCGATGACAAGTTACACAGCCTCTTTCAAACTTTCACGCGCTTCATCTAACGTCTTGCCTTGCGTATTCGCACCTGGCAGTTCCTCGACGTATCCAATCCACCAATCGTCTACCCGCTCAAATACGGCCGTAAACTTGCTCTCCATTGTTCACCCCTTGTTCCCGGTTCCCCCACCTTCTTGCTCCCCTGGGCTTTTCCTATCTCTTGTTCAGCCGATGCTGACCTATGGCGCTGGCGTTGGAGACAGCGATGGCACAGCGATCTCTCCACCCGACCCCCAGGCGCGGGTACAGACCTGGCCTCGCCCGCACATCGTCCCTTGGGACTGCCCGTTGACCGTCACCAGCAACCCGGCCCCGTTACCTGCGTCAACGATGATCACTTCCTGATCCGACCAACTCTCGACCTGTCCCGATGCCATCAGTCCCTCAAACGCCGTCTGACCATCGGCCAGCACGCGCACCCAGACGTGCTCGGTGGCTTCTAGCGTCAGCGCCACGCCACCTTCGGGATCAGCCACAAAGGCAGGGGTGGGATTCAAGAGAGTGGATGTCGGCATAGGGAGCACGGCTTCGGCCGGCACGGTCGCAGTAGCAACCGCTCGCTCGTCAGTGCTCTGGCCCACGAAATATCTCACCGCTGTCACGGCCACCAGGAGGAGGATGACCACGCTGCCTACGACCATCAACGTCCTCAGGTTCATCCAGCGTGGCCGGGAAGTCGAGATGGAGATACTGCTGGGCTCGAACGTTACCGGTTCTCTGGCCAAATGGACAGACGGGAGGGCCTGTGTTTCCGCAGGCGCAGTTGCCGGGGCTATGGCCTCGACGCCATGCATCTCGGCGTCGCAGCGAGCCAGAACCTCATCGGGGGAGAGGTCAAGGTGACGGGCATAGATGCGTAGAAACCCTCGCACCTGCACCTCGCCGCCGGGAAAAGCAGCGAAATCCCCGGCCTCCAACATCTCCAGAAAGCGAGCCCGGATGCATGTAGCGGCCTCAGCCTCCTGCAGCGTGTCTCCCTGGGCCTCACGTGTCTGGCGCAGCCATACCCCGAGCGTTTCCATCGCTGATCCTCTGGAAATGGGGACTATTACTCTTCTGCCTGGCCATCCTCCGGCGTCGGCTCATCCACAGACTCGTCTGGGGTCACCGGGGAGAGTTCGCCTCCCTCCGGCTTCACCACGACCTTGACTGTGGCCTCCACATCCGCCGTCAGACGCACTGGCACCACGTGTTGGCCCACCTGCCGGATCGGTTCGGCGATGATGTGTTTACGCCGGTCGAATTTTTCCCCAATCTCGCGTTCGAGTGCCTCGGCGATACGAGCAGGGGTGATGGAACCATAGAGACGGCCCTTGTCGCCGGCTTTGGCCTCAAAGGTAAGGGTCAGACTGCTCAAACGCTGAGCAAGCACCTCAGCATGAGCTGCCAGCCGCTCCTCCCGGCGCGCGACTGAAGCCTGTTGGCGCTCGAATTCTTTCAAAGCACCAGCGGTGGCTTTCGTCGCCCATCTCTTGGGGATCAAATAGTTGCGGGCGTAACCAGTGGCAACGTCCTTAACGTCGCCAGCATGCCCCAGGTTAGGCACGTCACGAGTCAGAATGATTTTCACTCTTATTTGCCTCCAATTCACAGACCAAATGGTATCTTCTCAATATCCTGGGGGAACGCGACCATCTTGGGCGCTAAATGCTGGCGTTCCTCCATCTCACCCCCATCTATTGAAAAGATACAAGTGCACCGATGCAATAGGGCGGGTGGGATTCGAACCCACACGTCCTTGCGGACAGAGGATTTTAAGTCCACCGCGTATACCGTTTCGCCACCGCCCCGTACATGCTACGGGCAGCCCCACATGCTGCCCGTAGATTCAGGTGCTGTGTTCGGAAGGCGACGGCCGGACTTGAACCGGCGAATAAGGGTTTTGCAGACCCCTGCCTTACCACTTGGCTACGTCGCCGTAACCTGCTGCAAAATTCTACCACGTATTGCCCTTATCTGCAAGTGTTGGTTTTTGGTGATCACCCAAAGTTCATTGCCACCCCAGACCTTCGAGGTTTTGGGCAAGTGATGTCTCAAAGCACCACGTGTCGAGGGCAAAATATGGACTGTTTTGTTGCAGGGAGTGAAACCTCGGAGGTCTTTCGGACATGTGGGTAATCACCAGTTGGTTTGTCCTATCCAGAATGCTGTGTTATACTCGGTTCACGTTTCTTACCACATCTATCTTGAGGAGATATACAATGAACCCAAAACTTGACTACAAAAAGACATTCCTGATCGGCTT
>JAXHUO010000005.1:0-116208 GCA_034189605.1 Chloroflexota bacterium
GGCGTATTGGTCTGACCGGGTGGCTGTGGCGTGTTGGTCTGGCCAGGTGGCTGTGGCGTTTTGGTTTGGCCGGGTGGCTGTGGCGTATTAGTCTGACCGGGTGGCTGTGGCGTGTTGGTCTGGCCAGGCGGCTGCGGGGTGCCAGTGGGGCTGGGAATCACGGTCAGGGTGGGAGTACAAGTAGCCGTGGTGGTCATAGTTGGAGTAGCCGCGGCGGGGAGGGAATACACAGATGCCGGAGGTTGCTCAGGCAAGACCATAGTCCCCTGCCCAGCCTGAACCACGACAGTGATTCCCTGAGCCATCACCTCCACGTACCCCTCGATGACAGCCACCTCAGTGGTGCCATCAGCCTCTACAGCAATAACAAATTCTGTCCCGCGCGCTGCAGTGGCTGCCGCGGCAGTCTTGATCTCAAAGCGGGAGGCTGAGTCAGCCAACCGCTCCACGCAGTTAGAAGTCTGGCCTGTCCACTGATGCAGGATGATAACCTTGCCGCTCCCGTCTCGCTGGCTACTCAATTCAGACACGGTTAATTCCGTCCTAGCCTCCAGGCTGGTCTTGCTGCCGTCGAAGAAAGATAGGGCGACAGATGAAGACTCTCCCGTGCGGATGCGGTCGCCGGCCACGATTACTCTGCCTGTCACCGCCGGCTGCCAGGCGTTGCTGCCAGACGGCAGGACTTGGACCACGCCACTCACGTTGGTTAGAGTGACAGTCTGGGCAACGACACCTCCCTGCCAGGATTGAAACAATAGCCCACCAGCGACGAGCAGAACGAGTACCATGGCAGTCGCCATAGCCAGTTGGAAGGCAGGTACACGCTTCCGTACGGTAGGTCTCTCACCCCCCCCAAAAGGAGTGGCAATCCACCTCGCTACGCGGGGTGGCAGCCTGGTGGGCGCCGCCTGACGGCGTTTCTTCCTGGCCAGTGCCTGCAGCATGCGCCTTTTTCCAGTCTCGAAGGCGCTCGGGCTGGAGAGTGGCAGAGGTAGGTAGCGTATTTCAATAGCCATTTCCAGCAGCGGGCGCAGTTCAGCGGCCTGGTCGGAGTAACGAGCCAGACATTCGTCCAGCGTAGCCTGCCCGCTCTGTAATAAGGTCAGACTCTGGTCAAGAATACTGTCCACATCGTGTCTCATAAAGTAGTTGCCCTCTCGGGTGCTTCACCAGATTCGTGGATTTGGACCATGTTGCATACTTGCCTTGCCCATACAATCGCGCTTAACAGGGCACGAACCGCAACAACCCAGGATCACCAACTCTCTTGGAGTCCGCCAGCGTCATGTGAAGCCTTTTCATACTGCATAACGGAGCAGGGAGACAAAAGGTACGGCTGGCAGTAACACTAGTCTCCATTTCTTTCGAGGATACGTCGCAAAGCAAGCAGGGCGCGGTGTTGCAGCGACTTGACGGCACCCACAGGTTTGCCCAGTACCAGGGCCACCTCTGCATTGTTCAATCCCTCAATGAACTTGAGTATGATAACTTGTCGTTGATCCTCGGTGAGATGGGTCAGGGCAGCGGCCAGCCGTCGCTGGGCAAATCCGCGCTCTGCGGCCCGCCCCAGGTCATCTGTCTCGGCCACCAGTTGTTCATCCAACGGAAGCATTATGGCCCGCCCGGCCCGTCGCCGGTAGTCTGTGACCAGGTTGCGGGCGATAGTGTATAGCCAGGCCAGCAGCGGACGGCCCCGGTAGGTAAAATGGTCAACTTTCCCCACCAGGCGCACGAAAACCTCGCTGGTCAGATCTTCGGCTGTAGCAACATCGTCCACCCGATAAAAAATGTAGCGATAGACGGCTGGTTGATGTTGATCGTAAATCTCAGCAAAGGCAGCGGGGTCGCCCTCCTTCGCTCGCTGGATAAGTCTGGCTTCGTCATTGGACATTTTCTCTACCTCTGTTGCGGCCATAAGATACTATAACACAGTTAAGAGGCAAAGACAAGAAAGTTGACGCACAGCCAGTGAAATAAACTCTGATGAACCAAGGCGATCCCGACGCTGGCCGACAATCATCCGCTGGAGGGAACACTGTTCCCACAATTCACATCGTACAATCTTGCTCCATCCGCCCTCGTGGGGTATAATCAGGCCCACATCGGTGGGTGGCAGATATGCGCGACATTGGTTCGACAGAACAAAAAGGACTTGGTCTCATAGCCCAGCCCCTTACCTGGGGTGGCGTATTGCTGCTCCTCGCTGGCAGCCTGCTGGCTTATCCCTACGTGAGATCCCGTCTGGCTACCTTTCCTCGCACACCGACTCTAATGCCATCTACTCCGCACTCCACTGCTCCTCCTCCCACCGCCGCCGACGTTGCCCACACGAGCACCCCCACCCTTCAGACCCTGGCAGCCTTGCCCTCCCCCACACACACTCACACCCACACAC
This sequence comes from Chloroflexota bacterium, assembly GCA_034189605.1. Lineage (GTDB taxonomy): Bacteria > Chloroflexota > Anaerolineae > B4-G1 > B4-G1 > JAUWNP01. The sequence continues at coordinate 2,396 of JAXHUO010000005.1, forward strand.
CCACCCCTGCTCTGCCCACCCACATCGTCATCCCGGCCATCGGCGTAGACGCGCCCATCGTACCCGTATCCTGGGACGTGGTAGAGGTGGACGGTCAAACACAGACGGCATGGGAGGTACCAGCGATGTATGCCGCCGGCTGGCACGAAACCTCCGCACCGATGGGGATGCCGGGCAACACTGTCCTCAATGGCCACAACACCACCAACGGCGAGGTCTTCCGCGATCTGTACACGCTGGAAGTTGGGGATGCTATCATTGTCTACGCGGGCAACATCCCATACGCTTATGCCATAACCGAGACGCTGCTTCTGCCCGAGGCCGGGCAGCCACTGGAAGTGCGTCTTGAGAACGCGCGTTATGCCATGCCCACCGGCGACGAACGGCTCACACTCGTCACCTGCCACCCCTATGGCAGTTTACACTACCGGCTGGTCATCATCTCTCGCCCAGTGGCGACCCTGGAGGATGAAGAAGACTGGCTCTCGTTGGGGGAGTGTTGTCCGAAGCCGCCGCATTAACAAATGCTCAAGCCGGGCGACACGCCCGGCTTGAGCAGATTTGGGGGACCAATGAGCAAAACACTTGCTTTGTTAGACCATCCTGCGATCTCTCGCGTGCGCCGTAACCACGCGCTGGAACATGCGACCATACACGTTCTCAGCGAGAGCCATCGCGGCCCCAGGCTGGTGGGACGAGCCTCGCTGTGGGGCTTTTACATCTACGGTGACGTGCCCACTGAGGGAGTGCTGGCGGCCGCCCAGGAGGGACTACAACGGCTAAAGGCCGGCCGGTGGCAGATGGCCATCCATCCCCAGTGTGGTTCCAACCTGGTAGTCGGGGGAACGCTGGCCGGGCTGGGGGCTTCTATTGCACTCATCGGCAGGCCCAAAGGTTGCCTGAACAGGATCGCCCGGCTGCCAATGGCCTTCGCCGCCGCCACGCTGGGCCTCATCCTGGCCCAGCCACTGGGCGCTGTTTTCCAGGCCCGCGTCACCACCCAGGCAGACGTCGGCAGCCTGCGCATCGTCGGCGTCACGCGAGAGGAGCGGGCCGGCGTCCTCGTCCATCACATCCGCACTGAATGAGTAGATGACAAAGCCCGCACCCACGTTCTATATATTCCACGGTGCAGATGAATTCACCCGTGCCGAGACACTGGCCGACTTTAAGCGGAGACTCGGCCCACCCGATACAGTTGATCTGAACACTACCCTCTTGGATGGGGGGAGGCTCACGCTGGCCGAACTGCACCATGCCTGTGACGCCATCCCATTCCTGGCCGAGAAACGGCTCGTCATCGTCAAGGGCTGGTTGACACGGCTCGCTTCTCGGAAAGACCGTGAACCCTCCATTTCCCAGAAAGAACGCCTGGCCGCTTTAGCCGATTACCTCCCTCATCTGCCCGAAACGACCCGCCTGGTCTTCATCGAAGATCAGCCGCTGCCTGCCCGTCACCCCATCCTCCAACTGGCCCAACGGGAGGAACGGGGTTACGTCAAGCGGTTCGACCCGCCGGATGTAAAGGCCCTGCCCCACTGGATCAAAAAGCGCGTCCGCAAGTATGGCGGCGAGATCGAACCCCAGGCCGCCCAACAACTCGCCGCCGTCGTCGGCACCGACCTGCGACTGCTTGACCAGGAAATCATAAAACTGGTGACCTACACCCAATCCCCAACCGGGGGGCAGGCCATAACGATAGTGGACATAGAGGCCGTGGTGCCCTACGCCCAGGCCGCCATCGTCTTCGACTTGGTGGACGCGCTCGGCCAGCGGGACGGCAGCACTGCCGCCCAGACGCTCCACCGGTTACTGGATGCAGGCGAGCACCCGCTGAGGCTCCTGGCAATGATCGTGCGCCAGTTTCGGCTCCTGATCCAGGTTAAGGAACTAAAGGCGGGGGGGGGCACACCACCCAACATTGCAAAGACACTCAGGCTGCATCCCTTCCCGGCGCGCAAACTCCACACCCAGGCCACTCACTTTACCGCCGCACAATTGGAGGAGGTATACCATCACCTGCTGGACACCGATGTGGCAATCAAGACGGGTAAGATTGATCCCGAGGTAGCGCTCGACTTGCTTGTGGCGGGGTTGGCAGCGACGGATTGAACAAGTCTCTCCCGCCCGGATGCAAGAGAGGGTAGTTGAGGCCAGACGAGGCTCGTCCGAGCAGGAGGTGCTGGACGAAATCATCAGCGAACAGTTTTTTGCCTACTTTGCTGCCCTCTGCCTGTGCTGCTCCTCTTCCCGTCCCAGCCAGAAATGATGCCTCAGCACGGTGGGCGACGGTGATATGCGTACACCACCTAACTTTCGCACATTGCCATTACCCACCTCTCCCTGAGAGGCCTGCACAGAGCGGTGGACGTAACAAATATTAGGGGACGTGCCGAACTTTTGCCGGTATCTCCGCGCCGCTCGCCCGATCTTCTCCGCCAGGTCACGTCCTGGGTTGTCGTCGTACCACAACAGGCCTACCTTCATCGCCCAACCTCCCAAATTAGATGTCAGCAGTTAGCAGTTAGCCGCCGCTGACTGCTAACCGCTAACGGCTACAAATGTGCCAGGTGTTATGTCGCACGTCCTGATATACCTCGAAAGTATCCTCACACCTGTCCTGAGCGGAGCCGGATGAACAGCGCACCCGGAAGCAATGCCGCTCCACCCGTCCGCCCCGGCCACGTCGCGATACCGTCCAACAGCGCTCCACGGCATACACATAGTACCGCCGCCCGCGCCAGGTGAAGGCTTTCGGGAAGTAGCCATGCCGCCGCTCCCGCATCTCAATAGGCTCTGCGCTACGCCGGCGCCGCTTTTTCTCACCCCGCCTCGCTTGGGAACATCGCCTCACGTCAAGAGTAGCGCTCATAAGACATCACCTCCGCATCTGCTGGTACTCCTCCCACCACTGTAAAGTTTCGCTGTACCGGCGCGGTCAGCGAAGGTGGAAGACTATTCCAGGCGTTGGGTCGCTGTTGCCCTCCTGGCGGTGCGACCACCACCACCGGTGGATATGCACCTTGCGGTGTGGACATCTGTACCCGTTGCTTGTTTTCCTCGTTACGCCAGCGACTGACTGCAACGATGAGCAGACTGGTGGGGATAGCCGCTCCCACACCGCACACCGCCCCGGCCAGCACCGCCAGGGCCTCGTCACTCAACCGATTGCCGACGATCACTGCCAGTGTCACGGCAAAAACCAGCGTCACCAACCCAATGAAAGTCTTTAGTCGCCCCCAACTGCTTTTCCGATTCTCTCTATCGTCCATCTTATGCTCTTCCTCCAAACGCCCCACTCAACTGGCTCACCGGCCATGGCAATGAGACTCGATGCGCAGGGGGAACAAGAGAGGGTAGGGGCAAAAGCCCACCTCGCTCCAGGTGAGCCGCCGTCTCCCGAACCTCGGATGGTCCAACGTGGGCTACCTGAAAGCGGGTTACCCGCCCCTCGGCCACGGCCAGAAAATCGCCCCGGCCCAACAAACGCTCCGCCCCCGTGCCACTCCAACCGGTGGCCGTACGCGCATCCTCGACGCTGGTCACGCGCCCGACCAGCCGCACGGGAAAGTTGGCCTTGACCAGAGGTCCCAAGACGGCCGACGTGGGCTTTTGCGTGGCCGCGACGACGTGGATGCCTACCTCACGGCCGCGTTGCGTCAGCCGGGTCAATGCCCACTGCGCTGGTTTCCCACCGACCATCAGTAGATCGGCCAACTCGTCTATGACGACGATGACGGGTGTATCTTGCTCGATGCGTCTCTCCATCAGGCGTACCAGGCTCTGGAGCACTTCGATTGTCTCTTCCATCTCCCTTATCACTGGGCGTGCCAGGTGGGGCAGCCCCGCAAAAGGCTCGAAGGCGCTGCCCTTGGGGTCTATCAGCACCAGTGTTATCCCTCCCCCTTCTTTCCCCACAGGGGAAATTAGCAGAGGGGGATTCGCCATGGCCAGGCTAAGGACCATTGTTTGTAGGAGCATAGTCTTGCCTGACCCAGTAGTGCCGGCCACCAGGATGTGGGCCACGTCGGGAGAGGGCAGGCGAATGAGTAGGGGTGAGCCGTCCTCGGCCAGTCCCAGGATCGCGGTCACCGGGGGGATACCTTTGGTATCGCTGGTAAGTTGCTGGAACAGTGGCAGGAGCCGCACAGGCTGCGGGTCGTCGCGGGGTACCTCGACGTCCACGGCCGCTCCACGCCGGGATACGCGGCAACTGGGGGCGTCCAGAGCCGCCGCCAGTTCCTCACTCAGGTTCCTGATCTTGGAAATCTTTGCCCCCATAGCAGGCAGTACCTGGAATCTGACCCAGCGAGGGGTGACCGTGCCACCGGTCACGCGCGCCGGCACCTTGTGCAACGATAGTACGTGCTCAATCCTATCTGCCTGAAACTCTAACTTTTTACGCATCTCGTTTCTCCTAATTTGGCACACAGGTGCTTCTGAATAGAACAGATGTTCTACACTCTATCGTATCATACCAGAATACTCGTGCGCCGTCAAGCGAAATTATCCCAAATAGAGTTGGGATATTGGGACAACAAAAGACCCAGCCTTACGGCCGGGTCTTTTGAGCACAACGTTATGCGCTGTTGTCTACTGCAACTGTCGGATGACCATCACCACCTTGCCCTGAACTTCCACCTGGCGGGGGTCATCCACATAGATCGGTCTCATCGAAGGGTTGGCCGGTTGTAGCCGCACCCGCCCCCCTTCTTCCTGATAGAAACGTTTGAGCGTCACCTCCTCACGCTCTCTCAGCCACACTGCCACCATCTCGCCATTCTCGACCTGCTGCTGGTAACGCATGACAACTATGTCGCCATCGTGCACCAGCGCATCTATCATCGAGTTCCCCTCCACCTGCAAAGCGTACAGCCCCTCTGGGTTTCCGAGAATATCGCGGGTCAACTCAATCGCTTCGTCACCCATCAGGGGAAAGTCGCTGGCTGGCACCGGAATGGGCTCGCCAGCCACGATACGGCCCAATAACGGCAGCCGAACCACAGCCCCCGGCATCATTTGGGCACGGGTTGTGTGGGTCAGTTTCAATCCGCGCGACACGTCCCGGTCTCGGCTGATATAACCCGCCTTCTCCAGAAGCCGCAGATTGTAACTCACGACAGAGGTGGAACTGATCCCCGCCGCAGCGCCGATTTCGCGGATGGAGGGCGGGTAGCCGTTCTCCTCAATGTATTCGTTGACGAACTCTAATATCCTCTGCTGTCTTTCCGAAAGACGCTTATCCATCACCTGCCTCCTCGCTCCCGATTGAGCTGATGGGCGCTGCCTGTTCCGCCATTCACCTGTATAACATCTAGCGACCAAGAAGGCCGTTACACGCAATCTTATTATACACGAACAGACGTTCTATGTCAATAGTTTGACACTTTTTTCAGTACAGGGGCAAGTTGACCCTCCCACAGGCCTCTATGGGACAGCAAAGCCAGAGGAGAGAGCAACGGGGCATCTTCGACGGAAGCCCATAGTTCCGGCATTGCCTAAGGCACAGACACGAATCCTAGAATTGTCTCTGGGTACGTATCGGTCACGAGTAAAAAGCCTCGGTTATCGAGGCGCACAATTCCTTCCCAGTTACGAGAGTGATCGTCGTCAATTAACTCAAGTTGAATAGGTGGAGTATCAACGAGAGAAATGCCGGTTTCGGTGTATTGGAACTCTACCAGTCGCTCGACGGTGGTCAATCGGGCGTGGGTGGGGCCTTTGCCGTATTTGGTCGCCAGTGCGTCGGTTGCCGGCTTGAGTTTGGTCTCGTCTCCTGGCCAGAAATAATTCAGCGCCCAAAAGCGATCTGCGCCGTCCAGACCTGTAGCGTCGGTGATGCGGTATTCGACATTAGGAAAAGGAATGGGATCCAGAGGATAGAGAGAGAGAGCAAACAACCGTGCTACTGGTTCAGAGTTGACGGCTGCACCGTTCGCCTCGTAGACGGTAACGAGCCTGTCCCCTGCTACCAGTAGGGTTTCATCAGTCATGTTGATCAGACCAGCCTGGGGTGGTATTTCGGTCAGGGTAGTGGCGTCAAGACACAGCGAGCTCAGGTCAGGTGCCATCTCACCCGCCACCAGGTAGCCCAACATTGACATTCCAGTCTTGGATTCGATGGTTACGAACACTCGATCATCCTGAAAGGCAATGGCTTCATATCCCTCAAATCCCGCGATCTGTCGGGCCAGGCCAGGGGCAACGAAGAGGACATCTTGAGGCATGATCGGCGCATCAGATGTGCCATCCAGAAAGGCAAGAATATCCCCTTTGGGGATGGCAAAGAGCAACCCTTCGTTCGGGGATGCAAACCGGTCAGGATACTGTGGCAGGATGATCAGATAGTCGCCATACCAGGCCAAGCCTGAGACCTCAGCATCCTTGTCTACCAGAGCACCTGTCACCGGGACCACCCTCACCGGCTGCTCAGGGGAAATGACGCTCGCATCGGTAGGAACAGGCGATGCAGTAGCAAAAGGCGTTGCAGCAGTCGTGGCGCTCACGTCAGTAGCGGCAGACGGTGCGGTAGCGGAGGGAATCGCAGCAGCCGGGACATTCGCATCCGTAGGGAGCGCTGTGATAGCCGAGGATGTCATAGTAGTCGGAACAGTACCACAACCGCCCAAAAACAAGACCGCTGCCAGGATTAGAAAAATAAAATGCGTATACCCGGTTCTAAGCACTGGCTGATTCTTCATAGTTGATCCTCACATATCCAGAAATCTGTTCAATCCGTACCTAAAATTCTTTGAAATGTTGCCACAGGAATCACATTCCCCGGCAACCCGCACTCCCGCGCCAGGGCTGCATCTCCCAGCCGCACCTCCCACTGCCCGTCGCGCGCCAGAGCGGCGGAGGCCAATGCAAAGTGAGCCATCACGATGCCCCCATCAATCGGCGCGGGGCGCGCAAGCGCAAGCACTACGTGGTTCGGTCTGAGGATGAAACGCCATGGCTGGCGATTGACAGCCGAGGGGGCTAGCCGGGCATGCTCCAGTATAGTAACCAGCGCTGGATCCGCCTCGCCCGGCGACCACACCTCACCCCAACGGTTAGAGAAGACAATGCTCGTCAGGCGCTTTCGCCGGTGACCGCCAGCCAACCGGCGCACAGCATGACTGTGAAACCTGGCCCGGCGGTTCCCGGCAGGATAGCCCAGCGCACAGACCACCGCTGCCACCTCGCCCGGCGACAGCCCCACGGTATCCCCAGCCCGCTGCGCGTCGTAGGAGCCGGACACCCAACAGGTGCCCAGTCCCAGATGGGTCGCCTCCAACACCACCTGCTCCAGCACATAACCCAGATCAAGCCGGGCCACGTCACTCTCCTCAGGTAGCACCCCCACCAACAAGTGCGGTGGGTTCTGCACTAGTCCATAGGAGCCGATCATATAGGTGAGGATGCGCCGCGTCCGCTCCAGGCCGCTGACCAACGCGACGCGCGTGGGGACATCGGTCAAATGGCCGGCCGTGCCGGTCAGATCAGACAATCGCTCAAGCAGGCTCGGCTCCACCGGAAGCCCGTCATAACTGCGGACGCTCACCCGTTGCCGCATAGCCGCGAGCACATTCATTCAAACCGTCTCCTCACCCGCCAGCACGGCCTTCAGCGCCGTGATCGCCACCTCCAGCATGTCGTCGTCCGGCTCGCGGGTCGTCAACCGCTGGAGCGCCAGGTTCGGCGCGATTATCATCCGCATCCATGGCCGGTCGGCCAGACGAGCCGTCAGGCGGAGAATCTCGTAGGCTATGCCTGCAATCACTGGAAGCAGCGCGATCCGGCTAAACACCCGCCAGAGCAATGATGGCGGGCTAAAGGGAGCGAATATCAGAATCGTCAACACAACTACTACCAGGAGAAAGGCCGTGCCACAGCGAGTATGAGCCGTCGAAAAAGGACGCACGCCGTCCACGGTTAATTCTGCTCCCGCCTCGTAAGCATTGATCGTCTTGTGCTCCGCGCCGTGGTAGGCGAACACACGCCGTATGTCGGGCATAAACCCAACGCCCCACATATAACCCACAACTATGAACAGCCGCACGATCCCTTCCAGCAAGGAACCAAGCCACTCCGAAGGGATAGTGAGCAGTCCTACCAGGAACGAGGGCAGCACCATAAAGAGCCCCACGCCCATACCAACCCCCACAAGCGCCGTCCCCCAGCCGACAGGACCCGAAAGCGATACCTCCTCGCCCGTCGCCACATCGGCTGACATCATTAGCGCCTTCATTCCCAAACCGAGCGCGTCCCACAACATCACCAACCCGCGCAGGAAAGGAATGCGGCTGATCGGTCCACGATAGAGCGTCTCATTGAGCGATTCCGTCTTCACTATGATGTGCCCTTCGGGGTGGCGCAGCGCGACCGCCAGTATGCGCGATCCACGCATCATCACCCCTTCGATGACTGCCTGCCCTCCATAGTTAAATGGTTTACCCACTAAATACCTCCTCGGGATAGCATGTATAACAAGCAGGGGCGCGGTGGACCGCGCCCCTACACCTATGCCGCCAGTTGCTGTGCTGTCTCCTACCACCCTTCCAGATACCTGGCCCACAGGCTATCGTCCGCCAGGTAGCGCCCGAAGAGATATTGCGCCGTGGGTCGTGGCTCGAAAGGGCGGCGCAGTAACTTCATCCGCACCTCTGCCAACGTGCGCCCACCTTTGCGCCGGTTGCACTGGGGACAGGCCGCCACCAGGTTCTCCCAGGAATGCTGCCCCCCTCGATAGCGGGGCACAATGTGGTCTATCGTCAATTGACTCACTCGCTTCCCACAGTACTGGCAACGGTACTCGTCCCGACGCAGGATCTCTCGCTTGCACAACCGCACGCGAGGGCGCGGTCGGCGTACCACGTAGACCAGGCGAATCACGGACGGGCGCTCGTAGGTGCGCGAGATGGTGTGAATAAACCCCCGCCCGTTCTCCAACACCGTGGCCTTGCTCGCCAAGATCAATCCCATGGCACGCTTGGTGCTGCAAACATTGATAGGTTCGTAATTGCCGTTGAGTACCAGAACAGGCTCGTTCATCGTCGTTCTACTTATCGGTAGTATAACATACCCGGCTTGAGCCGTCAACGATTCGCCGCTCGCCACAACCGTGCCAATTTCCGGTACTTGGTCGCCTCATAGTAGGCCATCAATAGGCTCAACCACAGCCCGTGTAACCCATCTCGTGTTCCCCGCAGCGTCATAAACCGCCACCAGAATTGGCGCACTGCCTGGGAGTAGGGGGTGTAGAGACGAGGGTGAACTCCCTGCTGGAAGAGAATGTCAGCGTCAAAGTCAGTGTATCTATCCTGCCGGGTGATGAAATCGGCCAGATCATCATAGTTGTAATGGATGAGAGGATTTTCTAAATATCCCTCAGCGCCATCCACCACAGCAACTTCGTGAACAGGTCGCTCCCAATGCACGCGACCTCGCAGGAGCAGACGCGATTGGTAGTCGGGATACCAGCCTGCCCCTAGAGTGAGACGGCCGAAGATATAGTTATGGCGTGGCACTGACCAGGCTACTTCCTCGTGATTACCATCTGTCACTACGCGCACCTCCTCCGCGAGGGCCGGCGTAGCCCGCTCGTCAGCGTCCACGAAAAAAATCCAGTCCGCGTCTACCATGTCCAGAGCGGCGTTGTGCTGCTGGGCATAGTTCTCGAAGGTGTGCTGCATCACCTCTGCCCCGGCCTGCCGGGCTAAGCCCACCGTGCAGTCAGTGCTGAAGCAATCAAAGACAACCCGATGATCGGCCCAGGCCAGGCTGACCAGGCACTCTTCGATGTTGCGCTCCTCGTTCCGAGTGAGGATGACGGCTGTTACGTTCACCCTCACCGAACCTCATCCCAGGCATAGAGCGCCTCATGGCAGGCAGCAACCATCTCTGGGGAAGCCTTACACATTCTCCGTTGCATCCCAACACGAACGAGCGATTGCGCCAGATGCCGCGTCAGTGGCCCATGGTGGCGTGCGTAGAGCCGCGCCCGGCTGGTCCACAGATTGACGAAGGAAGAAACAGGCACCTGGGCAGTGGACTGACCAGCGTGATGGATCACCCGGGCAGTGGGCACGCAGAGGGCCTGCCAACCTGCCTTGCGCAAACGCCAGCACCAATCAATCTCCTCGCAATACATCTGGTATCCCTCATCCATTAATCCCACCTGGGCCACCGCTTCTACCCGTGCCATCATCGCTGCTCCCAGGGGATGATCCACCGGGAAGGGAGAGTCTCCCTCGTAGAGGCGGCGCGGATAACGACCATTGAGCGGTGTATCGTACAGACGGGCAGGGAGGGAGAAGAACTCAAAAACCAGTTGCATCAGACCTGGAAAATGGAAGGCGGAATGCTGGAGAGAGCCATCCTCGTAAAAAAGTTCCGCCCCGGCTACGCCGGCCTGGGGATTCGCCTCTAACACAGCCATGAGCGCCGCCGTCGCCCCCAGATGCACTTCCGTGTCTGGGTTCAGCAGCCAGACGTACTTTGGAACCTGGGACCTGGGATTTGAGATTTCACGCAGCGCCAGGTTATTGCCGGCAGCAAAGCCCAAGTTCTCCCGGCTAGCGATGAGGTGGACAGTGGGAAACGATTCCGCCACCATTTCGGGTGTGCTGTCCACAGAGGCATTATCCACCACCCAGACCTGGGCCTTGATCCCCGACCGGTCCAGGTCCTCAAAGAGAGAACGCAGGCACATCGCCAGCAACTCGCGCACGTTCCAACTGACGGTCACAATGGCCAAGTCGGGCATCGTCGCCTACACGAACCGCTGCCGGATGTTCGCACTCACATAGTCCAGGGTGGCCACGGTGATGGCGATGAACCAGACGCAGATCCCGGCCGAACGGTAGTCCAACAACCGGATGTACTGGGTCAGCAGGAAGCCGATGCCGCCGCCACCCACCAGGCCGATGACAGTGGACATACGGACATTGATGTCCCAGCGGTAGATGGAGAAGGAGACAAAGGGCGGGATCATCTGCGGCACTACGGCGTACATAATCATCTGCAACCGCGTCGCTCCAGTGGCCTGGATGGCCTCGATAGGGCCGGGGTCAATAGATTCGATGGCTTCGGAGTACAGTTTGCCCAGCGCGGCCACAGAGTGCACGAACAGTGCGATGATGCCGGCAAAGGGACCCAGTCCCACTACTGTGATGGCCAGGATGGCCCAGATCAGCGGCTCGATGGAGCGGATGATGTTCAGGATAGTGCGGGTGATAAAGTAGATCGCCATCGTGATCGGAGAGCCGGACATCAAGTTATGAGCGGCCAGAAAACTGACGGGGATGGCAAAGACGATACCAAATATGGTGGCCATCATCCCCAGGACAATGGTCTCTACCATCTTTTCGATGTTGTGCAGCAATGCGTCGCTGGGTTTCAGGCTGCCCACTGCCGAGGTCTGGCGCGCCTCCACTCGGTGGATCTGCCGTCCCTCGGAGCTAGGAGGGATGAGCCGGTAGGGCATAGTGACCTCGAGATCGAAATCCCCCTGATCGTCGGTCTGGAACGTGATGTACTCCCCTGCCTGGCGCACGCGGAAGGCATTGCCGATAGGATCCGCCCACCAGATTTCGGTCTCTGTATTCGGAGCAAAACCTCGACCGATGATGGTGAGCATGGTGCCGGGCACCTCGGCGAGATCCTCACCCCTCGTCGTCAGGTCCCCGCAGGTGGGGTCGGCCACCAGGTAGGGCTGACCGGGTATCTCTTCGGGGACTGGGGGAGGGGGTTCATCGTCGCAGGGGGATAGGATGTCCGCCCCGGCGCTAATCACCTCGATATCCCGCGTGACGGCTGCCGCCCAGGGCCACACAATCCGAGATAGAGGCCCAGAGGCGTCCGAAAGTTCTGTCACCATTTTGTAGAGGTTGATCTCGCTGATCTGCCAGCCCAGCCCAAAAAAAAGCACTAGTACGAGAGCAAAGATACCCAGCCCGCCCTGACGATCCGGCTGGGCCTGCTGGTAGGCATCCCAGGCGATCCATAACCACAGCACGACGAGGCTCGCCAGCATTGGGATCACGAATACGGGCCGGCGGTTGAGGGCTTTGGTGAGACTGGCAATCGCTCCGACCTCCCCGGGCGACAGCAGGCTCACACGCCAGGCAAAGAGACCGACGGCAGTAATCAAGGAACCCATCAGAAGCAGTCCCCGTTGGAGTTGCCGGGCCAACGCCTGACCCAGGCCAGGGATGAGCAACGAGGCCAGGCCCGCTACAACCGGTGGCACCAGGCTGGGTTGCTCTTTAGGAACATCCTGTCGAGTTATCGGTGCCGCCATTATTCTACCCCTTCCTCTCTCAGCCCCACGCCCACCCGGATCGCTTCTTTGCCATAGATATCTTTGAACTCTTCATCCGTCATCGCGAGGATCTCCTCCCTGGTACCCCGGTAGACGATCTCTCCATCCCGCAGGCCGATCACCCGCGTGGCGTATTGCTGCACCAGGTCCAGGTAGTGCAGGCTGCACAGGATCGTGATCTCTTCTTCCCGATTCAACTGCTCCAACCGTTCCAGGATAGAGTGAGCCAGCACGGGGTCCAGGCTGGCTACTGGCTCGTCGGCCAGGATCATGCGGGGTTGTTGCATCAGCGCGCGTGCGATCCCCACCCGCTGCTGCTGCCCGCCGCTCAGTTCGTCCGCCCGCTTGTAGGCCTGGTCAGCGATGCCCATCCGCTCCAACGCCGCAATTGCCATCTCCCGATCCTCGTCTGGGAAGCGGTGCAGGAGACTGGTCCAAGGGTTCACGTATCCCAGCCGGCCGGATAGGACGTTGGTGAGCACAGGGGAACGCTTGACCAAGTTGAAATGCTGAAAAATCATCCCGATCTGGCGGCGGATTTGACGCAACTCGGTTGGTTCGGCGGCCGTGATGTCCACCCCGTCCCACAAGATTTGTCCCTCGGTCGGATCAATCAAGCGATTGATGCAGCGCAGGAGAGTGGACTTGCCGGAGCCGCTCAAGCCAATGATGATCAGGAACTCGCCATCCGCTACCTCGAAACTGACGTTGCGCAGGGCGACAGTCCCATCACCGTAGATTTTGGTCAGGTTTTTGACCTCGAACATCCTTCCTCCTATTTGTCACGAGGGGGGAACAGAGTCCCCCCCTCGCATAGGTTCTTTTGTAGCTGACGGCGCGTCAACTAGTCTCCCATCAGATCCTCGGCGCTGATGCCAGCAGCCTGGAGAATCTGCCGGAAGGCATCGTAGAAGGAATCATCCGCCTCGATCAGTTCTTCCCACTGGTAGGCAGTGTCCAACGCTGCCACGCCTTCCTCGGTCGCGGCGATGGCCAGCAGGCCAGCCACGATCTGATCGCGCGTTTCTTGCGGCACAGAGGATTGGAACTGAACCCCGTCGTTGGGAATGTCTGGCTCAAGAGCAATGACCACGGTCTGCTCCATCACATCCGGATAGTCCTCCTCAATGCGGGTTCGGGCGTCCACGTAGGTGGCGCCGACGTCGCAGGTGCCGTCGTAAACAGCGGCGGCGACCGCGTCGTGACTGCCAGCGTCCACGACCTCTGCCAGGCCAGTGTCGGGGTCAACCCCTGCGCCACGCAGCATGATCGAGGGGATCACCCAGCCACTCGTGGAGAGTGGGTCGGGACGACAAAAGGTCTTGCCCGCCAGATCAGAAAGCTCGCTGAGGCCACTGTCGGCATGAACCAGGAACTGACCATTGTAGGTAGGGCTGCCATAGCGCACGGAGAGCATAGCAGCCTCAGCGCAACCACGATCGGCGGCCATGACGTAGGCGAAGGTGGCCAGGGATGACACATGTGCCTCGGGCGGGTCGGCGCACATCGCCTCAATCGCGCCGGCGTACTCTGTGGCGACGAGGACCTTAAAGTACAGGCCGGTTTCCTCTTGCAGCATGGTGGCCACCGACTCGGCGCCAGCCGTCACGCGCTCTGTCTCACCAGAGGGGACAAAGACCCAAATGATGGGGTTTTCTTCCGTGCCCAGTTCCTTCGGGCCACAGGAAGTCAACAAGCCTGTTGCCAATAGGCCCGCAACCAATACCAGTACCAATACACGCTTTGTATTCATTTTGTTTGATCTCCTCCTGTTTCAAGGGTTGAAATGGTAAACTGTCTGACTGCCTCACACCTTACGACATATCCCGCACTCATCACCTCCTTTCGTCGTGTCCTTCGGGCCAACATCCGCCAGTTCGTTAGCATATACCAGATTCCTCAAAATGGCAAACTGGAATTTCCACGCTGCCCCCGCGAGAGCAACTTATGGCACCTCAATGAACAGAAACACCGGATCCACCCGAGAGTTCACCATTGATATCTCCACGTCCTCGTGGATGAGCGAAGCGTAACAATACTGCGGGTTGCGGGCCCCTATTACATCCACGAAGCGGATGCCACCGGTGACGCCCGCCCGCCCGCCTGCTGGTAGGTAAAAGTATTTCTCACCATACTCTACCACCTCTACCAGATCGTCCAGCCCACCCACTGCCCAGCGCCAGGGGTTATTTGTAGGGCTAGTCTCGCAGTGAATGCCCACCCGAAAGACACCCGACTGGATGTGCTCGCCCAACGTCGCATAGTTCTGGTCACTGTCGTAGACAGTACCCGGGAATGGGCCACTGGTACGCACGGGGACGACGCCATCATTATCCACCGTGAGCGTAAAGTAAAGTGTCTCGCCCAATACAATGGACTCGGCTGACCACTCCACCTCCGCGTTTAGAATGTACGCCCGTGGCACCCCGCCGTTTTCAATGGTCAGCGTGCCCGTTGTCCCCGTCCATTGTCCCACTGCATCTTGTGCACTCATATACACGCTGTATGTACCATTGGGCGGGGGATCGGCCCCCAGGTCTACCCCGGCGTCATAGTCGAACTCGTGGTAACCAGCCTCGTTGAATGGCACGAGTTTTTCGTGCTCCGCCACGTGGTAACGCACCCCCTCGTCTTCCCCCATCAGGTAGACGGCCAACTCCTCCACATCCTTCTTGAGGTCCACGTTGATCGTCGCCCGGTCGCTGATACCATCCCGGTTTGGAGTAAAGACCGGCGGATGCACACCAAAGCCACGCAGTTCCGGCAACACTGTGTCTGCTTCGGCAATGGTGAGTCTGCCAGAGACCCTATCTGTGCATCCCGTCTTATCTGTAGCCTCCACCACCCAGGTGTAGATACCATCCTGCAGCACCCGTTTATCCACCGTGAACCCCTCAAATTGCTCACCGGGCAAAACATAACCATCCACCACGCCGGAAAAGTGGACCTGGTAAGGTTCCTCAACAGAGGGGCTACGATACGCGTGGTCACGAAAGTAGTAGCGGTTTCCTCCCTCATCCTCAAAGTAGATTGACACCTCCGCGCTGCGGGAAAGATTGTAGGAGATAGTCAATACGTCGTTGTCACGGTCAGCGTTGGGTGTGATGAGATCCGGGCGAAAAGAGACATCGCTCAGCAGCGGCTCTTCTCCGCAAGCGGCCAGCGCCAGCAACAGTCCCAACGTCACTACTGCCACCAAGATATATCGGATTCGCAAGGCAACCCTCCCCCCAATTAGTGTCCTGGCAAAAGTATACCACACGTCGGGAGATTGGTAAACCCATAGATTCACGAATTGGGAAGGCTCAACTAACCTACGAACCACCAAATGTACCAATCTATCAAACTTGCGTTTCTCAGGAAAACAGGTACAATCCGCGCCGATTATATGTACTGACAAAAAAAGTGGACGTATTACACCGGCGACCCATTGCCGGACAATGCCGGAGACACTGGAAACATGATGTGGAGCAGAGTATTTCAGGATTGGCAGTCACAAATAGAGTTGCTCCAGGAAATGCCATTCTCCCTAGACGACCTGGACTTTGGTGATCTTGAGGATGCAGAGCCCATGTACGGATCCTCAGACGGGGTAATAGAAGCACCACTTTTGCCACTGCGCGACCTGGTGATTTTCCCTCGTATGGTCACTCCACTCTTTGTCGGGCGAGATCGCTCAATAGAGGCTATTGAGGTAGCAACCGCGCAAAGCGAACCTCTCATCACCATCGCACAGCGAGATGCAGATGTAGCAGAGCCAGGCCCAGAGGATCTCTTCACCTTTGGCACCGAGGTAGACATCGGCCGCATGTTGCGCATGCCCGATGGCACCATCAGTATGCTGAGTCAGGGACTCCGACGGATGCAAATCGTTGAATATGTCCACCTGGAACCATACATCCGTGTGCGTGCCCTGCCCATCTACGAAGTGGCTGAGAAAACCCCACTCACCGAGGCACTAATGCGAGCCGTGCTGGCGCTCTTTGAGAAAGCCGTGCAATTGAACCGCAACCTGCCTGAAGACATCTACGTCTTTGCTATGAATATAGATGAGCCAGGCTGGCTAGCCGATCTGATGGCTCAGGCACTAGACCTGGAAGTGACCAAACGGCAGGAGGTGCTGGAGACTCTTGATCCCGCAACGCGGCTACAGCGCGTCAGCATCATGCTGGCCAAAGAACTGGACGTGCTCGAACTGGAAGATCACATCCATTCACAGGTGCAGCAAGAGTTGGATAGAACCCAACGCGAGTACTTTCTGCGTGAGCAGATGAAAGTTATCCAAAACGAATTAGGTGAGACCGATGCCTACACTCGCGAAGTAGCCACCCTGCGCGACAGAGTCACCGAGATGGATCTGCCAGATGAGGTACACGCTCGGATCAACAAGGAACTCGACCGACTGACTGCTATGCCGCCCATGTCGCCCGAGACCGGCATGATCCGTACCTACCTCGACTGGCTGATCGAACTGCCGTGGTCGGAGACCACCAAAGACAACCTGGACGTCAAGCACGTAGAAAAAGTGCTAGAATCGCGCCACTATGGGCTGCCCAAGGCGAAGGAACGCATCCTAGAATACATCGCGGTGCGGCGTCTGGCAGCCGACAAGATGCGCAGCCCGATTCTTTGCTTCGTGGGACCGCCCGGCACCGGCAAGACCTCGCTGGGACAATCCATCGCCGACGCTCTAGGGCGCAAGTTCGTCCGCATGAGCCTGGGTGGTGTGCGGGACGAGGCGGAGATTCGGGGCCACCGCCGTACCTACATCGGTTCACTGCCCGGGCGCATCATCCAGACCATGCGGCGGGCCGGCACGATCAATCCTCTGTTTATGCTCGACGAAGTAGACAAGATAGGGCTGGACTTTCGCGGGGACCCAGCCGCAGCCTTGCTTGAGGTGCTGGATATCGAACAGAATCACGCCTTCTCAGATCACTACCTTGAGGTACCCTACGACCTTTCAAAGGTTCTGTTCATCACTACAGCCAATACTCTCGGTCCCGTTCCGCCGGCCTTGCGAGATCGTATGGAAACGATCGAGTTCCCCGGCTACATTGACGAAGAGAAGTTGGAAATTGCACGTCGTTTTCTGATCCCGCGCCAACTGGAAGAACACGGCCTAACAGACACCCCCATTACCTTCACTGATGGCGCACTGCAGGATCTCATTCGCGAGTACACTTATGAGGCCGGTGTGCGCAATCTTGAGCGCGAGATTGCCAGCATCTGTCGCAAGATCACCCGCCGTCTGGCTGAGAATAGTTCACCGCCTAGTCGTGTCAAAGCGAACATGCTCACCCGTTACCTTGGTCCACCGCACTTTCTCCGCAGCATGACGGAAGAGCAGGATGGAGTCGGCATAGCCACCGGTGTCGCGTGGACAGAGGCAGGGGGTGATCTGACGCCCGTAGAAGTCGCGCTGATGCCCGGCAAGGGCAACTTACTACTGACCGGCCAGTTGGGTGAGGTGATGCAGGAATCGGCCCAGGCAGCGCTAAGTTACACCCGTTCCCGCAGCAAGGACTTTGACATCAAACCCGACACCTTTGAAAAAACCGACATCCACATCCACCTGCCAGAAGGGGCAATCCCCAAGGATGGCCCATCGGCTGGCATCACCATTGCTACGGCGCTCATCTCCGCTTTCACTGGTCGTCCCGTGCGTCACGATGTGGGGATGACGGGTGAGATCACGCTACGTGGTCGTGTATTGCCTGTCGGCGGCCTCAAGGAGAAGATGATGGCCGCCTACCGGGCTGGCCTCAAGACAGCCATCATCCCAAAACGTAACAAAAAAGACCTCACCGAAATCCCCCGCCGTGTGCAGCGTTGCATAAACATTATCCTGGTTGAGCAAATGGACGAGGTGCTCGCGGCAGCAGTGCTACCGCTCCCATCTTCGTCGCGCCGGCGACGGTCCTGAGATTCACTTATTGAGCATCGCGGTAGAGATGTTCGCCCGCGCCTCGGACAGGCCGGGCGAGGAAATCGGGCCCAGCAAAAGTCCCGCATCCGAGAGGATGCGGGACTGCTAGCGCCCCCGGCGCGATTCGAACGCGCAACCTGCGGATTCGAAGTCCGACGCTCTGTCCAATTGAGCTACGGGGGCAATTAGTGTATAATAAAGCCGGACAAAGTCCGGCTTTCTGGGGTGAGTGATGGGATTCGAACCCACAATTTCCTGGGCCACAACCAGGTGCCTTAACCATTAGGCCACACCCACCAAGTGCATATAATTTTACCACAAAGCACGCGAAGGAGCAAACGATGGCACTGCAAGCACCACCCATTCAGCGCCACGACGTCCAAATCCTCACCATCCCTTTCCAACTCAGCGGTCAACTGGAGACGGTGGGGCCAGTGTTCAACTTTATCAACGCCCCCTCTCGCGACAGTCTCTCGCTCTACAATGTCCGCCTGACACCACTGACACCTGGCAGCCCGCTGAAGGGCCTCTCCTGCCCTCACGTCGTCATTCGCAGGTCCCAAGTCACGCTCCTCTACTTCACCTCAGCTGAGTCCCACGCTTCAATCCGCCTCCTCGCGCGGCGCGAACTGCTCGTGGCCTACACGCCGCTGGCCGTATGCCGAGGGTACTTTCACCTGGCCGCAGAAGCCAGCGTGCACGACTTCCTCGGCCTCATTCCTGGCGACATGCTGCCTATCACCGAGGTGCACGTCTTCCCGCTCATCGAGCTCCCCGCTCCCTTCCCCACCCAGGCCGACCTTTTGCTGGTAAACCGCTCCCACCTGCAACTCTATCACCAGGCGTGATATCTCCGGCATACCATCACCTCTTTTCCGCCATGATCAACATCACCTCAGTGCGCCCCACTTGCTCCCAGACAATACGCGGAACGAACCCTGCTTCCACCAGCATAGCCTCACCACCGCCAGGGAGTGGGTCCCCTTGTCCCGTCACTTGATAAAGCCACCCGATGAAACGAGAGAGCGGGTCGCGCTCGCCCAGGCAAGCCCAGGCGACGATGATCAGCCGCCCAGCCGGCTGCCCTTTAACCGGCTCAGGGCTGCGTAGAACACGAGCCGTCTCGCGCAATGTGGCGGGGTTCAGGATGAACTCGGTAGGAAAGGTGGCGACGACACTGTCGAAACACTCCCCGCAGAAAGGAAGCCCTTGCGCGTAAGCCCGCACTGGAGAAACAGCCTGTCCGGCTCGCCTCAATCGCCGCCGCGCCAGGCGTCCCATATGTGGCGAAAGGTCAACCCCCACCGGGGACAGACCTCGTTCTGTCATCGTCACCAACAAATGACCCGGGCCGTGGCCCAGTTCCAGCACCCGCCTCCCCCGCAAATACGGGATCGCCGTGCGTCCCCATGCCTGCCATCGCCCCAGCGATACGATCCAGGCCACCAGATCGTAAGCCCAGGCTAACTCGTTGTAGAGCAGACGGAAAAAGAGTCGTAAAAAGGCCCGCCACAGACGATGCACTGCCCCCTCCCAAGCAAACACCCTCACCGCGCTGCCACGGCGAGGGTGTCTATTCGCACAACCTGTGCCAGGGTCAATCCCGTCAAACTACAAAGTGGGCGGCATGACAGGGCCATCGGCCTCAGCCACCGGCTGCATCCCCTCCCGTCCCGGTTTGACCCAGGCTGCCAGTTCCACCGTCAACCTGTCGAAGAAACTATCGGGGGGCAGATTCCCGGCCCCGTATTCTGTTTCCACAATACGCACCCGTACACGCAGCATCTTCGTCTCAAGGGCCACATCCTTCCTCATCTCAGCCAGCACTGGCTCTCCCTTGGGCGCCAACTTGGTGCGCAGCGATTCGTCGTGGAAGGCATAGTCCGACATCAGCACTTTAGTCACAGTGCGGATGTCATTCTTGTCGAACAACCAGACCTCAAAAGCGGTGACTTTGCTGGGCGCGCCTACTCCGACGGTCTCCGAGATGCCCACGCCGCACTCGCCCATGAACTCGCCGTTCTCCAACTCAATGCTAAACGATGGGTCGTAGTGATCATCACCCAGCGTGTAGGTCGTGACAAATTGAGACAGCGGTGGCTCATCGCTATCCAAGAGGGCTTGTTCAGAGGTAAGAAATCCTTCGACCCCTCGCCCGGCCTCCTCCGACACGGCCTGCGGCTTGCGCGAACGGCTGAACAGGAGATATGC
This sequence comes from Chloroflexota bacterium, assembly GCA_034189605.1. Lineage (GTDB taxonomy): Bacteria > Chloroflexota > Anaerolineae > B4-G1 > B4-G1 > JAUWNP01. The sequence continues at coordinate 22,843 of JAXHUO010000005.1, forward strand.
CCCCCCCACGAACGCCACCACCAATAAGGCGACTCCGCAAACCATCGCCACCGGGCGCAGTCTTTCCCAGAGACTAACCGCCGGCGCAGTTGGTGCAGGCTCCTCTATGGCTGGCGCAGTTGGTACGGGCACCTCCAAGGCCTGCGCCAGGGCCTGCAGGCGAGATGCCTCCTGCTCCCCCTGCTCCTTTGTCAGTCGCTCAATCGTTTCGGCGAGTTGACCTTCCTTCCAATACTCCACCCCCAATCTACTGCGCGCCTCTTCCAGGTCATGGGTAGCATCATACCGCTCAGCAACCCAGAGAATGTAACCACTCTGGAAATCAGAGCGCAGGTTACTGGGTGTAGAATTGGTCCACTGAACCGGCCACAACCACCAGCCAATGACCAGGCCCAGGATTAACCCTAGCACGATCCCACCAATCAGCGTCACCATGGGCCTGTGCTGCTGGACGAATTGCTGGATTGTATCCATCTTTGCCCCCCTCTCCTACGTAAGAGACCACGAATATAGTGCGCTTGGCCCATTTTCCACACTCTTCCGGTTAAAGTGGAAAATACAGACCTAGTATACCACAAGCGCCGCTGGCGCACAACTACTTTATCACAAAGTGACAACTAGGGCAAATCTGAGACGCCGGCTCGCGGATGCGCCCGCACGTAAACCTCTCGCGCCCGGTCCTGGCTAACGTGAGTATAGATTTGAGTTGTGGCGAGATTGGCGTGGCCCAGTAACTCTTGCACCACGCGCAGATCAGCGCCACCATCCAATAGGTGAGTGGCAAAGGAATGGCGCAGGACATGGGGAGAGACATGCGTGCGGATGTCTGCCCGCTCGCCAGCCTTACTCAATATCAGTGTCACCCCTCGCGCCGTCAGTCGCCCGCCTCGGTGGTTGAGCCACAGCGCATTCGTCGGTCGCCGGCCTAGCAACTCGGGCCGCCCCGCCTGCAAGTAGGTTCGTACCGCACGCACTGCCGGTTGTCCCAGCAAACCGATGCGCTCCTTGCCACCCTTGCCCACCACGCGTACCTGGGCCTGCACCAGGTCCACGTCCGCCACGTCCAGGCTTACCAACTCACTGACCCGCAAGCCTGCCGCGTACAGCACTTCGATGATGGCCCGGTTGCGCAGACCCAGCGGTGTGGACGTGTCGGGCGCTGCCAGCAGTGCCTTCACCTCAGCCACCGTCAGGTATTGCGGCAACCGTCTAGGAATTCGAGGGGCACTGACCAGGCGAAAGGGATTGCGCTCCAATACATCCTCACGCACCAAAAAGTCACCGAAGGAGCATAGTTCTGCCACACGACGTGCGATACTGGCCTTGACGTAACCCGCGGTATCCAGTTCAGCCAGGTAACTCCGCAGCAGCGAACGATCCACCTGCTCCAGTGAGCCCACCCCATGCGCTCTGCAATAGTTCAGAAACTGACCGATGTCGTGGCCATAATTCTTGATTGTGCAGGGTGAAGCGTTCCGTCCCGCATACAAGTAGGTCAGGAACCGCTCCAGCAAATCGTCCATGGCTCTACACTCATACCACGATCACGCCACTACCGGCTCAGATTGCGTCTAGGGCAGACTGTCAATCTCAAACTCTTCCTCGCAGGCTATGCACTTTGCCTGGCCTTTACGTCCCACAGTGAGCAACCCACCACATTCCGGGCATGGCTGTGGCAAGGGCCGCTTCCAAACAGCAAACTTGCACGCCTCAGAGTCATCGGCCTTGTAGTTGGCACAACCGTAAAACGTACGCCCACGCCGTGTGCGCCTCTCCACCAGGTCACCTCCGCACTCCGGGCACTTGGCGCCAATCTTGATCAGGATCGGCTTGAGGAAACTACAGGTGGGAAAGTTGCTGCAGCCGATAAACTTGCCAAAGCGACCATACTTGTAGATCAATGGGTGGCCACACTGGGGGCAGAGTTCACCGGTCGGATCGTTGCCCATCTGCACTTCCTGCATCTCCCGGCGCGCGCGCTCCAGCGTCGCAGAGTACGGGGCATAAAAGTCACCCAATACCGACACCCACTCTCGCTCGCCGCTAGCGATCAGGTCCAGGTTACCCTCCATCTGCGCCGTGAAGCCGACGTCAATATAGTTCGCAAAGTGCTCAACCAGCAGATCGTTGACAACAATGCCTACTTCGGTAGGATACAGCCGTCCGTCGCGCCGCTCGACGTATCCTCGTCGTTGGATGGTGGACAGGATCGGAGCATAAGTACTGGGCCGGCCGATGCCATATTCCTCCAGCGCCCGCACCAGTGTCGCTTCGCTGTAACGCGGAGGCGGTTGAGTAAAGTGTTGCCCTGGCAACAATTGCACCAAGTCGAGCATCTCATCCACCATCAGTGGCGGAATCTCCTCCCGCTTGTGCTTCTCACCGGCTTTGGCATCCTCATCCCGTGCCTCCTCGTACACGGCAAGGAAACCCTGAAAGCGCAGGCTAGATCCACTGGCACGGAAGAGGTACTCCCCCTCTTCCCTCTTCCTGTAGGGGGGGCTGGGGGGGGTAGCCAATATCTCCACGGCGATGGTGTCGTACACCGCCGGCGACATCTGGCTGGCGACGAAACGTCGCCAGATCAATTGGTACAGCCGATACTGATTCTTGTTCAGGTACGGCTTGAGTGACTGGGAAGTGCGGAAAACGCTGGTGGGACGGATAGCCTCGTGGGCTTCCTGGGCTCCCCTGGCTCGCGTCTTGTAGCGCGGAGGTTGAGGTGGCATAAAGTTCTCTCCATACTCCCCCGCGATGAACTTCCTCGCCTCCGCCTGCGCCTGCTCGGCCACATTGGTACTATCAGTACGCATGTAGGTAATTAGGCCGACTGGCCCGTCCCCCAGATTCGTCCCCTCGTACAATTGCTGAGCGAAACGCATCGTACGCCGGGCCGTGAACCCCAGCCGCCGCGAGGCATCCTGTTGCATTGTGCTGGTGGTGAATGGAGGCACGGGCCTGCGTCGCCGCTGTCCCTCCTTCACCTTTGCCACGGTGTAGATAGCCTTCTCCAGTTCATCCACGACTGATTGTGTCTCAGCCTCGCTGTGGAGCTCCACCTCCTCCCCTCGAATACGATGCAGCCTGGCAATAAAAGTGCGCGGCTCCTCCCACCTCGGTTTCTGCTTGGCCAACTCCGCCTCAATAGACCAATATTCGACCGGTACAAAGGCCTCAATCTCCCGTTCCCGCTCGACGACCAGCCGCACGGCCACCGACTGCACCCGGCCAGCCGAAAGTCCACGCCGCCCCATCTTGTCGCGTAGGAGCGGACTAAGTGTGTAGCCGACGACGCGATCGAGAATGCGCCGCGCCTGCTGCGCATCCACCCGCTGCATATCAATCTCACGCGGGGTGGCAAAGGCGTGCTCAATAGCATCGCGCGTGATCTCGTGGAACTCGACACGATGCACCGGCCGCTGCCCGATGGCCGACTTGAGTGCCTCGGTCAAATGCCAGGAGATGGCCTCACCCTCCCGATCCGGGTCAGTCGCCAGGTAGATCTCAGACGAGCCTTTGACATCCCCTCGCAGTTCCCGCACCACGTCTTTGCGCTTGGCGGGGATGATGTAACGGGGCCGGAAGTTGTCGTCTATGTCCACTCCCATCCGATTGGAAGGCAAATCACGCACGTGCCCCACCGAGGCCCGCACTATGTACTTTTTCCCCAGGAATCTCCCCACCGTGCGCGCCTTGGCCGGCGACTCGACAATCACCATCTTGGGCTTCTTCGCCGGTTTGGCCCTGGCTTTGGAGACAACGATGTGCTCAGCCGGATCAAGGCCCTCGTGGGCCAGGGTGCGACCCATCCGGAACATTTTCGTGCCACACTCTGGGCATATACCTCGCGTGGCCGGTGTCCCATTGCTGGTGAACACCGGCCGAGAGTCCTGCATCTCGCGTTTGGCTTTGCACTTCATACAATAGGCTTGCATGCCAACTTCAGTCTTCCTCCTCTGATCCTTCCCGCAGCGACACGCGGGCCGGCTCCGGCACAGCGTATTCTATCCGGTGCCAGCGCTCTGGCGTGCGCATCCTCATTGAAGCACCAAAAGACCAGGGCATCATCCCGGTTCATCTCCAACAACCTCAGCTCTCGCTTCAACAGGATGTCAAGTTCGACCACCTCGTGCAAGAGCGCGCTGGTGCCGTAGTAACCACCGACGGCGATGTCCTTCAGTGCCGGCGCATCAGACCCTCGCAACAGCCGCAGGTAGTGCTCCACCCGCCGCAGATCGTCCTCCGTGATGTCATACTCGGCCACCACCTGCGGGTCGAAGTCGGCCAGGTCTACAGCCATTCGCCGCGCCCATCCTCCTCCAACCGCCTCACAACCACCCGCACCTCCTGCTCCCGCTCCCTGGGGCAGACCAGCAGCGCGTCCTCCGTGTCCACGATCACCATCCCCTCCAGACCGATAGTGGCGATGAGCCGCTTCCCACCAAAGACCAGCGTATCACACGTATCAATCCCTACGTGCGGGCCGACGATGGTGTTCCCTCTCTCATCGGCTGGCAGCAACTCCGAAAGACTGACCCAACTGCCCACATCCGACCAGCCGATATCCACAGGTATGACAGCCACATCCTCAGCCCCCTCCATCACCCCGTAGTCAATTGCCTGCTTGGCGACCTGGGGCCAGACACGGCTCAACGTCCTCTCGTACCCCAAAGTCCCCAGCGTCGCCTCCACCTCCGCCAGTCGTACATAAAAGTCTGGCATTTGGCGCTGGAATTCCTCCAGAATGCGATCCACGCGCCAAATGAACATGCCGCTGTTCCACGAGTACTCACCACTCTCGACCATGTGCAGCGCCGTCTCCAGGCTCGGCTTCTCAGTGAATCGCTCGGCGCGGAAGACAGAGAAATCCTCCACCGTGTCCAATCTCTCACCCTGCTTGATGTAGCCAAAACCGGTGGAAGGAGAAGAAGGTGTAATCCCCAGCGTGACCAGGTGGCCTTCCTCGGCGACCTGTTCCGCTGCTACCAACACCTGGCGAAAGCGTGCCGTATCGGTGATAAAGTGATCGGCGGTGAGCACCACCATAATCGCCTCTGGATCATGCCGGAACAGATGGATCGCCCCCAGTCCGATGCAGGGAGCCGTGCCACGACCATCTGGCTCGACAATAAAGTTGTCCAGCGGCAATTCCGGCGCTTGCGCGGCCAGTGTTTCTATGTGTTCAGCACCCGTGACGACGAAAATCTGCTCCGGCTGGAAAAGAGGCACAATCCGATCCACCGCATGCTCGAACATAGTGCGCTCCCCGACTAGCCTGAGTGATTGCTTGGGCCGGTTGCGACGGCTGAGAGGCCATAGCCGCGTGCCGACTCCGCCGGCCATAATCAATGCATAGTACAACTCACCCCTCCGTTCTCAGGAATGCCTAATCCACCACATACTTGGCGCCCGACTCGCGGGCTACGACGTACTTCATCCCACCCACCTGGCGCACCATGCCCTTCAATTCCATCAGCGCCAGCGTGCTGGTCACCTGTGCGATTGGCAGCCCCACGTGCTGCCCAAGTTCATCAACGTGGGATGGCTCAGCCGAGAGATGGGCCAGTAGTGCCACCTCTGTCTCGTCGGCTGGGAGCACCTGGCGCGCCTCCATCTGCTCGGCCACCATCGTCAGGTTCAGTTCCTCTAAAACGTCTTCCGGGCCGAGCACCACCTTGGCCCCGTCCCGGATGAGCGCATTGGTACCGGCAGCACCGCGTGCCAGGATATTGCCCGGCACAGCAAATACGTCTCGTCCCTGTTCAGCGGCATAGTCGGCGGTGATTAGTGCTCCGCTCCGTACCCCTCCCTCAATGACGAGCACGCCCAGGCTAAGCCCGCTGATAATGCGGTTGCGTGGCGGAAAGTTACTTCCCTCCGGTGGTGTACCCAATGGATAGTCGCTTACCAGCGCCCCCCGTGCGGTGATCTCCCCAGCCAACTTGCGGTGCTCCGGCGGATAGATCCGGTCAACGCCACAACCAAGCACGGCGATAGTCCGCCCACCCGCCTTCAGTGCCGCCCGATGAGCCTCGGCATCAATCCCCCGCGCCATCCCGCTGACGATGGTGATACCACTGCGCGCCAGTGTTGTGGTCAACCGGCGGGCTACCTCTCGCCCGTAGACCGAGGCTCGCCGCGTGCCAACGACCGCTACCGCCCAGGCATCATCCTCCATCAGTGTCCCCTTGACGTAGAGCACGGGCGGCGGAGCGGAGATTTCACGCAGGAGATGGGGATAGTCAGGGCTATCCCAAGTGAGCACCCATGCACCAGCGGCTGCAATCCGCTCCAACTGCCGGTCCAGATCAAGTGTGGATCGGGCCGCCAGTAGATTCTCCAGCGAACGGCGATCAAGACCGGCGTGGCTCAGCTCTCCGGCCGGAGCATGCCAGGCCTGTTCCGCATCCCCAAAGTAATCAATCAGCGCCCGCAACCGCGTCGGGCCAATACCACGCACAATGTTAAACCCAACCAAATAACGCAGGTCGTTCATCTCTCATCCTATCCTAACATACCTGGCAACAAGTGCACCACCATCTGCCGCGCTTCCAGGTCAAGTTTAAGCACCACGTCTTCCACGGCTGGCAGGAGCACCTCACCCCGAGGTCCGCGCACGATGTAGACGTCGTTGGCTCCGGTCTCCAACACCTCAACCACCCGGCCCAGCGATTCGCCGCTTTCCGTCTCCACCCTCACACCGATGAGTTGAAAGTAGTAATACTCCCCTTCCTCAAGTGGCACGGCCTCCTCAATCGGTATCTGCACCAGTTGACCGCCTAGTTCCTCAGCAGCATTTCGGTCATCGCAGCCTTCCAATTTTAGCAGCAGTATCTTTTTGTGGCGGCGCAACTTCTCCACCGGGTAACACCGTGCCATTTCGGCGGAGTCTGGAGAGGCAAGGTAGAAACAAGTGTGCTGCCCCAGCCGTTCGGGATAGTCGGTGAGGATTCCTACACGCAGTTCGCCTCGTACGCCGTGCGGCCGTAAAACCCGACCGACCGCCAAATAGCGGGGCTCAGGTATACGTGCCATTCCTGAGCCCCCTTCACTTCCGCTATCACGTTGTGTGGTGGCACTCATCGGTACCTAAACGATCTCGAGAGTGACCCGCTTTCCCTGCTTGGCAGCGAGCACTCGAACGAGTGTGCGCATAGCATTCGCGGTACGTCCACCTTTGCCAATCACACGTCCCATATCCTCTGGGCCAACCCTTAGTTCCAGGATCACCGATGTCTCTCCCACGATCTCGGAAATGTGAACCTGAGATGGGTCATCCACCAGCGACTTGGCGATGAATTCAACCAGTTCCTTCAGCGAAGCCATTGTTGCCCCTCCCTTCCTGATGTAGTTGATGCAGATACCCTGGACAGTACGAAGCGCAGTGGGGGAGCAGAGTTCCACTGCAATGGAGCCAGGAGACTATCCTTCTGCCTCCCCTTCCTCACTCTCATTCCCAGCCTCATCGGGTTCCGTTTCTGGCTCTACAGCCGGTTCTTCTACCACAGGTATTGCCGATTCTCGGCGAGTCTTTGGGCTTATATCCGGCGCAATCTGGGCCGCTTCCTCTGCCTCGGCCAGCAACACCTCAAGAGACTCTCCTTTCTTAAGCCGCTCGAACCTTGCCAGTGTGCCCTGCTTCTTCAACAACCGGGCCACTGGTTCAGTAGGTTGCGCTCCAACACCCAGCCAATACAAGGCACGGTCTTCCTTGATCTCTGTCGTTTCCGGCTCAGTACGTGGATTATAAAAGCCGATGATCTCAATGAACCGCCCATCGCGGGGAGCCCGCGCATCGGCCACCACCACCCGGTAACTGGCCTGCTTCTTGGCGCCTACGCGGCGCAATCGAATCTTGACCATACTCCTCCTGACGTTACGTTGATGTTATGCATAAAGAATTGTAAACCAGCGAATTAGCAACTCATTTCTCAGACATGACCGGGCCACTTGTCTTCCCACATCTCGCTTCTGGCCCCCTGTACGCTACCCAAACATCCCCATCAATCCCTGCATACCCTTCTTCCCCTTCCCCAGTTGTTTCACTATGCGCTGCATCTGCCGGAACTGCTTGAGCAGCGCGTTCACCTCGTGCACCATCGTGCCACTGCCACGGGCAATGCGCTTCTTGCGGCTACCATTGAGGATACGGGGATTATGCCGTTCCTCCGGCGTCATCGAAAGAATAATCGCCTCAATGCGCTTGAGTTGCCGATCGGTGACCTCGGGCGATACATCTTGGGCCAACCGCCCCATCCCAGGCACCAGGTCGAGAATCTGGCTCAGCGGCCCCATCTTCTTGACCTGCCGCAACTGTTCCAGGAAATCGTCCAGGTCGAAACTGGCCTCGCGCAACTTGCGCTCTATACGCTCGGCCTGCTCCTCGTCGAAGGCAGCCTCCGCCCGCTCAATGAGCGTCAGTACATCCCCCATCCCCAGAATGCGGGAGGCCAACCGGTCAGGGTGAAAGACCTCCAGTGCATCGGTCTTCTCGCCCGTTCCCAAAAATTCAATCGGCACGCCGGTGACAGCCCGCATACTAATGGCCGCTCCCCCTCGAGCATCACCGTCTACCTTGGTTAGGATCAACCCAGTCAGCCCGATTTGCTGATGAAAGCCAGCCGCGATATTCACTGCTTCTTGTCCCGTCATCGCATCAGCCACCAAAAGTGTCTCGACCGGCTTTACCGCACGCTTGATGCTCTCCAACTCGGCCATCATTTCCCCGTCAATTTGGAGACGTCCGGCGGTGTCCAAAACAACCACGTCGTAGCCTCGCCGGCGTGCTTCGCGGACACCATTGGCGCAGATTTTGGACGGCGAAACATGCTGCCCCTCGCTGTGAACCGGCAGTTCCAGTTGGCGGCCCAATACCTCCAACTGCGTGATAGCGGCTGGGCGATAGGTATCGCCAGCGACCATCAGAGGCAAATGACCGCCCTGCCTCAGATACCGGGCTAGTTTTGCCGCCGCTGTCGTCTTGCCCGAGCCTTGCAGACCAACCAACATAATGACGTAGGGCGCAGGCCCCTTCAGTTCCAGCCGTCCCGGTTCGCCTAACGTCTCAGCCAGTTCCTCGTGGACAATCTTGATCACGTGCTGGGCTGGGCTAAGGCTTTTGGCAACTTGGGCACCGACGGCCCGCTCGCGCACGCGGCCGATAAAGTCTTTGACCACTTTGTAATGTACATCGGCTTCCAACAGAGCCAGGCGAATCCCGCGCAGCACCTCATCCACATCGGCCTCGCGCAAGATACCGCGCTTGCCCAACCTTCGAAAGACGGACTGGAGTTTGTCGGTTAAACTCTCAAACATCGTGCTCCAAATAACAGCCTATGGATACGTATGGCGATTGTAATGTAAAAGCCATGTTTCGTCAAGTCTTCTGGTTTATGACCACCACTCGCGCGTCCACTGCTGCTACGCCCCGCTCAAATACAAGTAGCGGATTGACGTCAACCTCCACAACCTCGGGACACTCGACCAGAAGCCGCGAAAGCGCCAGCAACGCATCAACAACTGCCTCTATATCCACTGGCGGCTCGCCGCGCACGCCGCGCAGCAGGAGGCTCCCCCGCACTTCAGAGATCATCTCCTTGGCCTCATCGCGGGTCAGCGGTGCCAGGCGAAACGCGACGTCTTCAAATACCTCCACATACACCCCGCCCAGCCCAAACATCACCATCGGCCCAAAACTCGGGTCGTGCTTGCCGCCCAGGATTACTTCCCGTCCGCCGGCGAGCATCTGCTGCACCAACACCCCTGCTACCCGCGCACCTGGAGCGCGTTCCTCCACCCTCGCCAGGAGCGCGGCGAATTCCGCCCGCAACGCCTCCTGACTCTCGACCCCCAGCACCACCCCACCCGCGTCCGACTTGTGCGAGACATCGGGTGAGAGCACCTTGAGCGCCACCGGGTAGCCCACACCACTAGCCGCCACCAATGCCCCCCCGGTGTTTTCCACCACGGCCCATTCAGCCGTAGGGATGCCAAAGGCTGCGCATAGCCCCAACGCCGTGTCGGTCGTCAGCACCCCATCATGGGCCAGCAACCCCTCAACCTCATGTGGGCGCTGGGCTGGTGTAGATGGCAACGTGAGCAACCGTGCCGTACGAGTGTAGCGGTCGCGGGAGGTAGCCAGCGCCCGCACTGCTCCCTCAATGGTAGCAAAGGTCGGGAACTCCACCTCCCGCTCCAATGCCACTACCTCGCTCTCCTGGGCAAAGGGACAGAAAGCAATTGGTTTGCCTGTCTGACGAATCAGTTGTTCGATGCGGCGGATCAATCGGCGCGATACCTCCGCCTCTGGACCGGTGGTATACGTATGCACCATTAACAGCGCAGCGGGGTCCAGCATGCGCAGGCACTCCTCGGCAATATCTCCATAAAGATCAAAGTTGAAGATGACACCCACGTCAATGGGGTTGGTCAGCGCGATGACGTCGGCGCGAAAAAGACCCTGCACCTTGACCAGGAAATCATCCGGGACGGGCGGCAGATAAAAACCATATGCCTCGGCCGTGTCAGCCGCTACGACCGCGTGCCCTCCAGAACGAGAAATGATAAAGAGATCGTTGCCCCGCACTGGCGGCAGCGCGAATCCCTGTGCCAGCGTTACTGCGTCCTGAAAACTCCCGGCATGGGCGATGCCCGCCTGTCGCAAAGCAGCACTAACGATGCGGTCATCGTTGGCCAGCGCCGCCGTGTGTGAAAAGGCGATGCGGGCGCTCATCTGGCCTATGTTGGCCTTCTGCACGATGACTGGCCTGGGCGATGAAGCGGCCAATTCTATCAACCGCCGCCCCCCCTCGATACTCTCCAGGTAGAGGCAGATTACCTCGGTGCCGGGGTCCTCCATCAAATAAGTCAAATAGTCCACCTCGTCCAGATCCGCCTTGTTGCCCATGCTCACAACTTTATTGACTCCCAGCCTGGCCTCGCTGAGTAGGTGCAGATAGGTGACCGAGACCCCGCCGCTCTGCGCCAGCACAGAGACCGGACCTAGTTTGACCGCCTGCCGGTCGAGGGTGGTGAAAGGTAGACACAGCCCGTTTTCCAAGTTGACTGCACTGATGCAGTTTGGGCCCACGAAGCGGATACCCCAGCGGCGCGCCACCTCACAGACCTGTTCTTCCAGTTTGCGCCCTGCCTCCGAAAACTCACCAAAGCCACCCGACTCGATCACTGCCCGGCGGATGCCTTTCTGCCCGCAGGCGTCCATCAAGCCCGGCACCGTAGCCGCCGGGGTCAGGATCACAGCCAGATTCACCCCGTCGGGCAGCGCTTTCACAGACGTAAGGATAGGGATGCCATACACCTCGCCACTCCGCAACCCAACGGCGTAGATGTCGCCGCTGTAACCGAAACTCTGTAGATTGCGAATGATGTTGGCCGCCAGGTTGTCGGGCCGTTCAGAGACACCGATGACCACAATGCTGTCGGGATAGAAAATCTTGTCCACTGATTTGCCTCCTACTATGATTGGACCGATTGTAACAGAGAGCAAGAAAAATGCCAACCAGGGACTACGAAAACCCACATTTCCATGGTACAATAACATTTGAATACTGGATGAGGTGATACCACTATGGACAACATCACGTACCACCCCGAAATCGTCCATCCGACTGCCTACGTCGCGCCGAACGCGACTATCGTCGGCGAAGTACACATTGCCGCCGAGGCGAGTGTCTGGTTTGGCTGCGTCCTACGGGGCGACAACGCGCCCATCCTCATTGGATCTCGCACCAACGTCCAGGACCTCACCGTCATTCACACAGACAAAGACCAGCCCTGCACACTGGGTGATGGAGTGACCGTCGGTCACCGGGTTGTGTTGCACAGCGCGACTGTCAAAGACGGCGCATTGATAGGCATCGGAGCCATTGTGCTGAACGACGCAGTCGTGGGCCGAGAGGCACTGGTTGGGGCTGGCGCGCTGGTAACCGAGGGGACGGTCATTCCACCCCGTCACCTGGCACTGGGAACACCGGCGCGAGTAGTGCGAGAACTGACGGATGAGGAAATCGAACGCCTGCGTACCTTTGCTGCGCACTATGTCGCACGGGGCCAGGCGTTCCTGGCTAACAGCATGGGAGGATAAATATGTCAATCATCAAGTTGTTGCAACGCAGCGAGTTGTTCTCCGGGCTCGCCCCTGAGCAGATTGAGCACATCGCTGCGCTGGGCCAGGAGAGTGCCTACAATGCTGGCGACATCGTCGTCCGCGAGGGCGACCCCTCCGACGAGATGTACGTCGTCCGTAGCGGCATGGTTGAGGTGCTAATCTCTAGAGGCAAGATTCACGACGTGCCGGGGCCGCCGCAACTAACATCCATCGTTCATCTGGGTCAAGGGCAGATATTCGGCGAGATGGCACTGGTGGATCAGGGATCTCGCTCAGCGACGGTTCGCTGTGCAGAGGATGGCACCATACTCCACGTCATCCCCCGCCAGGCATTCTGGACCCTCTGCGATGCCGACCATCACATCGGCTACGTCGTGATGCGCAACATCGCCTTCGACCTGTCGTTCAAACTGCGCCACCGCAATCTCCAGGCGAGACTGATGGGAGGTGCGCCGTGATCTACAAAGTGAGTTACGTCGTCATAGGCAAGCCACACCTGGGTGTGATCGTCAATCTAGACGCTCCGCCGCGCGTCGGTGACCAGGTGCAATTGGGCGACGAACTGTGCAATGTTCTTGAAGTTATTGACCTGATCCCACCACGCGGGGACTTTGCCTATCTACACGTTACCTGCCGGCCAGTACAGGAAACAATATAGAGCAAACATGCCAAAATGAACCGTGGCTGTAAAACGTCCAGTTCTTTGCATAGTGGCACTATGGCAACAAGGAGAACCTCTGGTGGGCACATTGCGTGAGGCGGGGTTGGTGCAGGCTACCAGTAAACTGCTTGGCCAGGGATGAGACGGGACCCCTCGTGATAGATTAGCATACACAACCGTGACTGGATGATTGCACCGGCGGCGACCCTGGCTATTGAGACCCAAGATCTGTGATCCGCTGACTGCGGTGGACCAAATCTCCTTCGACGTGCGGGCGGGGGAGGTCTTCGCCCTGCTAGGGCCTAACGGGGCTGGGAAGACGACCACCATCCGCATGCTGACCGGCCTGACCCACCCCACCTCAGGCCAGGCGCGGGTGCTGGGGCTGGGACTGGCGCGCGACCTGCCCCGCATCAAGAAACAGATAGGGCACACCCACCTGGCAGATGGCCCTCAACTTGGCGGCGTTGGCCGGATTAACGGTGTTACCCTTCGCGCTCGCGGCAGCCACCTTGCGACGACGGCTGGATTAGAAAATGCGATTTCACCGTCCACGGGCAAATTGACCCTCCTGCGCGGGCTTTCAAAGGCGTTTTCTACGCTTTTCCGGCCTGCCGAACGATTTGGGCAGGCGGTTGCTGTGTTTGCAGAGCCTGCAGGAGGGTGCGCCCCCAAATTGAAACGCACCATACCCCGATTCATCAGTTGACTTGTAGCACAAATCCGTGTATATTTAGAGCATATCCGAAGAATGCCCTGTTGGTCTTTGACCAAGCCAGAGGACACAGACGGAGACCTTTCGGACATACTCGCAAATGCAGAGTAGGAGAAACCGGTGGCACAAAAACGGGTTTTAATCATAGAGGATAGCCCCGAAACGCAACAACTGCTGGCCGAACTAGTCCTTGAACCCAGCGGTTATCGGCCCATCGCAGCCCTGAACGGAGAAGATGGACTTCAAATAGCCCTTGATGAGCCTCCCGATCTCATCATTCTGGATATGCAGTTGCCAAAGATGAGCGGGATCGCAGTGCTAGAAGCGCTACAACAGCGGGACGTAGACATCCCGGTCATCTTCACCACCATCCGTGAGTCCCCTGAACTGATCGTGCAAGCCTTCCGGTTGGGAGCACGCGACTATGTCATCAAACCTTTCGACCCTCAGGAGATGCAGGAAGCAATCCAACGCGCCTTCGCTACCGCCAGAGTGCACGAAGAACGTGATCAACTCACGCAGCAACTTCAACGCCAACTCCAAGAACTGAATGCCGTCTATGCGATCGGTCGGTCGGTCACATCACTGCTGGATCTGAACCGTGTACTCAATCGCGTGGTCGAGGCAGCGGTATACATGACGGATGCTGAAGAAGGTATGCTCCTTCTGCTGGATGACGAGAGTGGCGAACTCTACCTGCGAGCAGCCAAGGGTATAGACGAAAAAGCGGTGCGCAGCCTGCGCGTGCGCGTAGACGACAGCACCGCCGGGCGAGCGCTCCGAACAGACCGCCCAGTGCTCCTGACCGGCGAGCAAGCCAAGGTATCCACCGGCTATCTGGTCAAGGCGCTGCTCTATCTACCGCTGCGGGCTCCTGAGCGCGGGGGAATCGGCGTGCTAGGCGTGGTCAATCGCGAAACAGGGCGACCGTTCTCCGAGCGCGACATTTTTCTGCTCTCAGCCCTGGCGGACTATGCGGCCATCGCCATTGAAAACGCGCGGCTCTTCGAAGCGGCTGAGGTCGAGCGGGCCAAGTTAGAAGCAGTCCTGCAAGAGGCTCAGGGAGTGATCATAGTCGTTGACGAGAACGACAAAGTCTTACTGTGCAACACGGCAGCTCGTGCCGCACTGAATCTGGCCGAGACTGACTTGTTGCGCCACCCCATTGGCGAGGCCATCCCGTATCCATCCCTGCGTGAAATGTTCGCCCAGGTGCGCGAGACAGAGAAGGCCACACACAGCGAGGTACCTCTAAAAGACGGACGCACGTTCAACGCACAGATCACGCCTATCGAAGGAGTCGGTCGGGTGCTGGTGATGCAGGACATCACGCATCTGAAGGAATTAGATCGCATCAAGTCAGAGTTCGTCGCTACCGTCTCTCACGATTTGCGCACACCACTGACCACCATCCAAGGCTATATTGAATTGCTGCCCCGAGTAGGACCGCTGAATGAACAACAACAAGAATTCATCCTGCGCGCCCGCGAAAGTATAGAGACCATCACTGAACTGATCAGCGACCTCCTCGATATTGGCCGCATTGAGGCCGGATTTGACCTGGAGATGACATCCTGCGACTTGGGACAGGTGATAGAAGAAATTGTCGGCGAATTCCGCCCACGAGCAGAACATAAAAAGCAAGAGTTGCATTGGCAGCCATCCGAGACATTGCTGCTGGTGCAGGGCAATCCCAATCGCTTGCGCCAGGTGATGGACAATCTGCTTGGCAACGCAATCAAGTATACACAGGAAGGCGGTCGCATCTCCGTGAGCGCATCTGAGGACACAGGACACATCGTAGTACACGTCGCCGACAATGGCCTCGGTATCCATCATACCCAACAGCCGTACATCTTTGACAAGTTCTATCGGGTGGAGTCAGACGAGACGGCAGACATCAAGGGCACTGGGCTGGGATTGGCAATCGTCAAAGCAGTGATCGAAAAGCACAATGGGCGGGTATGGGTAGAGAGCAAACCGGGAATAGGCAGCGTTTTCAGTTTCGTACTGCCTTCCCTAGAGGCCTGATACAGAGATGGCCAAAAACCATTTGCAGTGGGGGTGCTCCATCAAGAGCACCTTCTGCGTTTCTCTGCGCCGGGCGTAGGGTTTCCGTAGGGTTTCCGTAGGGTTGGCGTCAAGTCATGCGAGGCAAAGCATGGTATCATATACGCAGAGTTAGGGGCGGTTTCTCTTCTTCTCCTCCTTTTGGTGAGAGCCGGGGTGCGGCGACCCCGGCTCTCAGGGTGTGTAGGGCCAGTGAGGCCTGCTGCCAGTCAAAGGTCAATTGCAACAACGTCGTAGATTGGCGCGAACAGATCATGATGTTATAATTGCCGTCCAGGAGACCAGATGAACAAAGACGGGCGGCAAATTGCAAAGGCGGCGACGCTGGTGATGGCTCTATTCGTCGTCAGCCGCATGTTAGGGCTAGTGCGAGAGATGGTCATCGGCGCGCTTTTTGGCACCAGCGCCACGTACGACGCTTACGTAGCCGCGGCCCGTATCCCAGAAATGATCTTCCTGGTCATCGCGGGCGGGGCGCTGGGCTCGGCTTTCATCCCTACCTTCGCCGATCACCTGACAAAGAGAGACCAAGCCGGAGCCTGGCAATTGGCTTCGGCCATCGTCAACCTGGTGCTGATCTTGCTGGTCGCAGTGACAGGGTTGATGGCGATCTTTGCACCAGCATTGGTGCGAACGGTCGTTGCCCCCGGCTTCGATGATCCATCCCAACAGGCACTTACGGTCAGTCTGCTGCGGCTGATGTTACTCTCCCAGATCATCTTCGGCGTGAGCGGCATTGTGATGGGTGTCTTGAACGCCCATCAGCACTTTCTCCTGCCGGCACTGGCTGCCTCGGTCTACAATCTCTCAATTACCGGCGGGGCGCTGCTGCTGGGGCCACGCATGGGCGTGACGGGAATGGCAATCGGCATGGTCGTGGGGGCGGCACTGCACCTACTGGTACAGGTGCCGGGGCTGCTGCGCTACGGTGCGCGCTACATCCCCACGTTGGGGCTGCATAACCCCAGCGTGCACGAGGTAGGTCGGCTGATGGCACCGCGAGTGCTGGGTACAGCCATCACCCAGGTCAACTTTGTCATCAACACCCGTCTGGCCTCAATGATGGGCGAGGGGGCAGTCTCAGCCATCAACTACGCCTGGCTGTTGGTGATGCTGCCGCATGGGATCTTTGCCCAGGCAGTAGGTACTGCTGCCTTCCCCACCTTCGCCGAGCAGGTGGCCCGAGGGGAACGGAATGAGATGCGAAGCACACTGACCGCGACTCTGCGAGCGGTCTTTTTCCTCAGTATCCCTGCTACGATGGGACTACTGGTGCTGGGTCAGCCTTTGGTGAGGTTGCTCTTTGAGCGAGGAGCGTTCGAGGCATCCTCGACGGAGGCGGTGACCTGGGCGCTGGTCTTCTATGCGTTGGGGTTGGTGGGGCACGCCGGGTGGGAGATCAGCGCTCGCGCCTTCTATGCAATGCACGACACACTCACGCCGGTGTGGGTAGGCGGGCTGGCAATGGGATTCAATATAGTGCTGAGCCTGACGCTGCCAGGGGCGTTCGAGCTGGCCGGTTGGCCACCCTACGCGGGATTGGCGCTCGCCAATTCGGTCGCCGTGCTGCTGGAATTGGTAACACTGCTGGTTCTGATGCAGCGGCGGATGGGCGGACTGGAAGGCCAGCAGATGCTGATGGCCTTTGCCAAAAGTGGGCTGGCATCGCTGGCGATGGGAGCAGTGCTGATGGGGTGGCAGGCTGCCCTGCCAAACGCGGGATCACTGGTGCTCGGTGGCGGGGGCATTATGCTGGGTGTAGCGGTCTACCTGGGCGCTGCGCTGTTGCTGCGGGTGGAGGAACTCAGATCGGTCGCGGGGCTGGTCAGACGGCGAGCGCGCCCGCCAGGACGATGAAATTCGAGCCCAACACCCCCGGCTATTCCCCCGGGTCGAAAGGAAGGTCACCCTCAGGTGTGAGTTGCTTGATCTTGAGTTCAGCCTGGTCAAGTTGAGCGCCGCAGTGAACAGCCAGTGCCTGTCCGAATTCGAAGAGAGCCAGGCTTTCCTCCAGCGCCAGCCCCCCGGCCTCCAGTTTGCGGACGGTCTCCCCCAGTTCGGCGAATGCTTGTTCGAATGTCAGGTTCTTTATCTTGCTCATTACGTTCTCCTTGCGATTGACTTTCTCAAGGCCGCGCGCCTGCCGGTCTGTGTACAGGTCTCGCCCGCAGATAGTGGGCTTCCCCGCGAGTCGGTGGTGAACTTGGGACATGTCTACACGGTGGACAAATCACAGCTGCGCCAGCTGATAGGCCGGTTACCCGCTGGTTCGGTGGAGCAGATTGACAAGGCCCTACGAGTCAGCGTCGGCCTGGAACCGTTTGAACTCTAGCCCAGCCGGGGCTTGGCCAGAATCTCCATCACGCGCAGATCAAAGAACTGCTGCACGTGAGCAGGAGCCAAAACGACGGCAGTGTCGGCTCCCCGGCCGGTGCCGGCGATGGCGATACAGGGCTCCCCCACCCTCACCAGCCCGGCGTCGGCGGCCATCAGCGCGATCTCGGCCACGACCTTCATCCCCTCACCAAAAACACGCAGCGTCTGTGCCACGATCTCGTCAATTTCATAGGTGCCCCACTTTTTGCGCACCGCGCGGCTAACGCCGCCAAAGGCATGCTGGCAGGTGAGAATCTGCACCCCGGCGGCCTTGATGGCGACGCGGTTTTCCTCCGTCAGTTCCTGAGCATTAGGGCCGGCAAAGCCGGTGGAGTGGGTCACGACGACGACGTCGTACCTCCGGAACAGTTGCGCGGCCTGGACGCCAGTCTCACCCCGCGTGCTGGCGACCAGCACAGTGCGGATACCACCCAGTTCGTCAGCCCGCCGCTTGGCGATCTCCAGCGTGCGGACGGTGTTTTGCGGGCCGGGTTTTTCAAAGTAAACGGACTGGACACAAGTTTCGGACATGTTAGCATCCCCCTTCCTTCTACACGCTTGAATCAATCTGAGAAATCGCCACCCGAGGCATCGTGAGACCCAACAGCCAGGCGCGCGTATCCTGTGGGGAGTGCAGGTGCACAACCGTCAGATGAGCATACTCGGGCCTGTTGAATAACATAGGATACTCTCTTCGTCTTCTCCGATAGGTCTGGAGTGCCCAAAGAAGAATGGATTCACGGCTAAAGAGTGCCATACGCCATGACTCGTGGTTACCACCCCACAGTTCCTCTCGGGTCAAGATCCGTCGCAATGTACGCCGCACCAGTTGCCACATAATCACCGGCAGGGCATAATCCAGCCAGACAACCGTGCTGGCCAGGCTCCAGACGATGTCGCGCACTTTGCTGTAATTACCATCAACGACCCAAACATCTCCACTCAGCGCTTGCGCAGTCCGCTCGCGGAAAACGTCAAGCGGGACCGGAGTCCAATCGGGTTCCCAATGCAGCGCATCCAGTTCCACGTGGGGAATCTCCAGGCGCTGGGCAATCTGACCCGCCGTGGTCGTCTTGCCTGAACCACTCGTGCCAATCACGACTAGACGTTGGCCGAGTTCAACGGTCACTCCACTCCTGCCTCAAACTCCCCATCGGCGACGCGGACGCCAAGCGCATCCCCCGATGCAACCTGAGCCACCGAGCGCACCACGGCTCCTGTCTCCCAGTGACGCACGATGGCATACCCTCGCTCCAGCGTTCCCAGCGGGCTGACCCCCATCAGTCGCCCGCTCAACCCATCCAACCGCTCGCGGCACAACGCCAGATTGTGGTACATCGCCGCCTCGGCGCGGCTCAGCAGGTCATCCGCGCGTTGGCGGGCCTGGGCTAGTTGAATGGCGGGAGAGAGATGCTTTAGCGCCCGTGCCTGCTCGGACAGTTGCCAGCGCCGCTCCCCGACGGCTCCTTGCAGCGCCGCTACCAGCGCCGCCGAAACCCCCATCACCTGCGCGCGCAGTTCCGTCCGGTCTGGAGCGACCAGTTCGGCGGCGGCAGATGGGGTAGGGGCGCGCACATCGGCAGCAAAGTCGGCCAGACTAGAGTCAGTTTCGTGCCCCACGCCACAGATGACCGGGATGCGGGAACCGGCGACGGCGCGGGCCACTCGCTCGTCGTTAAAGGCCCACAGTTCCTCCAGGCTGCCGCCGCCACGGGAGACGATAATGACATCTACGTCATCACGAGCATTGAGGGCTTGGAGTGCGGCGACGATCTGCGGCGGGGCTGCATCCCCTTGCACTTGCGTAGGCGCGAGCAACACCTCTGCCAACGGATAGCGACGGTCCAGCACGTTGAGAATGTCGCGCAGTGCGGCAGCAGCGGGCGAGGTGACGACACCAATACAACGCGGGAAACCAGGTAGCGGCCGCTTCCGCTCCGGCGCGAACAACCCCTCGGCCTCCAGCCGCGCTTTGAGCAATCCAAACTGCCGGTATAGATCGCCCACACCAGCCGGCCGGATCTGATCCACGTAGAGTTGGTAGCGGCCACTGACCTCATAGACGCCCACCCGCCCGTGGCCCAAAACCAGGTCACCATCCATGGGCAAATAGTCCTGCACTCTGGCAACACTGCTCCACATCACGCAACCAATCTGAGAGCCAGCGTCCTTGAGTGTAAAGTAGCAGTGGCCGGAGAAGGCACGGCTAAAGTTGGAGACCTCCCCCTCAATCCATACGTCGTTCAACTCGTGGTCATCCTCGATGAGACGCCGGATGTGGCCGGTGAGTTGGCTGACAGTGTAGGGCTCGGAGAGGGCCGAGCCACTGAAGAAATCGAGTTGCTTGAACATAGTAGCGGTATGATAACGCAGCGGGGGGAAGGTGTCAAGTGTGGAGTAGACGACTAGATGAGGAACGAGTAGGTGAGAGATTTGTCCCTTACCCGTATACTCATTCCCCATCTACTCATATCCCGACACCAGTCACGACGTTCACCAACCGCCCCGGCACGTAGATCACGCGGGCCACGCTCCGGTCGCCTAACTGGCGGCGGACACCGTCACAATTCAGGGCCAGGTCGCGGGCCTCGACCTCACCAATGGCGGCAGGCACCGTCAGTCTGTCGCGCACCCGGCCGTCCACCTGCACGACCAGAGTGATGGTCTCCTCAGCAGTCAGTGCCTCGTCCCACACAGGCCACACTTGCTGGTGGATACTGTACGGGCCGCCCAGCCGCGCCCACAGTTCCTCGGCGATGTGCGGGGCAAAGGGGGCCAGTAACAGGACAAAGATGCGAGTAGCCTCGGCCAGTTCCGTCGTGACCCCGTATGCCTGGCGGTGAACACCTATCTCGTTCAAGCACTCCATCAGCGCGGCAATGGCGGTGTTGAATTTGAAGGCTTTGACGTCGGTGGTGACGCGCTGGATGGTGCGGTGCAGATGGTGGGTTAGTTGGGTGGTTGGCTGGTCAGTTGGTTGGCTGGTGGCGACAACTGCGTTGGCCAGGCGCCAGACCCGTTGCAGGAAGCGTTTCGCGCCGATGATGCCATCTTCCTCCCAGATGGTGTTGTTCTCAAAGGGAGCCATGAACAACAGGTAGATGCGCAACGCATCCGCGCCGTGGGCGGCGGCGACGCTGTTCGGCGTGACGACATTGCCGGCCGACTTGGACATGCGACGCACCTCGCCGGTCTCTGGATCGCGGGCATGCATGACACCCTGGCTGCGCAGCGCGGGGAACGGTTCGCGGGAAGGAACGATACCAGCGTCGGCCAAAACCTTGATCCAAAAGCGAGCGTACAGCAAGTGCATCACAGCGTGCTCCGCGCCACCTACGTACAGATCAGGCGGCCCCCACTGCGCCAGCAGGGCCGGGTCGCAGGGGCCGTCCTCATAGTCAGGGCTGACAAAGCGCAGAGGGTACCAACTGGAGCAGGCAAAGCCATCCATGGTGTCAGTTTCGCGCCGGGCCGGGCCGCCGCACTGCGGGCATACAGTGTGGATGAACCCTTTCACATTGGCCAGCGGCGAGCGACCGTCGTCGCCAGGCAGCCACGCCACGACGTGCGGCAGCAACACCGGCAGGTCGCGCTCCGGCACGGGCACGACACCACATTCATCACAGTAGACGATGGGGATCGGCGCGCCCCAGTATCGTTGCCGCGAGATCAACCAGTCTCGCATACGATACTGCACCGTCCGGCGGCCGAGGCCCTGCTCTTCCATCCACTCGGCGATCCGTTCCGCCGCCTCATCGGATGGCAGCCCATCCCACGGGCCAGAGTTGACCATACGGCCAGGTCCGGTGTAAGCAGATGCCAATGGCTCGCCATCCCAACCTGGCGGCGCGATGACCACCGGGGCAGGGATACCGTGTCGCGCGGCAAAGTCGAAATCACGCCCGTCGTGGGCGGGCACGGCCACGATGGCCCCGCCGCCGTGGCCCATCAACACATAGTCAGCCACATAGACCGGCACGCGCGCGCCGTTGACCGGACTGATCGCATACGCACCAGTGAATACGCCATCGCGACCGGTCTGCAGGCGGTCCAATTCGCTGCGGCGAGCCGCGTCGTCGCGGTAGGCCATCACCTCGGCGGCTCGCTCCTCCGTCGTGATGCGCTCTACCAGCGGGTGCTCCGGCGCCAGCACGGCGAACGTCAAACCGTAAACAGTATCTGGACGAGTGGTGTAGACAATGAAGCGCGCATCGGCATCATCTACTCCATCTACCACCACCATCTCGAACTCGACCCCCTCGCTGCGCCCGATCCAGTGACGCTGCATGGCCAGGATGTGTTCCGGCCAGTCCAGTGTCTCCAGGTCGGCCAGCAGTTCGTTGGCGTAGGCAGTGATGCGAAAGTACCACTGCTCCAGATCACGCTTGTGGACTGGACCATGGCAGCGCCAGCAGACCCCGCCCGACTCGACTTGCTCATCGGCCAGAACGGTCTTACAGCCGGGACACCACCACTGGCGTCCCACAGCGCGGTAGGCCAGGCCGCGCCGGTACAGCAGTAAAAATATCCACTGCGTCCAGCGGTAAAAGTCAGGCGTGCTGGAGTTAATCTCCCGCTCCCAGTCGTAGGAGCAGCCGATCAGCGTCATCTGGCGGCGGTAGTTGGCCGCGTAGCGAGTCGTCGTCTCGCGAGGGTGGATGCCCTTCCTGATTGCCTCGTTCTCCGCTGGCAGGCCAAAGGCATCCCAGCCCATCGGGTGGAGCACGGCGTACCCTTTCATGCGGTAGTAGCGCGAGATGACGTCGGTGGGCACATAGTTGCGGCCATGACCGACGCTCAGGCCATCGCCGGAGGGGTAGGGGAAGAAATCCAGACAGTAAAAGGTGTTGGGCGGTTGGCCGGTTAGTTGGTTGGGCGTGCGATAGATGTTAGTTTCGGACCAGCGTCTCTGCCATTTGGCCTCAATGGCCTGGTGATCGTACGTCTCTACTTGGTAAGCCCCATTTCAGAACCTCCTTGTGTTTCACGTACAAGTCCTATGTCGTCCGTCGCCACACTGTACCCGACGGCGCATCTTCAACCTCATAGCCCCGCTGCCGGATGGCCTCGCGCAAGGCATCGGCGGAGGAGCCACAGTGGTACATCCCCACCTTCCCCGGTCCTATGAGCCGAAAGATTTCCCTACGACGTGTCATAGTGTTGTAGACCTGGATGCCCACACTTCTCCTTTCCCTGTCCATCGCTGATACCAAAAAAGCCTCCCACTTGGGGAGGCTTTGTATGAGACACTAGATTCGTTCAAACCGGCGTCAGTGCCCTCCCAAGCGATGATAGCCCCTCTCACAGAGGAGCCCACCACAAAGAAGGCCACACAAGACACTGGCAAAGGGTTGAAAGGTCATCTCGTTTTCCTCAATATCCGATCAGGACTGTATACATTCTACCACAGATCAGGCATTGCAGCAAGACCTGGTACCCCTACACACCGCGCAAAAGCGCGCCGAGAATAAGAAGGCCGCCAGCGATAGCCAGCGCGACGATGGCGTAGGTCTCCGGGATGTTGAAAAAGCCAAGCACGCCAAAGAGACCAACGATGTACAGAATAGAAGCGACGATCAGCGTGCCCTTGCGTGGCGCACGGGTCATAAGCACCTTTCGACTGCGCCGACGAGAGGAACGTCGCGTCATTGGGCTACCCCCTTAGCACTTGCCAGACGAAGATGACGATCATCAGGACGGCGATAACAAACTGCACGCCGCCAGAGATGGTACAACCGACTAACCACCCGCCGCCGGCCTTGAACGCCTCGCGCCAGTCCCTGCGCTGGTACCACTCGGCCAGGACAACGCCGGCGACAGCGCCGATGATGGCACCGGGTATCGCGCCGACCCCCAGGAAAACCAGGCCGACGATGGCTCCAATTGCACCCAGCCCCCCCCCGGCCAGCAGTGACCAGATGGAGGCGCCTCCGACTTTGGCCCCCGCATGACTCATCCACAAATCGGCGGTGAAGCCAATCGCGCCCAGGACAGTGAGAATCGAGAAGGTGAAGGGATCAATAGTGGCGAACTGCTCAGCGATGGCGTAGACCAACATCGCTAGCCAGACTAGACCAACGCCAGGGACAACTGGCAAGATAACACCGAGCAGCCCGACGGTCATCACCGCCAACGCCACCCAGAACACCCACATCGGAAGAACCATCGTTGTTTGTCTCCTTCACATTAAAAAAGTAGACAAGCACACAAGCCCTTGTCCACTTTCGCAAATGGGCCGTGCAGGATTCGAACCTGCGGCCATGGGCTTAAAAGGCCCCTGCTCTGCCAGACTGAGCTAACGGCCCGCACGAGAAAGTATAACACGCAGATGAGGGGTTGTCAAACTCATTATTCCTAGGGGAGGGGGATGCGCAACTGCTGCCCTACGTGAATATTATAATCGGTCAGCCCATTGGCTGCCATAATTGCTTGCACTGTCGTGCCATAGCGCAGTGCGATGCGAAACAGATTATCGCCAGGCTGCACCACGTAGGTGGTATACTCGGCTCCTGGGGTTGGGGGCAAGGGCAGCGTCCCACTGGCCAACTGTTGCAGGCCCGCTGCGGCCTCTGCTCCGTCGGGCTTGATGGTCAAGGCGGTGCTGAACTCTTCCTTCGCTTCCTCAAGTTTCCCCTCAGTGGCGAGCACGTACCCATAGTTGACGTGGGCCGCGTAGAGTTTCTCGGTCATCTCCTCGTCACCAGGATCGAGCGACAATATCTGCTCGACAAGGGTTATGACCTCTCCCCAGTTTGCCACCTCCCATTCATCGTCCAACCGTTCTACCAGTTGCTCTTTTGCGGTCAAGGTTGGGGTAGGTGTAACGGCAGCCTGCTCGAGCCCCGCCAAAGCATCCTCCCCAGCCGGTTTGATCTTCAGAGCAAGATTGAACTGCGTTGTCGCCTCATCGTTGTCCCCCTCCTCCAAAAGCCGGGAGCCGTAATTGACGTGAGCCGTGTAGAGTTTCTCCATCGCGTCATCGTAATCGGGATCCACGGCCAGAATCTGGTTGATGAGAACGATTGCCTGCTCCCAGTCTTCCGCCGCCCAGGCTGCCGCCAGCGATTCCTCCAATGGCGCCAGGTTTTCTGGTGTTGGCACAGGCGTTACGACTGGCGTTACTTGCTCAGTCGCTCCAGAGGAATAGGGAGAAGTATAGAAGGTGATATCCATGGTGAGGAGGTGGCGATCCTCGTTTTCCACGATATTCACATTGGTTATGATAAAACCCCTATACGCAGTCTCCTCAATCCGGGACACAAAGGTGATTAGATTAGAAGCGGCACCTTCGACTTGCAGCCGGAACACTCTGACGTCGTATGTGTCCTTTTTCGTCTCTTCCCCTTCCCCCTCTCCTCCCTCTTCTCCTTCCCCCTCTCCTGTCGTCGTACTATGCTGGTCTTGCAGGCTGACAATCTCCACACCACTCTCGTCAGCGTACTGATATAGCCTATTCAACACATCAGCCGCCTCGGCCTCACTGAGAAAGACACTGGCTGCCTCGTCCAATGCAACCTGCGCTTCCGCCAGTTGCTCCTCCAATTCCTCGATATTTTCCCCCTGGGGCCTTTGAGCCTCCATCAATCGTTGCTCGGCCTCGGCCAATTGAGACACCAATTCATCCCTGGCTTGCAATTGGGGAATGACAGAAGACCTGATAAAAAAGGCATAGCCCAGCCCCATGGCGACAATAGCAACCAAGGCCAGTAGAGAATAGAGGCGCTCTCCGCTCTGGATGTATTCTTTCCAGTTACTCAGCGAGTTCATAAGGCTCATGACGATTCGACCTTCAACTCCAAGACAATGACGAACTCGACTGCCTCAGCGCTGAAAACACCCGCAGTACCCCTATCCCCACTGACCAAATAAGAGGATGGAAGGATACGCTCCTGTCCAGCCATCATCTGCCAGGAATGGACTGGGGCAGCCAAAGCAAGGCTGGGTATCAACGAGGTCACGCCAGGAGGCCTCAAAGATGAGGAAGGCAGCGGCGTTGCCGTCGGTACAGGCGTGGAAGTGGGGGCAATCTCTTCAACGACGATCTGATACCATCTGTCAGGGCCATACTGCCACTTGTTTGTCACCGTCACAAGGGCTACCACGTCACTACCAGGCGTAACTTGAAACACTATCTCGGAACTATAATCGTTTGGTTCGTGTGGTTCGCGATCATCGTTAATGTAGGTAGTGCCATCCAATCTAACAGCCAGGACAGTGTCCACTCCTGGCCACAAGTCTGAGGTAAAGACCCGGTAATAGAGGCCGCCTTTGGCCAGAAACTCTACCCTGTCCTCGTCATTGTCCGGATAGAAATTGTGTGTTTGTCTCTCTCCTACCGCGATAGGTTTAGGATCGTCCTCATCTGGCTCATATTCATCCCGCAGGTCCGGTGTAGGCGTGGGAGTATCCTCCGGGGTAGCAGTAGGAGAGGGCGTGAAAGTAGGCGTCGGTACGGGCGTTTCTGTGGGCACCGGCGTGGGGGTGGGGATAGTCTCCTCAACTACGATCTGATACCAACTGCCAGGGTTATACTGTCCTCGGTTCGTCACTCTGATGACAGCGTCCACGTCACGTCCAGTCCCGGCTTGAAACACAATCTCGGAATTCAGATCACCCGGTTCGCGATCGTCGTTGGTGTAGGTGGTTCCACCCACACTCACGGTCAGGAAAGTATCCACCCCTGTTGCCAGGTCAAAGGTAAAGATCCGGTAGTAGCGCCCCGCTTTGGCCAGAAACTTTGCCTGATCCACGTCATAAATGGGATAAAAGTTATGTGATTGTGGCTGACCCAGGAATATGACGCTGGGCTCAAAGTCATCCACCTCATACTCATCATGTGCCGTCGGAGTGGCGGTGATCGTCACTGTGGGTGTGATAGTCACAGTGGGCGTAAGAGGTGTCGCTGCTGGCTCCGGCTCCGTGCTCGTCGGCGTGACAAAGGGAGAGTCGATTGTTTTCAAGGACTGGATGACAACGCGAGAGAAAAGGCCAGACTCTTCAAGGGCATGGGCATAGGCCACCACAACGGTATCGTCAACGGCCTGTCCACTGAGAATGACCCGCTTACCTTCCTGAGTTAGAGAGGTGAAGGTAAGTTGGGCTGGATCATAGTCGCCAATGGCGGCCATTACAGCCGCCCAATCCGCGTGGTCCACCGCGATGGCGCTACGCGCTCCCTCAATCTCGCTAGCCACACCCTGAACCTGGGCCAAAGAGTCCCTGAGAGCCTGGACATCCGGCGCTGGGGTGTGACCCTCGATCAAAGATTCCTGGACGAATTGGATGTCGGATTCCAAACGGACGTTCTCTCTACGAATGCTAGCAGAGACAAAATAGAGGGGGATGAAAAAAGCAGCAAAACTTGTCACCACCAGTCCCAGGATTATTGTTCTCCGGGATGGTTTACGTGACCGGGGTTGCTCCGGCAGATTGCTGAGGGCAACAGCATCGTTGGGTGAAGCCATTGTATCCCATCTCCCGCCACGTCAGTTTAGGGTATCTCGTGGCATCTTGATTCAATCTTAGCACGAAGCAGCATTTTTGACAAATCGCTGTACTGGGCCTGAAACCTGCGAGGACGGTAAATATGAAACGTGTTACGCACCACGCAACGGAACACGTAACAGGAATCGTCTCCCCTCTTTCACCAAAGAGAAAAGATCAGGGGCAAAGGGTCGTAGAGGAGAGCAATTATCGCTCCCAAGCAGAGGAAGGGGGCATAAGGCATGTAACTTTTGAGCCCCCAACGCCGGGTGAGGGCTAGCAAAAGAGCAATGATTCCACCCGCCAGGATGCCCACCGTCAGAGCCCACAGCACACGAGGGAAACCGACCGTCAGCCCGATGAGAGCAGCCAGTTTTACGTCGCCCCCGCCTATGCTTCCTGGCTTGGTCAGAGATACCAGGAAAAAGGGAGACAGCCCTACTGCGCCACCCAAAAGGGCAGCGATGGTATCCCTCCCAGGGGGCATGGAATGGAAAAGCAGCATCAATACCACGGCGGGGTAGATCAGCATATTCAGCACCAGACGATATTTCAGGTCAATGATAGCGATGAGCAGAAAAAAAGAGCAGTTGAGAGCCAGCAACAACAATCTCCAGGAGAGGCCGAAACGTTCCCAGAGATAGGCAAACAACAAGGTGGCGAAAACCTCCACTGCACTACCCAACCACAGCGATTTCTGCGACCGCATCAGGCTTCCCCGAGATATGGAGGCCGTCAGCATCCGCCACAGGGCAAGCCCAGGCCAGGAAATGGGTTCAAGTGAGAGGATCGCACCACCGGAGGCCCGACGCGGCAGATTGTCACCAGCCCAGTTAAGGAGCCCCCCCACCAGCAAACCCACCAGCCCAAACAAGACAATCATGGCTCAGCCATCTTGACTATCTAGGAATCCGCCCGTAGCGTAGAGCACTGCTTCTGGAGAGATCATGCGCTACCTTCCTGGAATGCTCCAATAGGTCCGATGCGTCAATATCAGGCAAATTCTTACAGAGAGCCTCAAGCTCAGGAAGGGCAGATTCTTCATCATCTAATAAACTAAAGACAAGGTCCTGCACCTCCGGGACCAACTCATCCTCTTCATCATCCTCCTCATATTCTTCTTCCTCCTCCTCTCTCTCAGCCTGCAGTTCTTCTTGTTCTTTCTCCTCCTGCTGCTGTTCTCCCTGACGCCGCTGGGCTTCCCCCTCCTCTCCTTCTTGAGCCAGCAATTCTTCAAGTTCTTCAAGTTGCTCGTCAAATAACAGTTCCTCAGCCGGCTGTCTTTCGCCCCGCACACGAGGAGAAACAGCAAGGAAGATCGCCATTACCAGGGGTAACACTGACACGATAGCACCCAAGATAATGACCTTTTGGTCAAGGAGAGAAGTCAACAAACTCACCTCGGCCTCTGGCAATTCCAATGCCTCTGCCAGTGCCTCCAGGTGCTGGCGCTCTTCGGCGCTAGATGCCTGGGCCTGCATCGCAGTCAGGAGATCACCCAGAGCCTCATCATCCCAACCAGCCAGGGCCTCCCTGGCTCGGGAAACATCATTGGTCAACCAGAGATCCCCTGCGACCAGGCCAACGAATGTCCTCTGGTGCTCCGGGTGAAGGTGCCAGGGCTCAGAGTTAGTCCACTGCACTGGCCAGAGCCACCAGCCGATGACCATCCAGCCTAGGAGCAATCCAACCACAAAGGTCAACCCGAGGAAATAGCCTTGAGACCCTCTGATTCTGACAAGAGCCGCCAACTTGCTCCCCTTGGCCTCATGACTTTCTTGGTCATCAGACTCAAAAGAGGCTATCTCGGGCTCCTCGAAAATAACCTGCAAGTCTTCCTGCATGAGCGTCATAGCCCTCTACATTACTAGTTGCACCAGAGAAGGAACGGTGAGGAGACTCACCCCGGACAAGAGCAGCAGAATGGACAGATAGAGAAACATCTTGAGTAAATGCGATCCCTCACTGGAAACCATTGCGAAAGCATTGGTCATGGCAAGTATGATCACCGTGCCCACCGTTATTTGCCTGAGGAACGAAATCTGAGGCAGGCTGAAAGGTAATACATTCAACGACGCCGGCGCCGCTTGCATCGCTTCACCTTGTTCCGCTGACATCATAGCGGTCTCTAACATAACCACAAATTGGCTGAGAATCCCCAGGAGAAAGGTCATCAGGGCCGCAAGTACACCGTGCATTACTATAACAAGGTAGGTGAATGTCGCGGCAACACCATCCCGTTTGGCCCGCAACATAGAGGTTCTCATAGCGAACAGGCTGGCAAGAAGGCCCGCTTGCTCAGGGTCCCCTCCTAGATTAACCGCCTCGTAGAAAATGCCTATGGTCCGGTCAATCAGTTTACTGCCCGTCTCGGCCCCGAACATCCGCCAGCAGATCCCGGGCTTGGCAAAAGCATTCAGTCTCAGCCCAAGCCTATGTATGTCCGGCTCTAACGTGGGGAAGGAGTCTATCTTGATGTTAGCCAGGGCATCCCTCAGCGTCGTCCCTCTCGAAGTTGCCGTCCCCCCTATGGAACGAAGAAAAGCACTGACTTCTTTGTCTTTCTTGCCTACCTTATTTTCGGCTACCATGATCACTATCCCTATAGGAACCATCAGGATAGAGGCCACGATCATGATCCAACCCACGTCCACTTCCAGCAGCACGAGGACAATAATTGCCACCACTGTCACAGGGACAAGGATCCGAGAGAGTTTCAGAGCAAGTTGGTGTTCTCTGGACCCTTCCTTCAAAGGCATGTTCTTGACCTCTTGGGGCGCTGAGCGGGATATCACCCAGGCCACGCCAAAGCCCGCTACGCCAGCCATCATCACCATCATCAACATTGTCGTGGTTCCCATGTCATAAATCATCGTCGAAACCATATTGATGATCACGATCAATGCAACCGAAACGGTGACGGCAACATAACCGTCATTCCACTTTTTCAGGCTTTCCAGGTTGCGCTCATACTCATTAGAGTAGTTCTTTCCTTGTACCTCGGCTTCCCGGGCCAGGAAAGACGGCAGCGGTTCCCCGGATCTAAGAGCATCCGAGAGCCGGAGCAGAAAATTCTTGGTTTCCTCTCCGTCCACATTCTCGCCAATCATACGGCAGGCATCGGGATAATTGTAGCGCATGCTATCTACCAACAGATGAATGTCCCTAAAGTATTGGGCCGAAGGACATTGCAACTCACGGGCAAGAAGAAAAACCCTGTCCCTTGAGATGCCTGCTGCCGAGGTAGCAGACATATGCGTAAGCTGGTAGAAGAGATCGAAACTCGTGATACCTTCAGAGAAGGCCTTGGCGATGCGCTTCTGCAAGGACATTGAAGACTTCATAGAAATCCCTCACTTGCCTATCTTGGTGAAGCCGCTGGAGGATCTTTGCTCTCCTCTTAAGCTCCGTATAGATCGCTTTTCTCTTGAAAGGGGGTATACCTCGTTTGACGGATATCTTCTCCTCCAGAAGATAACTGTTCATATAACCGGGGAACTCGAATGAATCGTTGGCTGGGTTCCACCGGAAGGCCTGGATGAACGAAAATGCTTGATCAACCGGATCGTACCCCACAATCTCGTTGATACTAGTGACCCGCCGCACCAGCCCCATCACGCCAGGCGCCTTAACAGCAGCCTGAATGAGCACCACCTCGAGGTTGTCCACGTAGGTCTTGGGTATATTGATGGGCTGTCCGCTAAGACGCTGGATCAGCCTTCCAACAGAGCCGGCGTGGAAGGTAGACATAACCCCGTGCCCCGTCTGCATCGCCTGAAAGGCAATGGCCCCTTCCTCACCTCGGATCTCTCCAACGATGATCCTGTCTGGGCGCTGCCTCAAGGCCGCCTTGAGGAGATCGAACATACCAACCTCGCTGCCTTTCTGATCTTTTCCCGACCCGCGAGTCGCCTCTCGAATCCAGTTCTTGTGGGGAACCTGTAGTTCCGGCGTGTCCTCTATGCTCACGATCTTTCTGTCGGGGAGGATAAAAGTGGTGATGGCATTCATCGTGGTCGTCTTGCCCGACGCCGTTGCGCCCACGACGAACAGATTCATACCCTCCTCAAGGACAAATGAGAGATACGCTGCCATCATATAGTCCATAGTCCCCCACTCGACGAGATTCATTATGCTGGGGGGAGTACCGGCGAACTTGCGGATTGTAAAGTTGCTCCCCCGCCTGGAGACATCAGTCCCGTAAACAATATTTATACGAGAACCATCAGGGAGTGTAGCGTCAACAATCGGGTTGCGGACTGTGACGGGCTTTTTGATCCACTCACCCAGCCAGATCACGAATTCGTCCAATTCCTCTTCAGCCTGGAAGACAATGGCGGCCTGGAGGCTATTGAAAATTTTGTGTTCGAGAAAGATAGGCCCTATTCCACTACAACTTATGTCCTCAAGATAAGGATCCAGAAGCAAGGGGGCCAGGAGTCCGAACCCGACCTTATCTCGCACAAAGAGATATTTGAGCGCCTCCAGTTCCTGAGACGTCATTTTAACCTTCCCCCTTCCGCCATTGCTGGAAGCGATGTGGGCGATGGCCTCCAGTAATTTCTCCCGCTTTTCCTCGTCCGTCTCCGCCCCGCCAATCTCCTCAGTCCAGTCCAAAAGTCCGACCTCAACTGCCGGTATGACGCCATCCAGACTCACCGTCGTGTGAGGCTCTATCGGAATGTAAATATCCCTCTCCCCCTTGTCCGGGTAGACGTGAACAAAGAGACCCTCTTGGATCGCGTAGATGAGATTGCGCTCCTCCAGATCCTTCAGGCTCCTCGAGAGCTTTGGATAGTAGTCGGGAACACCAATCTCGTCAATCGGGACGTAGCGCATATAGTCGGCCAGATACGGATACTCATCGCAGGCCTTCTGTAACTTCTTGGGAAGCATAGAAAGAAGGCCACCCCCACTATTGGAGCCATCAATAACGAACGGCAGTTCTATCGCCACAGGTCTTTATCCCCGAACTTTGCTAACGGGTATGATCCGCATTCCCCACCCCGGCTCCACCTCAAAACTGACAATGTTGCCCGTGCTCTGCTCCGCCCCCCTCACCTTCGTCACCTCCAGAGTCTTGACCAATTTGTTTCCCACCTCCTCGGTACGGAGTTGGAGGTGCGCATCACACAGAGACCGGATACGGGTGAGAAGTTCTCTGGTCAGGCCATGGGAGTGAACGATAACAAGAACCGTGGTGCCATCCGCACAGATTCTCTTGGAGGCCTCGAAAAAAGCGAGGACTTCCGTATCAGAGCAACTGGGGATGGAGGTGGTGAGGGAATCCACAAATACCATGTCGCGCCCTTTCTCCTCCTTGATAGCCTGGAGCAAGGTGGGGGGAGCATCTACACCCAGGCGCGAGGTCTCTATTGGGAACACCCTCATCCTGTCCAAGAGCAAGTGATCTATGATGTCCAGGTTCAGGCTCCGCATCTGCTGAACCAGGCTTTTCACCGTGTTCTCACTGGTAAACAAGGTTACTTTATATCCATCAGACAGACACCCATGCATCATCTGCTGGGAAAGCACGGACTTGCCCGCGCCCGAATCGCCCTCGATCAGTGTCAAGGTTTTTGTAGGTATCCCCCCACCCATCTTCCCGTCGAGTTCGGTGTTCCCCGTCGAGATCATTGCCCCTTCTAGTTCCTCGTCAGTGACGAGGAAGGGTTTGATCTTGGTCACCAGTTCCACAGTGCCAAAGGGCTTGATGAGAAAGTCATCCACCGCCGACCTTGGGCCGATCTCCAGATCCTCCAACTGGCTCTCGTCAGCGATCATGATTATGCGTATGTGGTTTGTCACCGGGTCTTTGCGTATGCGGCGAGCGAGCGAGTTCCCCTTCATGCTCGGCAGTTTAAAGCCCATTATTACCAGATCGGGCTGTGACTTGACGGTGGCCTTCAAGCCTTCGGTACCATCTTTGGCCCACACCACCGCATAGCCTTCATCCTGCAGAGGATGCTTCATCATCTCCACTAATTGAGGATCGCTCTCGATCAGCAGTATCTTTTTACTCTGCTTCCCGGCCATCTGAATGCCTCCCCGCTCTTTCTCTCACAAGCCTAATTCCTTTGCAGAAAGGGCTGTCCCTCATGTTCCTCTTGGCTGAACTCGAGGCTATCCATAGGGAAACTATCAAACCAGAGCAAGGTCCTCACCCGATCCAACAACTCTTTCGCTTTGATCGGTTTGCTCAAAAAGTCTACTGCTCCAGCCTCGAAACCCTCCATCCGCTCTTGGACGCGATCCTTAACGGCGCGGTCACTCAAAGCGGGATCATCAATTTGTCCCATGACGGTGAGCATGAGCACCGGTATGGATGCGGTATCAGGGTCATCTTGCAGGAGGCGGCAGACCTCATAGCCATCCATTCTAGGCATGACAATGTCCAAGATGATGAGATCAGGCTTCTCCTCCCGCGCCTTCTGCAACCCCTCCAGGCCATCGAAGGCGGTGAGTATCTCAAAACCCTCCCGCTGCAAGAGGACTTGTATGATCCGTACCACAGAGCGATTGTCGTCCACAACGAGAATGCACCCTTTTGAGTTCATCTCTTTCTCCTGACGTGCGACGGCCTTTGATCGGACGCCGTTTCCGATGGGTGGCTGGTCCCAATGTGCTCAGTCACATTCAGCCTGCACAAAAAAGTCCGCAAACCGCTTCACCTCTGCCTGCAACTCTTCCAGCATACACTGGCCGTCGCTGAGCTCGCCCCTGCGCCCCATGGACTCAAGACGCAAAGCTACGTCGTATGCTGCCCGGCCCCCAAAACTACCCACCGCTCCTTTTATGCCGTGCGCCGCTGCTTTAACAACCTGGGCATCTTTCCGTTCGAGACCCTTTCCGAGCGCCTCCAGGTGTCTGGGATAGTCGTATTCCATAAACAACCTGACCCCCTCACGCAAGAGTTCCTCATCACCATCTACCGCCTCCAGGGCCTCGTCGAGGTCTACCGGCTGCGCACCGCCGGCGCCGCGATCTGGAAGCAGGAAACAAGCCAGCGCACCGCGCAGTTTCTCTGGCCTCACCGGTTTGGCGAGGTAGCCATCTGCGCCCGCTTCCAGGCATTTCTCCTGGTCCTCTTTCGTGGCGTAGGCAGTCATGACGAGGATAGGAATATGCTGACCGGACTCCGTTTCCCTCTCTCGGATGGCCCTTGTGGCCTCAAGCCCATCCATCTGCGGCATCTCCAGATCCATCAAGACCAGGTCAAACTGGCCCGCTTCTAGCATCTGTAGCGCCTCTCGACCATTGCTTGCTACCTGTACTACATAGCCAGTTTTCTCCAGCGTCTTTTTACCGACCAACTGAGCGGCAACGTTATCTTCGACCAGCAGAATGCACAGACCCGCCCCTGTGGCGGCGGTCAGGATTGCCTGTTCGGGCTCTTTTCCGGTCTCCTGTGCAGTTTCCAATACCGTCGCGATACCATTGAGGATCTTGGACCGTTTGATCGGTTTGACGAGGTGGGTAGCGATCCCCAATTCGCGGCAGCGGGCCACGTCGCCGTGTATGCCATTGGAGGAAAGCATCATCACAAAATCGTCCCTCGGAAATCCAGCATCTCGAATCCGCCGGGCCACGGCAAAGCCATCCATCCCCGGCATCGTCCCATCCAGTAATACCAGGCGGAAAGGACGGAAGGTATCCCGCATCCGTTCGAGTTCCTGCAGCCCCGCCAAGCCGCTCTCGGCCTCTGTAACCTCGAGCCCCCAGTAGGTCAGCATCTCTAGCAACATGCGGCGATTGGTCGCATTGTCGTCAATCACCAGCACGGGCAGCCCCTGCCAACCCCTGGTCATTTCGAGTTCGGCGGGATCACAACTGTCGTGGGGTTGCTTCTTCAACCCCACTATAAAATGAAAGACGCTGCCTGCTCCGAAGCGGCTCTCTATCCAGATGCGTCCACCCATCAGTTCCACCAACTGTTGAGAAATCGTTAACCCCAGTCCTGTCCCGCCGTACTTGCGGGTGGGAGAGCCATCGGCCTGGCAGAAAGCATCAAAGATCATATCCTGTTTATCCTCAGGTATGCCGATCCCGGAATCACGCACGGCGAAATGGAGTTCTACTTCTCCTTCGGCTCCGCTCAGGGCAGGTTTCTCGCGATCAGCCTCCACTTTCACCTGGACGACGATCTCTCCTTGCTGTGTGAACTTTACTGCGTTGCCGATCAAATTGAGCAACACCTGGCGCAACCGTCCTGGATCACCTACCAATGCCGTCGGTACCTGGGGAGGAATATGACAGACCAGTTCTAATCCCTTCTCTTGGGCGCGCGGAGCCAGCATCTCGGCTGCCTGCTCGACGAGGGACCGCAGGTCAAAGTCGGTCTCTTGCAGTTCCAGTCGCCCTGCCTCGATCCTGGAAAAGTCCAGGATGTCGTTGACGATCGCCATCAGCGAGTCAGCAGAGGATTTGAGTATATCCAGGTATTCGCTTTGTTCTTGCGCCAGCACAGTGTCCAGCATCAGATCAGCCATGCCCATAATGCCATGTATAGGAGTACGAATCTCGTGGCTCATACGGGCCAGAAACTCGCTCTTGGCCTGATTGGCTGACTCGGCGGCCTCTTTGGCCTCCCGCAGTGCCTCCTCCGTCCGCTTGCGCACCAAAGCACTGACAAATATCTCCCCCACCATCTTGAGCAATCGGATTTCTGCTTCTCTCCAGGTTTTCTCCGCCCGCTGCGAACTAAAGCCGAGAAGCCCAATCAGAGACCTGCCATAGACCATTGGAATCACAATGACCGACTGAACTGCTGGCGATAGCCAGATTTCTTTTTCAGCACTCGCCTCGGGTGGAAGGTCGGCAACACGGGGAATATGAACGGTCTCGAACCATTCGAGTTTTCCCATCCACCACGAGAGATGTTTAACCGGGATGTTCTTCAGACTCTCAATGTGCGAGTCAATCCCCGGACCGCACCATTCATGGGTATTGTCTATCTGCATCAAGTTGTGAGAAAACGAAAAGATGTAACCACGATCAACCCCGGCAAACCTTCCAATTGCTTGCAAAGCATGGTTTATCCCACTATCAACCTCATCCGCCGGGAGGTTAATAAAGTAGGTTGCGATAGCAGTGATGAGTTTTTCAAATTCGACGCGATGCTGTAATGCTTCCTCCGCCCGTCTGCGCTCTGTAATCTCTCGCTGTGCCTGTTCGTACAGCCGCGCATGCTCAATAGCGATAGCCGCAGTTGATGCCAGCGGTTCCATCAATCTAAGATCTGTTGGTTTGAAGCGGTTGACCTCTACATCCGCCACCTGGAGCACGCCGATCACGTCCTGTTTGACCTGCAGCGGGACACTGAGGATGGAACGGAGCGGCATGCCAGTTTGCTGGTCTACACCCTTGAAATGGCGCTCGTCAGCCCAGGCATCTGGCACGATGAGTGTCTTGCCATCACGAGCCACCCGGCCGGCAAATCCCTCTCCCAGCAACAGTCGCCAGCCACAAAGTATGTCGGGTTGAGGACCAATAGCCTGCCGGCAGACCAGTTCGGCCGTCTCCAGATCAGTCAACCAGACCGAACAGAGTGCCACATCCAGCAGATAGCGCACTTCCTCCAAGACGGTGATGAGCACGCGGTCCAGGTCGAGGCTTGAGACGAGCGTCTGGCCGGCGCGGTTGAGCAATCCCAACTCGCGCGTCCGGCGCTGCAACGCCTCTTCCGCTTGCTTGCGCTCCAGAATCTCTTGCTGTGCTTGCTCGTATAGCCGGGCCCTTCCAATCGCGGCGGCTGCCTGGGCGGCCAGGGCAGAGAGAGACCTGGCGTCATCTGGACTGAAGGCGTTCACCTCAAGACCTTCGACGTTCAACACCCCGATCACGTGCCCGTTTACCTCCAGCGGCACGGCCAGTTCCGACCGGCTCGCCTCCCCTACCGCCACGTATCTGTGGTCCTCTCGCACGTCGGGCACGTAGAGTGGCTCGCCGCTGCGGGCCGCGGCCACAGTGATGCCTTTCTCGCCGCTCAGGGACAATCTAGTCGCCATCTCCTGTCCAGTACCACGCGCCGCCAGGCGGTACAGTTCATTCTGCTGCTCATCAATCAACAACAAACCACAGTTTTGGAACTTTAACACCCGCCCGACAAAGTCGAGCACCGTCTCAGCCACCTGTTTAACATCCAGCGCCAGGGTCATCTCGCGGCTCAGGTCTTGGATAGCTGCCAGCCTCGCCGCCAGATGCTGCTTCTCTACCGCGCGTCTGACTGTGGACCGCACGGTATCAACACAAAAGGGCTTGGTGACATAATCGTAGGCCCCCAGCCGCAGTGCCTCGATGGCGGTCTTTAGTGAGGCATAGCCAGTGAGCACTATGATCTCTATCTCAGGACGCCGCTGCCGGATGTGCCTGAGAATCTCCATTCCGTTAAAGTCAGGCAACATGAGGTCGAGGAGTGCCACGCTGAACTCGCCAGCCTCAAGCATTTCCAGACCCTGCTGACCATTGTCAGTGGTCACGATGTCATATTCCAGGGACCCGAGGCACGCACGCAGCAGACGGTGGATCTCTAAATCATCATCAACGATCAGAATTCGATCTCGACTGGCCATCGTTTCTCCAGATAAGCAATCAAGTCGCGACGCCACTGGCCCAAAGCAACGCCTTCACCCGGCGGGCCACTTCTTTCGCCTTCACCGGCTTGGTCAAAAAATCCATAGCCCCAGAGTCAAAGCCTGCCAACCGGTCTTTGACACGTGTAGCAAATTCGTAGGCCCGTTTCACGTCCTCCTGTACCCCTCCCTTGGCAGTGAGCATAAGCACTGCTATGCGAGATGTGTCCGGATCGTTCTGCAGTTGGCGACAGACCTGGTAGCCATCCATTCCAGGCATCATAATATCCAAGACGATAAGATCGGGCCTTAGATCTTGCGCCTTTTTTAAACCCGACACACCATCAAAGGCAGTGTGAACTTCGTAGCCCTTCTTTTTCAAGACGCTCGAGATGATCAGCACCGTAGGGCGATCGTCGTCTACGACAAGTATCTTTGCACCCATCACTATTCTCCCTCACGCTCAAGAGCATCTTGCACCCATCCCGGCTCTGAATAAAATGCCATCACACATCCCATCTCCCTTTCCAGTTCTTCCAACACAGCCAACCCACCATCGAGGTTGCCCTCCTCGCCCA
This sequence comes from Chloroflexota bacterium, assembly GCA_034189605.1. GTDB lineage: Bacteria > Chloroflexota > Anaerolineae > B4-G1 > B4-G1 > JAUWNP01. The sequence continues at coordinate 61,424 of JAXHUO010000005.1, forward strand.
TTGTCTCAAGACGTTGGGCTACGTCTCGTGCTACCAGGCCTCCGAGGTTGCCCAGAACCCCCTTCAGCCTGTGCGCCGTACCTTCGACGCCCGGCGCATCCTGCCCGGCCAGAGCCTCTCTCAATGCCTCTATCTGTTCGGGGCATTCTCCCAGCGACATTTCAACCACGGTTTGCAATAGTTCTACATCGTCACCTACTACCTCCAGTGCCTCACCGAGGTCAACTGGTGGCCGAGACCTCGGAGGTTTAGGAAAACCTCCGAGGTCTGCCGCTCTTAGGAGCGGCTCAATGGTCCTATTAAGTTCATCGGGGCTCACCGGCTTGGTGACATAAGCATCCATTCCTGCTTCGAGACACTTTTTTCGATACTCCTTCGTGGCAAAGGCAGTCATAGCAACGATGGGAATGTGACCACCGGACTCTTTTTCCCTTTCCCGAATCACCTGTGTGGCCTCCAGGCCATCCATCTCCGGCATAGCCACGTCCATCAGCACCAGGTCAAATTCTCCCTCCGCGAATGCCTGCACCGCCTTCCGCCCATTATCCGTCACCTGTACCGTGTGGCCCGCCTTTTTCAGATTCGATACCGCAATTAGTTGATTGGTAGGGCTATCCTCGGCCAGCAGAATCCGTAATTCTACCGCCCTCTTCTCGACGGTGGGCCGGGTGACCTCTCCCAAGGGCTGAAGTGGTTCTTCCTGGCACCTCAGCGTGATGGTAAAGTGAAAGGTGCTGCCTCGCCCAACATCACTGTCCACCCAGATGCCCCCCCCCATCAACCCCACTAACCGCCGTGATATATCCAGCCTCAGACCGATGCCGCCGTACTGACGGGTGGCGGAGTCATCGGCTTGCTGGAAAGCCTCAAAGACTGTCTCCTGCTTGTCCTTGGGGATGCCGATCCCGGTATCGCGGACGAGGAAATGTAGTTCCACCTCTCCTGATCCAGATCCATCCCCGGAGCAGAGAGGGGGAGATTCGTGCTTCCCCTCCCCTGGCAGGGAAGGGGATTGGGGGGTCAGGTTGGCCCCTCCCACTTCCACCCAGACGGCCACAGTCCCTTGCTCTGTGAACTTTATCGCGTTGCCTATAAGATTGGTCAGCACCTGGCGCAACCGTCTCGGATCGCCCACCAACAACCTTGGCACCTGGGGCGAGATGCCATGGGAGAACTCTAGTCCCTTCTCTTGAGCATGCGGGGCCATTATCTCGGCCGCTTCCTCAACGGCGGCCCACAGATCGAAACCCTTCTCCTCCAGGCTCAACTGTCCTGCCTCGATCTCGGAGAATTCCAGGATGTCGCTGACAATAGCCAGGAGCGCATTGGCCGAGGTCTTGGCCGTGTCCAGATAGTTGCGCTGTTCTGGCGTCAACTCAGTATCCAGAACCAGGTCAACTGTGCCCATGAACCCATATAGGGGTGTGCGCAGTTCGTGGCTCATGTTGGCCAGAAAGTCGGTCTTGGCCCGCCTGGCCGCCTCGGCCTCTTGCCTGGCCTGCTGCAAATCCTCGCTGTAATGTCCGATCTCCTCCTCTGACCGCATCCCGGCGGTGACGTCCAAACAAGCCAACTGAGTGGCGACCTGACCCTCATACACGGCAGGGGTGGCACAGATGCGCCACCACATACTCTCTTCTCTGCCATCAACCCGCACCTTGAACTCCCCCTGCCCGCCATCATCGGACTCGGCCTGGGAGATCATAGCGGTGAACGAGGAGTGGTCGTCGCGAAGATACTCGACAAAGGGCTTGCCCGTCAGTTCGTCCGCGTCCAGCCCAAAGAGCGTCTCGGCAGCCGGATCCACAGAGACGATACATCCATCCCGAAGCACCACCCAGCCGATGTCCAGAGTTTGCACAACCTGCCGCAGCCCATTCTCTGCTCTGATTCCAGCGTATGCCTTGGTTGCTTCCTCTATCCCAGACAGGAGAAGGGGCGGAGTATAGGGCTTGGCGATATAAGTATCGGCGCCGAGACCCAGCCGGCGAGGCACCTCTGTCGCTTCGATCCCAGTCAGCAACATAAGCACCGGGATGTGAGCAGTCTCGGGATTGACCCTGAGGCTTGGATACACCTCATAGCCGCTCATCTGGGGCATGATTGTATCAAGCACGATTAGATCAGGTCTCTCCTCTGTCGCTTTGGCCAACCCTTCTTTCCCGTCGCCAGCCAAACTGACCTGATAACCCTCTTGCTCCAAGATCAATCGAGCACGCAGAGCCTCAGTGGGGCTATCTTCGACGATCAAGATTCTCTTGGACATAATCAGACATTCCTTACACCTTCTGCGATCAACTTGGCATCCTTTGCTCAGAGCAGATTGTCAAATCCGCGTCGCTGGTGGGACCGGACGTGAGTCTGACACTCAGTGTTTCTTGAAGCAGGTTTTCAACTGAATCTCTGAACGGCTATCCCGGACACAGCCTTTACTTTGGCCAGCAGTTCTTCGCTTATGGCTTCATAGCCCTGGGCAGTGATAGCACTCGGCTTCTGGACAATCTCCAGCGCACCAGCCAACAGGATATCCAGACCTTCATGGATCATCTCCTGTCTCGTGACACTGGTAACCACGACGATCGGCGTGGGTGTCGCCGCCATGATCTGTCTGGTCGCCTCGTGGCCATCCATTCTAGGCATCTTGATGTCCATAGTGATGACGTCGGGCTTGAGCCGGGCCGCTTGCTCGGTCCCTTCCACACCATCCGTGGCCTCGCCCACCACCTCCACCTCCGGGTCGCTGCTGAGTATGGCCATAATGTGCTCCCTCGCGGTCGCAGAGTCGTCTACAACTAGAACTCTTATCACAGTTTTCACTCCCTTTGCGTGCTGCGTTTCACGTTACCTGTTACACGCGTCTACAAAGTGCCACCATCACCTGGGCTATCTTCTCCAGCGGTACAATGCGCTGGATTGCTCCCAGCGCAATGGCCTCTTTGGGCATGCCAAAGACCACACAACTTTCTTCGTCCTGAGCAATGGTGATGGCCCCTGCTTCCCTGAGGGTCTTCATACCCACGGCCCCATCGGCCCCCATACCTGTCATAATCACACCCATCGCGGCAGGGCCGTAAGACCTGGCCACCGACTCGAAGAGCGGTGTGACGGAAGGTCGGTGCCCACTGACGGGCTCGGCCTGGTTTAGCCTTATTCTCCCATATCCGATCTCCATGTGCTGGTCGTCGGGGGCGACGTAGACAGATCCCGGTTGTACCCTCTCCCCAGGTTCTGCCACCTTCACCCGCAGTTCACAGGCTCCATCCAACCAGCCCGCCAGGCCCTCCACAAAGCCAAAAGCGATGTGCTGTACTATCAGAATGGGAGAGGAAAAATCGGCCGGCAAACCGCCCAGCATCTGATGCAAGGCCGCTGGGCCGCCGGTCGAGGAACCGACAGAGACAATCTCGATCTTGCGTACCGTTCGTGGCACTGTCGCCGGTCTTGGACCCCCAGACCTTGGTGGGGCTGCCCTACTGGCCATCGGCCGGTGCACTACCTTGACGTCGCTCATCAGTTTAACCTGCCCGACGAGCCTGGCGGTGAAGGCCTTGTACTCGGGATCGGATATTCTCATCGGCCTTCTCAGGACAGAGACGGCTCCTGCCTTGATCGCCTGCGAGGAGACGCCTATCTCCCGGTCAAGATCAGCGCTGGTCACGACCACGATGGGCACCGGCTTCTCGGCCATAATGTGGCGGATGGCCTCAAAGCCATCCATCTTGGGCATCCTGATGTCCATCGTGACAACGTCGGGCCCCAATCGCTGGGCCAGGGCGATGGCCTCCTCGCCGTTTCTGGCCTCGCCGACGACTTTCAATTCGGGGTCCTTCTCCAGGATGAATCTGGTGCTTTGCCGTAAGACAGCCGAATCATCAACTACCAGCACTCGGATCACGTTTCTCTCCCGTAACTACCCGTGATGCAACGCACTTGTTTCCTGCCATTTCAGCGATTTCGTCCAGCAGATTACACCGTAGAACAGACAAATTTATAGCAAAAGTGCGTTGCACCTGATGTTCATTGTTCATTGCTCATTGTCCCGAATGATTTTGACCAACTCCTCGACTTCATTTCCAGCCCTCAAAAGAAAGGCATCAGCCCCTGCTGGAAGAAACCGTCTGTGGAATTTAGGAGTGGAACTCACGCCAACAATAAAGGCGTCAGGCCTCAGTTCCCTGATCTTGGTCACTGCCCTGACCCCACCCATTCCCTTCCGAAAGTTGTTGTACACGACAAACACGTCATAGTCCATGGAACATGCCACCGCATCTTCACAACTGGAGAACCATGTAACATCCGCGCCCAACTTGCTGGTGAGAGCTCTGGCCAGCACCTCTCTCGCAACCCGTCTGGCGTGTATGAGACAAATCTTCATTGTCTATCCTCTCGATATCATCAAGATACCCAGCGTGATTACGTTTCGCGTTTTACGTTCCACGTCTCACGCCCACCTGACATCTGCTCATTTATCATTGCTTCATTGTTCATTGCCTCATCGTTCACTCAGATCAGTTGCTCTATCGTCTGCAACAAGTTTGCCTGATCAAAGGTGCTCTTGACTATGTAGGCATCGGCCCCTACCTCAATGCCTCGCTCCCTATCGTCTCGCTTCTCAAGCGATGTCACCAGAATCACGGGTATTTCCTTCAAACCGGGATTCCCTCTCACCGCAGTCGTAAACTCAAAGCCGTCCATGCGGGGCATGAGGACATCACTCACGACCAGGTCGCAGCCATCGGACTGCAGGATACTCAGGGCCTCCACTCCATCTGTGGCTACCATGACCTCGTAACCCGCCATCTCCAAGATATTCTTCTCCAGGTTGCGGGTAGTGAGCGAATCATCAACCACCAGGATGGTAGGCCGTTGGATCTCCTTGGCCCTGGTCTGGTTGATGCGAGCAACGACGGTCGTCTTGCCTGCCATCCCTCCGGCAGACTTGATGAGGTCTGATGGGTTGAGGGTCATAATCACCTGGCCCGTACCCAGGGTCGTCGCTCCAGTCACGTTGCGCACCCGTGACAGTTGCTTGCCCAGGCTCTTGACCACACTTTCCTGCTGGCCAACCACACCATCTACCAAAAAAGCGATCCGCCTCTTGCCTGCGCCGAGGATAACCACGGGCATCTTCTGATCGAGCCTGGCCTCCTCTCCCTGGCGAGACAGTGCTAGCACGTCGGCCAGGTACACCAGAGAGATAGGATCATCGTCCACCACAATGGCTTCTTTGCCCTCCACGGTCGAGATATCCTGCATGTGGATGCGCCGTATCCTCTCCACAGCAGAGATGGGAATGCCATAGATTTGATCCCCCACCTGCACCAGCAGTTCCTGAGTCGTGGCCAGGGTCAAGGGCAAGACCAGAGTCGTATTCGTACCCTGGCCGGGTCTCGAGTCTATGTCAACGTGACCATGCAGGGCCTCCACGTTCTTTCGCACCACGTCCATTCCCACTCCCCGCCCCGACACATCAGTGACGATGGAACTGGTTGAGACCCCGGAGAAGAATATCAGTCGCATAGCCTCGTCATCGCTCATCGTCTCCACATCGTCAGGTCCGATCACGCCCGCTTTCAAAGCCGCCCGTTTCACTTTCCCGATGTTGATCCCGGCCCCATCGTCGCTCACCTCGATGACAATATTGTTCCCCTTTTGAAAGGCCCTCAGCGTGATCGCACCTGTGCGAGGTTTGCCCGCTTTCACGCGCTCTTCTGGAGATTCGATGCCATGATCAACGGCGTTGCGCAGTACGTGTAGGAGAGGATCTTTGATCTCTTCCAACACCTTCCTGTCCAGTTCCGTCTCCGCCCCTTTTATCTGCAGATCTATCTCCTTGCCCCTTTCTCGGGACAGGTCACGCACCATACGCGGGAAGGCATCAAAGACAGTGGAGACGGGTAACATGCGGACCTTCATCACATCCTCCCCCAGGTCAGTCGTCACCCGGGAGAGATGCAGGGCATCGCGGGAAAAACCGCGCCACAGTTCGCCCACCCGCGTGGCCAAGGTCTTTAACATCTGCTGATTCGTGTCCAGGAACCCTAGCAGCGGCCACATCTCCTCGTATCTATCATCGTGCAGCAGGTTGCTGTAGGTTGCCCTGATCCTGAGCCATTCCCTGTTCCACTCCTCAACGGAGTGGCCGATTTCGTCAACTTCTTGCAAGCGCTGATCAATCTTGAGCCTGGCCACCAAAAGTTCCCCCGCCTGAGTCATCAGGGAATCCAGTTTGCTGGTTGCCACGCGGATGGTCTCTCCGGTACCTGATGTGATGCGTGATGCACGACGCGCGGTTTGGGGCCGGGGTACAGATTGGGGCTCCGAGCCCGAGCGATGCGCCTCCACGCCCCCGGCTTCCGGCTCGCACAGCACTCTTTTGGAAGTTGGTTCCGCCGCTAGCGGAGACTCACTGCCCCCTGCCTCCTGCTCTCCTCTCTCCTCTCTCTCCTCCCCTCTCTCTGTTCTCTCCCCTCCACGAACAACTCGCCCCTCCTCAGCCGCGTCCAAACGGGTGTGCAAGTCGAGCAGATCCAACTCATGCGACCTTTCTTCGAGGGCGGCTTCGATAATGACGCTCACTGCATCAATGGCCTCGTAGAGAACGTCGCACAGGTCGGGGGTCAGATCAATCTCCCCAGCCTTGGCTGCACCAAAGACGCTTTCTAGCCTGTGAGCTGTCGTCTCAACCTCACCAAAATCTGCCGCCCCAGCGGCTCCCTTCAGGCTGTGGGCCTCGCGGAAAATGTCCTTCAGGAACTCGGCCCGTTCCTCCCCCTCCGGGTTTTTCTCCAGCGCCAGTAAGACCCGGTTCATGGCCTGGATATGCTCGGCCGCCTCCACCCTGAAGGTGGCTCTCAGTTGGCGCATAATATCATCGTCTAGTAGCATGACCATATCTCTGCTCCGTTCGTAAAGACTCTTTTGCCAAATCTAGACCGATACAAGCCTGTATTGCGCCACCACCCCCTTCAACTCCGCGGCCATTTCATTCAAGTCCTCGGCTGCCCTCTGCGATTGCTGTGCGCCGGATGCCGATTGTTGAGCCGCCTGGTTGATGTCCCCCATGCCAATGGCAATCTGATCCAACCCAATCGTCTGCTGCTGCACCCCGGCTACGATCTGCTGCGCCGCTTGAGCCGATGCCTGCACCGTCTCCGCTAACTCCCGGAGCGTGCGCGCTGTGCGGTTCACCGCCCCGCTCCCCGCGTCCACTCCCTTGGTCCCCTGCTCCGTCGCCATCACCGCCAGGTTTGTCGCCTTCTGGATGTCCCCCAGGATCGCCTTCACTTGCGCCGCAGCCTGCCGCGATTGCTCCGCCAAACTCCGCACCTCGTCCGCGACTACCCGGAAGCCTTTCCCTGCCTCCCCAGCCTGTGCCGCCTCAATGGCCGCGTTCAGTGCCAGGATGTTCGATTGGTCGGCAATGTCAGTCACCGTGTCAATGATGTCGCCGATCTGCGTCGTCTGCTCCGAAAGCGCCAGAATGTTCTCGGCGATGGATTCCACTTTCTGACGGATGTCGTCCATGCCAGCGATGGCTTGATCGGCGGCCATCGTCCCCTCCTGAGCATCCCTGGCAGCACTGGCGGCACTTTCGGCCACACCTTGGGCCCGTTGCGCCACCTGATCGGCCGAGGCCTTGATCTCCTCAACCGTGCTCGTGATCTGATTCACCGCGCTGGCCTGCTCTCTGGTTGTGCTGGCCATCTGGCTGGAGGAGGCCAGTATCTCTGCAGAAGCGGAAGTGGTATTCACTGCACCGTCCTGTATCTGCGTGGCCATGCCTCTGAGCCCATCCACCATAGAGACAATGCCATCTTTGAGAATGGCATAGTCACCGTGATAGTTCCCGTCCATCTGAACGGTCAGATCGCCCTGGGCAACGCGGGCCAAGACGTCGCTGACATCCTGCATAGGCACGACAACTGCATGAAGGACAGAGTTCATACCAGCCACGATCTTGTGAAAGTCGCCATGGTGGCGGGTCTCGTCGGCCCGGACGTCCAGGTTGCCTTCCACTGCCGCCTGAACCAACACGTTGACGTCGTCCAACATCATGTTGATGGCCCCGATCATTCTGTTCAGGTTATCCTTGAGAACGGCGAAATCACCCCTGTACTCATCGGTGATTATATCCGGCATATCTCCCCTGGAGATCCATCCCATGTACCCGCCGACGATATTGAATGGTTCGACTACCGCGTCCAGCATGCCGTTCACTCCGTCCACGATCTTGCGAAAGTCACCCTGGTGGCGAGTAGCGTCGGCCCGGGTGTCGAGATTGCCCTCCACCGTCGCCCGGGCCAGCATATTGGCGTCTTCCACCAGTGCACCGATGCTCTCCTTCATAGTGACCATCGCCTGGCCCAGCGTATCCACTTCGGACGCCACGCAAGCTTCAACCGCGAGGTTCCCCCGGGCAATCTGCTCCGCCACTTTCTCCTTGGCTTGCAGAGTGTCTATTGTACTGTGGATGCTGTCAACGATAGCACCAATCTCGTCATCTCGCTCCTTTTGCAAGGAAATCTCCAGATTCCCCCTTGCGACTTGGTGCATAACGGCGCTTATTTGCCCGGCGCTTCGCTCAAGGTATTCTCGCTGCTCTTCCTGCTTCATCATCAGGGTCTTTATCTCGGTGATGTCTTTGCCGATGACGACCATGCCCAATGCGTTTCCGCTAGTGTCCTTCATCATCGCCATTGAGGTGAGGAAGGTAATCATTCTCCCGTCTTTGTGCAAGAGGTCCGACTCACTGGTTCTTATCCCCACCCGCTGAAGTTCGGCCATGGTATCTCCGAGATTCGCGGCCGTCCCCCGCGGGAGGAAAGGTATCTCTGCCAGAGGCTTACCCACCGCCTCTTCCTGCTTGAAGCCCAGCAGTTTCTCCAGGGCAGGGTTAACCATATTCACCCTGAAGTCACTATCCGTCGTCATGACCATATCCGCGATGCTGTTTATCGTGCCCTCGAAGAAATGTGTCGCTTCCTCTTGCTCTCTCATCAAGTTCTGCATCTCGGTGATGTCTACTACATACTCCAACGCACCGATCATGTTCCCATCCTTGTCCTTGATCGGCGCACCGGTGTATTGGATCGGCATGTTGCGGCCGTCCGGGTCCATCACCGTCTCACCGGTGACTATCTCGTCGCGCTCCATTGCCAGAGTGCAGCGGCACTCGGGCGTCCGGCAGTGCGACATCTTGAACAGGTCGTAGCACTTTTTGCCCTCACACTGTTCCGGCGTGAGCCCCACGAGGTTCGCTCCGATCGTGTTCATGTAGGTGATATTATAGTCCCTGTCTATGGTCACGATCGGCGTGGGGATGTTGGTGAGGTTGCTTATCTGGGCGCCTACACGGTCAATCATCTCGTTGAGGTTGTTCTTGATCTCGTTAAAGTCACCCTTGTACTCATCGGTGATCTTGTCCGGGATATCCCCCTTGCTGATGCGGTCCACGTACTCCGCCGCCACGTTCAACGGCCCGATGATGGCGTCGAGAAGATTGTTCAAACCGGCAACCAATTCACCCCAGCCGCCCTCCAGCCTCGCGGCATCGGCTCGGACATCCAGCCTTCCTTCAACAGCCGCCTGTGTCAGCGTGCCTATCTCGGCCCCCAGGACGCCAGCTGTGTCCATCAAGCCGGCGAGCGCTTTCATGAGATCGTCCTGTTCTGACCTCGGCTGTACCTCAACAGCCAGACTCCCGGCTGTGATCCCTGTCACCACCCGGGTGACCTGATTCAGGCTGTCAATTAACTCGTTCAGGTTGTTCTTGATCTCGTTAAAGTCACCCTGGTACTCATCGGTGATTTTCCCTGGGATGTCCCCCTGGCTGATGCGGTCAATGTACTCGGCCGCCACGTTCAGCGGCCCGACGATCGCATCCAGGGTGTCGTTAAATCCTTGGATGATCTTGCCAAAGTCGCCGCTGTGTTTGGAGGCGTCCGCCCGTCTGTCCAGTTTGCCTGCCACCCCGGCCTCGGCGAGCATGGTGGCGTCGGCCACCATCGCCTTGATACTGTCCCTCATTTTTTGGAAGGAATCTGCAAGAGCACCGAGTTCATCGCCGCTCCGTCGGACGTCCATTTCCAGATCGAGGTTACCTCTGGATATCTCATCCGCCACGGCAATTAACTTGTTCAACGGTCCTGTGATGCTCCTGTACAAAATAAGAATCACAGCAACCAGGGAACCCGCCCCGATAGGGGTGATGATCCCTATTGACGTCAGAGTCATGCCGATTTCACCCAGGGTAAAACCCAACATCACTACCACGCAGATCATCGCCATTATGGGAAAGGTGATCTTGGAGAGCATTCTCATTCGAAACTTGGCATACATCACCGCGGCAATGATGCCACATACTGCAATCAAAACACCCCCGAGCGTCAGATATTCCATATACTTCATCGCTGTCTCCTTTTTTTTCTTTTCAGGTCTCCTACTGCCTACACATTGAGCGACTAATCGTCACGTTGTCCTTCAAAATGTCGCATAACCTCTCCCCCCAACAACATGGATTGTTGTCCACTTTCCCAAACATAATTCCCATTGTTGTCACGTTCAAATCCCCCTGTCCCTCTTTATTCCAACATCTGCGGCCATCGCCAACTCTCTTGGGTGCCACACTCCCAAAGATTCCCGGTGCGTAGGACACATTTTACAGGATTCGTGTGTCGGAGCATTACTATGTCCGGAATCGTGATAACGCTTTCCTGACATTCTCCAATGAAATGCACATCAGCGCTTTTCCACCGTCGGTCACAGGGTCTCCGTGCCCAAAATAGATCGCCCGCACGTCCTGGCGGCACAGCCGCTCCAGCGCATGGACGAAATCTTCCTCGTAGGAGCCATCGCTGGACCGGATCAGTACCGGCGTATCTCCCACAAACAGGACGCCATCCTCCTCGCAGTAGAGACAGATCGAATCGCTAGAGTGACCTGGTGTGTGAATGACTTTGAACATCCTGTCGCCACAGCGCAACGTCTGTCCATCCTTCAAGATGCGATCTGCATTCACGAACATCGAGTGGGCATATACCACCGGGTCAAAAGCCTCCCGAATGGCCGGCAGGAGAGCGGTGTGGTCGAAATGCCCGTGGGTCAAAATCACCTGCTCGACCGCTTTCTTGCCCACTCCCGTCGGCGTGGCCCTGATCCTTTCGATCACCGCCGGATCATTACCGACGTCAATCAGCGTATTCACGTCCTCAATCGCGTTCCAGTCCCCCCGGATAAGATACACGTTAGAGGAATAGATCATACTCTGGGGCCTGGTCAAGTTCACGATCCTCACTCCTTACTCCTTACTCCTTTACCCACCTTCTGAAACAACTGTCCGGCGTCGGTCACACGTCGAAAGAGATGTCCGGTCTCCGGTGGCAATTTCTGCGTCTGCTCGGTGGCAAAGTAACCCCCCTCAGAAAGTGCATGGTGGAACATGTTGATCACATCAACACGCTCGTGAGGTTGAAGGTGAAGCAATACATTCTTGCACACAATCAGCCCAAACCCCTCTCGAATGGGTTCGAGCGATAGGAGGTCATGTCGTTCGAAAGCGACGGCCTTTCTGATCTCGTCGCTGATCTGGAAATAGCCCTCTTTGCCGTTTGGTGAGAAATACTTGCTCAAGATTTCCGGCGGGATGCGCTTGACCTCCACTTTTGAATAGACACCCCGGGTTATGATCGCACCGAACCGGTCGCTCTCGTCAATGTCGGTAGCATGTACTCTCACATTTCTGAACAGGAAAGGCCCCATGTTCTCCCTGAATATGATGGCGATGGAGTAAGGCTCCGGCCCCATGGCACACCCGGCGTCCCACACGTTGATGTACCTATGTCTCTTGAGATCAGGGACCACGTGCTGAGCGATCAGATCCAAAGTTTGCTGATCCCGGAAGAAATACGTAAATGCCATTATTCCCTACTCCCTACTCCTTACTCCCTATTCCCTACTCCACCTCACGTGTGCGACGCCCCGCTCGTCGCGTATCAGTGCCCCCACTGGGGAGCGCCAAGCCCGCTCCCCCACTTGAAGGTCTCAGGAATCTGCGGCATCCTGGGGGCTGGCCCAGGAGGGAAACGCTTCCCTACGACGCAAGGAACCGCTCCCACTCGGCCTCGTTGACGAAACGCTGGGTCATGTCATTGACTCCGGCTTTTCCACCCGCACGGCTGAGCTGCATCTCCAACTTGGGGTCCCTCAAGAGCGTTCCCATCTTCCGCGCACCCGTTTCGAGGATCGCCTTCTGGGCCTGCCCCAGAGCGGCCATCTGGGCCGGCGACACTGCGCCCATCCCGCGCAGGTCCACCGCAGCCGCCCAGCCGGGGCTGAGTTTTGTAGCCTCACCTTTGATCAGATCAGCAGCGTTTTTCAGTTCTTCCTCTGTTATCGCGCCTGTGATCTTACAGTTCAGTCTCTGACGTGCCGGATCGGCCTTCACTTCGAACATGATTTACAACCTCCTTAGATTATTTGGCGTGCGGAGCGCCAGCCCGCCGTCCACCTGCCAGTCTACAGTCTGAGCAATCTCTATCACCATCTGGGGGCTGGCCCAGAGACCATACCACTCTCGATAGACCTCACCTCCTTACCCAATAATCACTAGCGGCCGACTGCTGACTACTAACCACTAACATCATCCTATTTCCTCGTGAACCACCATGCGTTCGTCGCGCATCAGCGCTTCCAGGTTCAGGATGATCAGCATGTCCTTGGTGACCCCCTGTATGTACTCTTCCTTGATCGTCGCCTGGGCGGCCAACGATGGCTTGATCTCGGCCAGGAGCACGCTCATGGCCCCCGATACGTCGTCGGCCAGGATGCCCACCTCCAGCCCAGCGGCGTCTACCACTATGACCTTGGTCGCGTCCGTGATCTCCCGCTCGGGCACGCCGAAAAAACTCCGGATATCTACGAGCGAGTAGATTGAGCCACGGATATTGATCACACCGACGACAAAATCGGGGGTGCAGGGCACAGGACTCACGTGCTGCAAAGGCTGCACATCCCTGACATAGTCGGTGGCTATGCCGTAGGTTTCATCAGCCAGGGAGAAAACGACGAGTTGCATCGCCTCGCTCTCATCCACATCGGTAGTCCGGGCCAGCGCCTGCGCCCGTCCCTCCAGGATAGCCTGCACTTTTTCGGTGGATAGGGCTTTATCGCCACAGGTCTCTGTTGTCGGCGTCCCGTCACTAAAAAGCATGTCGAGAGACAGGTTTTTTTCACCAGCGAACTCTGGCATCGCATCATCCTCAATGCCCCGGCGAACCTTGTCCCAGTCTATGACTTCCGGTGTTATTTGCTGGTCTGGCTGCATTTCATCCTCACTATACGTTTCACGTTTTACGTACTAGCCTCCAACTCCATCTCCACCAGTTGCAGCAGACGGCCAGCAACCATGCCATCCCCTTCGGGGATTGGCTCGCCCCAGGGTTTGCCATCCAGGAGTCGCTTCACATTCTGGAACGACTTGCGAGCCAGTCTCGCCTGGCCCCGTTGCCGATAGAGGTGAGCCAGGTTGTAGTGAGCCAAGACAAATTCGCGATCAAGATAAATCGTTTTCTTCAAAGCATCGAGCGCCATGTCCGGCAGGCCGTGCTGCTGGTAAACCATAGAGAGAGTGTAATACGACCCTGGATGTAGTTTATTCCTCTTGATGGCCCTCTCGCACCAGTTCTGGGCCTCCTCCAGGTTGCCCTTGTTGGCGTAGATTTTGCCCAGCATATAATATGTTGGAGCAAATTCAGGATCCTGATCCAGTTTCTCGTACAGTTTGACCAGGGCATCATCCACCTGGCCTGCCTCCAAAGACTTGAGGGCCAACTGATAGGGGTCAGGCGGTGGTGCCTGCGGCTCACGTACGGGTACCGGAATCTCGGGCGCAGGTGGCGCAGGCTCAGAGGCAGACGCCGGTGGCTCAAAGATCTCGGAGAACGATTGGTACCAGGTCATATCTGTCACGGGTGCCTGTGGTTCACGCACAGGTACCGGAATCTCGGGCGCAGGTGGCGGTGGTTTGACAGATGGCAGGGATGGGGATACAGTCGCCGCAGGCTTTAAGACGGGTGCTGGCCTTGCCTTCGCCCTGGTCACCGCCGGCTTTTGGTAGACCACCGCCCCAGGGAAATTCTCGTGTTGAAAGTCTCGGTAGAAGACCATATTGGGCTCCGAAGCGCCCGGTACCAGCCAGCCGCCGTCCACCAGACAGTTGTAAAACCGGCGCAGTACTTCCCGCGTCGTCTCTGGGGTAAAGTAGATAGTCACGTTGCGACAGAGGACCACATCCATTGCATTTGTATTGTTGGAAAGCGACGGGTAGTAATCTCCAACCAGGTTCAAGTAGTCGAAGGTAACCATGTGTTTAATCTCATCGCCGATAGCGTACCTCTTGCCATCGAAACGGAAATAATGATCCTGGACGCGCTTTTCGACGCCGCGAAAGGACCAGGCCCCGTACAACCCCTCTTGAGCTCTGAGCAGCGCATACCGGTTGATATCGGTGGCCAAGATCAGGATGTTCCAACTCTCCGGGTTCGGGATCAACTCACGCAAGACGATGGCGACAGAGTACGGCTCTTCACCGGTGGCGCAGCCCGCACTCCAGATACGAATGCGTCGGCTGGAATGTTCTCGCTGAGCGACGATTTCCGGCAGGATATGCCTGGCCAAAGCGCCAAAGTGACCCTTATTGCGAAGGAAATACGTCTCGCCCACCGTCAACACACCGACCAGTCGGTCCCATTCGGGGCTGTTAGAGAGACTGGTCCGGAGCAAGTCATAGTATTCGTCCAGACTAGTGCAAGAGGATGCCTCCAGTGCCTCGGCCAATCCTCTTCCCAGGGCTTGCTGTTTACTTTTGGGAAAGTGCAAGCCGCTCCTATCCAGGACCAGGTCCCGAAAGCGCTGGTAGTCCGCTTGTGTAAGTGTGAGTCCCTTGTTCATACAGATCATCATCTCAAGCCAACTGGCCGTCCGCCAAAAGCGCCTCCAGATGTACCTGATCCTGAAGAGTCAAAATCATGTTGGGGTCAAGAATCAACAACAGCCTGTCATCCATCTTGCCCACGGCTGACAAATACTCTATACTGCGCCCCCCGATCTCCGAGGCAAAGTCAAGACTGCCGGATGGCATGGTCAGCACTTCAGATACAACATCCACGATCAGGCCCATCATACGACCATCCGTCTTGGCTATCAGCAGTTGATCGTTCAGGCCATAGGGCTTGGCCGGCAGGCCGCAGCGCTTGCGGAGGTTAATGACCGGGATGACCCTGCCTCGCAAGTTGATCACCCCTGCCACGACCTCCGGCACTTTGGGCACCTGGGTGATCGCGACCATGCGGACGACCTGCACGACATTGGCGATGTCCAGGGCATATTCCTGGTCATCCAGTCTAAAAGTTAGCAACTGAGCATCCCCGTCAAACATTGGGGCAATTGATCCTGTTTTCTCGAACCCTGCTTTCGTCGTCATAGCTGTCTCCTCGGCAGTTGGCGATCAACGACCAGCCGCTAGTGGACGGTGGCGGTGATGCTTTCTCCACAGAGTATAACTCAGAATCAGTGTACTCGGGGTTTCACTTGCGTTACAGCAACGTTTCGGATTGATAAAAACAGCGGGGGGTAGTCACACCTCTGGTACAGCCTGGCGAAAATCAGCCGCCGGTTACCACTCTGGTCATTGCAGGCTGGCTGTTTTCAGGCTCTCAACTCTCGTCCCCGGGGGCGTCGCCGGCGAGAGCACCTCACCCTGAGAAGAAAAAGTCCCCATGGTAGGTAGATGACTCACATCCACGGGGCCTTCCGCTGCTCGGCGCGAGACATAACACGCAATGCACGAGGGATTATGTCGTTTTATACTTTGCGCTTGACCACTTGCAAATCTGTTCCCCCAAAAAATTCAGCGTGTAAAGATCGTCGAGACGGTGATGCCATTGTAGGTGGCTATGGTCGCCAGGTTCGTGGTGCCTAGTCCCACGTCAGGATCAACCCAGACCCAAATCACCATCTCCTCCCCTGGATTGAGGATGTCTGGCTCAAAGGCTTCCCCGGTGCCTTCCGAGGCATCCAAGTAAATTCCCTCTACCTTCCACTCGTTTTCCCACAAACCATAGGGATACCATTCTGTATGACTGACAAGAAAAACATCTCTGTATTGAAGGATAACATCCCATCGGTCAAAGTCTGCCAACTTGGTGTCTCCGTCGTTCCTGAGAGTTATCTCCACGACAGCACCACTGCTTATAGTTTGCGCTTCAACAGATGAGAGATCGGTTCTGGCTCTCTCTCCTACTCGCTCCTGCATCTCTCGCCATGACTCTGCAACAGCCTCGTGTGACGACAAGAACTGCTCAGATAGAGTAAGTACTGTTAGCAACAACAGTGCTATGACCAGGACTGCAGGAATTACCATCTCCATATTTCACCTACCCGCGCCCACTTTTTATCTAGTCTATACTAAAATAATACTCATCGGAGACACCATTGGGCAGGATCACTTTCACAAAATACCTTTCACCATCATCCAGGTTGTCTTCGAGATCAAGGGTGATCTTCAAGGTCACAGTGGGGTCCCACCTGGCACCATTTTCCACCTCATACGTCCAATGAGAAGCACCCGTGCCATAGGGAACGCGGTAGAAGGCACCATCAGGCCCAAAGAAAACATCACAATTCTCAATCGCTGCGATACGTGAAGAACCGACATTCTTGGCCCATACGAACACAGTATCAATGAGCAACACACCATAAGGAGCAGCGTGAATGATCTCAACTTGAGAATTGAGGCGTTCGTCTATCCTTCTCTGTCTGCCGGTCATGGCATCGCTGCTCTGAATGACAGCCGGGTAGATAGTGTTAAATACTAAGACTGCAGACACTACGCCCGCTATGATCAGGAGAGCCGTGACTATCGTCTTATCCAAGGTTGGCCTCCTCTATAAGCGAGAGGGCCTCTTCTACGTCGCTTCCACGGCCTAGCAGCTCATTCAGTTTGAGGAGAGCGCCCAATATCTCGTTCACCGCCACCTGCTTAGGAGCGTCATCCGCGCTGATAAGCCCGGTGAGCCGCAGCAGGGAACTCTCGATCTCCGGGGCGATGATGCCCTTGTTAGTGCATGCCTGGATCAGTCTGCCTGTACGTTCCCCCCCTATCTTCCGCGCGGTACCGCTCACCCACCCAGAGAGTTCCATAATGCGAGACTGATCCTGCCCTTCCCCAGATTGGGGTGGCACCTCTCCTTCAGGAGAGCCAGGGGTTTCCTCCTGCCCAGCCTTTACATCATTGAGAGAGACCATCTTCACCTCGGCTTCCGCTTCAGGAGAATCGGGCGCCTCCCCTAGCGCCTGCTTTTTTCGCCTGATAGACTCCAGAGATTGCCGGATGCCCTCCGAAGGGGCTTCCTCCTCAGCCCTGAGGGAGGGATAATAGTGAACCAGAACCTGCTCCTGAACGTCCAGAAGCGTCCTCTGTATTTCATTCTTCAGGATTTTCATTTCATATTCAAGTGCCTTGACTCTCTGTTCCAGTTGTTGCATAACAACCCCTCCCTATCAAAAAACTCCTTGACACCAGTTTACGATATTTCTCACCTTGTCTCGGTTACAACTCTGTTACAGTAGAGTTTCACCCACGGCAACCCCAAAAATAGGACAAGATGCCATCTTGTCCCGCAGCCAGGTGAGAGGCCGATCCATAAGCAAGTAGTTCGACCGGGCTTTGCTTCCCGGTCGAACCATTCGGTCGAAACCACACGAGTTCAATCCATCCCCACAGTCCTAGTGGAGATCCATTACCGGGTCCAGGACAGGTGGCGTGGTCCGCTCGATGTAGAGGGGCGCGCCCGACGGCGGCTTTAGTTCGATGACAAAGTTTGTGTTTGTCACCAAACCGGCGCTACCTACGCTCACCGTCATCACAGCCGTTTCTCTTTCTTCCAGCAGGTTGTCAGAGTCGGTGCGATACGCCCAGCCCAAAGTGTACGTCGCGTCGGTAATGCGATTGTTCGAATCGCGGTACTCGACGACCACCGGGCCGTTGGTGCTCAAGTCAATAGGATCGCCGCCGGCGACGTTGCCCAGAGTAAAGATCACACACGTAACCACGTTCGTATCCTTGAGAGCGATGATGCTGCCCCTGAGTTCGAGAGAGCCTTGAACCTGCTCCAGGCCAGAGTAGATCGCATCTCGGCTCTGTTCAGTCGAGAACGAGCCTGCCGACAGGATGGTGAAGGCAAAGACAGACGCGACCACGACAAAGGCAATCAAGATGATCGCCGTCTCCAGAGCAGTGATACCACTTTCATCCTTTAACATTCTGTTCAGTTTGCTGATCATTTTTCACCTCTAGTTCGTTTGACTATCAATCCGTTTGAGGAATGGCCCGACCGGGCTTTGCTTCCCGGTCGACCCATTCGGTCGAAACCACACGAGTTCAGTCCATCCCCACAGTCCTAGTGGAGATCCATTACCGGGTCCAGGACAGCTGGCGTGGTCCGCTCGATGTAGAGAGGCGCGCCCGATGGCGGCTTCAGTTCGATGACAAAGGTCGTGTTGACCCCCAGGGAAGCGGAAGACACGGTCACCGTCATCACAGCCGTTTCTCTTTCTTCCAGCAGGTTGTCAGAGTCGGTGCGATACGCCCAGCCCAAAGTGTACGTCGCGTCGGTAATGCGATTGTTCGAATCGCGGTACTCGACGACCACCGGGCCGTTGGTGCTCAAGTCAATAGGATCGCCGCCGGCGACGTTGCCCAGGCTGAAAACTATATAGTCAGCGTTAGTCGTGCCTGTGAGGGCAATGACGCTGCCCCTGAGTTCGAGAGAGCCTTGGACCTGCTCCAGGCCAGAGTAGATCGCATCTCGGCTCTGTTCAGTCGAGAACGAGCCTGCCGACAGGATGGTGAAGGCAAAAACAGACGCGACCACGACAAAGGCAATCAAAATGATCGCCGTCTCCAGAGCGGTGATACCACTTTCATCCTTTAACATTCTGTTCAGTTTGCTGATCATTTTTTAACCTCCAGGTTTGTTTTATTCCGCCCCACAAAAAGTCTCGTTTTTCCTTTTCCCCACTCCCGACCTCTTCCGCGCAGCGCCAGGAGACAGGAAACAGGGGAACGTAAGCATACACTAATATCTTTTCCGTTTCCCCACCTCCTTCTTCACTAATGAACCTGCTATGCCACTGGTATAGAGCAACTTTGGTAGCCTCGAATTCCTTATACTTTCGTCTTACACTTTTGTAGGCGAGTATAACATAGAAGCGGGCCTGCGTGCTTTCAGTTTGATTGCAAAAACATTCAAACACCACCAAACACTGCTGGCCCCTCTTCGTCCGATGGCCCCTTTTCGCCACCCTCTTCCGCCTGCGTCCGCTGCCGGTACAGCGCCAGCAAGTGCCGCACGGCCTTGCTGCACACAAAGACAAAGAGCACAAACGTGGCCAGGAACCATAACGCCGGGAACAGCACACTGATGAGGGCCACTATCAACACTGACAGCGCCAACACAGCGGTGAAGCCAGGGTTGACGGTGAGCAGCGAGATTGCGTTGCGCAAGGCCCTTCCCCGCAGCCGCTGATCTTCCTGATCCAGCAGCAGCGCCAGAGGATACATCTGCAGAATCAGCCATAGAAACGCCACCGCCACCCAAAGCGCGCGCAGCCAGGGACTCAAGGCGGAACTGATCTCGATTGATGCATCGGCCGGTGTGTAAAAGTGAACGTTGGTAAATAAGGTGATAGCCGCCAGAATGTTGAGCAGGGCCAACCCCCACGCCCTTTTTCGCCACCCGGAGGCACCAACTGGCTCTTCCGATAGACTCTCTTGAATGCTCAGAAGTGTTCTCCATATTTCGCTCTTTAGGTTTTCCATTTCCTGTTCGAGCGCTTTTACCCTGTGTTCCAGTTCCACGAAAACCTCTCCTTAGATTGACAGTTGGGAGACAGTAGTTAGTGGTCAGCAGTTGACGGTTATTGGCCAGCGGTGATGTTTTCCCCTGGTTTTCACACATGACTCACGAGTAACTCGTACCCTCATAGGCGAGTATAACACAAGGGGCATACCTGTACGCTTTCAGTTTGATTACAAGAACATTCAGAGGGACAACAAAAGTGCAGCAGGAGAGATACGTGAGGAAAAACGCAGGAAAAGTAGAGGCTATCTCAAATGAGGGAGAAAAAGTAACCGCGACCGCGCACCGTGCGAATCAGGCGCGGTTTGTCGGGGGTGGCTTCAAGTTTGCGGCGTAGACGATGAATACAGGGACGTACCAGGCTTTGGGCTGCCCATTTGTCAAGATCATAACCCATCGCGGCGCGAGCCAACTGGCCACAGGAGAGCACCTGGTTAGGGTATTCCATCAGAGCGATCAGGATGGCCGCCTCCCCTTCCGTCAATTCAACCGTGCGCATCGGGTCACCCTTCATCATAGCCAGCCGCTTGTGGCGATCCAGTCTCAGAGGACCACGCTCCAGAAAACGCCCCAGGGGCGTCAGTGCGGGGTCTGAGGATACCAGCGGAGAAGACACGGGGGCGACTGGACTTTCCGTCTGGCGCAACGTATCCATCGCCTGGCCCACCACGTCCAGCAGATACTGGCGGTGCAACTGCTCGGCGCGTCCCTGCAAGGCCTGGGAAATAGTAGCGGCGAGGCCCTCTACATTTATCGGCTTGAGAAGATAGTCTACGGCATCTGACTTGACAGCGGCAATAGCGCTCTCCAGCGTAGCGTGAGCGGTCAGCACGACGATCAACAGGTCAGGGCGCATCTGTCGAGCGCGTCGCATTACCTCGATCCCATCCATCCCCGGCATGCGCATGTCCAGTATCACGAGGTCGTAGGTCTCGCTCTCCAACAACTTTAGCGCCTCGTAGCCAGAACCTGCCTGCTCGACATGATATCCCAGCAGGCCGAGAAGATCCCGCAGGCCGGCACGTGTGTTGGGATCGTCATCTACGACCAGTAGTCTGGCTCTCGGATCAGCCTCTGGAGGGCCAGGATTTTCTGCCATATCGCCTGCCTACCGATAGAGTTGCTCTGGTTCCAGCATAACCCGATCATACCACCAACTGACGTTCACATGGGTTGAGGAATTGTTACGGTTTGGTTACAGGTCGCAAGAAGCATATCAAAAACATGTGCAAAATAAGAATTGGGGGAAGGTAAAGGCACAAATTGTAGCGAGGCCGGTCTCTGCCAGGCTGAGATAACGACCCACAGTGAAGAGTATAGCACGCGGACAAAGGGTTGTCAAACCTAATCAGGGCCAGATTAAGTGACCCCACCAGCACATCGTATCAGCCCGACTTGACAACCGGTTGCTACCAGGCTACAATATAGATGGCTGCCAGTAAAGGAGCAGCGACAATGGCTGTTCGCGGCCAAAATCGGCTACAAAGTGATCATTATCAGCCGCCCGGGCACGTCTCCGGCGATCCGGACGTTGATCAGGTTGGTAACAATCGTCATCGTTGCCAGTGTTATCGTGATCGTGTGGCGCACCATTGAGGCACACTCATTGGCGCACTACCAAAGAGGAGAGAAACGATGAAAAAGCAGTTCCCAACTTCACTGTACCGCTGGATTAGCCTGGCCATATTGGTGGCCACGCTGTTCTCCATACCCGCTGGCTACGGATTGGCCCAGACAGCCACCCCCACCACTACCTCACCTCTGCCCACGCCGACGTTTACTCCTACACCCACACCGACACTTACCCTTACGCCCACACCCAGCCCCACTATCACGTCCACGCCTAGCCCCACCATCACATCCACACCTGGCCCCACACCGACCCCCACCCCCACCTTGCCACCGTGGAGTATCCTCGGCCACCACACGGTGATGCCAGGAGAGACCCTCTACTGCATTGGGCGAGCCTACGGGGTAGACCCCTACGCCATCGCCACACAAAACGGGATTCTTAACCCTGGCATCATCCACGCCGGACACGTACTGGAGATTCCCAACGTGCCGCGTGTTCTGCCGCCTGGACGGGTCTGCCCGCGCCAGTTCAACGGCGGTACGCCGACGCCGCCCGGCTGCCGCTGGTACCACACCATCGCCTGGGGCGAAAATCTGTACCGCATCTCGCTGCGCTACGGGGTCAGTATGTGGGCCATCGCCGAGGTCAACCACATCCTCAACCTGAACTATATCCGTGCCGGGGATGTGCTCTGCATCCCATAGCAGTACGAGATAGACCAGCACCCCCGGTCCCAACCGGATGAAAACTGGGGCCGGGGGTGATTCCCTGTCGCCCTGCTTCTTGCATCCTCTCAACTGTGTGCTACAATTCCGCCTATGCGGAACCGATCGCGTGCTTTCACCTCCATCGTTCTTTTCGTCTGTCTTGTGCCGCTCCACCTTCCAGTCAGCGCTCAGGAACCCGACCCGGTTACCACCTGGCAGACCATGGTGAACCAGGTTCGTCTCGACGAAGGGCTGGCTCCCTACAGTTTCTCCACCCTGCTGACCGCCGCAGCGCAACGCCATGCCGATAATCTGGCAGCCCAGCAAATTCAGTCCCACACTGGCTCCGATGGCTCCACCCCCAATCAGCGCATTACGGAGGCTGGCTACGCCGCCTGGACATGGAACAGCGGGGATTTGGTCGCAGGCGAGAACTTTTGGACTGGCGCCGGTACCATTGAGGATGCAATGGCTTTCTTTCTGGATGACCCGCCCCATCGTAGCAACCTCCTCAGCACCATCTACCGGGAGATCGGTATCGGCGTAGCCACCGACGCTACCGGCAGTAACTACTACGTGCTCGACTTTAGCGCGCGCCCCAACGTGCTGCCTATCTTTGTCAACGAGGGTGCTGCCAGCACCAACGACTCACAGATCGCGATCCGACTGACCAACGAGGAGGCCCAACCCGGGGGGGAGGGGACGATCTTTATGGGTCAGGCGATCGAGATCCGCATCAGCAACGAGCCAGAGTTCGACGACCTGCCATGGCAATCTTGGGAACCATTTGTACCCTGGACTCTGCCGGATACGCCGGGCGAGTACACCCTCTACGTCCAGTTTCGTGACGCGGCCGGCCGCACCGCCGCTTCCGCCGACACAATCGTTCTCGGTGAGGGAACAATCACCGCGCCGACAGCCGTTCCCCCCAGCCCCACCCCCTCGCCCAGCCCCACCCTTGAGCCCACCGCCACGCCTTCTGCCACCCCCATCCCCGAACCCACTGCCACACTCACTCCCACCATCACCTCCACACCCGAACCGCCCCTGACCACAGAGCCATCTCCTATTCCCCACATCCCCCATTCCTCGCCCCTCGCCCCCCGCCTTGCGCCTTTTCCCACCTGGACACCGCTACCGCCGTCGCCACAGGAGACCAAAGGTTCTGATACGCCCCTGGCCCTGCTCGCAGCGCTGCAAGGATTGGCCCTCATTCTCGGTATCTATCTCGCCCTGCATCGTGGGCGAGAGTGATATGATATACTAAAAACGTGGTAACGCAGCACCAGCCGAACAGCATGGATAATCCTGAATTCATCAGCATCTTCGATTCCGGCGTGGGAGGGCTGAGCGTGTGGCGTGAAATTGCCCATCAACTACCCCACGAAGACACGCTCTACCTGGCCGACCAGGCTCACGTGCCCTACGGCTACCGCCGGCTATCTGAGGTGCGGGAGTTCTCCGAGGGCATCACGCGCTTTCTACTGCACCAAGGCACAAAGACCGTCATCATCGCCTGCAACACCGCCTCCGCCGCAGCGCTGCATCACCTGCGGCGCACCTTCTCCGCTGTTCCATTCGTGGGGATGGAACCTGCCGTCAAGCCTGCCGTCGAGCGGACCAGCAGTGGAACCGTGGGTGTGATCGCCACACAGTCCACCTTCCAAGGGCAACTCTTTGCCAGCCTGGTGGAGCGATACGCAGGTGACGTGCGAGTACTCACCCAGGTCTGCCCGGGACTGGTGGAGGCGGTGGAGGCTGGCGCGTTGGATACGCCAGAGACCGGTGCACTGCTGCAGCAGTGCCTGACACCGCTGATTGAGGCTAGAGTGGATCAACTGGTGCTCGGCTGCACCCACTACCCTTTCCTCCGGCCGGCCATTGAGCGCGTGGTAGGAGCGAGTGTCACAGTGATTGACCCTGCCCCAGCGGTAGCCCGCCAAACGGCGCGCGTGTTAGCCCAACGGGGGTTAGGGACCAACCGGAACCGTGCGGGCCATCACCTATTCTATACCAGCGGGGACGTGACGGCCTTCAGCACAATGATTGAGCGGCTGCTCCCTACCATTGAGGGAGACGTAAAAGTACAGGCGGCCCATTGGCGCGAAGGATGGCTGGAGGCGGCGACATAAGACATAAATTGATACACTTGCGCTACAATAGCGATTAATATGCCAACACCCAGTACCAAACACCGAGTATCCAGCACTCACGTCGCCCGCTCTGCCGCGCTGGTAGCCCTTCTTTTAACCGCCGATAAACTCCTGGGGGTTGGGCGCGACATCGCTATCAGTCACGCTTTCGGCACCTCCGCCGCTCTCGACGCTTACTACGCCGCCTTCGAACTCCCTGACTGGCTCTTCAACGTCGTCGCAGGGAACGCAATGGTGACCGCCCTCATTCCAGTTCTCTCCGCCCGCATTGCCCAGGGCGATCGGGAAAAAGTTTGGCACTTGGTCTCGGCCGTGATCAACTGGGTACTCCTGGTCGTGGCGGGGGTGAGCACGGTGGCGGCTGTTTTTGCCCCTCAGGTTGTCCACGTCATCGCTCCAGGCTTTGATGCTGAGACGCTGACTCTGGCGGCCCGGTTGATGCGGTTGGTGCTACTCCAGACCATCGTATCCAGCATCAGCGGCATCGTGATGAGCGTCCTCCAGGCTCACCAGCACTTTTTGCTCCCTGCTGCTGCTCCCATCTGCTACACACTGGGCCGCATCGGCGGGGTACTGCTTCTGGTCCCTCTGTGGGGTATCTTCGGGCTGGCCTGGGGCGGGTTGGCAGGGACCGTGGGGCATCTTCTGATCCAGGTGCCCGGGTTGATCCGCTATCGCGCCCGCTGGAGGCCCACTTTGCGTCACCCCGACCTGCGAGCGGTACTGGTGCTGATGGGACCACGAGTTCTAGGCCTGGGGGCCACCTACCTGAACTTTGTTCTCCCCACCTTCCTGGGCTCATGGCTGCCCGAAGGGGCAATCTCAGCCTACGAGTACGGATGGCGACTGATGCAGTTCCCAGAGACGATCATCGGCACAGCGCTGGGGCTGACTGTCTTCCCGACGCTGGCAGAACTGGCCAACGCGGGCGATAGAGAGGGGCTGCGCCGCACAGCCTCGCGGGCGCTGCGGTGGGTGCTGGCACTTACATTACCAGCAGCGGTCGGACTGCTCTTGCTGGGCCGCCCACTGACAGCGCTCATTTTCCAGCGCGGTGCGTTCGACGCCACTGCCACCGACCGGGTCTACCAGGCGCTGCAATTCTTTGCCCTGGGGCTGGTGTTCCACAGCGTTCTAGAAGTGGTCAGCCGGCTATTCTACGCCCAGCGAGATATGTGGACGCCGTTCTGGGTGGCGCTGTGTGGGTTGGCGGTGAACGCAGGGATAGGATGGCTGTTGCTGTCGCCCCTCGCCCACGGGGGCATTGCCCTGTCCAACTCGCTGGGGGCGGGATTGCAGGTGGCAATCCTGCTGCTGCTGGCACGCCGGCGGATGGGTGGGGTAGCAGGACGAGCATCGGGCGCGGCGCTGGCGCGGGCAGGGGTGGCCTCGGCACTGATGGGCGCGGCGCTGGCTGGCTTTCGTATTTTGCTGCCCGATGTAGGGCTGCTCGTGACCAGCGTTGGCGGGTTAGCGGTGGGGGCCACAACCTACACCCTGGCGGCGCTACTTCTGGGCAGCAAGGAGATGCACGAGTTGCTGGAGATTTTACCACGGCGGGGCAAATGAGTGCCGGCCTGGGAACTCTGCATAACTGCTGCCAATAAAACGTCTGGCGACCCCCTCACGCCAACAATCGCTGTAGATCACGCATATGCATCAACTGGTGACCATAGATGGCGTTGATAAACATCTCCAGCGTGATCTCTCCCAGCGCCGGATGACGGCCCAACCGGTCCAGATCAGCCTCGTCCAGTCCCGCCACCCACGCGATGGTCAATCCACGAGCGGTCGCCAGGTCAGCCAGCAACCCGTCCGGCGGCAGACCTGCCAGCCGAGACTGCTCGCCAGCGTTGAATTGATCGTAGTCGAAACCCTCCGGTACACCGGGTCCGCCTGCCGCGATGTCCTGCGCGGTGTGCAGCAGCCCTTCCTCAGCCGAGAGGAAATGGGCCAACAAGTCGCGCACCGTCCAAGTTGGCGGTCCCTCATAAAGCGCCATCCTCCAATGACCGTCGCTCAAATTGCCCAGAATCTCCGCCGTCTTGCGCCCCCCCTTGTCCAACCGTGCCACCAGTTTGTCAACACGCTCTCCCATCAGACACCCCCTTATCATCTTCAACAAGTATAACGTAAACTCTGGCTGAGGCAAAGCCATAGTGCCTGCAGCCGTGTTGTCTCCACACGAATTGTCCATTATAATTACCGTGAAATATGCCATTGTCAAATTACAGAGAGGAAATGGTGATGATATAGCACGTGTTAAGAGAGCATTCAATCTGCCAGACCTAGACAATGAGCGATCTTGCAAGCCCCTTTGCTTGAGCAGGAAAGATGCGGTATAATGCCATCACTCCATCAGGGGGACCTATGACCGACAATTATTCCAAGGCTGAATTTCAAGGGCAGGACGATATCACCGCCCTTCGAAAAGAACTGACCAGGGTTGCCCATGTCATTGCCCGGCATCGTAAGGCCGGTGCGGCAATAGCAATGGAACTCTCGCCACATCTCCCGGCTCTCCAGAATCTGCTGGCACACCTCGAACAAGGGCTGATGGCCCAGGCACTCGAGCGAGATGAACTAGCGGCTTTGTACGGCGTCAGCCAGGCAATTGGCTCCTCCCTGGACCTGACAGAGGTCTTGAATGGAGTGATGGACCAGATTGTCCGTCTCACAGGGGCTGAACGTGCTTTCCTGATGCTCGTGGACCCGGAAACAGACGAGTTAGAGTTCCGGGCTGCCCGTAATATGGACCGCGAGACCATTGCCGCTTCCTCGTTCGAGATCAGCCGGAGCATTGTCAAGCAAGTAGCTACCAGTAGCGAACCCGTTGTCACGACCAACGCGCAGATGGACCCACGCTTCAAGGCACAGGAGAGCGTCATCGGTTACAACCTGCGATCCATCCTATGTGTGCCGCTCAGAGCGCGTGGCCGGGTCACCGGTGTGATTTACGCCGACAATCGGATCCATACTGGCCTCTTTTCCGACCGAGACAGGGATCTGCTTACTACCTTCGCTGGTCAGGCAGCGGTGGCCATTGAAAACGCCCGCCTGTTCGAGAGAGTCTCCAATGAAAAAGCACTGAGGGATAACGTCTTCGCCTCTATCACCAGTGGCGTCATCACCACCGACGTGCAAGACCAGATCACGTTCTTCAATCTGGCCGCCGAGCGCATCCTGCGGATTCCGGCAACAGTCGTCGGCGGTTTGTGTTTCGCTGATGCTCTTCCGATACTAGACGACGAACTGCAGTCGCTGATTGACCAGGTCAAGACGTACCAGGAACCGGTTGTGGAGTTCGAGAGAGAAATGTCGCTCCCCAACCGTGACCAGGTCATCCTGCGCACCAGCCTCTCTCCTCTCAAGGATGCTGACGGTGAGATGCAAGGTGTCGCCATTGTGGTAGACGACCTCACAGAGCAGCGCCGGCTGGAAACGCGCTACCAGTTATTCCAACGCTATCTCTCGCCGGCCGTCATTGAGCGGTTGCCAGAGGATCCCTCTGAGTTAAAACTGGGCGGACAGCGACAAGAGATCACCAGCCTGTTTGCGGACATCCGGGGCTTTACCGACTTTAGCCGCCAACACGATCCTGAGACACTGGTGGAGGTGCTCAACAAGTATCTGACCATCGGGGCCGAGGCGGTACTGGCTGAGGATGGGACACTCGACAAGTTTATGGGAGACTGTGTCGTCGCCTTATTCAATGCACCACTCCCCCAGGCAGACCACGTCCTGCGCGCAGTGCGGGCGGCCCTAAAGATACGAGAGGGGATCGTCCTGCTCCACGAGCGGCTGCCTCCGTCCTACCGGCTCGATTGCGGGATGGGCATCAACGTCGGCGATGCAGTGGCAGGCAACATCGGCACCCTAAAGCAGGTGAACTATACCGCCATCGGCTCCAGCGTGAACCTGGCGCGCCGTCTGCAAGAGGCTGCAGCCCCGGGGCAGATACTCCTCTCGCAGAAAGCCTACCAGCGAGTACAAAAACACATCCAGGCTCGGTCACTCACACCCATAAAAGTAGAGGGCATCAACGAGCCAGTTACGGTGTATGAACTACTGGGGCTAAAGTGACATTCCTACCACTCATCCACGCCCTGGTCGCCCTCTGGCTGGCGATCTATGGGCTGAATGCGTTTATCCTGACGTTCCTCTACCTGCACCACCGGCGAGAAGTTGTTCCCACACCGCTCACAGATCAATCCTCCCTGCCGGCTGTCACTGTGCAGGTACCCGTGTACAACGAACTCCACGTGGTCGAGCGGGCGATAGACAGCGTGGCTGCGCTCAATTACCCCAGTGACCGGCTGCAAATCCAGATTCTGGACGATTCGACCGATGATACGATCCACCTGGCCCGTGCGCAGGCGGCCCTCCACCGCGAGCGCGGAGTGGACATCACAGTTCTGCGACGGCCCGACCGCGATGGATTCAAGGCCGGGGCGTTGGCCTGGGGCCTGCCTCAGGCCAGCGGCGAGTACGTCGCCATCTTCGACGCTGACTTTTGCCCCCAACCCGATTTTCTACTCCAGACAGTTCCCCACTTTCTCACGCAACCACGACTGGGCCTGGTACAAACGCGCTGGTCATACCTCAACGCCGACTACTCCCCTTTGACCCGAGCCCAGGCACTGGCGCTCGACGGTCACTTTGTCGTTGAGCAGGCCGGACGGCAGCGCTCCGGGTTACTGATGAACTTTAACGGCACGGCCGGGGTGTGGCGACGCCGCTGTATTGAGGAGTGCGGCGGGTGGCAGGCCGACACCCTCTCCGAGGACCTGGACTTGAGTTATCGCGCTCAACTGGCCGGCTGGGAATGTCTCTACCTGCCGACGACGGACGCGCCGGCTGAGTTGCCCCCCCAGATCGTGGCCTTCAAGCGGCAGCAGTCCCGCTGGGCTCAGGGATCGGTGCAAACCTTGCGCAAACTGGCCGGGCCGCTCCTGCGCACCCCCCGATTGAGGTGGGGGCAGAAAGTGATGGCGCTGGTGCACTTGAGCAGTTACATGGCCCATGCGCTGATGGTGATCCTACTGCTGGTCTCACTGCCCCTACTGCTGGCACCTGATTCAGTGCAACTCCCGCTGAGCGGCCTGGGGTTGATGTGCCTGGGACCGCCGCTGGTCTATGCTATCTCCCAACAGCAGTTATACTCCGATTGGGGACAACGGCTGTTGGCCTTCCCACTGCTGGTTCTGATTGGGATCGGCATCGCGTGGTGTAACGCGCAGGCGGTATGGCGCGGTCTGACTCGCTGGGGTGGCACGTTCGCCCGCACGCCCAAATTTCAACTCGAAGGGCAAAACGGTCGCTGGACCAACAGTGGTTATCGGCTCCAGGCCGACGCCAGCACCATCGGCGAGGTGGTGCTGGCGCTTTACGCACTGACGGCGGCAATCGTGGCCCTGGTCACCGGCCACTATGGGATGATCCCCTTTCTACTCCTGTACGCAGCCGCATTCGGGACAGTATCGGGGATGGGATTGGCACAGACGATCAAACCTCGGCGAAACGCCGCCCCTCCCAAAACGCGGCGCGGTTCAGTTCGACGTACTTCGGAACGCGTCGCTCAATAACCACCAACCACGTCTCCGGCTCCACGTCCAACCGCGTGGAGAGCGCACCCAGGAGAACAGTGTTTGCCAGCCGGGGGTTGCCCAAGCGCTCGGCAGTGGCCAGACCCTCGACCAACGTCACATCGCCAGTGCGAGTATGCACGGCCGCCAGGATATCCTCATCAGCGGGATATACCGCATCACCCACGGTAACCGACATCGGCGGGATGCGCTGCTGGTTGACGAGCACTGCGCCGCCGGGGCGGAGCCACTCAATCCAGCGGGCAGATTCTAGAGTCTCGGTGGCGATCAGATAGTCTACCGTGCCCTTCTCGGCCAAGGGTGCTGCGACCTCTTTGCCCCAACGGACGTGGCTCTCGACCACGCCGCCGCGCTGAGAGAAGCCGTGCACCTCGGATTTCTTGGCGTCGTACCCTGCCTCCAGCCCCACGCTGGCGGCGATGTCGGAAGCGGTCAGGATGCCCTGCCCGCCTATGCCGACGAACAAAAAATTGACTTTATACACACTCTGTTCATTGTTCATTAGTCATTCCTATCTGGTACATCGCCTTCCGCGGGCATACCTGCAGGCATACGGTACAGCCGGTGCACAGGAGTGGGTCAATCTGCGCCTTGGGCCGCTTTGTCTTCTCACCTATCTCCTCCGACTTGAGGATGGCCGGGCAGCCGACGCGGAAACAGAAGCCGCAGCCGTTGCAGACCTCAGGGTCAACCGCAACGACCGGGCTCCGCTGAAACTGTGGGGTGAAGACGCAGGCCCCATTGACAACGACAACAGTGGGCCGGTCCTCAATGGCAGTCGCCTCCCGGATGGCCTGCTCCACCCCTTTGACATCCAGCGCATCCACTACCCACAGGTCCTCGACTCCCATCGCCCGCACCACCGATTCGATGTCAATCGCCTGGGTGGTCTCCCCCTGCAGCGTGATACCGGTAGCGGGGTTCTCCTGACCGCCGGTCATCGCCGTCGTGCCATTGTCGAGGATCATCGTGCAGGCCACGCCCTGGTTGTAGATGATATTGGCCAATTCGGGCAGGCCGGAGTGGAAGAAAGTAGAGTCGCCGATGGTGGCAACGATCTTGTCGGGGCAGCCGGCCTGTTTGGCCCCGTGGGCCAGCCCTATGCTCGCTCCCATTGAGATCAACATATCCATCGCCTCGAAGGGAGGCAGGACGCCGATGGCGTAACAACCGATGTCGCCGGCCACCAATATCTTGAGTTTGCGCAGGTTAAAGTAGACGGAGCGGTGGGGACAGCCGGGGCAGAGGGCAGGAGGACGGGGAGGGGGAGAGAGTGTGGGAGTGTGGGAGTGTAGGGGTGTGGGAGTGTGGGAGATAGGGAGGCCCGCCTCGATGGCGCCCTCACGAACCCGCCCGATTGTCAACTCCCCTGTAATCGGGAAGAATTCCTTGCCGATGACCTCTAGCCCCAGCGCACGCACCTGCTCCTCGGTGAAGGGATCCAGTTCCTCGACGACGACCAGTGTCCCGACCTCAGCGGCAAAGTCGCGGATCATCGCTGCTGGCAGTGGGTAGGTCATCCCCAGTTTGAGGAACGAGAAACCGGCAAAGACTTCGCGGGCATACTGGTAGGCCACGCCGTTGGTGATGAGACCGACGCGCTTATCCCCCCACTCCATCCGGTTGAGCGGGCAAGTTTCGGCGTACTCACGCAGGCGGCACATGCGCTCCTCGATTTGGGGGTGGAGGAGGCGGGCGTGGGCCGGGATTGGCACGTACTTGCGCGGGTTGCGTTCAAAGGGTGGCAAAGGCTCCATCTTCCGTGGGGCTTTCGGCATCTTCACCTCGACTGCGCCCTTGGAGTGGGAGAGGCGCGTAGTGGAGCGCAGCATCACCACCGTGTCGAATCGTTCGCTCAGTTCGAAGGCGAAGCGGGTAAAGTCCTTCGCCTCCTGGCTATCGGCCGGCTCCAGACAGGGAAACTTGCCAAAGCGGGCATAGTGGCGGTTATCCTGCTCATTCTGAGAACTGAAAGCACCAGGGTCATCGGCGCTGACCAACACCAGCCCTCCTCCCACGCCGGTGTAAGAGAGGCTCATCAGGCTGTCGGAGGCGACGTTGACGCCGACGTGTTTCATAGCAGCCAGCGCACGCGCCCCAGCGAAGGAGGCCCCGATGGCTGCGTCCAGCGCGACCTTCTCGTTGGCGGCCCACTCGGCCCGCACGCTGGCGTACTGGGCCAGCGCGGGTAGAATCTCCGTGCTGGGAGTGCCAGGATAGGCGGCAGCGTACCTGACGCCAGCCTCCCACGCACCCAGCGCAATGGCCTCGTTGCCCGAAAGCAGACGTTTCATCAGTTTACTCCTCAAGATATTGATGTGTTCTCAATGTCAGTGTACCGCAGGAATAGCAAGGGGACAAGTGACAGCCCTCCCCCTGGTAGATGACAGAGGTCACGAAAAAAGCAGCCCAGGCCGTCGGATGCGCCGGGCGTCGCGCCAGTAATAGCAACGGCCAGCGACGACCTGATAGAACTCTGTGCCCCCTACTCCGAAAGCGTCCACTTTGCCATCATACTCCTGGTACATCTGGATGGCCCTCTCAAAGTCACCATCGGTGCCCTGGCGACTGATCCAAAAGCGTTTCCCCAAGAATTCGGTCTCGGTGTATGATCGCGGGTCGTAGAGCCCACACTGATGCTGAGTACTTTTTTCATCCCCCCCCAATCCTACGGACGTTACTCCGGCCACACCGGGACGAACATTGCCCACTGCTCTGGCCGGGCACGGATGAACTCTTCCATCCAACTGGTCACGCGCCGCAGGTTGACCCGCAGATCCTCGTCACTGTCGCCGGTACAGATCATCTCCAGCGGTGGGGAGAGGCGCACCACGTTGCCCATCTGCGGCTCGCGGCAGGGGCTGGCCACGATGATGATCGCATCGGTCTTTAGCGCCAGCCGGACGTGGCCAGTCGGCAGCAGGGCCGGGCGGCCGAAGAACTCGACTCCCCTCCAATCCCTCCCTGTGTTAGAAGAGGGCGCGACCGGCTGCTCCACATCACCTACGGGCCGGTCCACGCCGGTCAGCACGACCCCGCCAGAGCGCAGGCGCTTGATGGCCTCCCGTAATGCCGGAACACTGATGGATGTCAGATGCACGCCAGCGCGCGCACGCATCTGATCCATCAGATCAAATCCACCGGCCGGCGGGGCCGCCAGCCCCAATACCTGAATCTCCTGCCCGTGAGCAGCCAGCGCCAGAATACCCAGGTCGAAATTGCCGGTATGGGTCCCGGCGATGATCACCCCCTTGCCACGCCGCAATGCATGATCGAGGTGAGCACGGGCCTCGGGGGGCATGTGTACAGCTGCACGTATCGTCTCTGGTTCCCGGCCCACCAGATGCCAGAGATCATAGTCGTTGCGCGCATTATTGTGAAATACCCGGCGCACCATCCGGTGCAGCGTCTTCTCGTCCATCTCCGGCCCCAACACCTGGCGCATATTGGCGTGCACGATCCAGTAGACGCCCGGTTTGAGCCAGTTGATCAATCCGGCGACGAGCCCCGCCACAGAGTATCCGACGAAAGGGGGCACGCATTTGCTGAGTAGCATCCCCGCGCCTGTGACCAGGCGAGTGCTGAGGAATCGTTGGAGCAGGGTGAGTTGGGGTTTCTTGGTAGGACGATTTTCAGACATCAGTGCACCTCATGCGCTGGCTGCTCGGCAGGCCCGCCCTTCAAATAGCCGTACTCGCGAAACCAGGCCAGCGCATCACGACAGGTCTGCTCAAAGGGGATAGGCTCAGGCAGGTCGAGTTCCTCCCGCGCGCGAGTGGTGTCGAGCGGCTGCCAGTGACGGATGGCGCGCAGGTGCTGAGTGCCGGGTACACCCAGCAGCCCCCCCGCCCCCGCGATAACCCGTACAAGCCACAGTGGCAGTTTTAAGCGCGGCGGTTTGCGCCCGGCGGCCTCGGCCATCATCGCCTGCATCTCGCGGAAGGTGAGATTGTGGCCGCCCAGGATATAGCGCCGGCCAGGGCGCCCCCGCTCGGCGGCGGCGATGTGCCCCGTCGCCACGTCCCGTCCATCCACGACGTTGATCCTCCCTTCGATGTAACCAGGTATCCGCCCCCGGGCTGCCATCAACAGGAGTGCGCTGGTAGTCGGCTTGACGTCGCACGGACCAAAGACGGCGGTGGGCAGGAGAACGACGACCGGCAGCCCCTGGGCCGTGGCCCGCAGCGCCTCCATCTCCATCGCCCATTTGACCTCAAAGTAGGGGATGGGGACAGAGCCAGGGATGTACAAGTCGCGCTCGTTGGCCAGGCGACCTGATTCCGAAGGTGGGCCGACGGTGGTGAGCGCGCTGGTGTAAACGAACCGCTTGACCCCAACGGTGGATGCGGCTGCAAGGACGTTGCGCATGCCAGCCACGCCGTGGCGCACCGTCTCCCAGACGTCGTGGGCGCGGTGGGGATAGTAGGCAGCCACGTGGAAAACGATGGGGCAGCCGCGCATAGCCGCCACCAGCGAGGCCGGGTCTACCACGTCACCGGACACCCATTCGACGGCCAGGTCACCGATAGCGCCGGTGGCGTTCGGGCGGCGGCGCAGGCCGCGCACTTCCCAGCCTCGGGCAAGCGCGGCGCGGGCAATCTGCCCACCGATAAAGCCGGTGGCACCGAGAACACAACAACGGATTTTAGGCATCGGTTGGTTCCTCCTGGAAACAATAAATGACAGGTGGATGGGGCGAATTGCGAATGGTAAATAAAGGGCAACAAGCCGCCTCAATCGCTCTCCCCGGCAAAGATAACCTCAGCATGCTCCAGCAACACCCTGACCCGCTCCGGATCCATACTCCTTGTCTCCAGGTACTTGGCCAGCAGTTCGCGGTCGGTCATCTCCTCCGGTGACAGGCTACCCAGCCGCATCCGCGCATCTCGCTCGACCTCACGGTTGATGCCACCGACAAAGTAAGCGTCGGACAGCAGCCTGCGCACGTCCCGGTCGCGCACCAGAGGCTCCTGGTCAGCCCGCAGACGCAGGATCAGCCGCACCACAGCGCCATGTAGATCGTGAGGGGCGACCGCCTGCTGCAACGCCATCAGTGGGTTGAGGGCCTCTCGTACGTCGGCGCGCACAGTGACAAAGGGGCGGGCGTCCATCTCGATAAACTCCCACGTCGTCTCTCCTTGCGCCAGTTCCACCCAGCAGAACCCCTTCGGCTGCCCCTCCTCGCCAAAGTTTATCCGCTCCAGGCTGCCGGAATAAACCACCGGCGGATAGCCACCTTCGTTGAGGCTCTGATGCTTGTGAATGTGGCCCAGCGCGACATAGTCCCAAGCAGAATCGGCCAGGGCTGACTTGAGGATCACCGCGTCTCGTCCGATCATCACGCTCCGCTCGGAGCCGAAGGTAGCGCCGGAGACGGTCAGGTGGGCCGCCAGCACCGCTGGGACATCCGGGGTCAGTTGCTCCGCCAGCGCCCGGACGTTGTCGGTGACGATGCGCTGGAGCGCCTCATCCAGTTGTTCGATGGAGAGGCCCCGATAATCATCGTGGGCCAGGAGCCGCTGGCGGATTGGGTAGGGAACGGTGGCAACCTGCACCGGGCCGTGGCGGGTCTCAATGTGGTGTATATCCTCGACCCGCCCCACGACGACGTTGGGCACGTCCAGCGTGCGAAAGATACCCACACTGGAGGCCCGCTGGGTCATCGTCGGCAGGTCATGGTTGCCCACCAGAAGGACAACCGGCACCCCGGCGTCGGCCAGCCGTTTGACGCGGCGAGCAAAGGCCCGCTGGTGGGTGGGGTTGGGAGTACGGCGCTTGTAAGCGTCCCCGGCAAAGATCACCAGGTCCACCTCGCGCTCCAGCCCATAGTCAATCAGTTCATCGAAGCGGCGCATAAAGTCCAACACCCGCCCGTTGACGCCGGTGACGGGGTCGAGCCGGCCATAGTTTTCCATGCCGATGTGGAGGTCAGCAAAGTGCAAGAGACGAATCTTTTCCATAGTCGTAATCTTCCGGCTATCGCTCCCCTCACCATTTAAGTAGGGGCGGGTCTCGTGCCCGCCCTGGGTCTCGTGCCCGCCCTGGGTCTCGTGCCCGCCCCGGATTGAGCACCCACAAGGGGGTGCCCCTACGATGACGATGGGGTGAAAATGGTTAGGCATGACAATGCAGGTGTCCAATTTGATGGTCAGAGATCATTGGGGCATGTGATCCCATGTTACCTGAACCATTCGCTATTCGTCGTTCAGCCGCATTTCACCACCCGCGATGGTCCCAACCAGGCACTCGCGGCTTTGGACACAAATGTTCACGAAATCTATCCCAGGCTGGGCATAATCGTATCCCCTCAGGCGAACCGAACGGCGGTGACGCTTCCCAGAATCGTATTCCGTCATTCTCCGTAGGGGCAGGTCTTGTACCTGCCCTCGCCCAGGTCTCGTACCTGCCCTCGCCCAGGTCTCGTACCTGCCCTCGCCCAGGTCTCGTACCTGCCCTGAGGATACCCACAAGGGGTATCCCTACATCAGATTTCGATATCCCCTTCTCCTCGCAACAACGCCCGCCCCCGCGCCAGCACCGCCTCCGGGCCTTCCGCCTCTCGGACCCCCAGCGCGGCGTAGAACTCTGGCGTGCCGTAGGTGCGGGTGTGCACGACCACCGGCATCGGCACGGCGTGGCCCATGATGAGTGCCTGCTGGCGAGTGTCCAACCGCGCCAGCACCTCACGCAATGCCCCCGCCCCGCTGATGCCGGAAAAGACCGCCCGGATGTCCGCCTCGTCGTCTAGCAGGCAGGTGACACGGGTGCCGACCTGGCTCATCACCTCTGGGTCAATCCCACTGGGCCGCTGGTCCACGATCAGCAGCGTGACATTGTACTTGCGCAACTCGCGGGCGATAGTGCCAAAGATAGTATGCCGGGCGACAGCAGGATCAAGGAACTTGTGCGCCTCCTCAATGGTGATGACCAACGGGCGCGGTTCCTTCCCTCGCTCTCCCAGCGCCTCCTCCTTGCGCCTGACATAGTGGGCGTGGATGCGGCGGGTGATATAGTTAGCCACCAGCAAGTAGGCCTCCAGGCTGCTGCCGTACCGCCCAAACTCCAGAATAACATTGATCCCTCGGTCCAGGTAGTTTAGAATCTGCTTCACGGCATCCTCTGGCGCTCGCTCCTGCAGGAAGCCAAAGCGACGGAACAGCCCTAGTTTGCGCTGGATAGCCCCCAGCGTCCCTCCGTGAATGGTGCCCCGCTCCAGCGCGCTATCCAAATCCTCCAGTGGGTCATCCTCGTCCAGCAGCCGGGCGACCCAGCGCCGCCCCAGCCGCCGCCGCAGAAAGTATAAAGCGCCCACCTGCACATCAGAGAGAGCCATCAGGCTGGAGAGACTATCCACGTCCTCCGGCTCAATCTGGTCATAGCCGATGCGCACCACGCCGTCCACCTTGCTCCCCCGTCGCCGAGACGACTCGTCGTCCAGCGTGAAGACAGAGACTTGCCCGGTGGGGAAAAGTTGCCGCAACCCCTTGACCTCCAGATTGGCCTCGTCCTGGCTCTTCCAGCCGTACTCGTTGTGCATATCAAACACCAGATTGACGGCCACGCTCTCCTGGATCAGGCCGGCCAGCAGCGTGCGCGTGAGGAAGGTCTTGCCGGTGCCGGTCTTGCCAAAGACCCCCGCCGACCGCTCGACAAAGCGGCGCAGGTCGAGTGCCACGTGGACCCCCTCCATCTCCAGCGGGTCGCCGATGTAAAAGTAGCCGGGTTGCTCCTCCTGGCCAAAGATAAGCGCGACCTCCTCCTCGCTGGCGGGATAGACCGGCGTAAAGTGTGCCGGGATGGTTTTGACTGGCTTGGGCTCGCGCCCCCCCTCTTTCCCCTCCAAAGTTGGGGGGGATGAAGGGGAGGGATCCAGCACCAACATCGGCGCAACGTGGATGCGCCCAAAGACGACCGGCCCCTGATAGACACGGGCCAGGAAGGGATCGGAGGTGTCCGGCGGGGCCTTTTCGATGAGCGGGTTGACGGCATCCAGTTGCACATCAGTGACAATGGAGAAAAAACGCCGTCCGGTCTGCCCGCGTACGACGACGTACCGGCCCACGGCCAGCCCTTCGATGACCGTGCTCTGGTCGAGTTTAACGTCCAGCCCCTTGGAGAGACTCCCAGCGACGACGATGCCCAGCCTTTGGAGGAGCTGAGGCTCTACCGGTCGGGGGCCAAAAAAGGCTTCCAGTTCTCGTTCGGGTGAGTGATCATCCATCATCTGGCTCCCTATTGGTCAAGAGACCACGCTCGTGCGAAAATCGCTCCAGGCGGGCGACGATGCGCTCAGATTGCTCCAGCCGATGTCGGAGATAATCCTCGGGAGTGCCCAGATTGTATGACGCCTGTTCCTCCGCCACTCTCGTAGGGACGATTTCCAAAGCCCACAGACCCACCTCCTCACGCATTATGCTCTCGTAGAGGGGCTCCTGGCGAGCACGCATCTGCGCAAAGCGCCAGGCACTAATCACGTGATCGCAGAGCAAGACGCCATGCTCCAGGCTGAGGTCGTAGGCAATCTCGCCGATCACTCCCCCAAGCACGTCATTCCCATCACGGACCACGATCAGCAGGTCCACGTCCGACTCCTCGTCAAAGTCGCCGCGCACCTTGGAGCCAAATATCCAGACGTGTGTGATGTGATCGCTACATCGCTCTCGCAGCCGCGAGAGGAATTCGGATAGCACGCCCCGTTCGTGGGGCGTCAGGTGACGCAAGCGAGGATGGTCAAGCATCGGCTGTGTCCCCATCGTCAAACATCGCAATCGGTCCCCAACGGACCTCGCACAGTGCAATCAGGTCAGCCTCCATGCGACGCAGCATCTCGACCTTGCGCATCCAGGTCTCCCGGTTGTCCAGATGTAGGATATCCAACAAATCCCGGTCAAAGTGCTCCGGTTTGACCAGCAAATCGCGCAACAGTTGGCTTATACGGGAAGAGTGGCGGTTATAGTCAGGTTGGTCATTCAACGTCATCACCAGATCCACGAGCAGGTTCTTGACAGCGGACAGGTCCAGACCAACCCACTCACCACGCCGGCAATACTTATCGTAGCGGTAGATGCGCGCGTGCAGCAGGCGCAGGTCCGCCCGGGCGCGTGCTTTGAGGTCGGCATTGTTATACACTCGGTTAGTTCCGCACAAGCGTGGTGTCAGGTCGTCCTTGTCCACCAGTGTCACGTAATCAAAACAGAACTGAAGTTGGTGAGGCAAGTGATAACTGACGTCAAACCAGATGTCGCGGAAGACAAACTTGTCAATGACCTGTGATTGTACCGGTAGCGCGGGATTGTCCACACCAGCGATGGTCAGCATAATATTCCGGCAACCGATGGCGCGCAGCCGCCTCAGTCGTTCATTGTCGTGGATGGGCGTGTTGACGACCATCATCACATCCACGTCAGAGTAAGCGTCACCCTGCCCACTGGCGCTGGAACCGACGATGAAAATCGCCCGCACCCGCTCGTCGTCCGCGTATCCTGATATCTGCACGAATGTCTCGGCTACCTCGCGATGTGTCTCTGTTTCCATATTACCACCTCACCTGGCTCGCAGCCGTCGCAGCAGTCCCTCCAGCCGCACCGGGTCGCTGGCCAGCAACCGCGCCAGTTCACGCCCTGCCCCGACCAGGAACATCTCTTGCTCGCCCTCCGGCCAGGCAGCGGCGGCGGTCAGCAAACTGGTCGCCAGCAGTTCGTCGGCTGGCACCTCGTGCGCCTCCAGCACCAGGCGGAAATAGTCAAAGCGCGCGCTGAAAGCCCGTACCTCTTTTTCGCTGCACTGATAGAGCCAGTCGAGCGTCACCGGCGGCTGTGCGGGCAGGCAATAATGGATGGTACCACCAGCGTTGCAGCCCACCGCCAGGACGCTGACCTCAATGGGTATCTGACGGTTCTCACGCTGGTCACGCACAACCTCTTCGGGCGGGTCGGTGCCGATGAACTGACGCACAAAGGGATCATCCTCGACGCTGACGTCGTAGATCAGGCCATAGATAGCACTCCCCGGCGTCTGCCCGTCCGCCCGCACGAACGAGCCAAAGGCCGGGATGTCGGGTTGCATCACCGCGCAGCCGATGACAAAGCCGCGCGTGCTGGCCCGCAACACCCGCCCAACTTGCAGACTCCCACTACTCATAACCGATGCCTCCTCCTGCCCTGGCGGGTCAAGGTCTTGTAATATGCTTTCGGCGAGAGGGCC
This sequence comes from Chloroflexota bacterium, assembly GCA_034189605.1. Lineage (GTDB taxonomy): Bacteria > Chloroflexota > Anaerolineae > B4-G1 > B4-G1 > JAUWNP01. Next base: position 101,585 of record JAXHUO010000005.1, read on the forward strand.
GGCCTGATGCCTGCGTGCAGCAACGCCGTGGTCACCATCTCCTCAAATGCTTCCCGTTCTGGACCGCTGATAAAGGCCAGTTCGTCGGCGCGGGCCAACGCGTAGGGATAATCGCCTGTTATGCGCGCCTGGGCGACGATGGCCCCGTGGACCAATTCCAGCCAGTCGGGATTCTCGGCCACCCAGGCAGGCACCTCTATCCGCGCGACGACTGGGGCGTGCTCCTCCTCGGCCAGGTTGAGGTAGCAAAAATGGATAGCGTGGCCGGCGGAGTGGTAGTATTCATAGTTGATGGATGAAGGGCTTACGAAGAGGGTTGAGCGTGTGCCAGGCGGCAGAGCCCCGAAGACTGCGCTGTCGGGCAGATGCTCCAGCAGATTGGGCTCCTGATTGGCGCGGCTCACGTCTCCGTCCAGGCTGGCCAGGTGCAGCAACTGTGTCACCTCAGTGCGGCGCGGGCGACTGACGAAAGCAGCCACAACTGCACCAGCCTGGCGGATGCGGCCCAATTGGTCAAGATAGGCCGTCACTTTCGCGCGCCGCCCCCCGGCTGGAAGGTCTTCCAGCACCCACAGGATGAGGGTACCATCAACCAATGCTATTGTAGGCCCTGGTGGCTCGACAGCGCACAAGTCGGCCAGGCGGGTGATCTCGGCCAGGTCCCGCCGCACGTCGAGCACGTTCCCGGGCACAAGATGCCCGTTCTCGTATACATCCTTCTCGGTGTAGCCCAGGGTGGGCTCGCTATGGGCCTCGGGTGTTTTGCCACTGCCGTGCCGGTAGACCAGGCTGCCGACGTTGATCAGGTAATAGAGCGCCGCGCCATGCCGGTCGGGCTGGATCTGCGAGCCATCGGCGGCGATGACGGTGAACCGTTCCGGGATGGCGGGCAGGGGGTGGACGGCGTCGAGAGGTTCGCCGGTCGGAATGGCAGCGCGGATGGACCGGGCAGGATGGCGCAACCGCTCACCCTGGTCGGCATACTGGGCCAGCCAGCGCCGCGCCAGGTTCACCTGGTCGGCGAAATGCCGCTCGCGGGTGGCCAACTCCTCCCCCATCACCCTCACCTGTCCAGTCAACCTGCTCAGTTCGAGCGTCACTCAAGCCTCCTCGTGCCCAAGACCACGTAACATTAAAGTTTCGAGTACTGATTATACCCGAGGCGTCGGGCACTGACAAGCAGAGACTTGCAGCCCGGCCACCAGCAGGGTATAATAATGTTGATGGCCACGCTCAAGAAACTAAACGTCTCCCAGGTCACCGCGAAACTGGATCAGCCGTTCTCGACGGTGAACGTCGCTCGCGTAGGCGACATCATCGTCAGTATCTACATCTGCCAGGGAACGCTAGAGTGGCACAAGCACCTGGACAACGACGAACTCTTCTGGGTCTACGAAGGGACCATCCTGCTGGAAAGTGAATGGGGAGAGGTACGACTGCGACCGGGCGAGTTGGCCGTCGTGCCAAAGGGAGTAGAACACCGATCCAGTTCAGGGCTGCGCGCTGGTGTATTGCTCCTGCGCTGCGGCTTTGTTCCAGAACGGAAAAACGGCCGCCGCCGTCTCTATGCTCTCGCCAGCGAGGCCAGGCTGAAGCGCGTCAGCCTCCCCGGTGCGGTGCGCACGCTCACCTTGCCGTTTCAGTTCCACACCGCCGCCCGGATTGAGGAAACGGCCATACAGGTGGCATGGGGGGAAGGAACGTGGCCAGTCGAGATGCCGGTTCCTCACGACCTGCTAATCTTTGTGTTGGAGGGTACCGCGACCGCGCGCACGTCACAGAGCATGCTGCACCTGCACCCTGGTGACTTTACCGTCGTGCCGCAGGGGACAGTCTACCAACTCAGCACCACCAAAGGCACAGCGTTGGTACAAGTGACGCGCAAAGACGTGGAACATGAAACGTGATCATACTCTGCACCTCGTTTACCGGAGACAAATAAATCAGGGAGAGTAACGATGAATACAGTAGACTTGCTCAAGCGTCTGCATTGGCTGGGCCACGCCAGTTTCCGCCTCGATGGACCGCCGACAATCTACTTCGATCCGTGGAAACTAGGGGTTCACCACCCCCAGGCCGACATCATTCTGGTCAGCCACGAGCACCACGACCACTGCTCTCCGAAAGACGTGAAGCGGATCAGCGGGCCTGGGACAATCATCGTCGCCAGCCGTGGGGCGGCGAAAAAGTTGCGCGGCGACGTGCGCGTATTGCGGCCAGGGGAGCGGACGACGGTGGGGGATGTGCAGATCGAGGCTGTGCCAGCCTACAACGTGAAAAAACGCTTCCACCCCAGACGGGCTGAGCACGTCGGCTTCATCGTCACAGTGGCCGGGGAACGACTCTACTTTGCTGGCGATACCGACCGCATCCCGGAGATGGCCGACATTCGCTGTGATGTGGCTTTGCTGCCGATCGGAGGCACCTACACGATGGACGTCAAGGAAGCCGCCCAGGCCGCAACCGACATCAGGCCGCAGGTGGTGGTGCCGATGCATTACGGGGCCGGCGTCATCGGCACCCACGCCGACGCCCAGAGATTCCACAGCCTTTATGATGGCGAGGTGATCATACTGGAAGCGGAGTAGAACAGGACAAGGCTGAACCATTCACCTGAGTGCTCACGCCCAAGCCCTCGCACTGAAAGAGCGGAGCTCCATTCGGGGCTGGGCTCTAGCCTGTAGAATTCTGCTCTCCCGACCCAGATATTCCCGCCTGGGGCTTTTCCGCCGGTTGGAGTATCTGGTCCACCAACCCGTACTCGACCGCTTCCTCGGCGGTCATGAAGCGATCACGGTCGAAATCAGCCGTGATCTGCTTCACTGGCTGGCCGGTGTGGAATGCCAATAGATTGTGAAGCAGGTCCTCGACGCGCTTCAGTTCCTTGTATTGGATCTCGACGTCAGGGGCATATCCCTGCGCGCTGCCACCGGCCGGGTGCATGTGGATGGTGGCGTGGGGCAGTGCATAGCGATACCCTTTTGCGCCCGCTGCCAGCAGCACCGTTCCCATGCTGGCCGTCACCCCCACAGCGTAAGTGTAGACCGGCGCTCGCACCTGCTGCATCGTGTCGTAGATCGCTAACCCGTGGTAGATGGTGCCGCCGGGGCAGTTTATGTACATTGAGATAGGCCTGTCTGGATCCTCATTCTCAAGATATAGCAACTGGGCCACCACCACATTGGCCACCTGGTCTGTGATAGGCATACCTACGAAAATAATGCGCCCCTGGAGCAAACGTGAGTAGATATCATAATGACGCTCGCCGCGCCCTGTCGTCTCAATCACCATTGGAATCAACGCCGTAGGCGGAACCCTTCCCACCATGTCACTCCTGCCTCCCGCTTCCTGCATCCTGCCCCTCCGCTCTCTCATTCTCCTGCTCCCCATCTCCATCGCTTGCCGCTTCTTCACTTTCTGCTTCCTGCATCCCGCTCCCCGTCTCCCCCTTTACCTGTCCCCTTGTCTCCTCTGCCTCTCCTTTGGCGATGGCGACCAACCGCTGCACCGCCGCATCAGCCAGCAGGCGGCTACGCATCGCCCGCCGACTTTTGCCTGAAGCGAGGGATGTGCGCACATCGTCGGCCCGGGCACCCCACGCGGCACTGACCTCCTCAATGTGCGCGTCGAGTTCCTCCTCGCCCACCTCAAGGCCTTCCAACCTTACAACCTCACCCAGCGCTATGGCACGCGTGAGACGGGCCACAGCCTGAGGCTTTAATTCCTCTCGCAACTCTTCCATCGTCTCACCCTGGATGCGCAGATAATCCTCCAATGAGAGGCGTGCCTTGCTCACCACCTCCCGCTCAAAGTCCTCAACCACTGCGTCCAGTTCTTCCTCGAGAATCACAGGCGGATACTCGACCTGAGATTGCTCAATGACGGCCCCAAGTACCTGACGCGCGTACTCTTTGTCGGCCTTTTCCTGTGCTGCCTGCTGCAACTGCTCCCTGACGTGATATCGTAATTCTTTGAAAGAGTCGAGGTTGCCAACAGTACGCGCCAGGTCATCGTCCAGTTCAGGCAGGGTACGCTCATAGACCTCCACCAGTCTGACGGTGAACTCCGCTTCCTGGCCCTGCAACTCCTCTCTGGGAAAAGTATCTGGCAGAGTCAGCGTGAATGTGCGCTCTTCACCCGCTTCCATACCCACAATAGCCTCGGCAAAGCCCGGTGCCGGATCGCTGCTTTCGGCGTCTAACAAAATACGGGTGTCGTCTCCCTTGAGAAATACCACCCCCTCGGCCGTCTGGCCCTCAACATCTACCACGACCACATCGTTCAGCGCAGATGGGCGATCAACAGGCTCGAGTACCGCGTTCTGCTCACGGACCGTTTCTAGTGCCTGCTGCACCTCCTTCTTGGAGACCTTGGCCTTCGATATCTTGAGACGATAGTCACGATACTCACCCAGGTCCACCGTCGGGCGCAGGGGGATGGTGAATCTGAAGGTGACAGGGTGGAGCAGGACCTCATCTAACACGCCGGGAGCATAAGGCTCGATCCCCTCCTGCTCCAACGCCTCGCGATAAACCTCCTGGGCCAATAGGTCAGCGGCCTCCTGGCGGACGGCATCCTCGCCGTGGCGTTGCACGATGACGCCGTAGGGAGCCTTCCCTTTGCGGAAGCCTGGGACATTCACCTGCCTGGCGATTTGGCGCGCAGCTCGCCGCATGGCCTGTTGGGCTCGTTCCTCATCCACCTCAATGGTGAGGGCCAGTTGGCAATTCTCTAGGGGTTCGGTTGTGATCTTCAAGTGAGCGTGCCTCCTAACTTGCAGTGTTTGGATTTGAACTTATGGGGAAGGCGGGACTCGAACCCGCACGGGTTGCCCCACGTGATCCTAAGTCACGCTCGTCTGCCAATTCCGACACTTCCCCATACATCTTGATTATAACGCCGAGTGCACGTTCACGCAAGGTTGACAATCACGCCCCTTGCTGGTATCATCACCATTGTCACGATTTGTGTTCCATCCAACGGAGAATATTCAATGAATCTGGACGACCCAACACGTTTTAGCGAACTCGACCCTAATGGCATGCTTGACCGCATCAGCGAACTACCACAACAATGCCAGGCAGCCTGGGCGCTATCCCAAAGGCTAGAGTTGCCGCCGGCTTATGAAACTGTACGGCACGTTGTCATTCTGGGAATGGGCGGTTCAGCCATCGGGGGGGCGCTCCTGCAGGGATTGGTCGCTGGAGAATGTAATGTCCCCTTCACCATCGTGCGCGATTACACGCTTCCCGCCTTTGCCCGCGGCCCTGACTATATGGTCATCGGCTGCAGTTATTCGGGCAACACAGAGGAGACATTGTCGTCCTTCGGAGAGGCGCTGGAACGGGGAACCCGCCCGCTGGTGGTCACGACCGGGGGAAAACTGGCAGCACTGGCACAGGAGCAGGCAATACCACTGATTCGTTTTGACTACCCGGCGCAGCCACGAGCCGCATTGGGCTACTCCTTCACCCTGCTGCTGGGTACCTGCTGCCGGCTGGGGCTCCTCCGCGATTACTCCGCGGATCTGGCAGGGGCCGTCCAGATGATGGAGGAATGGCAGGCAGAGATTGGCCCTGCTGTGCCTGCAGCGCGCAATGGGGCCAAGCAGATGGCAGGTCAAATCGCGGGCCGACTGCCGGTCATCTACGGGGCGGGGTTCCTGACCACCGTCGCCAACCGTTGGAAGACCCAATTCAACGAGAACAGCAAGCACTGGGCTTTCTTTGAAGCACTGCCCGAACTAAACCACAATGCCGTCGTGGGTTTTGGTATCCCCCAGACCATGCGCGAGCAGATCATCGTGCTGATGCTGCGCTCCAGCCTGGACCATCCGCGCGTGCAGGTGCGCTGGCAGGTGACGCGGGAACTGCTCCTGCGCGAAGGCGTGGCGGTCGAGACACTGCCAGGACGGGGCGAGAGTTGTCTCGCACACATGCTCTCGCTGATCCACTTTGGCGACTATGTGAGTTTCTATCTGGCCATGCTCAACGGTGTGAACCCGACCATGGTAGAGAGCATCGCTTTTCTCAAGCAGCGGCTGGCGGAAGCGTAAGGCTGTCATCCACTTGACAGAGATATACAGTGGTCTTATAATCACTTTTGACCACACAATTTGACGAGACGTGACGGGCGGGTATGAAACAAATAACGAAACGTGGAACGTGAAGCGTAATAACCCATTACGTTTCACGTTTTGTATCTCACAGGGAAATAGGAGAATACAGGAGAGACGATGGAAGAAGAAATTGACCTGCGTGTGTACGTTGAAACATTGCTCCGTTACTGGAAGTGGATCGGGGGATTGGCGCTGGTGGCGGCGGTGGTGGCATTTGGGGTCAGTTCCCTGCTTCCCCTTACCTACGATGCCTCATCCGTAGTCATCATCACTCAGCCCCGCTACCAGATGCAGTTCGATCCCCGCTTCGAGACGGTGGGGCAGTGGACGCCCGCGTACAAGGCCTTCCCCACCCTGGCGACCTCAGACGAGACATTGCAAGGCGTGGTAGACACCTATACCCCTTCCCCTGAGGCGCACATCGAGGAGTGGACACTGAGGACACTTGCGGAGATGGTCGAGGCAACCTCGGAGGGTGATCCGAGTCTGGTGGTGCTCAAAGTGCACTCCCGCTCTCCGGTGGACGCCGCTGACATCGCCAACCTGTGGGCTGACCAGTTTACCACACTCGGCAACGGCATCTACGGCGAGACCGAGAAGGACGTGACTTTCTTTGAGGAACAGATGGAGCAGGCCGAGCAGGCCCTGGACGAGGCCGACGTGGCGTTGATCGAATTCCAGGCCCGCAACCAGTCCAACATCGTCAACGCCCAACTAAGTTCCTACCGCCAGACCCAGGCCGACTATCTGGCCGACCAGCGCGCTATCATCTACATCGTCCAGGATATCCAGGGGCTGCGCGATCAACTGGCGCAGCAGCCGGGTGACCAGCCCGCTTCCCTGGCCGATGACCTGACCGCGCTCTTCCTGCAGGTCAAGGCCTTTGACGCCGGAGCATCCACGCCGATCCAGTTGCAGGTCAATAGCACCGAGTCGTTTTCCAACAAGAGTCTGGCCGAACAAATCGCCTTCCTGGATGATCTGGTGGTCACATTGGAGGCCAAGTCATCTGCTATTGACGAGCATCTGACGCAACTGGAACCAGAGATACTGGCCCTGCAACAGCGACTCCAGGAGATCAAAGTCGAAAGCGACAGCCTGACCAATGCCCGTGACCTGGCCCACGATACATACATGACGCTGGCGCGGAAACTGGAGGAAGCGCGCATCGCGTCCCAGGAGGAGAACGGGGTGTTGCAAGTGGGGAGCTACGCCGTCATCCCGGAGAAACCGGTGAGCCGGGGCAGAATGCTCAACACCGCCGTGGCGGGGGCACTGGGCCTGATGCTGGGCGTGTTCGGGGCCTTTGCCATTGAGTGGTGGCGAGGGGAGGAGAGAGGGAGACAAGGGGACAATGAGAAGGGGAGACAGGGAGACGAATCGGTCGGGGTTTCCATCTGATCGAGGTGCAATGACGCGGAGTTGGACTCGATCGCCCGCCACTTTTCAGAGACGGACGCGCGGCGGAGAGAACCATATCACTCTTGAACTGAAGGAAAAAAGATGCAGGAGAACGTGCGTATACATCCTACGGCAGAAGTCTCACCCCAGGCACAGATCGGGGCAGAGAGCTTGATCTGGCATCAGGCGCAGGTGCGGGAAGGTGTGTGCCTGGGGCGCAATTGCATTGTCGGCAAGGGGGCATACATTGACTTTGACGTGCAGATTGGCGACAACGTCAAGGTCCAGAACGGTGTCTCAATCTACCACGGTGTAACGATCGAGGACGGCGTCTTCCTGGGGCCGCACGCCTGCCTGACCAACGACAAACTGCCACGGGCAGCAAATACCGACGGCTCTTTGAAAGGAGCAGATGACTGGGTGGTCAGCCCCATCCTGGTGCGCCAAGGCGCGGCCATCGGCGCTTGCGCGGTTGTGTTGCCGGGCGTGACTATTGGGCGCTGGGCAATGGTCGGCGCGGGCGCGGTGGTCACGCGAGACGTGCCCGACTATGGCCTGGTGTGGGGAAACCCGGCGCGGTTGCGGGGATTCGTCTGCCCTTGTGGGGAGCGGCTGGGCGAAACGGAGAGGGGGGGACAAGGCGAGGGGGAAACAGTGGTGTTGCGATGCCCCAAGTGTGGGACGGAGGTTAAAGTGCGGAGAGCGGACCGGGAGCGGTGACCTGGCCCCTGACGACCTCCTAAGCCATTCGGCTGAGCCTACGACAAAGACTCAAACGGTTGGTCGAGGTGTGCGCCGCGATGGAGGACCCTTCGACAGGGCTCAGGGCAGGGGCTGGGGTGGAGGGCGAGTGCCGGGGACGGGGGCTGAGAGCGTTCGAGTACAACACCCGTGCAAAAGGAAGGCAGGTCGCGTCCTGTGAAGCACGCCTTGCCCTGCGGCAAGGTTGCCGAAGCAGAAGACGGTGGTACAATTGATGTCTGGGGCGACGGGACGGCTATCCGGTCATATACCTGCATCAGCGATATAGTGGATGGGACACGGGTCACACGGATCAACACGGATGTACACAGATAAAAATGAGGCTACGCAGATTTGTGGGGTGAAAACTGGACTGGAGGCCAATTTGAGTTAGAATACGCAGCAAACTGACCCAAGGAGGCCCGATACGAAAAAGTCCCTCCAGTTGCCAGCGCACCCATGCAAGAAGATACCCAAAGATGCGGCGCGGGCAGTGAAACGAGTGGATAGCCTGACGACGCAAGCAGTGACAGCGAAAACTTTGAGCGATCTGCTGGAGTTGCCAGGAATGAGGGTCACTCGGTTTGCCATTGAGGAAGAAAACAAGGAACAGTATCTGCACCTGTTCTGTGAACATGAACACGATGTGGGCATGTGCCCGCGTTGCCTGAAGGCAACGACCAGAGTTCACGAAGAGGAGGATCGCTGTGTACGTCACTTAGACATCTGGGGGATGAAGACGTTGATGTGTTTTCCTCAACGGCGCTTTGACTGCGATGTATGCGGGAAACCCTTCACTGAGAACCTGGAGTGGATCGGTCCCAAACGGCGACAGACAAGTGTCTTCGAGATGCACGTTTACGAGCGAGTGAAGAACAAGACACCCCGAAAGCAAGTGGCACTCTAGGAAAGGCTGCATGAAGCAACGGTGTTGGATATCTTCAAACGGCAGGCAAAGCGCGCTGCCCGTAGAATTGATGATCGGAGGAGGGTACGCGTCCTTGGCATCGACGAGATCTCGCTGCGGAAGAGACACAAGCAGTTTGCGTTGGCGCTCTCCGATCTGGAACGACGCAGGGTGATTGCTGTATTGCCCAATCGCCTCAAGAAGACATTCGAGAAGTGGTTGGATAGCCTGACGGAGGAAGAACGTCGCGTTATTGAGGTCGTGCCGATGGACATGTGGAGAGCCTATCGTCAGGCTGTACGCAAGAAACTGCCTCATGCTCAACTCGTCGCCGACCGCTTCCACGTGATGAGGCAACTCAATCATCAGATCGATTTGATACGGCGGAGCATCCAAAGAAAGGCAAAAAAGGACGAGGATGAGGCTCTGTACCAATCTCTGAAAGGGGGTCGGTGGGCGCTGTCGAAGAATCGAAGCAAACTCACCCCAGAGCAAGAAGCGCAATTGTGTACTATACTGGCCGTTTCGGACGAGTTGCGTGCTATCTACCTGCTCAAGGAAGAGTTTCGCACTACTTGCGACAAGATCACCGATCGAACACGGGCGCAGCGTTTCTTGTGGGCGTGGACAGGGAAAACGTTGGCCACTGGGAGTTGATATTTGATTCGGTTTGTCGAGACACTGCGCAACTGGTGGCATAAATTCCTCAACTACTTCGATGATCGTGTAACCCAGGGATTCGTCGAAGGCATCAACCGTGCCATTCGTGGCATCATCAACCGAGATTTCGGCTATCGGAACTTCGATAACTTCCGCCTACAGGCTCTTGTGGAGTGTGGTGGTGGCTGATTTGACCCCACAAATCTGTGTAGAGCCAGATTATGTCACGACTGGCTTCACTGCGTTCGGATCGTGTGTCGGATATGAGAGGGAATGTCTTATGGCGATAAATGTGGGCGTTATCGGAGTCGGCTATTGGGGGCCGAATTTGCTTCGCAACATATTTCAGGCCCCATCCGCTGACTTGGCAGTGGTGTGTGATTCTGACCCCAAGCGGTTGGATTACATAAGTAATCTATATCGGACTGTGTCACGTACCACAGACTATAGTCAGGTCCTTTCCGCGCGCGATGTGCAAGCTGTCGTACTCGCAACCCCAGCGCACACTCACTATAAACTGACAAAAGCAGCATTAGTAGCAGGGAAGCACGTGCTGGTCGAGAAACCACTTGCCCTCACGAGCGCCGAAGCCTGGGAATTGGTCGAATTGGCTGATCAAGTCAATCGAGTATTGATGGTGGGACACACATTTATGTACAATCCTGCTGTTCGTGCGATGAAGGAGTTGATCGGCACAGGTGAAATCGGTGACGTATATTACATTTACTCTAACCGAGTCAACTTGGGGCGGGTGCGTCAGGATATCAATGCCCTATGGAACATAGCGCCACATGACATCTCCATACTGCTCTACCTCCTGATGCGGATGCCCACGTGGGTGGCGGCCCATGGGGCAGTATTCCTTCAGGAGAGTATCGAAGACGTGGTCTTCGTCACACTCTCCTTTGATGACAACGTTATTGCCCACGTCCAGGTCAGTTGGCTTGATCCCAGCAAGGTGCGCCAGATGACGGTGGTCGGCAGCAAGAAAATGATTGTCTACGACGACATGGCCGGCGAGGGAAAGATCAAAATCTATGACAAGGGCGCACTGAAAATTGGCAATGACTCTATCTACGGTGAGTATCAGATCAAGTTGCACAGTGGTGACATCTACATCCCCAAGATCGAGATGACAGAGCCACTGCGCAATGAGTGTATTCACTTTCTTGAGTGCATTGAGACAAATCAACAGCCCCTGACGGATGGTCGCAATGGTTGGCAGGTGGTGCGGATTCTAGAAGCAGCTCAGCAATCGCTCAGAAACAACGGGCAGGCAGTGGAGATAAGTGATGAGTGGGCATAATATCCACCCCAACGTGCAGATAGGACCGGGGGCGCAGATTGGTGATCACGTTATCATTGGGCTGCCACCCCGAGGGAAGAAGCCGGGGGAGTTGCCCACTGTCATCGGTGCCAATGCTGTCATTCGGTCTCATACTGTTATCTACGCTGGAAACACGATCGGTGACAACTTCCAGACCGGTCATGCCGCCATGATTCGCGAATCGAACGAGATCGGCAACAATGTAAGCATTGGTACGCAATCAGTGATAGAGCATCACGTGAGGCTAGGGAATAGCGTGCGCATCCATAGCCAGGCTTTTGTGCCCGAGTTTTCGCTGGTCGAAGACAGAGCCTGGATCGGCCCCAATGTGGTTTTCACCAACGCTCGCTATCCTCGCTCTCCTCGCGTAAAGGATGAATTAGTTGGACCGATAATCAAGTCTAACGCCAAGATTGGGGCCAACAGCACATTGCTCCCAGGAGTGACCATCGGCACCGGTGCACTGGTGGGAGCGGGAAGCGTCGTCGTACAGGATGTGCCACCGGGTGCAGTAGTGGTCGGCAACCCGGCTCGGGTCATCAAGCACATCGAAGATATCAAAGATTATCAAGTCTCTATGCATAAAGAAGGAGAAGAAGAAAAAGAATAATGAAACAGATCCCTTTGGTAGACCTAAAGGCCCAGTATTATGCCATCAAGCCGGAGATTGACGGTGCCATAGAGAGGGTGCTGACCAATACATCGTTCATTATGGGTAGAGAGGTCAATCAGTTTGAAGAGGCCTTTGCCGCCTTTTGCGAAGCACAGCATTGTATAGGGATGTCGTCAGGTACATCGGCACTACACCTTGCAATGCTAGTCTGCGGCATTGGCTCTGGTGACGAGGTCATCACTACTGCCCACACTTTCACTGCCACGGCGGAGGCGATCTGGATGGCTGGTGCGCATCCAGTGTTTGTGGACATTGACGAGACCAGCTACAATCTCAATCCGGCCCAGATTGAAGGGGCTATCACGTCCCGTACGAAAGCCATTCTGCCTGTTCACCTGTATGGCCAGCCGGCTGACATAGACCCTATTTTAGAGATTGCCCACCAGCACAACTTGCTGGTCATTGAGGATGCAGCTCAGGCTCATGGCGCCACCTACAAGGGACGGCGGGTTGGAGCCATCGGAGACATTGGCATCTTTAGTTTCTACCCTGGCAAGAACTTGGGGGCCTATGGAGATGGCGGAGCAGTTGTCACCAATGACGAGCAGTTGGCGGACAAAGTACGACTGCTCCGCAATCATGGTCGGACGACCAAGTACGAGCACATACAGTTGGGCTATGGCTATCGGCTGGATGCCTTGCAGGCAGCTATCTTGGGAACCAAGTTGCCCCACCTTGAAGATTGGACCGCTTCTCGGCGCGCCCATGCTTGTCGCTATACGGAGCTGCTGTCTTACAGCGATGTGGTAACGCCCCACGAATCTCCTGATGCGCGCCATGTCTACCACCTCTATGTAATCCGCACCTCGCAGCGAGACGATCTATTGGCTCACCTCAAGGAAAAGGGAATTGGTGCTGGCGTCCATTATCCCATACCACTGCACCGCCAACCAGCCTATGTGAAATCGGGGTATGGAGATGTTGTTTTGCCCATCACCGAGCGGGTAGCGGCGGAAGTGCTATCCCTGCCCATGTATCCCGAGCTAACCGACGACCAGATTGCTTGCGTTGCCGACGCGGTGGCAGAGTTCTTGGAGTGATTTATGTCGCCATTGTGGGTCTGGGGCATAAGGGTAAGGGCCGAAATACTGTAGCATTTGTCTGTGAGGCAAAGACATGACTGAGCACTACTACAACATAGTGGTGATAGGTGGATTTGGTGGCACTGGGTCTAGTGCCATAGTAGATTTACTGAAGGAATTCGACACATTTCAAGACTTGGGTATCGAACTCAGACTACTGGTGGATCCTGATGGAATCATGAGTCTGGAAAATGCACTGGTCAGCAGCTGGACTCCCTATCAATCTGATATAGCTATAAAGAGATTCAAGAAACTCATTTATAGATTAAGCAGTATGTACAGATACCCTTACCTTGGAACGGACCATACTCGGTCACTTGGAGATCAGTTTGTATATCTTTCGAACGAGTATCTAAATAGATTGGTGTCTTTTTCCTATAATGGACTGTGGGTAGGTATCAACGATCCATTAAGTGTGTTAGGGTATAGAATAAATAGACGCTTGGGTAGAGATATATTTAGACTATACAAGCCTATTCATATTTCACTTGAGAAGGATCGATTTGTGTCAATAACGAGAGAGTACTTGGATAATTTGATCAACTTGCGTGTACATGACAGTAAGATAAGGAATGTTATCATAGACGAAGGTTTTGCATCGCTAAATCCGTTTAGGATTCTGAATTATTTTTATTCAGCCAAATCAATAATCGCTCACAGAGACCCCAGGGATACATTTGTGAATGCACTAAAATACAGTTTTCGTTTTATCCCTCGCGATGTCGAAAACTTTATTAAATGGTATGAACATATGCAGATTCAATCTGAGCGAGGATCTGGCAATGATGATCGGATATTGAGAATCCATTTCGAGGATCTAGTACTGGACTATGAAAAAACGGTTAGTAAAATTCTTTTCTTTCTATCCACTGATGAATCAGCGCATATACGTAAAAGAAGATTCTTTAACCCAGACGTCTCTATGGAAAATGTTGGACTGTGGAAGCAGTATGAAAATCAGGATGAGGTCGAAAGAATATACACAAGCCTGGCAAGATATTGTTATGACAGTGAGGCTTTCGGCAGTTCGTGAGAGTTGACATGAACTGGTGTCGGGATCTGACAGGCCATGACATGGAAACTGAACCTGCTGACCCTGATGCTCGTTTTGTTGTTGCTCCCCACTTTAGACCTAGTATACCTCAGCGGAAATCCTTCGGTAGCCTAGGCGACCAAGAGCCACCCCGTGTAGGTCCATTTGAATGACTTGGCCATCGTTTTATTGAAGTAATCGATAAAATCCAGGATACGTTGGCGCAAGTCTTCAACTGAGGTGAAGATAACTCGTTTCAACATCTTGCGGATCAGGATACTGACTGAACCGAATTTCAGATTGATTCAACCAGGAGACATACTTGGGCGTGTAGACAAATCGAACACGGTGGCTTTCATCTTCCAAAGAAGTCTTGCGTGTCGCCATTGATTTCAAGACGCCCGATTTGCTTAACACCCATAGCATTCTCGTCAATGCCACATCGTTTGGCCACTAATCTAACAAGTCCTCCGACTAGTGAGTGTTGAGTTGGTCGACGATGAAGATCCACTTTCTCAGGATTGGTGTCAGTGGCGACACAAGGTCGGTCTCTGCCCCGTATGTGTTGCTTCAGACGGAATTGGAAAAAAGCCTCCTATGAGTTAGTATAGAGGAGGAGGTGAAGGGGATGAAGAAGCGGAAGCAGTACACAGGAGAGGAGAAGATCGCCATCCTGCGCAAG
>JAXHUO010000050.1:0-34848 GCA_034189605.1 Chloroflexota bacterium
GCAAACCGATCCTGAGACGGCCTCAGCGCACCGCTCTGCGTCCCTAAATGTGGGCATAGTATGTGCAGGGTAGTGTCTTATTCGCACGAGGCGAAATTCCATTTCACGTTGAACCAATACAGATTGCTATTCTCTGCTCGCTGAGTGCGCTGTCGTCGTTGAGGGCCAACATCGCACCTGTATGGCGATCTTTGACCCGGAAACCAACTTGATCACCTGCGACTGCGATCAATTTCGGCGACATAGCATGTGCGACCATCTGCGGGCGTTGTTGGGCGGGCTATGGCCCTGGTTGTCTGCGCTTCCTGAGGACTCTTCACTCATCACGTGCACCCGTGCCTGGTGCACCGATGCGCAGACCGTTTCGGCCTGGACAGGGACAATGCACTGAGAGGGAGGTAGCCAACAATGCGGAGCCTGGCTAAAGCGGCTATGTTCGTGGATGCTGAAAATCACGCCGACCTGCACGTCTCTGCCCTGCTGCAGCGTCTGAGTCAGTTTGACATCGTGGAGCGACATGCCTACGCTGACTGGCGCAACCGGTGTCTGGACCGCCTGGCTGAGCAATTGGAGCACACGGGTTTCGCGATGCATCACACGTGGAGCGGTCATAGCTGCGGTGCGCAGAAGAACAAGGCTGACGGTCAAATGGAGCGAGATATCGTGCAAGTAGTCTCAAGATGCCCGGAGATCGAAACAGTCGTGATCGTCAGTGGAGATGCGTTTTTCATCCGCGTTGCCTACCAACTCCGACAGCAGGGCCGACGGGTGATTGTGGCCGCCGACCCACTTCGGGCCAGTAAGGCCCTGCGCAGCGCGGCCGACGAGTACCTGCCAGTTGGAGAATTGGAACGTTGGATTCAGGGGCTGGTGCGCCTGGAGCAGGCGAGCAGATACTTGACGTTCCGCTTTGTCGTCCAACAACTGGAGGCCGAACCATCTGGTCTGGCGAGGCTGATCCGCAAGGGCCTAGTCGTCCAGGAGAAGGTCTGGCGTCCCCAGCGTGGGACCAGACCGGAGATACGACTGAACAGGCAGGCTCCGGTTGTGCAGGCCGTTTTGAACACCATCATCTAAGAGGGAGCAGGCTGATGGAATTCTTTCTGACTGATCTTGAGTTACTGCTGTTGGACTGGCAACTGGACGGACCTAACGTAGTGGGTATTTTGGTTCTCCTTGTGCTTTTGCTCCTGGCCGCATTTGCTGTCGGTTACGTGCTTGTGCAGTTATTGTTGCTCAAAGCAAAATGGTCGGGAGCCATGCAACTGTTCAACCATGCTAACATCATCATTCCGTCCAATCACGATGGGTGGATGGTTAGGTTTGTGCTAGTGGCGTTGATCCTCGGCGCAACCTGGTGGATATTGGGCCATTAGTGCGGAAGGAGTGGGGCAATGGGCGGCAAGCGATGTTTGTGGGTGGTGATCCTGCTGGCACTGGTATTGGCGCTGACGGGGTGTGATGGAAATAGTGCAGAGGAGAAAGCGGCCACAGCAGAGTACATCCGGGCCAAGGCTTATCTGATCGAATCTGAGGCCCACAAGGTGGAACAGGAGGCCGCGTCTCTTGAGCAGCAGCGCGAGTTCGCACGCGCCAATGCCGAGTTGGCAGCCGAACGCAGCCGCGAGCGCCAGCAGGCATTTATTGAGATCAGTCAAATTGTGGTCACAGTAGGGCTGGGTGTTGGGTCACTCTTGGTTCTTCTGCATGCACTTTGTCCGCTGATCCGCATCTGGGCTGAGCAGCGAGTGCGCTTATTACAAGCAGAGGCCCAGGCCCTGGATCGGCGCACCCGCTGGGCCGAACTCGAAAAGGGCCGCCTGAAACACGAGCGGGTTCTGCTGGAGGCGCAGGCGCGGGTTGAAGCAGAGCGTCAGGAGACCCTGCGACTTCAGGCCCAGGCGCAGGTTGATGCAGAGCGTGAGGAGACTCTGCCGATTCACCCACGGTTTGCCCAGACCAAGTATCGGGTTGTGCGGGAACAGCGGTGGCTGGAGCACGAGATGGCTGGTGGAAATGGTCGCAAGTGATGAGACTCGACTGAGAACCGTGCTCGAAGCGGTCGGTGCGCGGAGTATGTTTGTTGGGGGCGGAATTCTCGCCCGTGGAATTCGTTGATCGTTCCGAAAGCGAGGTGTAGATCATGTCTCTGATAACGGTTGGTGGTATCACTATTATGTTAGCCTGTGTGATGTCAAGTGTGCTTGTGGGATGTTTTGGGCGGACGCGCGGAGAGGAATACCGCTGCTGGTGGCTAATCTCCAGTTGATCCAGTCGGAGTCACACTGGCCTGTGGTGCCCCCCGGTTGCGTCGTTTTCTTGCTCAGACAGATGAATCGCGATCCTCATCGCCATCTTTGACCTGGCGCGTGCCATCTCCGGCGCCCGCGGGAATCGCTCCAGTGTTGTCTTCTACCCGCTACAAGAGAAACGCCCCCAGGGTTACAGCCCTAGGGGCGTCTTGCGTTTCGAACGGCAGAATCTATCGCCCCAGGTGCATCGGCATGATCACGTGAGTAAAGTCCACGTCGCCGACGGGCCGAATGACACCAGGGCTGGAGGAGGTGGTCGTGTCCAGCGCGACCTGGGGAGCGCCGATCACTGAAAGCACATCAATCATGTATTTGACGTTGAAGGCGATCTCGATCTCATCTCCTTCAATGCTGGCGTCCAGTTCGCTCACGTCATCGCCGGTCTCGGCCGATGTGGCGGAGACAATCATGTGGCCTGGCGCTAATTCGGAGCCAGGCTTGATGTGCAAGCGGCTGATGTGGGCCGCGTCGCGAGCAAAGATAAGCGCCGTCTTGCACGCTTTCAATAGCGCGGCTGTATCTATCACCGTGTGAGTCGTGCAATCACGGGGAATGATCTGCCGATAATCTGGAAAATTACCGTCAATCAACTGCGACACCAGCACGATATCGGTGAGTTGGAAGAGCACCTGATTGCGGGTGGGGGTGACGGTGATGATGACGGGATCCTGCTGCTCGCCGCTGATGCGCCCCAGTTCGACCAGCGCCCGAGCAGGGATGATGATGCTAAAGGGGTCGGGGATGGTCTGAGGCAGCGGGACGGTGCGCACCGAGAGGCGGAACCCATCGGCAGCGGCCAGCGTGAGTTGCGCGCCTTCGAACTTGGCCAGCACCCCGGTGAGGATCGGGCGGCTCTCGTCGGTAGCGGCAGCGAGGGCAACCTGCTCAATCGCGGTGCGCAGCACGTCGGGCTCAATGGGGATGCCCCCTTCACCTTCGGGCAGCGGCACTATGGGGAACTCTTGCGCGTCAATCCCTTTGACATTCGCCTCGCTGCGGCCGGCGTGCAGGTTGAGCGTCTGCGTAGGCACAATCAGTTCCATGTCCACCGGTTCCAGCGGCAGCGCATTGACCAGGTCAATGAAAGTGCGTGCCGGAACGGTGATCGCTCCCTCGTCCTCAACCTTGGCTCCAATCCAGCAGTTGATGCCAATTTCCAGGTTAGTGGCGGAGAGTTTGAGCCGCCCGGCGTCGGTTGCCAGGAGCACGTTGCCCAGCACCGGCAACGTGGAGCGGGGTGAGACTGCCCGTCCGACGATGCCCAGGCCCTTGGCCAGGTTTTCTTGCAGGCAAGAGACCTTCATTAGTATTTGGCCCTCCTCATAGTAGTTTGGTGATCAGGACAGGGGCAGTATACACCAACCCCGCAAGTCGCACAAGTTGACGATCTGAGATTGTGTGATCCCAGATTGGTGAACTTTTGACCGCCGTGGCTGGTTCAATCGCCAAATCTTGGATCTGTCAATCCTAAATCTCCCCATTCTCCCAACCGGGGACATCGAGTCGCACCACGTCACCATGCACGTTCACGATGGCGCGGAATTTCAGCATCCACAACGCGGTGCGCAGTTCATCCACGTCCACGTTGCCCGGTTCGAGGATGCGGTCCATATTCTCAATCGCGTGCTCAATTGAGGCCTGGGTGAACAGGTCTTCCTGGCCGAGCATTCGGACCACCCCCTCGGTGACGATGTCGCGCATTGAGAGAATGCACTCCTGTAACAGTGTCACAATCTGGCGATCCACGTAATCGGCCTCGACGTGGCGCAAAAAGTCCCCATCCGGCACGGCATAGTGAGGCACCTCGCCGACATAGATCGCCTTCGCCGGTTGATCTTCTTCGTTAAAGACCAGGTCGGCAAACAAGGCTCGTCGAATTGTGTCACTCACGTCGCACCTCCCTAAAGCGGTGCCTTAAAGTCATAGATACCATCGCGTATCGCGAACCGCGCGCCGCAATCGGTACAAGATAGTATGTCTCCCTCGTCCACCAATGTCAACATGGTCGAACTACAAACAGTACAGCGGAAGAAAGCATCCGGCGGCGCGGCAGACTTGGAAGATGTCGTCTCGGCGTGACCTTCACAGCGCACAAAGACGCTGGGTGTCAGTTGCCACAGTGTACCCGTCGGCTGCAGCAGCCGGTCGAGAGGTACGAGCAATCCCGTGGGCACCAGCCGCTTGAGCAGGCCGAGCCGGAAATGGGAGACGGTGCGCATCTTTCGCACCCTCAGCCCGACCTCGGCCAGCCGCTCCCGCATCCAGACCGGATGGAAGTCAAAGTTCAGTTTCACAAACTCTATCGGCTCCTGGTCAAAGGGTGACCAGTCCTGCCGGTGTGCCAGATAACGCAGGATCGCCTTCAGGTTGCGCTTGTTGGCGAACTCCAACACGAACGCGCCGCCGGGGGCGAGGATCTGAGCCACGCCGCGCAGTACTGCTGGTGCGTCGGCGGCGTGGTGGAGCGTGCGCACCATCGCCACCGTGTCAAAGATGCCAGGGGCGAAGGGAAGTTTATAAAAGTCGGCGGCGACGTAGATGTAACGGGGCTGGCCGCCGGGGCCAGCGTCCCCCCATAGTTCCCGGGCCTGCCGCAGTTGTGAGAGCGCATAGTCAAAGATTACCACCTCGTCGTAGCCACCATAGAGGGGAACGAGCCGCCCGTAGCCCCCGCCGATCTCAACGAAACGGTGACCGGTGGGAGGCAGCAGATGGTGCAGCGCGACCCGCTCGACCGCGTCTTCATACTCCCGTCCCTGTCCCCAGAACTCGGTGCGGTAGGCGGAACCCTCGTAGTCGCAGATGGGATATGTTGCTTGAGATGATGTCATCTTCACGGAAACTCTATCTCATCCGGCAAAGCCTCAACCTGCTCCTTCAACGGCTGGAAGACAGCGCGCAACTCCTGCACGGCGGGGTCCAGCCCGGCCTCTCCCAACTCGATGTGCACCGGCACGGCCATCTGGATGGGTATAGTCTCGCTGACCGGCACATTCATGCGTACAGGGATGGTCTGGCTGACCGGCACGGGCATGCTCAGATGGACCGGCAGAGGCAGGCCAGCCGGGAGGGATAGGGATACACTCCCGTTAATCACACCGCCGCCGCCGGGCAGATTGAACTGAGCCGGCAGGTTGAGCGGCACCGGCGCGTTTAACACAACGACTGTGTTCTGCTCAATCGCCAACAAGAAGTCTATTGGGAGCGGCTGATCAAGTGGCATGTCGAACCGGATGGGAATGGGCTTGTCTATCTGCACAGTAGTGTCAATTGTGGCCTCACTCAGTCCGAGGAAAGCCGCGTCCAGGTCGTTCAACAGCGGCTCGGCCAGGCCGGTCTTGAGGGCAAAGACGGCCCGGAGGGCCGGCATACTCACCACAAGCAGCACAACGACCAGGACAAGATTGACGACGAACGAGAAGATGATAGCGGTGTCTTTGAAGGCGTTCCAGAAACGTTTTGGCCGTTCCATCACATGACCTCCTTACACTGGTGAATCGGGAAACCCCGGTAGACTGGTAAACCAGTGACATGTTCATCCATCATATTAACATCACTGCGCGAAAAGTGCAACTGGGGAGAAGGATACTTGTATATCTCCTTGTCCCCCCATCCCCCTTCATACCCCCCGCATCAAGGCCCACTCCCGGGAGAAGACGTAGGCCGCCAGCAGAATGGCCGCCACGGCGTAGGTGGCGGCCGTTGTCCACGCCAGCATCAGCGCCCATGGGGCGACCCCACCCCCGAACAGGTCGCGCATTGCCACCAGCACGCCCACCACCGGCAGCGCGTACACGACCAGTGGGGGCGTGGCACCGACGCCAAAGGTCGCCAGGAGCGCCAATCCCGGCAGAAGCAACTGCAATAGGCCCAGGAAGAGATTTGACTCGCGGTAGTTCTTGGCGAAGGTACATGCCGCTGCTACGAGCCCGTTCGCCATAGTCATCAGGGGCAACATCAGCAGCACAAGCCATACAAGGGCAGGGCCCAGGTTCCCCAACTGGGCGGTGATAGGTGTGGCAAAACCGGCGGAACCAGACGGCAGGATTGAGAGGAGGAACACGTAGGCCAGGCTATCCAGCGACCATAGCCCGATGGTGATGGCCGAGACAATGATGCTGAGCGCGATCTTGCCCAGCACGATCCCGATCCGGCTGGCTGGGGTGATGAGCAGTGATTCCATCGTGTGGCGCTCCTTCTCCCCGACGGTCATGTGAGCCATCAAACTCAAGCCGCCGCTGAAGGCCCACGAGGCGATGGCCAGGGGCAGGAAGATGCCGCCCAGCGAAGAGGGAACGGCATCCCCTGCGACGACTGGCGCAGCGGCTACCCCCGTCGGGGCGGCGGATTCTCGTTCCAGCCGGATGGGGTGTGCCCAGCCCTGGTTCAACTCATGGCGAGCCAGCCGCTCCGTCAGTACCTCGCCGGCGTACTCACTCAGCGTTTCCTGGATGGAAACGACGGCGAAATCGGGCAGCCATCCGCTGCGACTGCTGGTCAGCGTGAGCGTAATGGTTTCTTCGGCTGCGAGCCGCTCCGTGGCGTCGGGCGGGACCTCGAGCACAGCCGTCAGTTCGCCGCTTTGCAACGCCTTCCCTTGATCAGGTGGTGCATCCACCAGTTGTAGCAAACGATTGTCTTCCAGTTTGGTCACCAATCCCGGTAATTGCTCCCCGTTGACGACAGCGACCGGGATACCCGCGCTCGTCTGGCGTGCGATCTGCCAGAGCACGAACGCTCCACCCACAGCGCCTATGAGCGGCATTAACAGCGGCGGGGCGAAGAGGAAGAGTAGCGCCCGTCGGTCGCGCAGCAGATCGAGTGCCTCCCTGGTGAAGATGGTTCGCATCACCTTAAGCACCTGTTCGATCCTCCGGCTGCTCCCGCCGCCAGAACTGGTACCAGCGGCGCTGCTGTTTCTGCTCCCACAGGTCAGCCTGCAGCCGTTCCTCGCCTACGATGCGTACGAACGCCTCCTCCAGGTCTACCGCGCCAGTCTGGGCGATAAGGGCCGCTGGCGTACCCACCGCTTGCAAGTGTCCCCTGTGGATGATGGCGACGCGGTCGCACATCCGCTGTGCCTCGCTCATCAAGTGAGTAGAGATCAGGACGCAGCGCCCTGCGTCACGAAAGCGGGTGATGAGAGATCGCACGTTGCGGGTGCTCATCACGTCCAGGCCGGCGGTGGGTTCATCCAGGATGACGTTGGGTGGGTCGTGGATCAACGCCTGGCCCAGGATCACGCGGCGATTCATACCGGCGGAGAAACCTTCCGCGCGCCGGTCAGCAAAGTCGGCCATCTCCAATATCTCCAGCACGACGCTGACCCGCTGCTCCAACTCAGGGCCATCCAGTCCGTGGAGGTGGCCGTAAAAGCGGAGGTGCTCACGAGGGGTGAAGCGGGCGTATAGCCCGGCTGTCTCGACCAGCAGGCCGATGCGGGCACGCACCTGGGCGCTCTCCTGGCGCACGTCCAGTCCGTCCACCATGGCAGTGCCAGCGGTGGGCTCAAGGATGGTAGCGAGCAATCGCAGCAACGTGGTCTTGCCCGCGCCGTTGGGCCCCAGCAGGCCAAAGACCTCACCGTCGTGGCATGTGAAGGACACCTCGTCCACGGCTGCCAGTTCCTTGAAGTGCTTGGCAAGTCCCAGGGCTTTGATCACAGGCCCAATTATACGGCATGCGGGGAGAGAAGCAAGCGACCATCTCGAGTGTCGTTAGTTATGTCAAGTTTCCACGTGAAACATTAACCTGGCAATGGGACGTTCAAGAGGGGGATATTTCTCTCTCAGCAAGCGTCACTGAGGATCGTCTCGGCGACGTATCTTCCAGCCCCGTTCACGGGGCGCAGTTCCGTAGCGCGGCGAATTCATCGCCGCGCGGTCGCCGATGGGGAGATGATCGGAGCCATAGGAACTGCCGGGCGACCATGCTAGGGAGCGAGGTTGAAGAACTCTCGCAGCAAGTCGGGGTGGCGCTTGATGCGCATGTCCAATTCG
This sequence comes from Chloroflexota bacterium, assembly GCA_034189605.1. Taxonomy (GTDB): domain Bacteria; phylum Chloroflexota; class Anaerolineae; order B4-G1; family B4-G1; genus JAUWNP01. Next base: position 8,312 of record JAXHUO010000050.1, read on the forward strand.
GTGAGACCCCAGAACTCGTGGGCCAGGCCGTGTTGCTCACAGTAGTCGCCGACGTCCTCTCGCACTCTGGCGGATATGGCACAACTGACGGCGAAGACCACGCCAGCGGGACGCAGATGGGGCTTTTCCTGCGCCAGGTGCAGGTATTTGTCTACCTCGTCCTTCAGCCTCCTGGCGTTGATCGAACGGTATCGCTTGCACTGAAAGTACCATAGTTCCTTTCCTTGCGGGGTGAGTTTGTAGGCACTCCCAGGGTTCCTGAGCCCGATTTATCGGGCGGAAGCTACATAGTCCGGCGACTTGTTCGCCGGGCGGTCTATGGTAAACGCGACACGATCATTGAGTTGACGCGCATGGAAGCAATCTCCCCTCCGGCCCCTCCTGAGGCAAGGAGGAACTCCCACCGCCAGGAGGTGTGGGCCACGGCAGTGGACGTAGGCCACACCGCCCATCAGCAGTATCGTTCCTCCCCCGCCGCGTCCAGGGCCACGAGCTCCCCCTCAGCGCGCAGCAGGTCGGTGCTGGAGGTGGCGACGAGCGCCAAGGCCTCCGAGGTTTCTAAAATCTCGGAGGTCTGAGCGGCCGCCAGGCCACTCACCAGCGCGTGTTCGAAGGGGTACTGCTCAGCGTCTTTGCCTTACTCATCTGGCACAGACTCGGCAGCAGCATCTTCGGGGGCAGACCGCTTCTCCTCCAATCTACCGATCATCTTTTGCAGTTCAGCGTTGACCTGGCGCAGGGCAGAGAGCAGGTGAGGCTGTGCCTCTTGCATAGCCTGTTCCCCTGCCGCACGGGCCGACGAGGCTGCCTTTTGCACCTCCCGGCGCACCTTTTGCCCGTCGGGCGAAGCACCAGTCTCTTTGATCGCCTGGCCGACCTTGTCAACCATCGTCTCCAGGCCATCTCGCATATCTCGCAGGTGTCGGCGGTTTTCCTCGTTCTCCCAGGCGGCGCGGAAAGCCTGAGCCAGGCTCTCGCCCAGGGCCTGGAACTGCCCGCCGACTTCGCGCCAGGCTTCTTTGGTCGTTTGTTCGTCAGTCATGGTGCATCTCCTTTTGAAAGAAGGGGACATTCGCTTTATGTCACTATTGCCCCGGGATTGTGAATGGCATTCAGAATGTTGAGCCGCTTTTTTGTCATTTGTTCATTTGTTTGCTCCTTTGTCATTGGAAGAGTTCAATATGCCCTCATCGGCCCGGCAGGCCCCCACGGCTGCTGTGCTGTCGGGGTCTATTTCCTGCCAGCCGCAGGCATCTATGTAGACCTTGCCTTGATAAGCGGCCTCGTCGCTGCCCGCGCTGAACCGTACACCCAGTCGGATAATGGCATGAGGGGCAAAGCCTTCTTGCATCGAGCCCCCGTAGGGTGTCAGAGTACTGGGACGCAGTTTGACCTCGAACCATTGGTTGCGCATAACCGGTGTACTTGCGCCATACTCAAATTTCCCGTTCTCATCTTTGACAAAGAGTTGCACAAAGTTGGGTTCAGCCGGATCGCCCAGACCACAAGTGGGTACGTAGAGCCAGCAACTTGTAGGTTTGCAGGCCAAATCCAGTGGCGCAGTTATCCCTGGTGGTGGATTCTTTTTCAAGTCTACGTAGGCTACGCCTTCACCCAGGCTTTCGTCACCGCCGACCAGATCCGTCGTCACCGCCAACGAAGCATGTCCCCATAGAGACCTGAGTGGCGAGGTCTCTGCGGCAATCATCGCCAGGCTAGGCGTGTACGTCTTGTAGGTGGTCCACCCCTCTGTGCCAGATTCAAAGTCCCAGACAGGGTCGAAGGTCAACGGCGCATAGTCTCTTGCTGCCATGGGCAAGAACACCAGGTTCTGAGTGATCTGGCTGCAACCCGCTGAAGGCAGAAAGTGGATATTGTCCAGGAAGAGCGTTCCCTCAACGTCGTTGTACTCCCACTCGGTGATTATCTCCAAAGCCTGAACCTGGGTCAAGTCCAGGTTAAAGTGTTGCAGTGGAATGACGATTGTCTGCCACTCTGTGAATGGAGGGATATAGTCCTCAATGTTGACGAACTGCCGCGCGCCGCCGTCATCTACAAGGTAAACGTTGGGTGTTTCACCCCCCGTACCACCCTTGACGTTAAAGACCAGCCGGTCGTAGTCGGATAAATCTACGTTGCTCAAGTCGGTCTTCCAGCCGGCATAATCGCCTGCGGGGACGGTGTAACTCAGGACCAGGCCAGCGCCTCCGTCGCCGTAGGCTTGAGTGATGAAGATGCTGGCCGTTATCTCGGATTCGGCACCGGTGAAAACATACCACGTGCCGCCAAGAGCGTTGGTATCATCCTCGTCGTTAAAATTGTCCACCCACAGGGGAGCGCAGGCCGTATCGAAGGTCACATCGTCCCACCAGGTGGTGCCCTCAGAAGCGGCCTGGTGCGCCTCGAAAGCGATGGCATAAGAATCGCCCTGCGCCCAGTCGGCGACGACAGGAGAGGCAGCCAGGGGGATACGGACTTTCTGCCACTGGTCGGTAATTCCATCAAGTAGGTAGTCACCGAGTTTGATCTTGTCTGTCGTGACCGAAATGGTCCTGGCAGAGATGGCCGCAACCTCACCACAGCGTTCGCCGCGCACTTTTAGCGTGAGCGTGCGATACGGGTTAAGGTCCGTTAGCGTCTTGGACCAGTAGCCGGAGTAGCAGCCTGGCCCGGCAGTCACGTCATAGTCCAGGCGCAGGGTGCCACCCGAGAGCGTGGGCGTTACAGCGGCGGCACAGTAGGGCGACGAAGTAAAGGTGCCCACCTCACCGTCGAGGCTGTTGTTCTCGTCGTGGTCGCAAAAGTCGTCAACCAGCAGCGTGTCGGCGACAAAACGCAGGTCGTCGAGAAAGATGGTGCTGGTCATTGGCTCCCATTCGAAGGCGAACTTTATCCTGTCCATGTCGGTTAGTGCCACGCCCTCGAACGCTTGCAGCGGTACCCTGACGGGGGTCCAGTCTGTGGTGATGGAAACGTAGGTTTCCACATCCACGTAGGCTCCCTGATCATCCCCGTCCGCGAGGTAAAGGTTGACCTTCTCACCGCCGTTTGTTCCTTTGATGTAAAAGGACAGGAAGGCATAGTCAGACACGTCCAATCCTGGCAGGTAGGTCTCCCACAGTGCCCATCCGCCTGAAGGCAGTGTGTAAGAAATAGCATAACTGCCTGGTGAGGCATCGTAGGTGTCTTCGGCGATATAGGCCGTCTCAATGATGGTGCCAGGGTCTTGATCTTGATAGGTGCCCAATCCACCGCCTAGAGCATTGGGGTCGGCCAGGTCGTCAAAGTTATCCACGGTGAGGGGGACGTGGGACTTTTCCAGCCTGAGGCTGTCCAGGTAGATGGTGCCCTGGCTAGCACCCCGGGTGTCGGCGAACTCGATGAACAGGGCTTCGAGGTGGGTTGTGTCAATCACGGTGGAAAAAGCCGCGAGGGGCAAGTCCACCCCCTGATAGGTCCCTGTGAGCACATAGTTCAGGAAATCGCCGGCCTTGATGCTCATCTCGTGCCCTGCCTCGTCGCTCAGGCCGATGGCAGTGCTGACCAGTTCCTCTCTGTCGCTGCTCTTGATCTCAAGGGCCAGCATTTCGTAGGGGGAGGCATTCAACGAGAGCGCGGTGGTGTAGCGGGCCGTGGTACACTCTTGGGGGGTCAGATCGTAGGATAGTTGTAACTCAGAGCCTGTTAGTGTAATGGTGCCACACTCGGGCGGGTGCAACTCCAGACTTGATGGCTTGTGCAAGTCATTGTCGGGGTTTGTGTCGCCAAAGTCGTCAATGTGGACGTTGCAGGGCGGGGTTGGCGTGGCGGTTGGGATGGGAGGAGTAGGGGATGGCGCAGGGGTGGGGTAAGTGACGGCTAATGTGTAGGAATCGTTATCGTTGCATTCTGTAAAGGGATAGATCCGGACATAATAACGTCCCAATCGAGTCAGGTGGCAGGTCGCGTGTTCATCGTGGTTGCCAGGTTGATTCGAGTAGCACTGGATTGTCTTGTTCTTATCGTAGAGATATATGTCATAGTCGGTGCCCGGGGGAATGCTCGTCAGATCCAGGGCGACGGTCCCCGTTGTCTCCAGATCTATGTAGTAATAGTCTTCGTCGAGATTGGCCGTGCAACGAACAAAGAATTCGTAACTCTGGCCTGGCGCTAGAGGGCCGCAGGCCTGGCTTAACGAGTTATTGGGTTCGCAGACGTCACACGGCTCGGAAGGTCGCGGTGTGGGTAGGTACTCAGCCAGGGTCACAGGCCCTGTGTCACTGACCAGGGGCAGAAATGCCAGCAAAAAACTTGACATAATTGCAGTCAGGACAAAGAGACCGAGACTGATCCGCTTATCTTTCATCAGGTATCCTCTTTGTAATGCCGAATGACCTCTTTCAACTCTTGGGAGTTGGCGGTGCAGGTTTCTGGGGAGTGTCGGTTGGTTGCAGTGATGGTGGCGACGGTGGCTCCGGGGTGTTTGTAGGTGGGATAGGCGTGAACGTAGCCGTCGGGCGTGGTCGGGGCGTTGCTGTGGGGGTCGGGGTCGGCGTAGCGGTCAGCGTGGCCGTCGGCGCATAGGTCGGTGTGTCTGTTGGTGCCGGCGTGACCGTGAGCGTATCTGTCGGCATCGGCGTGGCTGTAGGTATGGTTATTGGCGTCAGCGTGGTCGTAGGCGTGACCGTTGGTGTCTCGGTCCAGAAAAGCGACCCCGCCGGTCCCAATCCTGTCGTCCATCCTAGAGCCACGAGGGAACCTATGACGATCAGAGCAAGGGCAGCAATCCAGACCCACTTCCACCGGCCAGATATCATTTTCTTGACATAATCTTTCTGTTTTTGCACCCGCGCCAAAAGTGCTGCAACTCGCCCCTGGGGGTGTGGTTCTGGCTTTGGTTTGGTGGGCACTGCCAACGGACAAGTATTCAGCACGCTGGCGGCCGCTGCTGAAACCTGGCGGCTGTCGTCCTTGACCAATTGCATCAGGGCTTTGCGCGCCGCGAGCGCCAAACCCTTATCACTGCTGTGCAGCAACTGCTCCAGTTCGCTCACCGCGCCCGTCCGCACTCCGGCAAGGCGACTCTCGACGGCCTGCTGCAACTCGAGCGGCAATTCGGCCGGCTTCACGACAGGGTGCGGATTGCGAGCAATGACGATCCCCCCCTGCTGCCTGTAAGTCCATTTGCCCGGCGTCTGCTTGGGCGTTTCGTTCACTACCCGTTCGTACACATAGTCGTACAACTCGTCGAGTGTGATCTCCCCGTCGGCGTCGGCGTCCGCCTCGCCAGTCCGCAGGCCCTGAATCAGGTAGTGGGTGAAGACCGAGTTCTCGGGTTTGCCAATCACCTGGTCGCCCTCCCAGGCATACTCGGTCGAGTCGGTCGCGGTCAGCACCACCCGCCCGTAACCGGTTCCCTCAAACGCGGCTGCCGTGCCCACGCTGGCCCCCAGCGCGCCTTTCGTGCCATGAGCAAAAGCGCCGCTGTGACAACAGTCGAGGATCAACGCCTGCCGTTGCGAGCGGCTGCGATCCATCGCGGCGGTGATGAAAGCGGCTGGAATAGCCGTCGCGCTCAGTAACTCGTGTTTGCTATTCTTCACCGCCAGGTACAAATCCCCCCGGTCATCGCGCACTCCATGGCCGGAGAAATACAGCAGGAGCAAGTCATCCTTCTTCTTGCGTTGGTACAGACGCGCAATCTCCTGGCGCACAACCTGCACCGTCTTGTTGACGAGAATTATAACCTCAAAGCCGCCAATAGCCGGATCGCGCAGCACTTTTGCCAATGCTGCGGCATCGCGGCTGGGTGTCACCAACCGGGCCAGTTTTGGGTCGTTGTATTTGCTGTTAGCGATAATCAGGGCCAGACGGTCGGACATTGTTTTGGACTAACCTCCCATCAGCGCTTTCAGCACCCTTTAGCGCCTTTGTCTTACTCCTCTGGCGCGGACTCAACAGCAGCGTCTTCGCAGGCTGGCTGTTTCTCCTCCATGTGACCGATCATCTTCTGCAAGTTCGGCGTTTACCTGACGCAGATGGATTGTCAAATCCAGTGGTTCAGCAGATAGAGCCAAGCAGATTTGACCACTGCTGGCCTGCAAAGCGCCGCATCGCGCTGCCAAGAGGCTTGGATTTGGTAATCCAAGCCGAGCAGGGTGAGTGGTTGCCACGAAGGATCGAAAGGGCAAAGTGGTGCGCTGGTGAGTGAGCCTTTCGTGATCTTCATGTTCCCGTCTCGTGTCATTTGTGTTTCTAATTGACCAGCCTCTTGATCTGCAAGCGGGAAGCCCCAAAGTTCAACAGCAGGCCCAACTTGAAACCCGATGCTTTGACATAGTTATGGCTGAATGAGCACCAGCCCCACCCCCATGCGTTCCAATGCCTCTTCCGCGTAATAAGTCACGATCGCGCTGGAGTCGTCGAGCGCGGCGCAGAGGGCGGGGATGGCCTCTTCGGGCTGAATGATACTCAGTGCGCGGGCCGCACCCGCCCGGGCCAGCACCTCTCCCTCCTGCAGCGCGGTGACGAGCGCCGGGACTGCGAGCAGGCCGATGCGGGCCAGGCCATCGGCGGCGATGCGGGAGACGAAGGGGCTGGGGTCGGACAGGCAGCACACCAGTTCGTCCACCGCTTCCGCGGCCTGTAGTTCTCCCAGCCCTTGCGCGGCACAGGCACGCACATCGGCATCGGGGTTGGCCAGAGCGGTGATAAGCAGTTGTCGGGCGGCGGGGGTGGCGACGGCGGCCAACGCGCGGGCCGCCCACCAGCGATGGTCGGGGTCATCGCCAACCAGGAAGTCGCGTAACGAGGGTAACACCGTATCGCCCAGGCATCCCAGGGCCAGCGCGGCTTTCTCAGTGCGGATATCGTCGCCGACAGCGATACCGTCCAGGAATGATTGCCAGAGGTTATGGAGGTCGTCAGACATTCAACGTCTCCTGCGACACAGGTTCACCCACGGCGCGAGCAAAGGCCGCTGGACCTGGTGGCGCGGCAAAGTGGGTCAAATGGGCCGGGCAGTGGCAATCAGAAGCGCCGAAGCGGGGCACAGGGATGGATGCGCCAGGGAGTGCGGACACTGCTGCAGCCCACCCACATTCCTTTCGCTGGCGACCCTCTGTGTACCACACCTCGACCAGCTGAGCGTGACCCCGCAGGTAGTCCACGTGCCAGCGTAGGGGTTTGGAGACCCGCAGGTGGCGGGCGATACGGGCAGCCAGCCCGCCCGGCCCGCGAGCGCTGCCGGCGTAGGTGTACCAGCCGGCCGGGAAGCGGAAGCAGCCCAGTCGCCCGACGGTGATGGCCGCGGGACGCGGCAGATGCAGAATCAGCACGTAGGTCCCAGGCTGGTCAGGAAGCATACATCCGTCGCTGCCATATGGCACCGGCGCCCCAGGCCACAGCGCACCCCAGTGCCAGCAGCACTCCTCCCAGCACGTCGAATGCGCGGATGGCGTGCTCCGCATTGAGGTGATAGAGCAGCGGGCCCTCGTAGGGGTCGGGTAGGATGAGGGCCGTCAGTCCACCCAGCAGCAGCAACACGGCCAGCACTGCCAATAGGATCACCCTCCACTGAAGCATCCTCTAATATCCTCCATCAGATCGAGCCCATTGCAACCAACTAACTAACTATGTTAGTGGCCCGCCCCTGCTGCTCTCTACATACGGCTACTCGGCTGGCGGCGGGACCGGCAGATCCTCGACGGATACACCACTCCATTTATCCCCCTCCTCGATGAGCATCACGGGTATGTCGTCGCGGATGGGATATTTGCGGCCGCAATCGGACTCCTGGCACACGAGCCAGCAATCGTGAATCAGTTCCAACCGGCCTGGGTCATCGCCGGGCTTGCGCGTCTCGCCGCTGACGCAGTGAGGGCAGCGCAGGATCTCCAGCAGGTCTTTGCTCACCATCGTATTGGCCTCCTTTGGCGGATTTTGCTGGCCTAGTATAACACAAGGTGTCAATATGCCAAACGTCAAACGCCAAAAGTGAGATGACGTTTCACGTTTCACGTTTTACGTTTCACGCTTGACACTTTACGTCCTCGCGGGGGTGCCCATTGGCGCGGCAGGCCCCGACCACTTCACAGGTTTCAGCCTCCCCACGGCGTCACAGTCGGATAGGGTGTGGCGCTGGGGGTAGGGGTCTGGCAGAGACGTGCTTTTTTCAGCGCGGTGGAGTATTCAGGAATAGGAGCACCGACGGAGAGAGCGTAATCCAGCATCGTCTCGGCGTCCACGCAGCGGTCAGCACCCAGGTAGGCCTGCCCTAGCGCACCAAAGAGGTCGGCGATGGGCCGATCAGAGTGGACGGCCATGCTGGTATCGCCAGCCTGCACCAATGCGCGGGCTGCCTCGGACGAAGTGACCGCCTCCTGCCAGGAGCCACTCTCCGCGTAGGCCCGCCCTAGCGCGAACCAGAGCAGGGCGGGCGGGTCGGATGTGGCCTCGATTCCCTCGACCAGGGTGTTGATGGCGACGTCAGGCGTGTCCAGTTCGATGAGTGCCCAGCCACGGTAGTAGTGGCGCAGCGGGTCGCTGGGGTGGGCCGAGGCGTACTCGCGGCTGAGGGTCAACAGACGGCTGGTATCATGGCCCGCGCGGGCGGTCAGCCAGCGGGAGCGGAAGGTCTCCACCTTCATGCCGGGGTCCAGGGCCAGGGCCTGGTCGAAAGCCTCCAACGCTGGGCGAGCGCGGCCCAGCAGGCGCAACGCCTCGCCGCGCAGCGCGTAGGCCGGGGCACTGGCCGGGTCGGCCTCCAGCGTGTCGTCGGCGTCGGCCAGCGCCAGGCGGAGTTCCCCCTGCGCCAGGTGGACGGTGCCGCGCGCGACGTAGGCCGGCGCAAAGTCGGGCGCTAGTTGGATGGCCCAGGTGAAGGATTGCAACGCTCCAGCGGTATCGCCTGCCTCCTGGCAGGCCAACCCCTCCTCGTAGTAGGTCTGCGCGCCGATAGGGAAGAGGGTTGGAGTGGGGGTTAGGATGACGGCGCGGGTGGGAAGCCGCTCAGTCATAGTGGGAGTGGCGGATGGAGGAGCGCAGGCGGCTAGTAGCAGCAGTAGTAGATATGGAAAGATGAGACGTGTTGGATGCATCATGCTCCGATCTCATGCCACAGGTGATGATGAATGGCACCAGAAGGCGACGCGATTGGCTGATTTTGGACAATGCTCACAGCCACGCGGGGCCGTGGCAAGGGTATTGTACTCGGGCCAGGTGGGGTGTCAAGGGGCAGCTGCGCGCGGCCGGCCGAAATCGGCGATAAAGTAATAGCCCCAACTGGCCTGGGCCACGCCCATGCCGATCTCTGAAAGCCAGGTGGTGAGCAACGTGCGCCGGTGGGGGTCGTTGGGCGGCACCTCGTCCATCCAGATGTCCACCGCACCCTGGGGCGTCTGGCGCTGCGCCCAACATTCCGCCCAACTGGCGGGTTCGTAGCCCTCACGCAGGATGCGCGTCTTGATGTCCGAACCATCGGAACCAGTGTGGCTACACCAGCCACGCTGGGCACAGTCATTCGCCTGTCCCTGGGCCGCCAGCGCCAGCGTCTCGTTGTATGCCAGCGGCCCCAGGCCATGCGTGGCGCGCACCTCGTTGATCAGCCGCACCGTTTCGTGGGGCCAGGCGGCGATGTCGGCGGGGGGAGGGGCGGCAGGAACGGCGGTGGAGGATGCAGCAGGTGGTTCTACAGTTGTGCTGAAGGCTGGGGTGGCAGTGGATGGGGACGTGGGGGTGTGGGCGGGCGTGGGTGTAATCGCCACGGCGGGCGCGTCCAGCGGCAGTATCAAGTCCTGGCCGATCACAATCAGGTCGGCGTCGCTCAACCCGTTGACGGCCTTGAGGTCTGCCGCTTTCAGGCCGTAGGCCCGGGCGATGCCGACCAGCGTCTCGCCCGCTTTCACGACGTGCAAGACCCAAAAGCGTGAGACGCCCTCCCATCCGGCTCGTGGGGGGATGATGAGCGCCTGTCCCACCTGCACGACGGTCGAGTCGCCCATCCCGTTCTGGAGTTGGATCGCGGCCATGGGCACGTCATAAGCCGTAGCCAGGTCCAGCAGGGTGTCGCCCACCTGGATGGTGTGTTCGACGAAGGTGGATCCTGCTGCGGGTGGGTTCGTGGGGGAGGGCGAGGGACGAGGGGCGAGGGGCGAGGGACGAGGAGTTGGGGGTGGTTCTGGGGGTGTAGGAGTATGGGAGTGTGGGAGGGAGGGGGTGAGAGTGGCGGAGTCGTCCGCGAGTTCAGTGGCGCAGGAGGCCAGCAGGAGGCAGAGGGCAATCTGGGCGGCAAGAAAGATCAAATGTTTGTTCATGCGCTTGTGATAACCCTTGACTGGGCGGTTCGGCAGGCAGATGTCAGGGCCCATCGCGCGGCCGGCCGAAATCGGCGAAAAAGTAGTAGCCCCAATCGGGCTGCACTACGCCCACGCCGATCTCTGTTAGCGATGGGTTGAGTATCGTGCGCCGGTGGGGGTCGTTGGGCGGCGTCTCGTCCATCCACATGTACATTGCGTTCTGGGGCGACTGGGTGTGCGCCCAACATTCTGACCAGCGGGCGGGGGTGTAGCCTGCGCGTTGCATACGGGTTTTGACGTTGGAGCCGTCGGAGCCGTAGTGGCTGCCCCAACCGCGTTGGAGGCAGTCGTTGGCGTGGGCCTGGGCCACCTGTGCCAGCGTCTCGTTGTAGGCCAGCGGGGGCAGGCCGTGTTGTGCCCGGGTTTCATTGATCAGCCACACGATTTCGTGAGGCCAGGCGGCGACGTCGGCGGGCGGGGGCGCGGACATGGCCACGACCGGCGCGGTGGTGGGAGGCGGCGCCGAAACGGTGGCTGTGAGTGGCGCAGAGATGGCGTCTGGGGTGGGAGTGGGAAGCGGAATTGGCGAAGCGGTGGGCACTGGCACGCGCGCCACGGAGGGCGCATCCAGCGGTAGCACCAGTTCCTGGCCGACCCCAAGCAGGTCGGCGTCGGTCAGTCCGTTGATGGTCTTGAGATCTGCTGCTTTCAGGTCAAAAGTCTGGGCGATGCCGACCAGCGTCTCGCCCGCTTTCACGACGTGTACGACCCAGAAGCGCGAGGCACTCTCCCATCCAGATCGCGGGGGTATGGAGAGCACCTGTCCCACCTGCACGATGGTCGAGTCGCCCATCTCGTTCTGGAGTTGGAGCGCGGCCATGGGCACGTCGTATTCCATGGCCAGGCCCAGCAAGGTGTCGCCGGGCTGGATGGTGTGCGTGGTGGGAGCGGACTCGGCCGGTGGCGGCTCCGCGGGCGTTGGGGTCGGCTCTGAAGGTGAGGTGGGGGTGCGTGGGGGTGTGGGGGTGTGGGTGGGCGCGACGGTAGCAGTCGAAGCAATGGGCGTGGCCGGGCCTTCCACAATCTCAGCCCCGCAGGATGCCAGCAGGAGGAGAGAAAAGCAAAAAACGATCAGCCCGACGGGAGAAAGAAGGTGTTTGCTCATGCGTGGGTATTGTACTTGGGGTGGGCTGGGTGTCAAGAAACCGTGCGTTTGTGCAAACGCCACCGTTAGGTTATAATCAGCCTGGATTTGCTACCAAATGAATTCCCAGATATGTATGCCTATCGTGATCTACGCTCTCGACTGCTAGCAAAGGTCAAACGGGCCTATCGTCGCCATATGCTACCGGTTGATTGGGAACAGCGCCAGTATCAGGTATGGCAAGTGAACTCTATGAACTTGCCCATTGAAGACGAAGCGGTGAATGCCGTCATTTCAAGCCCACCTTATTTTGGCGCACTTGACTATGCCCGTGACAATCGCTTGCGCTTATGGTTCCTGGGATGCGAAGATTGGAAGGAACTTGATGCTTCGTTGACCGCCAATAGGAAGGTATACTTGCCCCAAATGAGGGTCTGCCTCCAGGAAGTTTATCGTGTGCTGAAACCGGAGGGCTATTGCGTGCTCGTGCTAGGTGACGTTGATCGTAATGGCAAGATACGGCGCACTGCCGAAATCCTGGCTGACCTGGCTATGGACGCAACCAACGGTGGCTTTGAGATTGAGACAATCTACGATGACCGGATACCGGATGAAAGACGCTCAAGGCGCAAGACCAGTACGACCAAATTTGAGCGCATTCTTGTGATGCAGAAAATGTAAGGTGAACGCCCAATTGGAAATTGGAGGATCATTCAATCACCACACCCTCCAACCCCTCCTCCGGCTGGGGGTAGTCCATATTTAGCCCTTCCAGTGTCTCTACCAGAACGGCGGCCACCACCAGGTTGCGATACCACTTGCGGTTGGCCGGGACGATGTACCAGGGGGCCCATTCGGTGCTGGTCTTGCTGAGGGCTTCCTCGTAGGCCCGCATATAGTCCGGCCACAGCCTGCGCTCATCCAGGTCGCCCAGGTTGAACTTCCAGCGTTTGTGTGGTTCGTCCAGCCGGGCCTGCAACCGTTCCCTCTGCTCGTCCATACTGATGTGCAGAAAGAACTTTAGGATCATCGTGCCTTCTTCGGCCAACAACCGTTCAAAGTCGTTGATATGCGCGTACCGTCGGCCCCACGTCGTCTCCGCCACCAGATTGTGTACCCGAACAACCAGAACGTCCTCGTAGTGGCTGCGGTTGAAGATGACGATCTCCCCCTTGCCTGGTACCTGTTTGTGTACCCGCCACAGATAGTCGTGGTTCAGTTCCTCCGGTGTGGGCACCTTGAAGCCTGCCACCTTCACGCCCTGGGGATTTACGCCCTCAAAGACATGGCGGATGGTGCCGTCCTTGCCGCCGGTATCCATTGCCTGCAATACGATGAGCACCTTGTGCTTCTGCTCTGCGTAGAGCAGTTCTTGCAGCGCCTCCAGCCGTTTGTTGAGCGCTCGCAGTGCCTTTCGCGCTTCTTGTTTGCTCCCCTCAAAAGCGCTTCTGTCGTTGGGGTCCCATCGACTCAGGTTTATCTCACTGCCTGGTTCCACGCAATATCGTTCCATTGTACCTCCCAGCGTAAGTGTTTGCCTTGCTCCCATCTCTTTTGTCTCTGAGTGCACCTTATGTCAAGTACCGCTCTTTTATCAAAGCCTTTGACGAAAGACGCTAGGATCCTCTGTCAACTTCCCAACAGGCCGATGATCACCAGGCCAGAGGTGAGCAGAGAGACGCCTGCAAGACGGACGGCCACAGCCCCTGTTCCTTGTAGATGGCAAAGGCCAGTACGGTACCAATGACAATACTGAATTGTCTGAAGGCAACGATGTAACTGGCATACGGGCTCAATTGATATGCCCAGAGTACCAGCCAATAGGCTCCGAAATTCATACAGGCGGCGAGAGCAGCCAGTCCCCAGCCCACATAGTTTGAAATCGGTTTCTCTGCCTTGAACATCTTTAAGAACACAGCGTAAGACAGGCCGGAAATCAGAAAGTAGATGTACCCATACCGGGCGGCCGTCGCTGGGCCTTGCTGTACGGTCTCCGAGGCAACCTTGTCGAACAGTGTGTAGCCGACTGTACCCATTGCGGTCAGCAACATCCATAGAGTCGTTCGGTTGATGTAGCGACGTATGGCCAAGTCTCTAAACGAATGAAGAGGGACGAGTAGGCACCCGAAGGCCACCAGCGACATTCCCAACCAGCCCATCGGCGTCAGGTGTCTTCCCCGTAATACGTCGCCGCCCCCCACAAAAAGAACCGGCAGAGCCCGGGCTACAGGGTAGGCCACCGTGAAATCCGAGGACGCGTACGCGCGCGCAAGAAAGAAATAGTACGCCCCACAACAACACCCTGAGCCCACAACGCAGGCCCAGGCCGTGGGCGTAAGGGAACGCGCCTGCATCTCACTCAAGACCGCTGGCACAAAACCAACCAGGGCTGTCACAATCAGCATTCTCTCGAAGAAGACCGCCTCCGACCTTTGACGACGCGCAAGCAGGTTCCAACCGGCGTGCATAAAGGCAGAACAAAGAACCAGGGTTATTACGAGGGGATACATGTTGGCATCTTTCTCCGTCCATTCCTGTGGTGTTCCAGCACCCAGTGGGGGCACTCAACCATTCGCTATGTAGACATAGACACTGGGCACAACGTGGGTGTTGCCAACGCAGCAATTCCCTGTATCAGGCCTGACAGGTTTTTACCCAAGACTTGCTGTTCAACACAGTTGCCGAGTGACAAATGGGGCCTCAAGTGACGAAATTCGTGGAAACCTGTCAGGCCTCGACGCCAAGACGGGAATTGCTGTTGCCACCGTCAATCGCGAGTGATACGCAGAGGTTTCCTGTGGTTCGTGATGAAAGCACTGCCGCCCATCGCGGCTGCCAGAATGCCGACGAGCAGCCACGGCCGGACGGACGGGACGTCCGACCTGGGGAGTGGGATGGGAGTGGGAGTGGGGGTGATGGTAGGAGTGGGGGTGATGGCAGAAGTGGGGGTAGGGGTGGGCGTGGGGGTGGGTGTGTTGGTGGGTGTGCTGGTCGGTGTGCTGGTCGGTATCGGAGTGTTGGTCGGTGTGGGGGTGGGGGTGGGTGTGCTGGTGGGAGTGGGGGTGGGCAGTCCTCCCTCAATCTCCTCCATAGAAGGGAGGTCAGGAGTAGCATCGGGGTTGACATTATCTACTGGGGGCGGCGTCGGTGAGAGTGGTGGGGGGGCAGTGTCGGCGTTCAGCGGGGCTTCCTCAACCAGCATCAACGGCGCGCCGCCCATCATACAGCCATGGGTACAGTCAGCGCCGGGAAGGTCAAGAAAGTAGTAGCCGCGCTCAGGGTAGGCATAGTAGGCCGCGCCCCACATATCCACAAGTAGCGCGCGGGTCGTCCGCGCTGGGATCATAGCGGTCTGAGGTTCGGGTGTGCGTGCCCAGACGACGGTTGTCGTCTGCGTGCCCCGGTCAATGGTCACGATCGAAATATCGTCACGGCGGTCCCAACTGCCGCCTCGGAAGCCCGCAAGGTAGGTCGTCGCAACCTGGTAGGTGGTGAAGGCGGGACGACGACTGCCGTCCAACCGCACCAGCCCAAAGGGCTCCGGATCGGCAGCCTGATCGGTCTTTGTGTCAGCCATCTTGTAGACAGCGACGCGCTCTGCGCCAGCGGCCACCCCCAGGCTAAAGGCCTGGATGATAAAGACGGCCTGCTCCTCCAGCGAAATGTCGAATTGGGCATTGGGTACTGGCCCGGCGGGATCCTGGGAGGGAGCGGCATTGGTCTCCGCGATCCATATTGGCTTGTAGATATCTCGGTTGTGCATCAGACGGTAATAGTGGGCTGTCAGATCGTACACGGTTTCGGGCTGAAAGTAGATATGGAGTGTAGCGACGTCAAAGTAATAGTTGTTGGCCGCGGCGCCCGGGTCGGCGACGAGTACGTCGAGAAATTTGCCAAACCAATGTTCGTTATGCCAGTGGGTCACAGCCGCCAGGTGAATGGTGGCGTTGGGATTGGCCTCTTTGGTCACAGTGTAGGCCACGCGCAGCAACTGGGTAAAGTCCTTGATGGAGCCACCCCAGGTCATGTCCGGCGACCCTGGAGGAATCTCGGGCTCGTTCCAGATGGTCCAATGATCAATGCGGCCAGCGTAGCGGGTGACGATGGTACGCACGAAATTGGCCCACAGGTTGTTGGGGTCGTCGGTGGGGAGATAGAGCCCCTGGGGAACGCCGGGGCCTATTCCCAAGTCAGTGGCCCAACCAGGCGTGGTGATGAGCAGACCGACAGCCTGGCGACCCTGGGCCAGTTCGTTGGCCAGCACCTGATCGGAGATGGGGACGACGTTCCACTCATCGGGGCCGTTGGGCTGAATCCGGTTCCACTCGAAGGTGATGCGCTCCCAACCCGCGCCCAATGTGGTGGCTGCAGCCGGGGCGGCGTAGGCCTCAACGACGCCGAAGCGATGGTCAGGAGCACCTGCTGCAGTGGCGGTGGGAGGCTGCGGATTGGTGACGGCGACCGCCAGTATAGTGGCAGCGAAAGCCAGGCGGAGCCACTGGGTTTGCCTCACCATCCGTCGCTCCGATTTCTCCAGCATTTGAACCATGTGCAGATGAACTTGACAGAATGGTGAACTTTCCGATATCTCCCCTGGGCGGCATGATTCACTGTGTGCAATCGTTCCTCCCCAGGGGGCAAAGAAACCAGTTTTTTCGTCAAAGGAACCGCCCCACTCGTAGAAATCTCTTACGGCAAAGCCTGTTTCGCCTGGGGGATGCCTGAAAACCTGGGTTCTGGCCTACCCCCTGAGCCGCTTACCTCTGTGTTTCTTGTGCTCGCCTTGATCGAGGCGCTGGCGAGTTGTGTGTATGATAGCACAGGCAGCAGCAGTGTCAAGCCCGCTACTATCTGACCACCAGCAAAAATGCGGCGATTCGTAGCAGAGCAAACCCCAAAAACGTTTAGGATGCTACAAAGTGCATCTAGCGATATGCCCGCCGCCTAGGGTGGAGTTGACGAATTTGCCGACGCCGCAGAATGATTCCAAATGGTCCTGGATGGTCTCAGAACTGGTATGATTCTCCGATGTGTCTATGTTTGCCAAAAGACCCTGCCTGTGCTAGAATATCCGGCGCTTTCCTGGGCATGGGGACTGGAAAGCACACTGCGAATGGGGGAAGGAGCAGCCTTGACCCGCTATTTCCGCATCAATCCTGTTATCACCACCTCCCCCTCGGAATGTAAAAATGTTTTGCGTATGAGGAGGTCTCAATGGAAAACCCGACGTCTGATGTTCGGCCTGGGAATCGGAAGGAGCCGCCCGGCCTTTCCATTGCTGAACTAGGGCTGCGTACTCGCGCCCGAAACGTGTTGCTCGGGGCGGGCATCAGCACCGTGGGCGACGTGCTGACCAGGCTCGAAGAGGGGGACGAAGCGCTAACCGGTTTGAAGGGTTTTGGGCCCAAGTCGCTGGCCGACCTCAAGGAACGACTGCGAGAACGCGGCTTCGCCCTGCCAGGTGATGTGGCTCCATCTCCTGAGGTCATAGAGTATGTACTGGAAGAGGAAGCGCCGGAGAAGGCTGTGCCGGAGGAAGATGCGCCGGAAGCAGTCGGTGCCGTAGCGGTGGAGGCTGTACCGGAGGCGCAAGTGCCGAGAGAGGTTCCCTCGTTCGGCCAGCGGCTCGGGGCTACCTTCGCCCAGGCCCGCGAGCAACTGAGCACCGGGGCCTGGCTCTACGGCGTGATCGGTATGCTGGTCATCGTTGCCTTGCTCCTGCCCCCTGTCTCGCTTCTGGAACGTCTGGGCATTGTCGGTTATACCACCGTCAATGCTGAAAACAGCACTGCCTCTCACCCCGATGGGCTGGCGCTGAGTGTGGATCCCAAAGCCTTCACCGACAATCTACGGGTGCGCTTGGAGTCGGTGCCGCGCCTAGAGTTCCTGGAAGGCTCGGCCGGCGCCGCGCTGCGCGAGGCTATTGAGGTTCTGCCTGGTTATCTCCAAGTCAAGAGCCCCCTCTATAAAATCCAGAAACGGGGCGAACCTTCTCAGCCGGTGATGATTGACGTTATGGTGCCCAATGAGTCGCTGCCATGGGAGACACTCGACTTGTATACCTGGACTGGCGAGGCGTGGGAATGGGTGGGCAGTGACCTCCATACAGAAGTCGCCGAACACGAGTTTATCCGCGCTCGGGTACCCGACGTCCCGGCTTCTCTCGTGGTCGTCCAGGCCGGCCAGATCACACCGACTGTCTCTGCCTCCTTGGGGTCGGACGACGGCCCGGTGACCGCTGCCGCTGGCGTGCTTGACGAGGTTAACCCCACCGGGCTGTTCTTGGGCACGGACGGCGGTTTTGTCGGTGATCCAGACAGTCTGTTGCAGCCAGACGAAGTAGGGACAGAGTCACCTCATCCCTACGCAGTGCTGCCTACTCTGCGCAACTGGGCTCCCGGTGCAACTGTCAATCGAGGGCTGCTTTCCGATGTGCTAACGATGCCTGAAATTCAAGAGTCTCACATCGCCGGCATTGTGCAACTGTGCACCGAAAGAGGCTTTGCCGGTGTAGACGTGGACTACCGGGGGGTCGCGCCTGATGAGCGTGACGCTTACACTGCCTTCATAAGTGCGCTGGCCGATGCCCTTCACTCCGCCAATCTGCGGCTGACTGTCGTAGTTGAGCCTATTTTCCCCTTACCCCCCTATGGGGGGGAGGGGGGGTATGACTTGGCCGCGCTTGGCTCTGTCGCCGATGCGGTCAAAATCCCCTTTCCCGAAGACCCCGCTGCCTATGTCGAGGGAGGCGAGGCACAACACCTGCTCAATTGGGCCACAGCCCAGGTGGAGCGCTATAAACTGCGCATGTTGGTCTCCTCTCTCAGCGTGGAACGAGATGGTGACAAGGTGAACTACATCTCACTGGAGCAGACTTTGGCTCCCTTTGGAGAGGCGGTGGCACTCGACGATGTGAGTCTGGTCGAGCCCGGCAGCCAGGTTAAGTTTGGTCTTTCGGGGACAGGAACGATCTTGGGCATTATGCCCCAGGAGGCCACCGGTACTTATCGGATCGAGTACCGGGCTGACGATGGTGAATCCCACACCGTCTGGCTTGGCACAGCCGCCAATCTTGCCGCCAAGTTGCATTGGGCGCAGCGTTACCACCTGGGTGGCATCGCCGTAGCCGACATGTTCGCTCCCGGCAACACCGAGGGTATCGTGGATGTAGTGGCAGCCTACGCGGACCAGCGCACGGCCACCACCCCTCCCGCGAGCCAGGAGATGGAAGTCGTCTGGACTGTTTCCAGAGAGGCTACGACTGTAGACCAGCAACGTTCACCGCTCACTGAACCAGAGTATACATGGATGGTGCTGGCTACAACCGGCACGTACGACGTCAAGGCATCCGTCGCGGGCTTCGATCACGGCTCTGTGGCGGTCACAGTGGCCGAGCCGACGCCGGTGCCCACGCCTGCCCCCACACCAGAGGTGGCGGCGACAATGGAGACGACGCCGACGCTGGAGGCTACAGGTGAGATGACTTCCACCTGTCTCAATGCCTCCTTCGTGGCCGACGTGACCATCCCCGACAACACACAGTTGAACAATGAGAAAGAGTTCGTCAAGACCTGGCGCGTGCGCAACAGCGGCACCTGCGCCTGGCCGGAGGATGCCGTCCTGGCCTTCTCCAGCGGCGAGCAGATGGGAGCGCCGGATAGCATCGAGGTGGGCGCGGTGGAGGTGGGCGAAGCGGTGGAGGTCAGTGTAGAGCTCAAGTCCCCAGCCGATCCGGGCCGCTACACCGGCGTCTGGCGCATGAAGACGGCGGAGGGGCTCTTCGGGACGAACCTCTCGGTGGTGATCCAGGCCGGGGAGGTGGCGGAGGCGCCGCCTCCTGCACCTGCGCCGGTCAGCGGTGGCTCGTTTGAGTTGGGAGGGCACATCCGCGACACAGGTTTCCCTTACGCCGACAAGATGCACTACGCTGGCATGAATTGGGCTAAGGTTCAGGTGCAGTTTGGACAGGATGCCTCGGGCCTCGTCGCGGCCGCGCATGCCCAAGGGTTCAAGATACAGTTGAGTGCGCTGGGTTCGCCCGGTATGGTCACCCAGAGCGGCTTTGAGCAGAACTATGCCAACTGGGTAGCCGGGCTGGCGGCGTCCGGGGCCGATGCCATTGAGATATGGAACGAGCCCAACATTGACCGTGAGTGGCAGATCGGCCACATCAGTCCGCAGGCGTACACGAATCTGCTGTGCCAATCCTACAGCGCCATCAAAGCCGCGAATGCTGGCACCGCAGTCATCAGCGGTGCACCTGCACCAACCGGTTCTTTCGGAGGCATCTGTCAACCCAACGGTGGTAACTGCGACGACGCGCCGTGGCTGGCTGGCCTGCGTGATGCAGGGGCGGTCAACTGTATGGACTATATCGGCGCACACCACAATGCAGGTGCGACCTCACCATCGGCCCGCAGCGGACACCCTGCCAATCCCGGTAGTACTCACCACTCCTGGTTCTTCTTGCCGCAGACCGAACTGTACTACAACACGTTCGGCGGGGCGCGCAAGTTGTTCTACACCGAGATGGGCTATGCTTCACAAGAAGGTTTACCCACGTTCTCAGATTGGTTTTCCTGGGCACGAGGCACAGACAACGCTCAACAAGCAGCCTGGCTGGCCGAGGCAGTGCAATTGAGCGTCAATACCGGCATGGTGCGCTGTATCATCGTGTGGAACATTGACTTTGTGCGCTACGGTGACGACCCACAGGATGGTTTCGCCATAGTCCGCCCAGGAGGTGGCTGCCCGGCCTGCGACTCGCTCCACGCCCTGTTGGGCACGCGCTGAGGGATGCGGGGATGTTGACCAAGAGCGTGAGCCATGCTATACTGTGATGGCAGGCCCGTGGCAAAAAGTTAGTGGGAGGTTGATCTCAAAATGTCTGCGATGGTTAATCACCTTATGCATCAGGTCAGTATAGATGAAATAAGACAAAATCTATCGGCTTATCTTTTGCGTGTGGAGGCCGGTGAGACACTTGTTGTCGTGAAAGCCGGTAAACCAATGGCAGAACTCAGGCCCGTTACTTCAACTTTTAAGCCAATGCGACCTTTTGGGTTATGCGCTGGAGAGTTTATTGTGCCAGATGGCTTTGACGCTCCATTACCAGAGAATGTCATTCGAGAGTTTGAGGGACGATGAGGCTCCTTCTAGACACTCGTATCTTTCTCTGGTTCATCAGCGGGGACAAACGTTTGCCAGAAAGTATGCAAAGTAGCATTCGTGATCTCAACAACGAAGTCTACTTGAGTGTTGTGTCGCTGTGGGAAGCAATCGTCAAATACCAACTCGGCAGGCTTCCGTTGCCTCAACCCCCAGATATCTACCTACCGATACAACGTCAAAAACACCGGATAACCAGTTTATCCCTTGATGAAGCCAGTGCATCTCAACTTGTTAATCTCCCGCAAGTTCACCGTGGCCCGTTTGACCGTATGTTGATTTGTCAGGCACTGGAACACGGTTTGACCATTGTAACGGTGGACGCTGCCATCTATGCTTATCCTGTCCCCATCCTGAACCGCGCCTGATACGCGCTTGCAGCCATCCATGCGGGGACTGCCCGGCCTGCGACTCGCTCCACGCCGTATTGGGCACACGCTGGGGTATGTTGACAGGGCAAGATAAATTAGCCGGGGGTTCGGCGGCAGCCGAGCCCTCTTGACCGTAAGGAGGTTACAATGTCTGGTTTCTCGTCTGGCAATCGAGGGCTGAGCGGCAAGCGGCTCTACGTCGCTATTGCCGCCTGGCTCGTCCTCGTCATCGTCGGCGGGTTCTGCACCTGGTATGGCTGGTTCGGTCCTGGCAGTGGTAGCAGCGAGCAGGAGGCGGAGCCCACACCTACCAGCGAAGCCGCTACCCCTATTATAGAGCCGACTGCCGCCCCGCCCACGCCCACGGCGGCTGCTGTACTCTCCACCGTCCCGCCAGCGGAGGAAGCCTTCGGCTATGGTGTCGCCGCCCACGGCGTGGTAGGTGATGCGGATTATACAATGGGGCAGGTTAAGAGCCTTGGCCTGGGTTGGGTCAAGCAGCAGGTGCGCTGGGCCCACTTTGAGGGCAACCCAGGGCAGATGGACTGGAGCGGCTACGACTGGGTAGTGGATGCTGCTAACCAGCAGGGCATCAAAGTGATGTTCAGTGTAGTGGACGCGCCTCACTGGTCGCGTACCTACTTTGATGACAACATAGAAGGCGCGCCCCCGGACGACATGGCCCTATTCGCCGACTTTCTGGGCCGTATGGTGGACCGTTATCAGGGCCGCATACATGCCGTTGAGGTCTGGAATGAGCAGAACCTGGATCGGGAATGGGATACCGCCGAGGGAGTCAGTCCCGAGCAATACGTCGAAATGCTGCGGCTGGCCTATCAGGTCATCAAGAGTCGTGACCCTAATATCATCGTCATTAGTGGTGCGCTTTCGCCAGTGGGGGCCACGGCAACCGATCCCAACAACCCGGCCCGTATCGTCTATATGGACGACTTTGACTACTTTGACCAGATGGTCGCAGCGGGCTTTCTGAACTATTGCGACTGCGTGGGCGCGCATCACAACGGGATCAACATGCCGCCCAACGTGGCGTGGGACGAGGGATACGACGACCCAACGGCACAGTTTCGTGGCCCCTTTGACAATCCTGACCACAGTTGGTCCTTCAAATCCACTCTCTGGGGCTACCACGATCGCGTCGTGGCTGACGGGAGCGACAAGCCGCTCTGCGTGACAGAGTTCGGCTGGGCCTCAGCCGAGGGCCTGGGCGGCTATCCGCCGGGCTTTGAGTTCGCGCTGGACAACACGATGGATGAGCAGGCGCGGTGGGACGTGGAGGCGTACCAGTTGATGCGAGAATGGGGCTTCGTGCGGCTGGCCTTCCTGTGGAACCTCGACTACGCGCCAAAAGATGGTCTGGGCCCGACCGACCCCAATGCTCCCTACAGCCTGCTGGACTTTAATGGGGTCGCCCGTCAGGCCTTCGGTGCTGTCGGCGCGATGGAGAAGCCCTGAATCAATGACAAATGACAAGTCCTGCCGTCAGCGACGAATCGTCGGACTTGCGTTCCTGGGGCTTGGGCTTCTGGCTTTGGGGTTTTGGGTTTGGGGTTTGGGGTTTGGGGTTTTGCCCGATCTCTCTCCCACACCCACTATCCCTCCTACGCCGACCTCGTGGCCTCAAGCGCGTTTGGCGTCCCCCGAGTACGGTATGCAGGTTTTTCTGTGGTGGCAGGAAGAAGAGGCCCTACAGCGCGACCTGCAGTTGGTCCACGATGCTGGTTTTGGGTGGGTGAAGCAGCACGTAGGCTGGAGGGACGTCGAGGGGGCGGCCAAGGGTGCCTTCAACTGGTACTTTACCGACCGCATCGTCGCCGACGCAGAGCAATTGGGCCTGCACATTCTCTTTCGTCTGGATCGTGAGCCAGTGTGGGCTGTGCCGCCCGAGGGAACGCACGCCGACAATGGCCCTCCAGAAAATCCACAGGACTTTGGCGACTTTTGTCACGCCCTGGCCAGCCGGTACCAGGGACGGGTACGGGCCTACCAGGTGTGGAATGAGCCCAATCTAGCCCGCGAGTGGGGCGGGTGGACGCCTGACCCGGCCGGATACGTCGAACTGCTGCGTGCATGTTACATTGGCATCAAGACCGCCGACCCGGACGCACTGGTTATCTCTGCTGGGCTAGCGCCCACCGGCAACGGCCCGCCAGAGGCTATTCCCGACGTGGACTATTTGATCGGGATGTATGAGGCCGGAGCAGCGCCATACTTTGACCTGTTGGGGGTCAACGCTCCTGGCTACAAGGCTCCGCCTGAGATGTCGCCAGACGAGGTGGCGACCAGTGACCGCTATGGCGGACAGCGATTCTTCTGCTTCCGTCACGTCGAGAACGCGCGCGAGGTCATGCTGCGCTACGACGATGGCAGTAAGCAGGTGGCAGTGCTAGAGGTGGGCTGGACCACCGATCCGCGCCCGGATTCACCGTATCACTGGCACGCTGTTACCGAAGAGCAGCAGGCCGACTATCTGGTGCGGGCCTTTCGTTACGCTGGAGAGAACTGGTCTCCATGGATCGGGGTGATGATGGTGATCTCTGTTGCTGACCCTCGCTGGACGGGGGAGGACGAGCAATACTGGTGGGCCATCACTGAACCGGGCTGGCCTGGGACCCACGTACGTCTGGCCTACGAGGCATTAAGTGATATGGAAAAGTGATCTCAGCCATTGGCCGGTGGCGGTTGGCACCTAGCCGTCAATCGCTGCTGATCACTAACTGTTGACTGCTAAAATGTTGGTAATTGATGGCTCTTACGGTGAAGGAGGAGGACAGGTTCTGCGCACTGCGCTGGCGCTGGCGATTCTCACCGGACGACCGATGCGTTGCGAGCACATCCGCGCGGGACGCAAGAAGCCAGGCCTCCGGCCCCAGCATCTCACCGCTGTACGAGCGGCTGCCGCTGTGTGTGATGCGCGCCTGGAAGGAGCCGAGTTGGGCTCTTTGTCGCTCTCCTTTATCCCGGGTGGCCCACCTCGCCCCGGCGAGTACATCTTCGACGTGACTGAGGTAGCCCGAAGTGGTAGCGCCGGATCGGTGGGCCTGGTGTTACAGACGCTTCTCCTGCCGTTGGCACTGGTCAATGGAGAATCGCACCTGACACTGCGGGGCGGCACGCACGTGCCATGGGCTCCGCCGGTATCTTATCTGGAGCACGTCTTTCTGCCCCACCTGGCCCAGATGGGGGTACACGTTCGGGTGGAACTGATGCGCTGGGGATTCTACCCGGCAGGTGGTGGAGAGATACAAGCGTGGATTGCGGGGCAGGAGGAGCCACTGCGCCCCATCGTCTTGACCGAGCGGGGGGAACTTGAGCGCGTCTGGGGCACAGCGGCGGTGATGAACTTGCCGGCCCACATCCCGCAGCGTATGGCCGCCCGTGCCCGCAATGTGTTGGCGGAGGCGGGCCTTCAGGCACAGGTGGAACCATGCCGGCTGCGCGGTGCTGGTCCGGGAGCTGGTATCTTTTTGTTTGCCGAGTACGCACACACTACGGCAGGCTTTACTGCCTACGGGCGCAGGGGATTGCCGGCCGAGCGCGTGGCTGAGGCTGTCTGCGGGGATCTACTGGCCTATCACCGCTCCAATACACCGGCAGACCCGTATCTGGCTGATCAATTGGTGCTGCCCGTGGCTATGGCGGCAGGCGCATCCAGGGTGATCACCTCGCAGGTGTCCCAACACCTATTGACCAACGTATGGGTCGTGCAGCAACTCCTGGAGCGGGAGTTATACATTGAGGGAAAACCAGGATTGCCGGGCACACTGGCTGTAGAGGCGCAGTCACCGCGCCCTAACGGAGGGGGAGCATGATTGAAATCGTCTTTCTGGGTACTTCGGCATCGGCCCCCTCAATCCATCGTGGGCTTTCAGCGCAAGTTGTCCTCTACAAAGATTGCCGCTTCCTGGTGGACTGCGGTGAGGGGACACAGCGACAAATCCTGCGCAGCGGCCTTGGCTTCAAGCGGCTCAACAGGGTTTTCCTCACTCATGGCCACCTTGACCACATCCTCGGTCTAGGTGGCCTGGTCTCTACCTTCGCCCGCTGGGAGGTGGTTGATCACCTTGAGATTTATGGTGGGAGTTGGGCACTTGAGAGGGTGTACTCTCTAATTCACGGCGTGGTGCTGCGGGGGGCCAAACCTATGCTCAAGATTGACTTTATCGAGGTGCGGCCCGGGGTGGTGCTGGAGGACGACACATTCGAGGTCGTGGCCTTCCCGGTGAGCCATCGCGGGCCGAGCCTGGGCTATCTATTTCGCGAGAAACCGCATCGCCCATTTCTCAATGAGCAAGCGGAGGCGTTGGACGTACCCCAAGGGCCGGAACGGCGGCGATTGGTCGCTGGCGAATCGGTGACGTTGCCCGATGGTCGCGTGATCCACCCCGAAGACGTGCTGGGCCCGCCGCGTCAGGGCGCGTGCCTGGTACACGTCGGTGACATCGGGCGGACCGAGAACCTGGAAGCGATTGTGCGCGGGGCCGATATGCTGGTCATTGAAGCCACGTATTTACGGCGCGAGGCGGATATGGCGCGTCGTTTTGCTCACCTTACGGCGGCGCAGGCTGCGCAGTTGGCCCAGGACTCGGAGGTCCACCGGCTAGTATTGACTCATATCTCACGCCGCTATCGCGAGGCCCAAGTTCTTGAGGAAGCGCAGGCTATTTTTCCCGAGACGGTCGTCGCTCATGATTTTGACCACTTTCGCGTTTTGCGCAGAGACGTGAGAGAACTCGAACGTTGACTATCCAACACATATCACGCAATCTGCATCACGAAACACGCTTTACGTCTTACTTGCCAGGAATAGGTGGACAAACTATAATTGAGCAAAACGAGGGGAAGAAATATGCCAGCATACCGCAAGGCCAGTATCAGGGAATTGACTTCAGCTGCCTATGAGTTGGACTCGGGCGTTATTGAGGGATACCTGCATCATAATGCAGAGGGTGGTCAGTGGATGGTGAACGACGCAGAGTTGGACGAATGGTTGTCCGGGTACGATGGTCAGGAGATTGTCCTCATCGCTGTCTCACTGGAAGATGATCGTCCCATTGCATCCAAAGTCTGCCGCACTTGCGGGAGAGAGTACATTGGCATTGAGTGCCCGCGTTGCCGTGAAATCCGTGTCCGCCTGCGGGGAAGTTGAACAGTCTCTCTTTAGCCTCTCTTTTTCTAGCGTGGTGACAATTTATAGAAACTAACCAGGGTTACTCAGGCACACGAGTAATCCTGACTCATTTTACCGGGTGACGGTCAAGGTGACGTAGCCGGTATCTTCTCCCTCGACATAGACCCGCTTGACTTCTCCTGATAGTAACTCTCGCGATGCGCTCGCCGAGGGTGAGTACGGCTGCCGACGCGGGCTTGCGGGCTGTTTTGTCGCAGTGAGTGAAACCTCGGAGGTCTTTCGGACATGTGGATAACCGCCAGTTTCATTTGACCGTGTCAAGTCAAAAGATAATGTTACCGAAAGAGGATGGTTCTATCAAAAGATAATGTTACCGAGATGTCCGTCTCCTTTCTTTGATCTTGGTGCTCCAGCCAGGGTAGGAAGCCGGA
>JAXHUO010000051.1:0-34224 GCA_034189605.1 Chloroflexota bacterium
AGATCAAAAATCTTGACGCCAGCGAACAATTATGTTATAATACCTAAAATCTAAAAAATCCACTGACAACCTTACCTAGCCGGTCGCAAGGGGCGGGTGACCACGTATTGATACAGGGCGTTCTTTCAGCCTCCCATGATTAATTTCGACGTTTCCGTTCTCACCAAAGCACGGCTTGGTGCGTCGCTCACTCTGAACGTAGACACGGGGTCGCAGGGTCTGACCGACCTGGAGGTGGATTTCTTTCACGGAACTGTTCAGGCGATTCGTGTTCCAGATGGTCTACTCGTTCGAGGCATTGTAGAGTCACAACTGAGGCTGGAGTGTGTTCGCTGTCTGGAACCCTGCGCGCTTCCCATCACTTTGGAATTAGAGGAGGTGTTCGGCCTGCCAGGAGCGAACCAGAGGCAGGACGGGACCTATGTGGTGGGCGACGGTGGCTGGCTCGACCTGGCCCCCCTGTTGTACGAGCAAAGTTGGGCAGCCATCCCGATGAAACCCCTCTGTCGTGCCAATTGCAAAGGATTATGCCCACAATGTGGCGCGAATCTCAACCGCGAATCGTGCATGTGCGAGAGCACCCAGATTGACCCGCGCCTGGTAGTATTGAAAGACTTGTTGTAATGGGGAGATGGCAAAGTCTATGAACGTAATTGGAGAACTGTTAGAGAGAGCGGAACTCCAGGGATACCTGACCACGGATGACATTCTGGACCTATTGCCTGAAGCAGAGGAGACTTTGGAGCAACTTGAGGATATCTTTATCTCGTTGCAAGAAATAGGGGTTGAGGTTCAAGACAACAAGGCAAATGCTGATGCCGAAGAGAAGCAAGTGCCAGATGTTCCGGCCAGCGGATACGAGACAGACGATAATGAGACTTATGACTTGAGCAGAATCTCTAGTGATGATACAGTGGGTTTGTACCTCAGGGAGATGGCCCGTGTACCTCTCCTAACAATAGAAGAGGAGATTCGGCTGGCCAAGTCCATTGAAGCAGGGCGCAGGGCACAGCAGACTATGAGCAATGACGGGTCTGACCCGGAGGAGCGCGAGATACTGAAGCGGCAACTCAAGGAAGGTCTGGCCTCCCGGGCACACCTGATCAAGGCCAACACTCGGCTGGTAGTCAGCATCGCCAAGAGGTATATGGGACGTGGCGTGCCGTTCTTGGACCTGATACAGGAGGGCAACCTGGGCCTGATGAAAGCCGTGGAAAAGTTTGACTACAGCCGGGGGTATCGCTTCAGCACTTATGCCACCTGGTGGATTCGTCAGACGATCACACGGGCGATTGCCGACCAGGGACGCACGATCCGCGTGCCTGTTCATATGTCAGATCGCATCCGGCGACTCTACAACACAGCCCGACAACTGGAGCAGGAATATGGTCGCCGGCCGACATCGGAGGAGATAGCGGCCGAACTGGACATAGAACCGCGCAAGGTACAGTGGATGCTCAAGGTTTCGTGGCGGCCACTGAGCCTGGAACGGCCAGTTGGCGAGGATGATAACAGCGAACTGGGCAGTTTCGTCGAGGACGATACGACCCTCACGCCGACACAGAGCGCCTATCAACACCTGCTCGGTGAAAAGGTCGAGGAGATGCTGACCACGCTGAGCCCACGTGAGGCACGCATCCTGCGCCTCCGCTTCGGGCTCATCAACGGGCGCAGTTACACGCTTGAAGAAGTCGGCCAAAAATTCGGGCTCACGCGGGAACGCATCCGGCAGATTGAAGGCAAGGCTCTGCGCCGTCTGCGCCACCCTCGCCGCAGCCGCGAGTTGCGGGATTATCTGAGGTAATGCAATGAATGGTGCACCCTATCGCTTTGTTATGATGATGCGCAGCCCACCGTGGCGGGCAAGGAGGGAGGCTCCCTGCCCGCGATAGGCCGCCGCGCTCTTCCGGCCTCACGGTAACACACCGCCAGCCTCGCTGGCGGTTTTCGTTTATTGTACCCTGTGTTAAAATATCAGTCACGCATTGCAAGGAGGAACACCAATGTCCAAACACATTCTAGTAGCTATCGCCTGGCCTTACGCCAGCGCCAAGATCCACGCCGGCAACGTCACCGGATCCCATCTCCCCGGTGACATCTGCGCCCGTTACCATCGCCTGGCCGGCGACCTTGTGTTGATGGTCTCGGGCTCCGATTCGCACGGCACCCCTGTCACCGTGCGCGCCGACCAAGAGGGCAAGTCACCCCGCGAGGTCTTTGAACGCTTCCATCACGGCTTCCTAGAACTGTTCCAGCGCCTGGGCATTAGTTACGACCTTTTCACCCACACCGACACGGAGAACCATCACCGTGTCTCTCAAGACTTTTTCCTCGCGCTGCTAGAGAAGGGCTATCTCTACAAGCAGGTGCAGGAACAGACATACTCCGAGACGCAAAGACGTTTCCTGCCTGACCGCTACGTCGAAGGTACATGCCCGGTCTGTGGCTATGAGTCGGCCCGAGGCGACCAGTGCGACCAATGCAATACGCTGCTGGACCCGCAGGATCTGATCAATCCGCGCAGCAAAATTGACGGGAGTACGCCCGTACTCCGCGAGACGGAACACTTTTTCCTCGACTTGCCCAAACTGGCCCAGGCCGGGTTGGCTGGATGGCTGCAGCAGGGCAAGGAACACTGGCGGCCCAACGTGATTAACTTCGCCCGCCGTTACTTGGGCGAGGGCTTACGGGGAAGGCCCATCACCCGCGACTTGGAATGGGGTATTCCGGTGCCTGTGTCGGAATGGGGGAACAAGTGTCTATATGTCTGGTTCGAAGCGGTCATCGGCTACTTCTCCGCCAGTATCGAATGGGCGCGCAACCAGGGCAAGCCGGAGGCATGGAAGGATTGGTGGTACGATCCGGCGGCCAGAACACTCTACTTCATCGGCAAGGATAACATCACCTTCCACGCCGTCATCTGGCCGGCTGAACTGATGGGGGCGGAGCGGCTCTACGAGGATGACCCGTCCATGAGACTCAACCTGCCCTACGATGTGCCGGCCAACGAGTATATGAACATGGAGGGGCAAAAGATCTCTGGCAGCCGCAACTGGGCGGTGTGGATGGACGAGGTACTTGATCGGTACGACCCCGACGCGCTGCGCTACTACCTCACCGTGGCAATGCCGGAGACGCGAGATACCGACTGGCTGTGGGACGGCTTTGTGCGCCGTAACAACGATGAACTGGTGGCCACCTGGGGCAACCTGGTTCATCGGGCGCTGACCTTCGCCTACCGGCGCTTCGATGGACAAGTACCGGCTCCGGAATCACTGGATGACTTGGATACCCGGCTCCTGGCCCAGATCGAAGCGGGCTTTGAGCCCATCGGCCAGTTGATCGCCGAATGCAAGTTCCGCACCGCGCTGGGCGAGGCGATGGCTCTGGCACGGGAGGCCAACCGTTACCTGGATGAGAAAGGACCCTGGTTTCAGATCAAAGAGAACTATGAGGCCGCCGGCACGACCATCTACGTGGTGCTCAGAGCCATTGATTCACTAAAGATACTCTTCGCCCCCTGCCTGCCCTTCTCGTCGGAGCGGTTACACCAATACCTGGGCTACAACGGGACGCTGTTCGGGCGGCAGTACACAGCCACCTTTGAGGAAGAAAGCCACGTACACGAGGCGCTGTGTTATGACGCCAGCAGCGCGATAGGCGAGTGGAAGCCCAGTGAACTCCCTCCGGGCCAGGCGTTGCGCGAACCCGAGCCACTGTTCAAGAAACTGGACGAGAGCGTGAGCGAGGAGGAACGAGCCCGCATCGGGACTGGAGAGCCTCCTGCGTGATGCGACAGTCCCTTGGCGCGGAAGCACTATAAACACCGGTGCCGCCGTGGACTGAAATCACCCGGTAGGCAAGGATTCTTCGGTAACGAGCACAGCATCACAGAAAGGAGTGACAAGATGAACAAAAAGTGGATCGTGACAGCGGCAACTGCACTGGTGCTGGCAGTGCTGGCCTGCAATCTTCCAGTTGGCCCCTCAGGGGAGACACCAGCGCCAGAGACGGCTGTGCCCCCCACATTTACACCGCCGCCGACGGTATTACCCCCTGAGGTACCCACAAAGATGCCTACTCATACCCCTCAGCCCAAGCCTGTTCCACCGGCGCCAGCGGGTGTCCTATTCCAGGACAACTTTGGTGACCCTGAATCTGGATGGGAAGTGGGAGAGTATGATACTGGCGGTGTGGGCTATGATAGCGGTGAATACTATGTCACTTCTTTCGGCAATGGCGACACGATGTGGGGCGTGATCAGCCGCTCCTTTGATGATCTCATCGTCGAGGTAGATGCCACGCAGATCTCGGCTCCGACCAACAACAATAATGACTATGGGGTGGTGTGCCGGGAACAGGGTGATGGCAATGGGTACTATATGCTCATCTCCGGAGACGGCTACTATGCCATCCTCGTCAAGGCCGAGGGGAGAGATTTCGAACCGCTCGCGGACTGGACGGGTTCGGACGTCATCCGGCAGGGGAACGCGACCAATCACATCCGGGCAGTGTGTGAAGGCTCTACCCTGGCGTTGTTCGTCAACGGGCAACGTCTGGCAACGGCCGAGGATAACACGTTCAGCAAAGGGAACATCGCGCTGACCGCGACATCCTACGAGGATGAACCGACAGAGATCCACTTTGACAACCTGGTGGTGCGTCAGCCGTAACGATGCGCCGCCTCCTACACCACATAGCGCCCCTCTCCTGATGAGAGGGGCGCCTTTTTCCGCAAGGCGCAGTTGCAACCTGCGGCGACTTGTGGTATCCTTCACGCTGGACACTAATTGCTCGACATTAGATGATCAATACCAACGTCGAGTATCCAGCATCTAACAGCACCCAGTATCCAACATCTAACATCCAGCACCAAGGAGAAGGAACAGTATGGCACGCTTACACGAGTATCAAGGTAAAATGCTTCTGGCACAGAAGGGTATTCCTATCCCTCAAGGCCGGGCGGCTGGCACACCAGACGAAGCGCGTGAGATTGCATCCGAGATTGGCGGGCCGGTCGTAGTAAAGATCCAGGCATGGGTGACTGGCCGGGCTAGCCTGGGCGGCATCCGCTTTGCCGATACGCCCGACGAGGCAACACAGGCTGCCGCCGACATGCTGGGAATGAAAGTGGGCGGCTTCACCGTCGAGAAAGTGATGGTGGAGGAAAAACTCTCTATTGAGCGAGAGTTCTACGTCGGTGCCATCGTCAGCGACCGGGAGCGAGCACCGGTGATGATGTTCTCCAGCGTCGGGGGCACCGGCATTGAGGAGATCGCCAGCCAGCACCCGGACGCGGTCGCCAGCGTGGTGGTAGACATTGAGCACGGGCTGCAGAGTTACCAGGCCTGCAACCTGATACGGCACACGGGCATTCACGGCCGCCTACAACGGGATCTGGCCGGGCTGCTGGTGAAACTGTATCGCGTGGCCCGCACCTGGGAGGCCCGCGCCGCCGAGATCAACCCGCTGGTACTGACAACCGCCGGCAAACTGATCGCCGCTGACTGCCGCATCACAGTGGATGATTATGCTGTCTTCCGTCACAAGGACTTGGGGTTGACCTTCGCCCGCGAGTTGGACCGCCCGCCGACGGAACTGGAGCGCATCGCCTATGCCGTCGAAGAGGGAGACTACCGGGGCACTTTCTACTTTATCCAAATGATCGAAGGCTTCCAGAAGGGAGAAGGAGTCGTCGGCTTTCACGGCGCTGGCGGCGGTGGATCAATGATGAGTATGGACGCCGTAGCCAACGAGGGGTTTCGTATTGCCAACTTTGTGGATACTTCTGGCAACCCGCCAGCCAGCAAGGTCTACCGGGCTGCGCGCATCATCCTCAGCCAGGGACCGATTGACGGCTACTTTGGCTCCGGTTCAGGCGTGGCCAGCCAGGAACAATTCCACTCCGCCCGAGGGCTGGTAAAGGCATTCCTGGAAGAGCCACTGGAGGTACCGGCTGTCATCCGGCTGGGCGGCAACGCTGAGGACAAAGCGGTGGAGATTCTAGAGCAAGCCAACACTTGTATCCCTGCACCGGTGGAGGGATACAAGAAGGATGATTCCCCCCAATTCTGCGCTCAGCGGCTCAGGGCGCTGGTGGAGAGTTATACCCCACCGGCCAAGAAGCCTGAGGGACGCAAGAGACCAGTCGCGCAACAGCCCTACACCTTCGAGACAGTGACTGGTGGTACAGTGACCCTCGATCACGCCGTCTGTGTCACCTGCGAGAGCAAAACCTGTATGAAGGAATGTGTACCGCAGATACTCACGCTCAACAAGGAGGGCTGCCCGGTGCTGAACATCACACCGGAGGAGGCGAAGAAAGGGCGTTGTATTGAGTGCCTGGCCTGCGATGTAGCATGCTACTTCCAGGGCGCAGGGGGAGGATACGTAGAGTTGCCCGTTCCGGGGTTGGAGGAATATCGGGAGGAAAAGGGGTAAATGTCCATTCTCATTGACGCAACCAAACGAGTCATCGTTCAAGGCATCACGGGCCGCGAGGGGCGCGCCCGTGCCAAACTGATGACGGGATACGGCACCAATATCATTGGAGGGGTGACCCCAGGCCGCGGTGGCCAGGAGGTCGAGGGATTGCCCGTCTTCGACACGGTCGAGGAAGCATGGGAGAACCTGGGAACGATTGACGTAAGCGTGCTTTTCATCCCCGCCCCGCTCGTGCGCAGTGCGGCACTTGAGGCAATTGACGCAGGAGTCAAACTGTTGGTCATCGTGCCCGACCGCGTTCCCATCTACGATGTGCTGGAGATCGCCAAAGCCGCCGACAGCGCCGGGGCAAAGTTCGTCGGCCCCAACACACTAGGGGTGCTCAGCCCTGGCAAGGGTGTGTTAGGGATGATCGGCGGGCGGGCAGTGTCGGCCCGCGCATGGTTCTTCCCTGGCCCAGTGGGTGTCTGCTCCCGCTCCGGCGGCATCACCTCCTCAATGGCCTACTACCTGGCGCGGGAGGGCATCGGCGCAACTACGCTGGTACACGTCGGCGGTGACGCCATCGTCGGGCTTCCGCTGCCAGAGGTGATACGCCTCTTCCAGGCCGACCCGGAGACCAAAGGTATCGTGATGTTTGGCGAGATCGGTACCAGCCAGGAGGAGCAGGTAGCCGACCTGATTGATCAAGGAAAAGTAACCAAGCCACTGATTGCCTACATCGGCGGGAAAGGCGCTAAAAGTGGCACCCGCTTCTCCCACGCCGGGGCGATCATCGAGGGAGGGCGAGGCACCCGCGAGGGCAAGGTCGCCCGGCTACTGGAGGTCGGTGCACACGTGGTGGAGAATTTTGGGGACATCCCTCACGTGACCAAGGAAGCCTTGCAAGAGATAGGAGCACTGTAGCAAGGAGATCAGCGGAGAGCACAGAATGCTCAAAATCGTCCTCGACTACGACGGCACGCTGACCGCCGAGGAGCACCAGGTGCCAGAGGTGGCGCGCCGTTCGCTGGTGGAACTTGCGGGCGAAATCCTGCACGTGCCACTGGCGGAACTGGAGGCCGCCTACGAGGACACAGTCGCACACCTGCAGGCCGCGCCACACGAGCACCACTGGCAAGTAAACGGTGTGCGCGTCTCCTACTGCGACGAAGGAGCCTTTATTCTCAACACTGTCGCGCTGCAGACCATGCTGGCCGGGAACCCGACCTACGCACAGGCAGTGGCGACTCGCTTTCCTAACGCAGAATATGACCCTATCGCCGCCTGCACCAATTACCTGTTCCACACCCACACCGCGCCATTGGAGACCCGCTTTCGTCAGGCCGCGCCTGAGGTGTTGCGCTGGCTCATCGCCCGCCCGGAAGTCGAACCACTGGTGCTGACCAACTCGCTGGGGGACAAGGTTAGCCGCAACCTGGCACGGTTTGACTTGCCGACAGTCCGCGTGCTGGGTGACACCCGGCAGTACGATCTGGACTCTGACTGGACGTTGCCCCTCAACGATGGTGAACCGTTCCTGACGGTAGACAAAAAACACGTGGTGGACCTGCGGCGGCGCATTTACTACGCGGCGCTGACCCGCGAACGTACCGACGGTAGTCGTTTGGCGGTGGTGGCCGATACGCTATCGCTGCCCGGCGCGTTGCCTTTGGTAATGGGCATCCCATTTGCACTGCTGCACACAGACTATACCCCCGGTTGGTGTATTTCCTTCGTCGAACGTCACCCACTGGGAACAGTGCTGGATGACCTGGCGGCGCTCCCCGCCTGGGCAGAGCACAATATTACACTGACTACGAGGAGTAATCAATGAGCAACTTGCACTGGACCACCGCGATCACCTCCGTTCAGCCCAACGAACTGCGGCTGCGGGGGTATCGCATAGATGAACTGATGGACCGCGTGACTTTCGGGCAGGCGGTCTACCTGGCACTGAAGGGGGAACTACCATCGCCGGAGGTTGGCCGGCTGATGGACGCCATGCTGGTATCCTCAATTGACCACGGCGCGACACCTCCCTCGGCCCTGGCGACCCACACGGTCGCCTCCACTGGCGCGACGCTGAGCGGTAGTATCGCCGCAGGAGTGCTGGCCATCAATCGCTACCACGGCGGGGCTATCGAAGGCTGCATGCTGCTCCTCCTGGAGGCCGTTGGCCGGCTTGATGGAGGACACCCTCCGGCAGAGGTGGCAGCCGAGATGCTGGCTGAACTGAAGGCTCAGAAGAAGCGTGCCCCTGGATTCGGTCACCGCGTCCACACCGATGACCCGCGCACGAAACGACTGCTGGCCCTGGCCGAGGAACTGGGCGTGAGCGGCAATGGAGTAATGATGGCGCGCGCCCTCGAAAAGGGACTGGAAGAGAGCCTGGGGCGCCGACTGCCCCTCAACGTGGATGGTGCGTTGGCGGCGCTCCTGGTGGACCTGGACTTTCCCCCAGAACTGGGCAACGCTTTTTTCATCATCGCTCGTGTCACTGGCCTGGCGGCTCACGCCCACGAGGAAATGACTCGCCAGCGACCTATGCGCCGCATTCACCCCACCGACCACGAATACGACGGCCCCGCGCCACGGGAATTGGAG
Organism: Chloroflexota bacterium; assembly: GCA_034189605.1. Taxonomy (GTDB): domain Bacteria; phylum Chloroflexota; class Anaerolineae; order B4-G1; family B4-G1; genus JAUWNP01. The sequence goes on from JAXHUO010000051.1 coordinate 9,031, forward strand.
TGAGAAGTGAGCAAGTAATCAAGTGGACAAGTGGATAGTGGAGGTAAGAAAATGGGCGAGGAATTGATCCAGACGATATTTGCCCGGCGCAGCATCCGCAGGTACACGGCTGAGCCGATCAGCGAGGCGAATATCAAGACATTGTTGGAGACAGCGATGGCAGCGCCATCGGCCTCAAATCGCAAGCCATGGCAGTTCGTCGTTGTGACTGAGCGGCAGACGTTGGACGCTCTGGCCGAGGGTCATCCCCACGGCAAGATGCTCTTCGAAGCCAGGTTGTGTATCTCCGTATGTGGTGACCTGACCACATTTGAGCGCTTCTGGGTACAGGATTGTTCCGCCGCCACCGAGAATCTACTCCTGGCGGCCACTGCACTGGGCCTCGGCGCGGTCTGGCTGGGCGTCTACCCCAGGGAAGATCGGGTGGCCGCTGTACGGCAGGTGTTGGGCCTTCCTGAAACGATCACACCGCTCAACCTGGTCTCCATTGGTCATCCGGCGGAGAAGAAAAGACCCCGCACACAGTACGATGAGGCCCGTGTACATCACGAGCGGTGGTAGAACGACAGTAGCACAGCGGATCGCAGGACAATAACGGACCAAGACAGAACGGACAGGGAAAGGAGAGGGCATGAACCTGCAAAGTTTTGTCACGTGGGCCAAACAGACCAGCAGGCTGGTCGAGATCGAACGCACTGTTGACCCGCACCTGGAACTGGCGCGTGTGATGTACGCGCTTGATGGGCAGCCGGTGCTGTTCCACACACTGGCTGGTTTTCCAGGCTGGCAGGCAGTCTCTGGCGTGTGCGCTCAGCGGGAGCACTTTGCGGAGGCGCTGGGTTGTGCGGTGCCCAATCTGATCCACCGCTTGGCCGATGCGCTAGCCAACCCGACTCCGCCGCCGGTGCTCGACTCCGGTCCCTGTCAAGAGGTCGTCGAGGAACGTGTAGACTTGACTCGCCTGCCTATCCCCCGCTACCACGCGGACGACGGTGGACAGTACATCACGGCAGGCGTGGCGATCATCAAGGATGCCGACTTTGGACGCAACATTTCCGTCCACCGGCTGATGCTGCTGGGGGAACGACGCTTTGCTGCCCGCCTCATTGAGGGGCGGGGGACGCACACTGCTGCAAGCAAAGTCACGGGCGACCTGCCTATCGCCATCGCCATAGGCTGCCCCATCCAGGTGCTCCTGGCAGCGGCAATGAGTCCCTCCAAGGAAGTGGACGAGTTAAGCCTCGCCCAAACCCTGGTACCTACACCGCTGGTCCGCTGCCAGACAGTAGACCTGGAGGTACCGGCCGAGGCGGAACTGGTTCTGGAGGGTCGCATCACCCCTATGTTGGCCGACGAGGGCCCCTTTCCCGACCTGACAGGGACGATGGACATCACGCGCCATCAGCCAGTGATCGAGATTGACTGCATAACCCGTCGTCGGTATCCCATCTTCCACGCTCTGCTCCCTGGAGGAATGGAGCACAAGAATCTGATGGGTATGCCCCGCGAGCCGACTATCTTCACCGCCGCCAATGAGGTCTGCCGTTGCACCGGTGCCTACATCACACCAGGGGGCACCTCCTGGTTGCACGCGGTGGTGCAGATCGAAAAGCAGCGCGCAGAGGACGGGCGCAGGGCAATTTGGGCCGCCCTCAGGGGCCATGCCTCGCTCAAGCACGTCGTCGTAGTGGATACAGACATAGATCCCTACAATCCCGCCGACGTGGAGTGGGCGATTGCCACCCGCTTCCAGGCCGACCGGGACCTGGTGATGCTCACTGACCAACCAGGAAGCAGCCTCGATCCATCGGCCACGCATACGCCAGGGCAGAAGGCACGCACGGCCAAGATGGGGTTAGATGCGACGGCCCCGCTAGGTGAGGCACGGCGGGGATATGAGAGAATACAACACAGGCCAGCGGATCTGGCGCAGTATGGAGTAGGACACAAGGAACACATACAAGAGAAATAATCAAACCAGTCATGGGTAAACATGAGGTACATGGGCCAGGATACCTGCCGTTGGCCTTTCCACACATATTACTGATCGTCGGTTTGCTGCTCTTCCCAAGCGCGATCAACGCTGGTGCCCCAGCCCTCATCCCCGTGCCAGATAAATCCGAGGGCTCGAGATCATTCCCACTCGGTGTTTTAGACGGGCTTGAGGCACCGACCCTCTCTTTACCTCCCAATGGCAGTAGCGTGTGCGACACGACACCATACTTTGCCTGGTCATCGGTGAGTGGGGCGACCTGGTACGATATCCAGGTGGACAACAACCCCGGGTTCAGTTCACCGGAGATAAATGACCGGGCTCCAAACCCCTACTACATACCAGGGGCACCGCTATCACCTGGCACTTTTCACTGGCGCGTGCAAGCCAACTCGGATGAAGAATGGTCAACTGTCTGGAGTTTCACCATCCCGCCCGTACTATCAGCGCCAATCCTCCATTCACCTTCCGACGGCAGCGACACGTGTAATATGACACCGGACTTTGACTGGTCATCGGTAAGTGGAGCGATGTCTTATCACATCCAGGTGGACGACAACTCCGGTTTCAGTTCACCGGAGATAAACACCTCGACCCCGAACCACCACTACACACCAGGGTCGCCACTGTCGCCCGGCGCTTACTACTGGCGCGTGCGGGCCTCCAACTCCTGTGAAGACGGCCCACAGTCGCTTACCTGGGACTTGGGCATCCTGTCCACTCCACCAGCACCGGATCTTGATTCACCTTCCGACGCCAGCAGCACGTGTGACACGACACCGGAATTTGAGTGGTCATCGGTGAGTGGGGCGACGTCGTACCGCATCCAGGTAGACGACAACTCTAGTTTCAGTTCACCAGAGATAGACACCCCGACCTCGAACCACTACTACACACCAGAACCGCCACTATCGCCTGGCACTTATTACTGGCATGTGCTGGCATCCAACTCCTGTGGAGACGGTCTGTGGTCATATACCTGGAGCGTCACCATCCTGTCCACGCCCTCGGCTCCCGGTCTCTCCTCACCGCCAAACGGGAGCACAATCAGCGATACCATCCCAACCTTCACGTGGGACAGTGTGAGCGCTGCTATCTCTTACACTATCCAGGTGGACAACGCCTCTGACTTTAATTCACCCGAGATAAGCCAGTCCACCTCCAGCCCGTCCTATACTCCAGACAGCGCGCTGCCCGATGACACCTACTACTGGCGAGTGTCGGCATCCAACTCCTGTGGCTCCGGCTCTTGGGCAATGATGTGGCAGTTCACTGTAGAAACCATCTGTGCTACGCCTCCCGCACCTTATCTCTTCGGGCCTTTGAGCGGCAGCAGCACGTGTGACAGATCACCGTACTTTAATTGGGCGACGGTGAATGAGGCGACCTCGTATCGTATCCAGGTGGACGACGACCCCAATTTCAGTTCGCCTGAGATAAACACCCCAACCCTTGACTCGTACTACATGCCAGAGTCGTCACTCCCGCCTGGTACTTGTTACTGGCGCGTGCTGGCATCCAACTCCTGCGGAGACAGCCTGTGGTCGCCCAACTGGAGCGTCACCATCCTGTCCACGCCCTCGGCTCCTAGTCTCTCCTCACCCTCGCACGGAAGCACAATCAGTGGTGATGCCATCCCAACCTTCACGTGGGACAGTGTGAGCACTGCTATCTCCTACACCATCCAGGTGGACGACAACTCGGGATTCAATTCACCCGAGATAAACCACGTCTCCCCCAGCCCGTCCTATACTCTGAGCAGTACACTACCCGACGGCGTCACCTACTACTGGCATGTGCAGGGCTCCAACCCCTGCGGCAGCGGGCAATGGTCGGCGAGGTGGGAATTCACCATACCCGCACAGTCACCCCTGGAATTCATGATCTACTTGCCCATAGTCGTAAGGGGCTATCCGTCATAGCGAGATGAACTCGCGTGTGAACGTCGTCATACTCTCCGCACCATCAGGAGTCACGAGCACGTCATCCTCAATGCGCACCCCACCCTGCCCTGGCAGGTAGACTCCCGGTTCTACGGTGAAGGTCATCCCTGGCTCCAGTATGCGTCGGTTTCCCGAGACAATAAAGGGGGGCTCGTGCACCTCCAGGCCCAGCCCGTGCCCCGTGCGATGAAAAAAGTGCTCGCCGTACCCGGCACTCTCGATCACCGCTCGTGCCGCCCGATCCACATCCTCGGCAGGCACCCCTGGCCCGGCGGCCGCCAGCCCGGCTCTGTTGGCTGCCCGCACAATCTCATAGACCTGGGCCAGTTCTGGCTCCAACCCGCCGATGGCGAAGGTGCGGGTGATGTCGGCAGCGTAACCGCCAATGGTCACACCGCAGTCCACAATGACAGCCTCACCTGACCGGATGGGGCGATCAGTGGGAGTGGCGTGGGGAGAGGCACTATTGGGACCAGCCACGACAATGGGTGAGAAAGCCATCTCTTCTCCACCAGCCTGTAGCATCTCAACTGTCAACAGGGCAGCCACCTCACGTTCCGTCATTCCTGCCTCTACCTGGCACATCGTCGTCCGCAGCGCAGCCTCGGTGACCCCGATAGCACGTCGCATCTGCTCCAGTTCGTGCTCATCCTTGCGCATGCGTAGTTCTCCCAGCACCTCCTCGGCGGGGACGAGTCGGCAGCCCGGCGCGTACCGCTCCAGCATCCGCACCTCCAGCAGTCGCATCCTCAGCAGTTCCACACCGATGATGCCAGGCGGCCCCGAGTCTGTCGAAGGGGCGGTCAATGCAAGTGACACACAAACGCTTTGGAAGGCCGCTGCGTGTCCCTCCTCATCGGTATAGGGAAACACATCCAGCCCGACAGTCGCCTGCCCGACCTTGACCGCCTCAAGTGCAGGCAAGACAATGGCTGGCGGCGCATCTACCGGCAACAGCGCGATGATCGGGCGTTCGCTGAGATGGAACGAGAGCCCAGTGAGGTAAAACAGATTGGGGCCAGGCACAAGCGCCAGCGCGTCGAGCCCGTGGGCGCGGACCTGCTCGATCAGATGGGACAAACGCTCTGTGTACATTTTCTGCCTCCTCCCTACAAAGGGGTTGCTATCACTGGTTTCGCAAGACTTGGCCACTGGCGCAACGTGGTGTATAATGCTCACTGTCAACCGTCGCCGCTGCGAACAAGCGGCCTTGGAAAACCCAACACCGGCTCTTCAGACCGACGTACTACAAGAAGACCAGACATTCGAGGAGGTAAAGACAATGCGAAAACTCGTCAGTTTCTTAGCCGGACTATTGGCTGGGGCTGCAGCCGGGGCTGTGACCGCGATACTGTTGGCTCCCTATTCAGGTCCAGAACTCCAGAAACGATTACGTACCCGCGCACAGGGACTGATCGAAGAGGGCAAACGGGCCGCCGCTGCTCGCCGGGCTGAACTGGAGACCCAACTCGAGGCATTCAAGCGCGGCACCCCGGTCACCATTGAGACTGCACCCGAACAGCCCCAGGCATAATCGCACCGGCCGGCCACCCTGGCGAAGGTTGCACAGCCCAGCAACAAAGAGACCACCGGCAGATAAAACTGATTTTGGCCTGAAGGCTGTGGGCTAACCGTTCGACTGAGATCAGCAAATCCGCTCACGGTAAAACCTTGGTAAGGGGTTCCCCTACTTTTCAATCGCCAGGCTGTATAGCGCTGGCTGAGTAGTGAGAGGGGCCAGCCCGGAGAGCACAAGCACCGCTTCATCCAGATTTTCGCTGCCCAGCGGCACCACCCAGGTCGCCGTCTGATCATCTTCCACTTGCAGCCGCTCTACCGTGACCCCATCTCCCAGACCCTTCCCCTGGCTGATGAGAAGTGCCAGGTAACGTTGAGCCACAAAGTCGTTGCTGCGCACAAAACCAGCCGTCTCCCAACCGGCGTCTTCTTCGGCATCGTCGGCGTAGCCGATCTCGGGGATGGCGACATCGTCGAGAACAAAGCCCGCCCCGGCGACCGCCTCGTCGGTCAAGTAGGCAAAACGCACCAACACCTCGCCACCGACGTAAGGGGTCAGATCCACCTCTTCGCGCACCCAGCCCTCACTGTGCCCAGTGTAGCCCCAGCCCGGATTGTTGCCGTAGGGATCAGCATCGGTACCGGACGGCGTAGAGGCAACTCGCCAGTGTTCCCCACCATCGGGGCTGATCTCGACTGTGGCATAGTCATAACCCAGTTCGACATCGTACCACACCCAGTAGGTCAACGTCGCCCGCTCGACGCCGGAAATGTCAAAGGCACGCGTAAGCGTGGTCAACGACTCGTCGGCCCGGTTCGACCACCAGAAGTAATGCCCGCTGCGAGGAAGCAGGCCTAGCAGGGGTGTGTCGGTCGCCCCGGCGAAGCGAACGTGGAGGTCATCCTCGCCCTGAAGCAGGATGTAATCCGCGCCGAACTGCTGGACCGATTCCTCCACCATGATCGGATAGTTCTCGTAGACAGCCGCAGGCGCGGGTCGTTCCAGGTCCAGCGTGGCATAACCGTAACGGGGATCATCCACCTCCGGATCGCTGTCCAGATAGTTGGCCGCCAGCCACTCGGCGAAGAGGTCGTCAAAGGTAAGGTCTATCTCCATGCTGGCCAGCGCTGCAGCGAAGCCATTAACCCCGTTGAGCGACTGCGCCACCAGTGCCCGCGTACCCTCGTCGCCAAAACGCTCGTGGAAATAGGTGGCGAAGAGATAGGCTGCCCCCCGGTGAGCAACGGCTTCTTCATCTTCCCAGGTGACGAGCGACGTATCGGGATGCTCCAGGTAAACCAGTTCCGGCCCGCTGTTCGGCTGGGCGGCGGCAGCGAAACTTTGATCAAGCCCGTTCAGGTGTGCTGCCAGTTCTGCCAACCCCTCCTTCACCCAGCGCTCCTCATTCCGGTCGTGATTCCATTGAATGAGGCGCTGGAACTGGCGGGCCAGCAAGGTATGATAGGCAGTCTCTCGCCACCCCATCCCCTCCTCGGAGCGAAGAGCGGAATAATCGGCATTGACAGTGATCATCTCGGCTTCGTTTGAGAAGGGATAGAGTGCACTGGAGAACTCGTCGGCACTGGAGGTGTAACCAAGTACACCCTCGCCCAGGCCGGTGGCGTGTAGAATGTGAATGTGTGGATCGTTGTCCACCCCCGGCGTCCACTCGGACCCAAAGGTGGCGCGGGTAGTGGAGTAGACTTGGGTCTCAAAGAAAGCCGCATCCTCCTCCAACTGCTGCACGTTATGCCACACCCCCTCCTCGACCCACAGTGCAGCGTGCTCAGTCTGCACGCGCAGACGGGCGGTGACCTCCCGCCGCTCGCCGGTCGTACCGTCGGTGACCCAGAAGACACGTGTGGCGTTGGGCACTCGGCGCGGCGGCTCTGGATTGACCATGGTATAGTCAAAGGGGCGGGGCGGAGGCTCGCCCAAAAGTGCACCCATGATGACTCGCCCAGCATCCGGCACAGGGGTGCGAATTGGACTGGTAACCGGCGTGGAGGTGGGTATGGGGGTAGGAGTGAAGGTAGACGTTAAAGTGGGGGTGGGTGTGGAAGTAGAAGTGGGAGTAAACGTGAGGGTGGGAGTATGGACAGGTGCAAGAGTAGAAGTAGAGGTAGGAGTGGGATCAAGGGGTGGTGACAGCGGAACTGTACACGCTGCCAGGATCAGCAACAGCGCGGCGATCAGCAGATAACGCGTGCTCATCACCCAGGTTGGGCCTGTGCTGCCTTAACCAATGCCTCGAAGAGGCGGCGCATCACGGGATATTTCTCGACCAGCGCCTCAGGATGCCACTGTACGCCAACACAGAAGGGATGATCATGTGCCTCCACCCCTTCGACGACGCCATCGGGTGCGCGGGCACTGACGACGAGCCCTGCTCCCACGACTTTGACTGCCTGGTGATGGGAACTGTTCACACCCAACTCACCACCCCCGACTAGCGCAGCCAGACGGGTGCCCGCCGTCACCCCGACCGTATGGGCCATCACACTCAGAGGACGACCAGCAACGCTGCTATGGGAGAGGGCATCGGTGACCTGAGTGGGAATGTCCTGGATGAGCGTTCCTCCAGCCGCGACGTTAAGCACTTGCTCTCCCCGGCAGATGGCCAGCATGGGGCGTCCTTCCGCCAGTGCCCACTGGGCCAGCGCGAGTTCCGCTCGATCGCGCCGTTCATCCACGAACCACAACAGCCCACTGTCCTCCTCGCCAAATAGTGCCGGCATAATATCTCCGCCACCAGAGAGAAGCAGGCCATCGAGACACTCGAAAATAGCGCGTAGTTTCACCTCTTCCAGGTGCGGTGGGATGATCACCGGAGCACCACCGCCCAGTTCTACAGCCCGCGCGTAGGTTGGGGAGACAGCAAAAGTGGACAAGTTAGGGGGGCTGGCGGATCGGTCCATCCGGCCAGTGATGCCGATGACAGGAAAGGTCATTGGGGTCTCCGGACTGTTCAAGATGGCGTACGATGATAAGACGCAAAAACAGGCGTAGGGTCAATCCTACGCCCGCCCCAGAGTGGCTTGGAGAACCGCCCAATGGGACTATTGAGCGCGTTTTTCTCGCAGGCGAGCAGCCTTGCCACGTCGCTGCCGCAGGTAGTAAAGTTGAGCGCGGCGAACACGTGCTCGTCGCAAGATATCAACCTTTTCGACCCGCGGCGAATGTAGCAAAAAGGTGCGTTCGACACCAATGCCATGGGAGGCAATACGTCGCACGGTAAAGTTGGCGTTTGCCCCGCCCCTGCGCAGGCGAATGATGATACCCTTGAAAACCTGCACTCGCTCGCGGTCACCCTCGACAATACGCGCGTGCACCCTGACGGTGTCCCCCGGACGCAACTCGGGGATGTTCGGATTAGGTTCTAGTTGACGTTCCAGCGATTCAATAAGATTCATGGCGATTTTTCACTGCCTCGTGAGTATAGAACAGTAGCCGGCACGAGTCCTTGCAGAAAATGCAGATAGGCTTCAGGTTACGTTTTACGCGCCGACTAATCAAAACAACAATGAAAGATTATACTACGATTCGCCTTCTAAGGCAACCTCACCCAACTCGCACGCGCCAGCCAGCCTGCAAGTAGTTAGCATCCCGAGGCAGGCTTCGTTCATCCCACAAATGCCCGTTCCACTCCCAGAACTGCGCTATTGCGCAATCATGCTCCTGGCATAATACCCAGATAGAGTCGCCCGCCTGAACAGTGATGTACATCGGGGACTCGATAGGTCCTGGCGATGGAGCAGGCGTGCTCGTTTCCGGCGGCACGGCTTCGGACGTAGTGGTGGACTCCTCCACCGCGGTGTCCGGTGGCTGAGGCACAGCCAACGCAGCCAGGATCGGCCACAGATCCCTGTTGGTCACTGCGGCGCGGTAGATATTGAAAAAAGTGGGGTTATGCTCGGCCAGTGCGTTGGCCCATGGAATAAACTCTTCCGGTGTAAGCCGGTCGCTACCGTGCTCGTCACGGTAGCCAGCCAGGATGGGATAGATGGGCGGGGAGTAGCCCCAAATCTCTGACCACTTGGCGTGCTCTTCGTAGGTCATCTTGTGGATCACTACCTCAGCCGGTCTGAGAAAGGTAGGATAACTCTGAGGCATGAGCCCTCCCTTGCAGAAACTGTTCATTTCGGCGTAGGGGATGTTAGAGTGCTGCGAGATATTGGGGAAACTGGTGTAGTAGAACATCGTGGGAGCGAGCCCAGCATCAAGCAGCCGTTGGCCCAGTTCCGTCGCGTTGGCCTGTTGCCCCGCTGCCTGATCTTCGATGTCGAAGACGATGCCTTCGTAGCCAACCTCGGCTGTCTTGATCGCGACTCGGGCCTCTCCTGCCGGGTCGTCGCAGAAGATAAATGGCCAGGCAAAAGGGATCAGCCCTGCCGCCCGCACCTGGTCGTGCACCCGGCGAGCCGCTTCGGGGAAGAACATCGCTCGGTGACCGGTTTTGTACACGACATGCCTGGCGCCGATCTCCACCGCCATCTCAATCGCCAGGTTCACGTTTGCCGAGTAAAGCAACCAGACTCCCTTACCGTACAATGTTGCCATCAGCAGGTCTCCTCTCAGATGTTATTATACCCCAAGTAGTAGCATTGAAAAAGCAGAGATACCGCACATCGTTATTTGTACTCCTCGCGCAGGGGATACCAGGCGTCGAGGGCGACAGTGGGCTCGTCGAGGATGACAGCGCTGTGAGGCACGCCAGGTGGGCAGCAGGCACCGTCGCCGGCCCGTAACACCCGCGTCTCGCCCCCCAGGTGGAACTCCATCGCCCCCTGCACGACGTAGGTGATCTGCTCGTGCGGATGATCGTGCTCCGTGACCACGCTCCCTGGATCAAAGTCAAAGAAGGTCATCATCACATGCTCCAGGTAGACTGCCCGGCGCACGACACCCGGCAACATCTCCGTTCCGGGTAGTTCGTTTACACTGAAAAATGACATAGGTTTCTCTCCTGCTGTGAGGCTTGGCAAAGATTGAGCACAGGTCATTATAGAGGTTCCGGCCAAACGTGCAAGTCGCAAAAAGCGGCTTGCATTGCCGGCTGAATATGCTACAATACTTTCATCATCGGTAATCTTACCTCGGCACAAGTAAGGAGGCCAATTATGCCCGAGTGGATGACTGTAGGTGGTTGTGCGTTCGTTGCTATCTTTATCGCAGCCGGCACGGTGCTCGTGTCAATGATAAAGGTGCTGTACCAGTACGAAAGAGGCGTGGTCTTTACCATGGGCAAGTACTCCGGCACGCGCAAGCCCGGCATCACTTTCATCTTTCCTGTCGTGCAGACGATGCGCAAAGTGGACATGCGCATCAAGACAGCCGACATCCCCCGACAGGAGGTGATGACCAAGGACAACATCCCGATGCTCGTCAACGCGGTCGTCTATTTCAAGGTGATCAGCCCAGAAGATGTAATCGTCAAGATTCAGGATCACGTGTACGCGATCCGCCAGTACACGCAGGCGGCGCTGCGGGACGTGATCGGCAACAGTGAAATGGACTCTGTCCTAACCGAGCGGGAGCAAATCGCCGAGAGCATCAAGGAGATTGTTGACGCCGAGACGAACGGCTGGGGTGTGGACGTCGAGTCCATCAAAATTCAGGAGGTCGAACTGCCGGCCGAGATGAAGCGGGCCATGGCCAAGCAAGCAGAGGCGGAGCGGGAGCGCCGCGCGATGATCATCGCCTCGCATGGAGAACTTGGCGCCTCGAAGAATCTGCGACAGGCAGCGGAGATCCTGGCGCAGAGTAAGGGGGCGCTGCACCTGCGCACGCTGCAGACAATCCGCGACATCGCCGCCGACCCTTCGGAGAAGATCATTCTCTTCGTGCCCTCTGACCTGGGCCGCACGCTTGGCTCCCTCGTCGAGGGACAGACAAACTGAGCAACCATTATGCCCGACGCCAAGACCCGCTATTTGCAGAGACTCCAGGAGGGGCTCCAACGGCTGGCGTCTGCCAGTGCAACCACGCTCAATAGCAAGACGCGTTATCTGCAGGTCGCCTTCAACTACGACGTAGGGCTCGTGAAACGTGTCCTGCCCACCATCGTGCGGAGCGAGCGTATTCTGATTGAGGCCGGGACGCCCTTTATCAAGCGGGAGGGTGTAGCCGGTATTCGAGTAGTTCGCAGCCTCTGGCGCGGCCACGTCGTCGCCGACCTGAAAACAGTGGACGGGGCGTTGGGGGAGGTGGATATGGTGCGAGCAGCCGGCGCGACGGCGGCGACCGTCCTCGGCAGTTCGCCCGCCGAGGCGCTCGACCTCTTTATCGCCCACTGCACCAAACTGGGGATGGTCTCGATGATTGACATGCTCGGCGTGGCCGATCCATTGAAGACGGTGATGCAATTGATGCGGCCGCCAGACGTGGTGGTGCTGCACCGTGGTCGAGATGAGGAGAGCACGCGGGGGAAGGTGATCCAGTACCGGCACGTCAACCGCGTGCGTTCCAAGTTTGACGTGTTGATCTCGGCCGCAGGGGGCGTGGATATCAAAGAGGCGCGCAGCGCTATCTTCAATGGGGCCAACATCGTCGTCGTCAATCTGGTGCGGCCGGGCGACCCCTGGGAGGGCATCCGCACCGACAGCGACGTAGGGGCGCTGGCGCAGCAGTTCCTGGCCACGATTGAGTGATTTGAGGGTTTATCCGCTTAACCCTAACAGCGCTAACGCGGTGGGCACCATGTCAGCCACGCTGGGCTCCCGGCCGCCCTCATTCTCGCAAGAGTCGGTCACCACGCCCATGACTGTCTCCTGTAGCCAGACAATCTCGTCGGGGGAACCGCCGGGATAGGCGAAGGTCAACACCGCCTCAGACTCCCCTGGATACAGCCCCCCATGCACGCCCGTCGTCGGTGCGCCAAAATAGTACCCCTCCCGCCCATTGGCCACCAGGATCAAATCCCCCGTCATCGCAGATGCCGCTAGCCGGATGCGGTTGGCCGCGTCGGCATAGCCCAATCCGGGGTGGGCCGCCAGATAGTCGGCAAAAGGCTGCGTCCGCCCATTCCCCAGATAAACGCGGTACTCCCCTCGCCAGCCCTCGTGCTCCGTTTCCCGCGCCAGGATCAATTCCAGGCTGCCCTGCAATTCATCCTCGTACTTCCCGGTTTCGTTCATCTGGCGGAATGATTCGGCCACCGGCAGAACGTCCTCCTCGTAGCGCGGAGGGTCGGCCCAGCGACCGGCCCGGTGCTGGAGGTAGACGTGGGCCAGGCCACCGTTGAGGCCCATCACCGCATCGCAGGCGGGGTCCTCGCCGGGAACGTCGTGCACGTCGAGACCGAGCGCCTCAAAGACGTGCCCCAGTTCCCGGTCAAAGGGGAAACCCAGACGGATAGAGTGACGGTCGTCGGGCACAACCTCAATCTGGCCATGGTCACTCACCAGTACAAAGAGCGTGCCATCCAACATTCCGTGCATCTCCAGCGCATCCAGCAGCCGGCCGATCTGGGGATCAACCACGTCGCGCAGGTAGGCAGGCTGGCTGGCTGGCCCATGGATGTGGCTATGATGATCGAGTCCCATAAAGTAGGCGGTGAGCACGTGGGGACGGCCTCCTGCATCCAGGTGTTTGATCAGGCGATTGAGCATCCCGCCGTCGTACTCGGGCGCCTCCAGTCCCAGCACTCCTCCCCCCTTGGTGAAGCGGGCGATCTCGATGACGTTGGGGGGCAGCCAAGCATCCGCGCCGCGGGCGTACATGTGGTAGGCGACGGCGGAGGTCAGACCGTGAGCGGAGGCTGTCTCATAGAGGGTGTAGACCTCGTCATTGAGGAGTTGCGAGGCCAGGCCATCGGTGAAGACGCGCACGGCGTCGTCCACCGCCAGCGTGTAGCCGACGTCGAAGCCAAAGTGGCGGGGGCGGCCGCCGGAAATGCGACCCAGTCGGTCGAAACTCTCATTGCCGGCGATACCGTGTGCGCAGGGATGGTTCCCGGTAAAGATACTGGCCTGGGCGGCGAAGGTGATGGAGGGGGCAGTGCTGAACGCATCCACGTGACAGGCTGTCTCCCCTTCCCGCCCGCCGACGATGCGCTCGACGTTCGGGAGGCAGCCCGCCTCCAGCGTCGCGCGGAAGACGTCACGCCGCAGCCCATCCACGTCAACGACGACGAGGCGATTAAATCTATTATAGAACGCAGATGATTGCAGAGGTCGCAGATTCTGTTTGATTTTCAAGCGGGCCACCTCCGCTCACAAAAAGATATTTCTCGGAAGGTCGCACAGGAGATATTTTATAGGCAGCCGGAAAACGCCCAACGCGGTTGGGCTCCTACCCTCGGCCCACTATCCCGCAGGTTACGATTGACAGCACTTGCGGGCTTGAACATCCGACCGAGAGACGATTCTAGCAAGGTAGCGTCCCAACCTGCGGGATGGCGAATAGTACGAGTTCAGAACAGCAGCCAACCAATGCCCGTGGCAGCGAGGGCGCCTACAGCAGAGGCGATAAAATTCACCGTATCATTCCCCATCCAGCGCCACCCTCGCAAGAGGTGCGTCTCCGTGCCACAACGGTGTACCTTGCGCTCGGTCTCTTTACCGCAGGAGTCACACCAGTATATGGCCTGCCGGCTAGCCCCCAGGAGGCTGTCGCCAAGCGACCCAGCCAATCCGCCCACCGTCGCCGCCAGCAGCAACACACCAGCAGCAGCCCAGCCCTGACGCAGGACCAGTAACCCTAGCCCACCCAGCAGGCCGATGAAGAGCGCGCCCCCCAGCGACGCCACCGCCCCCAGCCACGTGATGCCCCCCGAAGCACCCACTTCGACCTGCTGGCCGGTGGTGATCAGGCGCGGGGAGCGCGGGCTCAGCACACCCAGTTCGGTGGCCCAGGTGTCGGCGTTGACAGCCGCCATCGCGCCGGCACAGGCGACGAACCATACCCCTTCCCGGCCTCCCCCTGGTAGGGGGAGAAGTTGAGAGAGCATCGCCAGCAAAGCCGCCACACCCCCGTTGGCCAGCGCCTGGCCCAGATCGCGCCGGTGTCCCTTGGCGAACTTTTCTGCCAATTTCTCCTTGTCACGGGCGTGATAGAAGGACAACACACTGGAGGAGACAAAAAAGGCCACGAGCAGTAGACCCCACTCCCAGCCCCCCAGACCAAATATGAGCGTACCAGTAACGAGCGCGCCCACGACGCCGCTGCCGCTCAATGCTCCTCCCCTATAGCCGACCACACCTATGGCCAGGGAGAAGACAAGGCCGCCGACGAGTTCAAACGGGTTGAGCGAGTTAGGCATTCCTATAACTTTCCCAAAATCCCGATCGCCGCCGTCCACACCAGCATCTGGATGAGAATCGCCCCACCCCACAACAGGTAGGCCGCCACCCGTTCACGCTGGTGCACCAACCAGCCCAGCGCACCGTTGAGCAGTAGCGCTAACAGGCCGATGAGCGGGAGGATAAATATCTGACCCCGGAGGCCCAGCCGGTCGGGGTCGCCCGCCGCGTCAAAGTGCAAAGGCACCATCCGGGGTAACGTGGGAAACTGAAAGCACAGCAGGCCAATCAAGGCCAGTACCGCCAGAAAGCCAACCGCCAACAAAGCCATTCCCGCTCGATTCTGCCAGATGGACCAATTCAGGAAACCCGGCCGTCTGGATGACTGCTCTACAACCTGAGTAGGCCCCATCTGCAATCGTTTATGGAGCGCTTTGAGGAAACCATCGCGGTCGGCAGGAGAGATGCCATAGGTGAGACCTGGGGTGACGACATAGACCTGACGCCGAGGCGGGACGGTGGCGTAGAAGAGGACCGCTCCTACGCCAGGGACCTCGCCGTAGCCGACGCAGTGACCGGGCCACATCCCTCCATGGAACCGGATGTGCCCCTCGACGTCATCGCCCACAAACACGCGCTCAATCTGGCCGGTGGGGATGGTCTGCTCTGTCGGACCCCAGTGGATGACTAGCGCGTTACGGTCGAGAGAATACCCCGAGCGGACCAACCCGTGCAGCCAGTAGCCGACCAACCCCAAAAGGCCCATACTGACCAGCACAGCCAGCCCGATGATAAATGTCCCGATGCTAAGCGGCCGGGTGGTGGCCAGAATGATCAGGCCAGCATCCACCAGAATGATAGCGGCCATCAGGCCAATGCCGACGCCCAGACCTCGTATCGCTCTTGTCTCCCATTCCATCATACGCCATACTCCTCGCTCAAACGCGGGCATTATACCAGGGTGAGAGAGCGAAGGCAAATCGTTGTGTGAGGCTAATGAGAGAACATATACGGCTTCGGATTTGCGAGCCCTCCCCCAACAAGGTGATGGGTGGCACTCAGGGGAAATGCCAGATGTCACTTGTCAAAACGGCGTGAATGGTCTATAATTGTTAGTGAAAAGCATTCGCAATAGCAACAGGAGCCAAAGAATGAACGAGCCGAATGACCACGTGCGCGATACCTTTCGAGCGGCTGGCCGGCGGATGACTCGCCAACGGAGGCTCGTGCTGAGGGTGCTGGAGGAAAGCAATGGGCACCTGGAGGCCGAAGCAGTTTATCTCCGAGCAAAGGCCCGCGACACCCACGTCAGCCTGGCGACGGTCTACCGTACGCTGGCCGTTCTCAAGGAAATGGGACTGGTAGAAGAGCACCGCCTGGGCGAGGAGCACGGTCATTACGAAGCAGTGCGGGAAGGCCCACACTATCACTTCACCTGCCTGGATTGTGGTCAGGTGATCGAGTTCGATACCCCACTGGTGGCGCAGATTGAACAGGAACTAGGCACACAGGAGGGGGTGCGCGTGACCGGCGCCCATCTACACCTGAGCGGCTACTGCGCACAATGTCAAACCAAAGCAGGAGGACAAAGCAATAATGAGCAATGAGTCAGAGATGCACAGGGCAGCCTCAGCCCCCGGACCAAAGAAAGAGGTGGTGGCCCTGAGTGTCTTGCACCCTGGAGAGCGGGGAGTAGTGGCCGAGTTACTCGGCGGGCGCGGGGTACTGGGTCGAATGGCGGCCCTGGGCTTTACGCCAGGGGCGGAGGTGAGGATAGTGCAGAACTTTGGCCACGGCCCACTCATCGTGCTTTTGCGCGACACGCGCGTGGCTCTGGGGCGTGGCGAGGCTGGCAGAGTGAGTGTGGTGCGCATATGACAAAAGAGGACACTATCACCATTGCCCTGGCCGGGCAACCCAACGTGGGCAAGTCCACGCTCTTCAACCTGCTCACCGGTCTCAACCAACACGTGGGCAACTGGCCCGGTAAGACGGTCGAGCGAAAGGAAGGCAATTTTACATACAACGGCCACACTTACCGGCTGGTGGACCTGCCAGGCACTTATAGTTTGACCGCCAATTCGGCTGAGGAGGTCATCGCCCGCGATTTCATCATCAAGGAGCGACCCGACGTAGTGGTTGTGGTGGTGGACGCGGCGATCCTGGAACGCAGCCTGTATCTGGTGGCAGAGTTGCTGCCACTGCCAGCGCCGGTTGTCGTGGCGCTGAACATGATGGATGTAGCCCAGCAGGAGGGATTCCACATCGAACCGGAGGTGCTGGAGGCGGCGTTGAGCGTCAGGGTAGTCCCTATGGTCGCCGCCAGAAACGTCGGCGTGCGCGAATTGGTGGAGGCGATTGACACGGTGGCATGTGATGACCACCCCTACACGCCCAAACGCCCCGAGATCCGCGCCGACCACCGAAAGGTGCTGACCCAAATCGAGGCACTGATTGAGGATCACGTGCCGGGGCCCTATCCGCAGGACTGGGTGGCCCTGAAACTGTTGGAGGGGGATCGAGAAATAACACGTTTGATGCAGAAATGCCTGACGGAGGAGCAATGGCAGCAAGTGCAAGGCATTCTCCGCCAACACGACGACGCGCTGATGGCTGTGGCCAGTGGGCGGTACGACTGGATCGGACGGATGGTCCGCGCAGCCGTGACCCGCCCCAAAGTCGGCCAGATCGGTCTGACCGAGCGGCTGGACCGCTGTGCCACCCACCCTTTCTGGGGGCTGGTGTTACTGGCGGGCATTCTGGGCCTGACCTTCTGGCTGACTTATACCATCGGTGCACCGCTGCAGGAGCTACTCGACACCTACGTGGTGGGCGGTCTGGCGGAACTAGCGCGCACATGGCTGGCCGGCGCCCCCGCCTGGCTCTCCGATCTGATCGTGGACGGGGCCATCGGAGGCGTGGGAGGAGTGCTCACCTTCCTGCCTATTCTGGTCATCTTCTTCGCCGTGATGGGTACGCTGGAGGACATGGGATACATGGCGCGGGCGGCCTACGTAATGGACGGCTTTATGCACCTGATGGGGCTGCACGGCAAGTCGTTCCTGCCCCTTTTCCTAGGCTTTGGTTGCAACGTTCCGGCAGTGCTGGGGGCTCGTGTGATCGAATCTCGGCGCGCCCGGCTGCTGACGGTTATGCTGGCCCCACTGATCCCCTGCACGGCCCGCATGGCAGTAGTGGCCTTCCTGGCCCCGGCCTTCTTCGGCTCCGCCGCCACACTGGTCTCCTGGGGATTGATTCTCGTGGCACTCGTGGTGCTGGCCCTCTCCGGCGTGCTCATCAACAAGACCATCTTCCAGGGACGGCGGGTGGCGTTCATCATGGAACTGCCGCTCTACCACCTCCCAAACGGACGCACCATTGGCCTGTTGGTCTGGCAGCGCAGTCTGGCCTTTCTCAAAAAGGCTGGCACGCTGATCCTGCTGGTCTCAGTGGTGGTATGGATCTTGTCGGCGTTGCCCGGCGGAGAGATTGAGACCAGTTTTCTGGCCCAAATCGGCCGTCTGTTGGAGCCAGCAGGCCGGCTGATGGGCTTTGACTGGCGGTTGATGGTGGCACTCCTGACCGGTTTCATCGCCAAGGAGAACTCTATCGCCACACTAGGCGTGCTTTTCGGCGCGGGCGAGGGAGCAGGGCTGGCGGAGACGCTGGCGGCTACCTTCTCCGCTGCCACGGCGCTGGCCTTTCTGGTGGTGCAGATGCTCTTTATCCCCTGCGTGGCGACTGTCGCTGTCGTCCGGCAAGAGACCGGTTCGTGGCGCTGGACACTCTTCAACGTGGGGTTCCTATTACTCGTATCGTGGGCGGCAGGAATCGGGGTCTTTTGGCTGGCACGTCTGGTGGGGCTGTAATGTCAAAACTAGAACGCTTTTTCATCGTCGGCCTGGTCGTGCTGGCTGTACTGGCGGTGGCGATTGTCATCGTAGGGCCACGGCTAGGACAGCAACCCTCCCCAACTGAGCAGATTCTCGCGCCGGGTCAGACAGAGACGATGAGCGCGCGCGTGATCGAGGTATTGGAAGAAGGCACCATCGAACTGAACGGGAGCGGTACACTGCCCTACCAGCGGTTGCTGCTGCGCGTCGAAGGGGGCTCGCTGGCTGGACAGGAGATAGAAGTTGAGGAGGGGACAGTCAACATCATCAGCCAGGATCGGCTGTTCCAGGCCGGCGACCGGGTTTACCTGGAGCGGGCAGTGGGACCAAATGGCGATCGCTTTTACATCTCGGACTTTGTGCGCACCGGGCCGCTGTTCTGGCTGGGGGTGCTTTTCATCGCTCTCATCATACTGGTCGGGCGCGGCAGAGGTGTCCGCGCTCTGCTGGGAACGACCTGCAGCGTAGTGATCCTCTTTACGTTCATCCTGCCACAGATAGTGGCCGGACGTGATCCGGTGCTGGTCAGCATCGTCGGCGCAATTGTGATGCTGACTCTGTCCACGTATGTAACCTACGGCTGGAATCCCAAAGCCCACGCGGCAATGGCCGGAATGGCAATCAGCCTAACACTGACGGGATTGCTGGCCTGGCTGTTCGTCGGGTGGACTCGCCTGACGGGCCTGAGTGAAGAGAGTTCTTATCTGGTGATGGAAATCGGACCTGGTATCAACCTGCGCGGGCTGGCGCTGAGTGGGGTCATCATCGGCTCTATAGGCGCGCTGGATGACATCGTCATCAGTCAGGCCTCGGCGATCTTTGAACTGGTCAACGCCAACCGCGAGTTGAGTTGGACGGCGCTCTTCCGCCGCAGCCTCAACATCGGACGCGACCACATCGCCGGCATGGTCAACACACTGCTCCTGGCCTATGTGGGGGCCTCAATGCCGCTGATGCTGGTCTTTACCATCTACCAGGAGCCACTTTGGCGGCGGGTCAATCGTGAGCCCATCGCCGAGGAAATCGTGCGCACGCTAGTGGGGAGCATAGGGCTGGTTCTGGCAGTGCCCATCACCGGCCTCATCGCCAGCCTGCTGGCCCGCTGGATGGTCCAGCGGGAGGAGGCAAGAGACAAGGAACAAGAGACGGGTAATATATGACGATGCTAAACCGGCTGCTAGAGTTACTGCGGGCAGGAGGCACCCACCGGGTGGCTGACCTGGCCCGTGAGTTGGAGACAACGCCCGCCTTGGTCGAGGCGATGCTGGAGGACCTGACCCGGATGGGGTATCTGAAACACGTAGGGGGGGAATGTGGCACAGGGTGCGCCGGGTGCTCGCTGGCGGGACTTTGCGCGGCAGGAGAAAGCGGGCAGGTATGGACGTTGACGGAGAAGGGGTGACCCTGGGATGCAGACGCGCGCCGGACTGATCGCGTAGATGTACCAGGCGCTCGACTTTGACAATCCGAAACTGCGGGAACTGGGGCTGGATCGGCAGCCCCAGGCTGGTGCGATGATCGAGCAGGGCATGGCAGAGTTGTTCGAGCGCGGCTGGCTGGTGGAAGAGGAGCACCTATGCCAGCGGCTATGAGGAACGTGCGGGGAGATGCACCGTCTGTCCACTGGCAGAGGCATGCACGGCAGGAGGAGGCAGGCGCGCGTGGGCAGCGGCATGGAAAGGGATTGAATATGTCAATCAGTGAAGAGATCAAAGGTCAACTGCTCACCTACCAGAAGAACGAGGTCACGGAGCATCACATCTACAGAAAGTTGGCCCAGGCCGTCCAATCTCCCGCAAACAGCCGCGTTTTGGAAAAGATCGCTGCCGACGAACTCGGGCACTATCATAGTTGGAGAAAATACACCCAGCAAGATGTGCAACCCGACAGGCTAAAGATCTGGTATTACTACTGGATCAGCCGCATTTTCGGATTCACGTTTGGGGTCAAACTGATGGAGAAGGGCGAGAAAGGGGCTCAGGACAGTTACGAGAAACTGCGAGGGACGGTCCCGGAGGCGGAGGCCCTTATTCGCGACGAGAACGAACACGAGGATGCCCTGCTCGAAATGCTGGACGAAGAACGGCTGCGCTATATGGGCTCAATCGTGTTGGGGCTGAACGATGCACTCGTGGAACTGACCGGCGCACTGGCCGGTTTTACGCTGGCGCTTCAGGATACCGAACTGATCGCCCTGACCGGTTCGATCACGGGGATCGCTGCGGCTTTGTCTATGGGAGCGTCGGAGTATCTCTCTACCAAGTCCGAGGAGACCGCCAAGCATCCGATGCGGGCCTCGGTCTACACAGGCGGGGCTTACATTGTGACTGTCCTGATCCTCATCCTGCCATACCTGATCTTGGAGAACTTTTACGTCTGCCTGGGATGCACGTTGGCTGCTGCGGTTCTGATTATATGGATCTTCAATTACTACATCTCCGTCGCAAAGGACGTGCCGTTCAGAAAGCGCTTCCTGGAGATGGCGGGGCTGAGCTTGGGAGTAGCGGCGTTCAGTTTCCTGATCGGCTTTGTCATGCGCACCTTCTTTGGCGTTGACATCTGATACACAAGCAGCGGGACTAGACGCTTATCGGGCGGGGCCATAACCGGGCTCCGCTCGATTTCTTTATTTATGCAAGCAATTAAGGGGGCTTGACAAGCGGGAGATATTGATTTATAATAAGGCCAACCTAAAAAACAGACGTATATATCCTCGGGTGTATATAAACAATGACCAAGACGCCCCCTGCTCCAATCAGCGAAAGTATGCAGATGTACCTGGTCACCATCGCCCGGCTACGGGTGAATGGCCACCCCGTGCCCCTCTCACAACTGGCTCGGGCTCTCTCAATCTCCCCGGTCTCGGTCAACGAAATGTGTCGCAAATTGCAAGATCAAGAACTGGTGATCTACCGGCCGTACAAGGGAGCCATGCTCACACCAGAAGGAGAACAGCGGGCCCACTATGTCCTGCGCCGCCACCGGCTGTGGGAGGTCTTCCTGGTGGAGAAACTGGGCTTGGATTACGACCAGGCCCACAAGATCGCTTGCCAGTTGGAACACTCCACACCCAAACTGTTGGGCGACCGGCTCGACGCCTTTCTGGGTTATCCCTCGGTCAATCCACAAGGAGAGCCCATTCCTAGAGCCAATGGGGTGCTTCCGGCACGTTCCTTGCTCCCGCTGGCGGCGCTCTCGGCCGGGCAGCGCGGCTATGTGGTCCGCCGCGACGTGAGTGAGACCGTGAGAGCCTTCCTGGACGAACAGGGAGTACGCCCGGGTGCATCGCTGACGATGGTGGCGAAAGCGCAAGACAACCTGCTGGTGCGACTTGGTGAAACACACATATCGCTGACGCGCACGCTGGCAGAGGCAGTGCAGGTGGAAATGGAGAGAACGCCCTCCGAAGCGGTGGCAGTTGCGCCAGTGCGCTCTGATCTCGACGAGGAGGAACAGAAGGATGCTGCCACGCAGAACCTGCCCACGCGGGTAGCCTTGCACGAGTTGAAAGTTGGGCAACGCGGCATTATCGTGCGCGTGAGGGGTCAGGGGCCGATTCGCCGCCGCATGATGGATATGGGGCTGGTGACCGGCGCAGAGGTCAAAGTGGTGCGCGTAGCGCCCCTGGGTGACCCGGTCGAGTTTGAGGTCAAGGGATACAGCCTCAGCCTGCGCAAGAGCGAGGCGCGCAACGTCACTGTCGAGGTATCCTCTGCAGAGCCTATGTAGAGAAGGATGAATAGGTCGCTACGAGATCAAAGGAAATGGCTGTCAGAACGTTGAATCAACTCCAGCCCGGTGAACGGGCAACCATCGTCAAAATAGGAGGCGAGGGGCCGGTGCGCCGTCGCATCCTCGATATGGGCGTAGTAAGT
Source organism: Chloroflexota bacterium (assembly GCA_034189605.1). GTDB lineage: Bacteria > Chloroflexota > Anaerolineae > B4-G1 > B4-G1 > JAUWNP01. The sequence continues at coordinate 31,496 of JAXHUO010000051.1, forward strand.
GGGGCCGAGATCAAGGTCGTGCGCGTAGCCCCCCTGGGTGCCCCCATTGAGTTCCTGATCAAGGGGTACAACCTCTCGCTGCGCAAGAGCGAGGCCCAACAGATTCAGGTCGAGGTCTAGGAAAAAGGAGTACATATGATGCCTCTTACTATGTCTACACCTGGCGTGGACGTAAAACTGGTTGCCATCCACGGTGGGCGCACCGTCCGCCAGCCGCTGGCGGACCTGGGCCTGACACCGGGCGCGATCCTGCGCGTGGTACAGGCGGATGCCTGGGGCCCACCCATCGTGGCCTTCAAAGACGACGCCCGGCTAGCGCTGGGTCGTGGAATGGCGCACAAGATCAAGGTCGAGCCACTGGCCTCGTAAGCGCAAAACGTATCATTATAATGAGAGGAGGATCAAATGGCAAAGAAATTCACTATCGCCCTGGCCGGCAATCCCAACGCCGGCAAGAGCACCGTGTTCAACGCCCTCACCGGAGCCCGCCAGCACGTGGGCAACTGGCCGGGCAAGACAGTCGAGAAGAAAGAGGGCGTCTGCAAGCGGGACGGGTACGAAATCCAGGTCGTGGACTTGCCCGGCACCTACAGCCTGACGGCCTACTCGCTGGAGGAGGTCATCGCCCGCGACTATATCATTGAGAACAAGCCCGACGTGGTGATCGGCGTGGTGGACGCCGCCAACTCGCCATCAGTGAGCAGTACATCGGCAAGAACGGAACGCTGACCAACACGATGGTTCACAGTTGGGGTCCCGAGGTCATGGTGCGCCCTCACTCGGGGACGATTGTCGAGGAGGGCGGCACATTCGTGAGCAACTATGTCTCGCTGCGCCCGGGAGGTATACCTGAACGGCGAGGATACCAGCGCCGAAATCGCCCATCGGGGGGTGTGCACCGGTGGGCGGCTTAGCCAGGAAGGCTTGCTCATCGGCAAAGACAGTTGCCGGGCACACGTGGACTGCGCCGGCCTGCTACTGAATCCCAGAGACAAGGGATTCATCCAGTCCATCCCCGGTCTGAAAGCCCTGCATCCCGAAGCACAGATGAGCCACGAGGCCAGCATCGGCAAGATCGCCCCCAAGCAAGTTGCGTACCTGCAGGCGCGGGGGATTGAGGAACGCGAGGCGATCTCAATGATCATCCGGGGCTTTCTGGATGCAGACATAGAGGGGTTCGGCCCTGAACTGGACGCCAGGATCGCCGAGATTGCCGAACTCGCCGGGCACGGGGAGGAATAAGAACCCCCAAAGGAGCGAGCGGCTGCTCGAGCCGGGATCATCCGATCCCGATAGGGAGAAAACAAGGCCAGGCGGCTTTTAGAGTTCCGAGTTGCCAAAAACACTCTGCGGGCGGGGGTTACTCTGCGACCTTGCCCGTTTTTTTGTCCACGCAGACATCCGGGTGGCTTTCCTCGCAGGGGCTGAGGTAGTATAATACATACTAACGCTGGCGAGACAAAACTGCAAAGGGTAGCGATGCGAAGGAAATGAGCGATCATATCTCAAAAGGTTACGTACAAGTCTACACCGGGGACGGCAAAGGGAAAACAACAGCCGCCCTGGGCCTGGCGCTGCGGGCTTCCGGCCACGGGTTGCACACCTACATCGGCCAGTTCATGAAGGGCCAGCCCTACGGGGAACTGGACGCGCTGCACGATCATCCCCATATCACCATTGAGCAGTACGGAGACGTGCGCTGCATCCGCCGGGAGGAGGTCACCTCCGAGCACGTGACCCAGGCCCACCGGGGGCTGGAGCGGGCGCGGGAGGCGATGCTTTCGGGCAAGTACGACATCGTCGTGCTGGACGAGGTCAATGTGACCGTCTGGTTCGGGCTGCTGGACGTGGAAGAGGTACTGGCGTTTCTGGACGAGAAGCCGGAGCCCGTGGAGGTGGTTCTCACTGGCCGCCGCGCCCCCCCGGAACTGATCGAGCAGGCCAATCTGGTGACAGAGATGCGCGAAGTGAAGCACTACTACGAGCAGGGGGTGCTGGCGCGGGAGGGGATTGAGCGGTAGTTCTCCGGTAGGCGGGCATGACCATCATAGTACCCGGATAGAGCACAAATGAGGGGGTTTCAGATGCGATTGTCACTCTTGCAACCGCGGATCGTCAGGGGCGATATTGAGCATAACCTGGAGGTAATCCAACGACTGGTCAACGAGAGTAAAGGTGAACTGTTGGTACTTGGCGAATATGCCCTAACGGGCTCACTCGTGCTGGATCTGGAGGCTGATGTGCGTGCCTGGGCACTCAGAAGCGCGAGGGCAAAAGCACGCATTAATATGCCAGAAGACAAGTATCTTCTGATAAACACTTTGGCTGAATTCGACGGCGATCTGTATAACTGTTGTGAACTCTTGCCCACAGGTGAGTGCTATCGCAAGTTGTTTCCAGATCAGACTGAGATGGATGCAGGCATTTTACCGGGCACCGAGCAGAAGGTTTTTGAGCTGTCCGGTAAGCGTTTCAAAGTGGTGATCTGTTACGATCTTACACACATGGACGAGATACCTACAGACGACATAGACTTTCTTCTGTTCATCTATCACTTTACTGACGACAACTTCTCTCGCGTTATGCAGGAGATCAAAAAAGTGTCTAAAGCAAGAGGACTGCGAGTGTTGGCGAGCAGTTTGGTCAGTGACAAAAATAGCGGCCTTTGCTCTTTCGTGGATGGTGACGTTATCGTTTCTCTTCCAAGACAAGAAGGTATATTGGAGGTG
>JAXHUO010000052.1:0-33391 GCA_034189605.1 Chloroflexota bacterium
GTTGGTTTGTCCTATCCAGAATGCTGTGTTATACTCGGTTCACGTTTCTTACCACATCTATCTTGAGGAGATATACAATGAACCCAAAACTTGACTACAAAAAGACATTCCTGATCGGCTTTGGCTTCTTCGGCATCAGCGTGATGTGGACGCTTTACAACGCGTACGTGCCGATCTACCTGCAGGCGGGTAGCCCAACGTTTGACGCACCAGGAGAAGCGGGTTTCGGCCTGGGCGCTGGACTGACAGGCGTGATTATGACACTGGATAACATCGCCGCCTTTTTCCTCCTGCCACTGATCGGTGTGTGGTCGGACCGAGTATGGACCCGCTTTGGCCGCCGTTTGCCGTTCATCCTCGTACTCGCCCCCATCGCGATCGTGGCGTTCATCCTGATCCCTGTAACAGTCCAGATGATTCGACCCGAACTCAGCGGGCAGATTGACCAGTTGGGGACACCGCTGGCACTCTTTATGATCGCCATCGGTGTCTTCTTGACGGCGATGGCTTGCTTCCGCACGCCGGTGATCGCGCTTATGCCCGACCTGACACCCAGCCCACTGCGCTCCCAGGCCAACGGCGTCATCAATCTGATGGGGGGCGTGGGAACGCTGATCGCCACGTTGGGCAGTAGTGCCCTGTACGGGATGGGGCGTTTGGTACCCTTTGTCTTCGGCGGCGTGCTGATGGGCGCGGCAGTACTGATGCTGCTGTTTTTCATCAGGGAGCCACGTGAGCTCGAGGCTGCCGCCCACGAGGACGAGGGATTGGGCGCGCTGCGGGGCATCAAGCGCATCTCGCCGGAGGCCCGCCGCAGTCTGGCGTTCCTGATGGGTGCCATATTCTGCTGGTTCGTCGGCTACAACGCAGTCGAGACCTTCCTCTCATCCTACGGCGTGAGCGAACTGGGGATGTCCACCGGCACAGCGCCGCTGCTGCTGGGGGTGGCGTCGCTGGCCTTCCTGGCCTTTGCGATACCCTCCGGCTACATCGCGGCCCGCTTTGGGCGGCGACGGACTATCATTTCCGGCCTGGCAATCTTTGGCGCATTGCTGGTGGCAAACTTTTTCCTGCGCAACGCGACGCTGGCCTGGCCCCTCATGGCGGTGGGGGGGATGGGCTGGGCGCTGGTCAACATCAACTCGCTGCCCATGGTGGTGGACATTTCGGCCTCCGACGCCGACCTGGGGACCTACACAGGGCTGTACTATATCGCCTCGCAGTTGGCGGCAGTGGCTGGACCGACGATCAACGGCTACATTGTGGAATGGGGCGGCGGCGACTATAACCTGATCTTTATCGTGACGCCGGCCTTTTTTGCCCTGGCGATTCTGTGTATGCTGAGGGTGACAAAGGGAGAAGCGAAAGAAGAGAAGCGATTAGCGGTTAGCAATTAGCAGTCAGCGAAGCGGGCCTCGCCCTGGGGTGAGCGAGGCCCGCTGTTGTCAGGCACGTTGCACTCCCAAGTATTGGCTAGACCTACGGCTCGACGGTGTCAATACCCATGAACGTATTGGGGGCCTGCGCGATTTGCCCCTCCTCGAAAACCAACTGTCTGCCAAAAGAACTCGACCACTGGCGTCAACCAGGGCTGAAACGGAACAGACACACGTCGCCGTCCTGGAGTTCATAGTCGCGGCCTTCAATGCGCAAGACGCCTTGTTCTCGCACAGCACGCCAGGTTCCTACCTCCACCAGTTGCTCAAAACCCACCACCTCGGCACAAATGAAACCGTGCTCCATCTGGCTGTGGACTTTGCCGGCTGCCTGGGGCGCTTTGGTGCTGCGCGGTATCGCCCATGCGCGTACCTCTCGACCACCAGTGATAGTGAAGAAGGTGATCAGATCAAGCGCCTCGTAGCCCGCCAGGGCCAGCGCTTCCACCCCGGAACACCCCAGCCCCACGTCTGCCCGGTAAGCAGCGGCCTCATCAGGCGGCCAATCGCTCAGATCAGCCTCCAGTTGGGCACAGAGGATAACACAAGGGGCCCTCTCCTCCCCCGCCACGCGGGCGATTTCTTCGGCCAACGAGCCTCCATCGGGCAGGTCGTCCTCGCCGACGTTGGCTACGTAGACGCGCTTTTTGGCAGTGAGCAGGCACATCCCTCGCGCTAATGCCATCTCGGCCTCACCGCCTGTCGCCCATACGGCGGCCCGCTCACCCGCCTGCAGACGTGCACACAGGTCCCCCATCATCTTTAACTCTGCAGCATAGTCACGCGGCCTGGCCTTGGCCGCCGAACGCACCTTGTCCAGCCGTCGCTCTACCACTTCTAAATCGGCCAGGACAAGTTCCAGGTCAAGTGTCTCCAGGTCCCGCAGCGGATCCACCGATCCATCTATGTGCGCCACGTCGAGGCTTGAAAAGCAGCGACAGAGCAGAGCGATAGTATCCACATTGCGGATGTGGCCCAGAAATTGATTGCCTAGACCCTCGCCCCGATGAGCACCGCGTACCAGACCCGCGATATCCACGAACTCGACCGTCGCCGGAGTCACTCGTTCCGGCTCGACCATCGCCGTCAACATCTCCAGGCGTGGGTCGGGCACCACCGCAACCCCGCGATTAGGATCAATTGTGGTGAAGGGATAGGCTGCCACAGCAGCCCTGGCCTGTGTGAGGCCGTTAAACAGAGTAGACTTGCCCACATTGGGCAAGCCTACAATGCCAATTTGCAATGCCATGCAGCACCTCGTTGCCTATTGCGTAACTTGCGCCTCCGGAGGCTCTATCTCACCCATAGACAAACTGACGTAGAACGTGCTCCCTTTATCCAGTTCGCTATCTACCCACACCTTTCCGCCGTGCCGCTCAACGATAGACTTGACGATTGCCAACCCCAGACCAGTCCCTGGTATGTCCATCGTGTCGCGCCGCCTGATACGGTAGAATTTCTCGAACAGACGCAACTGATCGTCTGGGGCAATGCCGATACCAGTGTCGGCGACGCGGATCACTGCATGCTCATCGCGCATAGATAATCCCACTGTCACGATGCCGCCACTGGGGGTGTATTTGACAGCATTGTCCACCAGATTAGTAACCGCCTGGCGCAACAATGAAGCATCTCCCGCGACCACTGCTACGCTCTCGGTTGGCTCCAATCGCAAGGTGAGTCCCTTGGCAGTCGCTCGGGCTCGCATGCCATCCACCGCGTCTACCAGAATCGCTCCCAGGTGGCATGGCTCGCGTTCCAGACCCACGCCGGCCTCAATGCGCCCCAAATCGAGCAAGTCGTCAATCAGTTCGCTCATCTGCCCAACGCCGTGCAGAATCTTTTCAATGTACTCGTGCTGCATATCGTTGAACTCGCCCACCATTGGGAGCATGGTCGCATAGCCACGGATAAACGTCAGCGGCGCGCGCAAGTCATGCGAGACCGTCGCTACGAACTCGGACTTCATCTCATCCAGTTCCTTGAAATGAGTTACGTCGCGCATCAGGGCCACACGGCCAATCCGTTCATCGTCGGCACTCAAGATAGTTGAGACACTGGCATACAAAGTCCGGCCATCGGGCAAAGGAACCTCCTCAGTCAACGCTTCGTTCGGAGGTAACGGCTCCTCAAAGACCCGCACTAACACGGGGGCTAACTCGGCCTGATCAATCTTCTGACCAACAACTACATCAGCCGCGATATCAAACGCTCGTTCAGCAGCCGGGTTGACCAACAGGATACAATCATCGCGGTCGGTGACCAGAACAGCGTCGGTGGTGCTGGTCAGAATTGCCGCCAACCGCCGCCGTCCACCCTCTGCCGCCTGGAACAAGCGAGCATTCTCCACCAACACTGCCGTCTGGCTAGCCAGCGTGGAGAGCAGGTCAATTTCCGAGGCATCGAACTGACGAACCTCACCATACCCCACCCACATCACAGCCGGCACCAGGTCCTTGGTGCACACAGGCAGCGCAATGGCAGCCTTGATCGGCCCGCTCAGCGCATCGGGATCGGCCAGCGTCCTGGCTCGGGCCAGATTCTCCACAACCAGGGGATGATCCAGTTCCTTAACCGCCGTGACGAGCGCACGGTCGAGTGCTCCCAACCCCTCGCGTGGTTCCCCCCGCGCCATCACCATCTGCGGCTCGCCACCAGCCGCCAGGAGAACGATGCGAGCCACCTGTGCGTGGGTCGCCTTTAGCACTCCCTCGAGAATAAATGGCACCCCCTCAGGCAATTCCAACGTAGCCGAAACCGCCTGGCTGATCTGGAGCAGCAACGAAAGGTCTTCCAGCCGATCTTTCAATCGCACGCGCATGTCTTCAAATGCGTCTCCCACTCGGGCTACTTCGTCGCTCCCAGGCACATGCACAGACTGTGTGAGATCACCCTCGGCGATGTGATCAGCCGCAGTGGCCAACTGCTTGAGTGGTCGGGTCAGCCAACTGGTGGCCAGCGGTATGACGACCACGAGCCCACCACCCAGCAAGATCTGAAGGATGAGCAGGGGTGTGGCCACCTGGGTAGCCTGCTCCAACACAACTTCGTATGGCAGGCGGATCGCCACTGCCCAAGGATACCCTTCCACCGGCAAGTAATAGACCAACTGACGCGTGTTGTCCATTGGATTGCGGCTCTCATAAGCCCAACCGCGCAGCACGGTGGCGATGTGGGGACGTTCTTCGTCTACATGCCACTCAGCGAGGAGCATGTCAGAATCGGAATGAGCAACTATGTGCCCTTCTGCATCCACCACAAACCCCTCTCCACGCGCACGAGTCCATTGCAAACTCGCCAGTACCCGACGTATCACTGGATTGACGTCAAGTCGAGTACGCCCCAGCAACACCCCGAAACGCTCACCGGTCTCCTCATTCTCCACCGGCGCCAGGAACGAAAGGATGGCTTCATCTCGCCGTGAACGATGCACGGAACTGATCTGCGTTGCCCCGCTCTCGACCACACGTTGCAAAAGTACTTCCTCCCTTGACGTCAGTTCCGAGTCGCCGACCGGCGACGGCGGATACATTGCCAGTTGCTGTTTAGTGGCATCAAATAATATTAACTGGTCAAAGAAAGCCACGCTCCGCAGGTCGCCGCGCAGATGTGCCTCTAGCGTGATCGGGTCGCTGTGCCGCAGTATCTCATCGTTAGCAAATTCTACCAGCAAACCCTGCCCTGTGTGGATAAAGTAGGGAATGCCCTCAGCGGCACTGTTGGCATCCCGCGCCATCTCGTCCACCACCTCCAAAGTCGCCACGCGGAGAGTTGTTGCAGTCACCGCGTAGACGAGCACGGCGGTCATGATCAATATCATAGGGACAAATATAAAGAGTAGCCTGCGCCTCAGGGTGCGGCTATAGGGAGGGGGTTGATGTGCCACGCGGACAGGACAGAGACGAGGGGAGAGCAGATAGACTCCCTGTACAAAGAATGCTGCCACGAGACTTTCGAGCAGTGCGGGGCCAAGATTAGCCTGCGTCAACGTCATGGCATAATCGAGCCCGGCCAGGCCTGAATTAGCCGTATGAGCGAGCACCGATAGCAGCAGCAACGGAGACGCAAAGATAGTTGCCAGTGGCCCTGCGATGATAGGCTGGCGCACGATGAGCGGCAGACGGCCTTGATAATCCTGGCGCAGAAAGAACCCGACTAGAAAACCAAAGAAGGCAAAATAAAAAGGATCAGTGATACCACCACCTATCACCCCGACACGCAAAATCCCGCCGACCAACCCTACCAACAACGCTGGCCCTGCCCCAAACCAGGTTCCAGCAACAATGACCGGCAGCGCACCCAACAACGGCGTAAACGGGCTAACAGGCTCGGTGGGAACATTTGGAGGTGGTAGCAACCGGGGTAGAGAGAAACTCAACACCAACAAGTTGCTGACGAGCAACGATGCCACCAGCAAGACCAGGAACAGAGAAAATCGCTGCCAGCCTAACCTTCTAAAATCCTGTCGAAAACGTACAAGAAGCAAAAGTGCTGTCAGCACGTAGAACACCAGGAGAGGGTATTCCCAGATCTCGGGGTGAAGGAATACTAGCCCCCCCCAGGGTCTCCAGATGTCAAAACTCATATAGATGCTCCTTCTCCCAGGCACGAGAGAACCGCTGGTTTTAAGAAATTATATCACACTGCCAGAATAATTCAAACTTTGCTCACTCTCACAACGCGAGTATAATACACTCTGGAAAGTGCTTCCGATACAACATACGAACAGCGCGTAAAACCGTATGATGAGTGAAAGGCCAGTATAACACCAGTATCACGTTTCACACATCACGTATCACAGATGGAAATGGAAATGGAAATCGAGGTAGCGGTCGCCAAAGTAGGCAAATGGGCCACCAGTGAGAGTGGCGACACACTGGAGATGATCGAACGCCCGCATGGCGGCCTATCCTTCGTGTTAGTGGACGGCCAGCGCTCTGGCCGGGCAGCCAAAGCCATCAGCAACCTGGTGGCCCGCAAGGCCATCTCTGAACTGGCGGAGGGAGTACGGGATGGCGCAGCGGCCCGTGCGGCCCACGACTATCTTTACACCCACAAAGGCGGCAAGGTCTCAGCCACACTCAACATTCTCTCAGTAGACCTGGTTTCCGGCACGCTGGTGCTTTCGCGTAACAGTCACTGCCCCACTATCATCATAACGCCCGAAAGCAGGCTACAGGTACTCGATGCGCCATCGGAGCCAGTGGGGGTGCGACGCGGTATCAAGCCGCAGGTCACAGAGTTACCCCTGACCGTCGGGACTATGGTCGTCATCTATACAGACGGCCTGGAGATGGCCGGGGCCCGCTCAAGTTGCGTCTTTGACGTTCCGGAGGCAGTACACGAACTGACAACCGGAGACAACCCAAGCGCCCATCAGGTGGCCGATGGCTTGCTTAAGCGGGCGCTGGCGCTGGACAAAGGCCGACCACAGGACGACATCAGTGTACTCGTGCTGCACATCGTGGACCGCGCCAGCGATGGCGTGCGCCACCTGACAGTCAGGCTTCCCCTGTGACGCGCACGATGAAACCCCGCCCCTCCCGCTACCTGCGAGCCTTATGGCGCGATACTCGGGTTCTGGTACGCCAGTTTCGCGTCTCTCTAATCGCCTGCGCCATACTCCTGTGTGGCGGCACTCTGGCTCTGCGTTTTTTCTACCTCTATCCCGAAACTGGACAACGCATCGGTTGGGCCGAAGCAGTACATGCCACCCTCAACCTCATCTTCTTGGAGACCCTCCTCCCCTTCCCCACAGTACCAGGGCTACAACTCCTGTTCATCGTCGTCCCTTTTATCGGACTGGCCATCGTTGCCGATGGCGTTCTGCGCTTTGGTGTAGCGTTGTTCAACCGTCGCGAGCGAAAGGAGGCCTGGCAAGTGGCTATCGCTTCGACCTACCATGCTCATGTCGTCGTCTACGGCCTGGATAAAGTTGGCTACCGGGTCGTAAAAGAGTTACTCCATCTGGGAGAGGACATAGTCGGCATAGAACGAAATGCCGAATGTCCATTCCTGGAAGAGATACGCAAGATGAACGTGCCAGTGTTGCTGGGTGGCACTCAGCAGCGGGAAATGCTGGAGAAAGCCCGCGTGCGAGAAGCATCCGCCATAGTCATCTGCACTCAGGATGAACTGAGAAACCTGGACATCGCGCTCGATGCCCGGGAACTTAATCCAGACATCAAGGTGGTGCTGCGCATGTTCGATGCTCAACTGGCAGAGAAAGTGAAAAGCGGGTTCGGCATCCACACCGCTTTCAGCACCTCAGCGTTGGCTGCTCCGATCTTTGCCGCCGCCGCCACACGAGCACAGATTGACTATTCGTTCTACGTAGACGACGTGCTGCTTAACGTGGCACGGACGACGGTACAGTCTGGTTCGGCGCTGGAAGGATACACAGTCTCTCAGGCAGAACAGGAACTCGACCTGACCATCATCCTGCACCGGGGACCAGATAACATAGACCTGCACCCGGCCCCCGACGTCACACTTGGCGCTGGTGACCGTCTGGTGGTCTTTGCCTCGCTGGACGCGTTATCTCGCCTGCGCAAGATGAGTGACGGGCATAGTACTTCCCAAGGAAAGACCGATACACATCGCCTCCCGTGGATGGCGCGCCTGCTCTCCAAAGAGAAAAAACCACGCCAGTGAAACAGGCCAAGTATACAAAACGCCCGCTGATCGCCGTGGTTGGCCCGTGCGCCTCGGGCAAATCTCTGCTCGTGGGGGCACTGCGAACGCAGGGGTACAACGCCCGCGAAGTGGCGCAGGAGCACTCCTACGTGCCCACAATGTGGCAACGTTTCACCCAACCCGACTTACTCGTCTACCTGGACATCTCATGGGAAGTCGCTCTCCAACGTCGCTCCACCGACGCCGGAGCGGATAGGTGGGCCGAACAGGCCCAGCGGCTGCGCCACGCCCGGCAACACGCAGATCTCTACATCCACACCGATGGATTGATGCCACAAGAGGTCCTGGACAGAACATTGGCTTTTCTTTCCGATGTTGCGGGTTTGGGCCGCTGAGGGTATAATATGAGCAGATGGACAGTAAGTAGAAGGGTAGTGAGTAGATGAGTAAATGTTCGCCTGCCAACACAGGCTCAAAAAAAGCAAGGCGGGCGTCGCGAGCGCCCGCTTCTGACTGAAAACACAGAGTGGAGTAAATGAACATTGTATTCTGGTTGATCGGCACACTGATCGTCGTGCTGGGGCCCATCATTCTGATCCACGAACTGGGCCATTTCACCTTTGCCAGGTTGGCGGGAGCGCGGGTCGAGGAATTCGGATTGGGCTTTCCGCCCCGCCTGCTGAAGTTGTGGCGCAGCAAGGGGTACCTCGAGATCGGCAGCACACGCGTGGTCATTCCCGCGGGCTTCCGGTTACCTTCAAGGCCAGTTTATGATACGAAACAGAACATAGACCCCGGTAAATCGGAGGATTTCGAGCCAGAACTGATTCTCCAGCCACGCTCCGTACCGAAAACCAGGCTAGAGGCAGGGGCTTGGGTAGATGTCATCGCCCAACAACACGACGATGGCACCTACCTCCTGCGCCGTATGACAGTGCTCGACCCAGCCGAAGATGACCTGACAATCAAACATGAACACGTGGATGAGGGCGTGCACATGCGTGGTGAGTTGACCATCCTGGAGCCCGGTACCCTTTACAGCCTCAACTGGCTGCCAATAGGCGGGTTCGTAAAAATGACCGGCGAGGAGGACCCATCCGATCCGCGCAGCCTGGCCGCCCAACCGAAGCGCTGGCGCGTGGCTGTGCTGGCTGGCGGGGCAGCGTTCAACATCATCGCCGCCCTGTTGCTGCTCGTCGGTGCTTACACCACCGGCTTCCCCGACAAATGGCTAGTCGAGATCACTCGCGTGGAACCAGAAACTGCCGCTGAGGAAGCGGGGCTACAACCCGCTGACATCATCCTGGCTGTCAGTGGAGAGCGCATCGAGGGAGGCCTGGCACATCTGCATAACATCATTCGCGCTGCGCCAGAACAGACCCTCGAACTCGACATCTTGCGCGGAGATGAGACACTGACCATAACAGCGACACCACGGCGCACCTCCGAAGGGTATGGGTTCCTGGGCATCCGGATGGCCCCCTGGCCCGACCGGAGCGCGGTGCAGCGCTATCGCCTCCCTGAAGCACTGAGCGCCAGTATCAATGACACCGCCGCTGCAATCCTGATGACCGTGCAAGTTCCAGCCATGCTCGTCCAGGGGGACATAACTCCTCAAGAAGCACGCCCGGCTAGCATGGTTGGCATCAGCGAAATACTGGCCATTTCCTTGCAACAAAGCATCGAATGGGGCCTGGCTTTCCCCGTGTTGCAGACCGCGTCACTCATCAGCCTGGCCCTGGGGCTGACCAACCTGCTGCCCCTTCCCGCCCTCGATGGTGGGCGTATTCTCTTCGTGCTCATTGAGGCAGTACGCGGGCGTCGCATCTCACCCAACCGCGAGGCGATGTTTCACTTTGTGGGCCTGGTAATCATGGTCGGCCTGATGGTTTTGGTGATGCTTCAAGATATCATCAATCCAATCATCCCCTGGTCGTGGCTGGTGAAGTGAGATGAGGCATCCACTGGACGTTTTGCTCGACGAACTGCGTGAAAGTGCCGAGCCGCCAGCCCAGGCAGCGCTGTACCACCTCTCGAGTCTGGAGGCCAAAGACGTGGCGCGCGTGCGCGAGACATGGCCGTACTTGCCCGTTGAGTTACGACGGCAGTTGATTACACGGCTGATGGAACTGGCCGAGGTGGATTTCGAAGTGGACTTTGGCACAATCTTTCGCCTGGGGCTGGAAGACAAAGACGCCAAGGTGCGCACGGCAGCGATCAAGGGACTGTGGGAGGATGAAGATGTGCGCCTGGTCCCGCTCCTGGTGGCACGCCTGCGGGAAGATCGGGCTGTGACCGTACAAGCGGCCGCGGCCTCCTCGCTAGGTCGCTTCATCCTGATGGGCGAACTTGAGAAGATGCGTCCCGAGTTACATACCATGGCCTACAAGGCCTTGCTGGCCACGTGCCAGGACGCAGACGTGCATACAGAAGTACAGCGGCGGGCGCTGGAATCGTTGGCCTACGTCAGCAACGAGACCGTATCAGAGTTGATCCACGAGGCCTACGCCGCGCCGGAGGAGAAGATGCGCATCAGCGCCATCTTCGCCATGGGACGCAGCGCCGACACTCGCTGGGCCCACCACGTGCGCCAGCAACTCTTTAGCCCTAACCCAGAATTACGCTACGAAGCCACCCGGGCCTGCGGCGAGATTCAACTCCGCGAAGCCACGCCCGAATTGGGGGAACTGGCCGATGACATTGACCAAGAGGTGCGAGAAGCGGCACTGTGGGCCTTGGGGCAGATCGGGGGCGACAAGGCACGGGAGATTCTGGAGCATTATTGCCTGGCAGAGAACGAGGCCACGCGGGCTGCAGCCGAATCTGCCTTGGATGAATTAGAGTTCCTGTACGGGGACCTGTCCGAGTTCTTCACCCGGCTAGCCAAAGAGCCAAATTGGTAAACGAATAACAGATGGCAAATAGTGAATGGCGAATGGTCGCCAGTCTCATTCTGGCGCTGGTATTTCTGCCGGCTGCGCCTGCTGCCGCAGCCGATGGCATCACCGTGATCGAAAACGGGGTCAGGTACAGTTTCGCCCAGCAGGTCACATTCACATTGCAGGCCACATCCGACGTCGAAATCACCCAAGTCTACCTGTTCTTCCGCGCTATGGGAGACGATCTGGCCCAGCCCGTGGATGTGACTCTTGAACCAGCACGTGAAATCAACGTCAACTACATGCACGATTTGCGCCGCTCTCCCCTGCCACCGTTCGCCACAATCACCTTCTGGTGGCAGATTGAGGATGCGGCAGGCAATACTCTTACTACGGAGCCCCAGCAGTTTGAATATACGGATAATCGTTTCCACTGGGAAAAACTCGGCGCCGACGACCTCACCATCCACTGGATCGAAGGGCACGGCGACCTACCCTTCGGCCAGGCAGCACTTGACATCGCTCAGGCCAGCCTGGAAGAAATCAACGCGGAACTGCATGCCCCAGTGCCAGAGTCCATCGCCATCTACATCTACGACTCGCTGCACAATCTCAAAGCGGCGATGGTGCTCGCAGGCCGAGAGTGGGTAGCCGGTCAGGCACATCCTGAACTAGGCGTGATCGTCGTCTCCATCCCATTTGAAGAAGAAATATACACATCACGCATGATGCGCTGCATCCCACACGAAATCACCCACTTGCTGGTCTACCAGGCTGCCACGCCGACCGGCTACAAACATGTCCCCGAGTGGCTGGACGAGGGGCTGGCCACGGTTAACGAACGGTTGCCGACGCCAGAGTACGCTATGGCGATCGAAGAGGCATACATAGCAGGGGAACTCCTGCCCCTGGAGACCCTGTGCGTCCCATTCTCACCCGCTTCACAGACCGCGTTTCTGGCCTACGCTCAGAGTGGCAGCGTTGTACAATTCATTCATGAGCAATACGGCGCTGAAGGGATACGCGCTCTGCTGGAAGCATACGCCAACGGGGCCAGTTGCGCCCGGGGAGTGCAGGAGACACTCAATATCAGCCTGAGCGATCTGGAGACCGCGTGGCTGGCAAGCCTGAATATCCAGGAGCCCCAGGCTCACTGGCAAGCCCGGATCGAGCAAATCGGTGTATGGGCAGGTCTATGGCTGTTGAGCCTGCTAGTAGCCGTGCCAATGATCGGCGGGTTCCGTCACCGCCGGTAGAAGCACGGTAGCCGCGCCCTTGCGCTGGAAAGGAGTATCGGGTGCGCAACGTGGTCGTCTTCGACCTGGAGACCCAATATACAGCCGACGAGGTAGGAGGCTGGAGTCACATCCGCGACATGCGTCTGGCGGTTGCCGTGACCTACAACGTCGCCGAGGACGTCTACTGCGATTACACCGAGCAAAAAGTGGATCACCTCATCGCTACCCTGCGTGGAGCAGACCTGGTAGTCGGCTACAACGTGCTCCGCTTTGACTATGAGGTTTTGCACGCTTACACAGCCGAGAGACTAGACCAAATCCCCACGCTCGACATGCTCAATGATCTACACCGCACACTCGGCTGGAGGCTATCCCTTGACGCCGTCGCCACCGCTACGCTGGGGGAAACAAAAAGCGGCGACGGGTTACAGGCCGTGCGCTGGTTCCGCCAGGGTCAACTGGACAAGGTCATCGCCTACTGCCGTCGCGACGTCGAGGTGACATGGCAAGTTTACCAGTTCGGCCAGCACAACGGCTACGTCAAGTATCGCGACCGCCATTGGCGCGTGCACAAGGTGCCGGTGCAGTGGTGAGCACATCATTTGAACCTGCTTATCTGGCATTGCTCCACTCGAGCGAACTGAAGCGGCGAGTACAAGCCGCCTACGAGCGATTGCACGCCTGCGACATCTGCGGCCGGGAGTGCCACGTGGATCGCTACGACCGCGTCGGTCCTTGCAAGACTGGTATACAGGCCGTCGTAGCCAGTTTCCACCCCCACATGGGGGAAGAGGATCCACTACGCGGGCAACGCGGTTCTGGCACCATCTTTTTCACGTGGTGCAACCTCAACTGCCAGTTCTGCCAGAACTACGACATCAGCCAACTGGGCCACGGGCAAAAAGTCGAGCCAGAGGAACTGGCCAGGATGATGCTCTCGCTTCAGGCACAAGGATGTCACAACATCAACCTTGTTTCGCCCACCCACATCGTGCCACAAATCCTGGCCGCCGTGCTCATCGCCGCGCAGGCCGGGTTGCGCCTACCGCTGGTCTATAATACCGGCGGCTACGACTCGCTCACGGCGTTGGCATTGCTCGAAGGCGTGGTTGACATTTATATGCCAGACATAAAGTACGCCAGGGCGGAGATTGCGCAAAAGTACTCCAAAATCAAGGATTATCCGGCGGTCAACCAGGCCGCCGTCAAAGAGATGCACCGCCAGGTGGGCGATCTGGTACTCGACGAGAACGGCATCGCGTTGCGAGGATTGTTAGTGCGCCACCTGGTGCTGCCCAATGGACTGTCCGGGACAGACGAAATCGCCCGTTTCCTGGCAGAACAAGTCTCACGCGACACTTTTATAAACATTATGGACCAGTACCGCCCCTGCTACAAAGCCAAAGAACTACCACTGCTCAACCGCCCCACCACACGGGCAGAGTATGAACAGGCTGTACAGCAGGCTCGCGAGGCCGGCCTACACCGCTTCGACAGACGAAGGCCACGTTTTCTCCACATCCTGTAGTAGAGAGTATAAAAAATGGGAGAGAAACCAAGACCAGAAGCCCGTCTACACGCCATCGTTCACGGATACGTGCAGGGGGTCAACTTTCGCTACTATACCATCCGCGCTGCACAGCAATTGGGAATTACCGGATGGGTAGCCAATCGTTGGAACGGCACAGTAGAGACCGTGGCTGAAGGCCAGCGCGCGGCGCTGATCGAGTTCCTGGATTTCCTGCACCGTGGTTCTCCCCACTCGACGGTACAGCGGGTGGATGCCGAGTGGGAAACCCCCAACGGCCAATTCGAACGCTTTGGGGTGCGGTACCTATGAGAAAAAACACCGAACGCGTGGCCTGGATCGTCCTCCTGACATCATTCTTTGCCTGCATAGGTCTGGCCGTTGCCGTGCCGCTGAGTATCCGCTGGTACATCCTCAACGCCAGCATCAAACAGAACGTGACCATTGAAGTACAACGGCCACCGTTGAGCGTCACTCTGCCTGGCCTGAGTGAACCGGTCGCTATCGCCGAAGATCGCGATAACATCCTCGAGCGCACGACGGTTGTCACAGAAGAAGCCACCGACGGCCGCATAGTAATGTACGCCCCCCAGGCAGATGATCCCGCCATTATCGCAACAGTCAGACTCTACTACAATACAGAGGTCGTGCTTTCGTCGGCACGCTCCCCACGTTTCCCCGCCAGCCGTCTGCCCCATAGAGTCGCGCTGGAGATTGAGGCTGGACGAGTGCGCATCAACGTCTCCAACGACGACGGTAGATCCACTATCGTCGAGGTACACACACACCACGGAACAGCCACACTGACAGAAGGGAGTTATGAAGTCAAGGTCAACGAGGTAACGACGGAAGTCACGGTACGCGATGGGCAGACCGAGGTGGTCAACAATGCTGGGCATGTGATGCCACTTGGCCAGGCTGAGCGTGCCATCACTGATGATGAGCAAATCGCTGGCCCACTGCCCGCTGCCCGCAACCTGATCGTCAACGGTGACTTTGAGGATCCGCTAGAAAAAGGGTGGACAAGTTATAGCGAGCAGACGGATCCCGAGCAACCTCCAGGGAGCGTCAACCCCATCACTGATGCGGGACGGGAGGCAGTCAACTTTTACTGCAGTGGCAACAACCACACCGAAGTGGGCATCCGGCAGGAAATCAATTACGATGTGCGTGACTTTACCTCGCTTGAACTGCTCCTGGACACGCGTATCATCTATCAAAATATCTTGGGATTTGGAGGTTGCGGCTACCTCAGTTCCGAGTGTCCGATCATCGTTCTTATAGACTACAAAGACATCTACGGCACCGACCGACAATGGCGTCATGGCTTCTACACGGGCGAACCAGATCCCGAGTGGCCGTTGTATCCCTGGACTGAGCAGATTCCTCTGGGAAACTGGCGAACTTATGAGACGGGCAACCTGATGGATGAACTGGCTGACGCATCACCTGCCACGATCAAAAGCATAACCATCTACGCCTCCGGCCATAGTTTCAACGTCATAGTGACGGCAGTGGAGTTGTGGGTGCAGGAATAACTTCTGGCAAGCATCTGTAACACAAAGGCCCCCACCCGCAGGTGAGGGCCTCTCCTCGTCCAACAACGACTACAACCGCTTCAATTTCTGCGTCAAGTCGGTTGGTGTCTCAGCCTCAATGGCGATATACTCTACGCCCGGGTAGTGCTTTGCAAAGAAGGCTCGCAAGTCGCTGGGCCATTCCCTTGGATTGACCGCGATCACCCGACGCGCGTCCAGGTCGCCAATACCGGCATCGTCTGCGCTGCCACCGACAGTATACCGACGCCGGCTCCATGCTCCGTCTACCACTGCCAGAGCCCAGGCCGAGTTGGCGTCGGGGGGGAGCAGCACATAAGTCCGCTGGTACTGTTCACGGGGTAACCCACGCCGTGAAGACACGGCTGGAGCACATTCAAACGTACTGGTCATCTCCACACCTCCAGCGGCAGAAAACACGGCATCATACCTTCCGACATCGCTAGGCGGGGAGGTGGTACACGTCCACGTGTACCAGTCCCCATCGCGCCCGGTCACAATCATCCCCCGTGGCAGTTCTGCTCCTGAAGGCTGACGGATCACCAGGTGGACGTCGGCCAGGGCGGCACGTGAGCGGGCCTCAATCGTCACCGCCTCGCCGACCCGCGGAATGGCCGGCTGGTAACTCATCCGCACCTTTAACGCCCCACCCACGACGACCAGTTCCACATCATCCCAGTAAGCATCGTTGTGCTTAAACGACCACAAGGTTTTGCTACGCAGGAAGACTGTCACGGTGTCGGTCTGCGCGACGGCTTCCACTGGCGGAACTTGGCCGTACTCGTTATAGATGTGCGCACCCCGGCCCCACACCACTGTGTCGGCAAACGGGTCGGTGCCGCCAGCAGGATCAATCCCCACATAGAAGGCAAAGTTTGGGACCGCGTCGTTCCAGGGGTCTCCATCCAGTTCAGGCGTCTCGCCCTCCAGGATAAACGTGGCCTTCCTGCCCACGCCGCAAGAACAGCGTGCGTCGTCGGCACACGATTCATGTCCCTCCACTTTGTGGTTGCTCCACGCATGCGCCCAGGCTATCAGGCGCACCCTTTCCCCCGGCGTCGCCTGCACCTGCTGGAGAAGCCCTGCATCGTGCTTGCGGTAGAACGTAAACAAGAGCATTCCCTTCTGACCGCTGTGCACCCTCCTAGAGTCGTGGGTCACCCAGGCATCCCGCATCTCAGGCTGATCCCACGTACCTGGGTCGTGGCGGAACCAGGTTACCCAACCGCCTGCAGGTGTGAAAATGTTTCCTACGTCGGTCTCATAGGGCTCACCGTCAACGGGAAATACGAGGCAACGATGGCTCTTGTCAACACCCCAGTCCATCTCAAAGTCGCCGTTGCATAACAAATTAGCCATGTGTACTTATCCTCCTTTACGACGGTCCAGCCAGACCATCACGCCTAGTTATGTTCTCCCTATTTACTCAAAGCCCAACCCACGCTCGCGCAGGCTCACGAATCGTTGCTGCCCGATGATCAAGTGGTCCAGAACCTCAATATCCAACAAGTTGCCCGCTGCCACTAACTGGCGGGTCACCTCTACATCCTCAGGCGATGGCGTGGGATCACCCGATGGATGGTTGTGCGCGACAATGATCGATGCACAATTCCGCTTGACGGCCTCCCGAAACACCTCACTCACCCGAATGTGCGAGGCGTTGAGGCTTCCCACGTACACCGTTTCGGAGCCAAGCAGCCGATTGCGGGTATCCAGGTACAACACCTGAAAGTGCTCCTGCTCCAGATGGCCCATCTCAGCCATCAGGAGTTGCGCCACATCGGCCGGTGAGCGCACAACGAAGCGATCTTCTGGGGCAGCCAAAAGCATGCGGCGGCCCAGTTCCAACGCCGCCTTGAGTTGCGCCGTCTTGGCCGGTCCCAACCCTTTCTCGGACTGCAACTCGACGAGACTGGCCCTGGCCAGACCCGGCAACCCACCGTAGAGGGAAAGGAGCCGCGTGGCCAGGGCCAGGACACTTTCACCACCCACGCCTGTGCGCAGGATAATAGCCAGCAGTTCCGCCGTCGAGAGCGCTCCCTCGCCTGCGCGGGCCAGCCGCTCGCGTGGACGCTCATCAACGGGTAAATCCTTGATCGTCGGCCGGTACTCGGCCCGTATTTCGTCGTTCACTATGCCACTACTATACTACAATTCGCACGAAATTGTCAAATGACCGGTGTCCCCAACACTTGCTCCTACACCAGCCAGTGGTATAATACGCCACATTCCCGAAAAGGAGCGGGCCATCAATGGAAGGTATCCTAGAACAAATCCCCACCTACCTGACCATTCTATCCACCATCTGTGGAGGAGTGACCATTGCGCTATTTGGTGGGATGGTGATATGGACTTTTCGCGACATTCGCGCTCGTTCACGCGACTTTCTGGCACAGATACTGGCCACGCTGTTGGTGATCGTGCTGCCCGTCGTCGGGCTCGTGGTATACCTGATGCTCCGCCCGCGAGAGACGCTGGCGGAGGCATACGAACATTCTCTGGAACAAGAAGCCCTGCTGCAGGCGATAGAAGAACCGGAGGTCTGCCCTGGGTGTGGGCAGCGGGTCAAGAGCGAATATCTGTACTGCCCCGCCTGCCACACCCGGCTCAAGAGGGCTTGCTCGGAATGCGGCCGCCCGCTCCACCTGCGCTGGTCCCTCTGTCCCTATTGCGGTGCAACGGCCACACCGCAGGCGCTTGAGCCCGTGCCCCCATCGAAGCCGGAGGCTGCTCCATCAGAAAACACAACGCCTGAGACATAATGGGCAGTGCATGATACGTGGGCACTGTTCACGCATCGTCATCCTCACCCACTATGTGAACCTTGAGCATATTGGTCCCCCCACCGCCAAAGGGGATACCTGCCGTCAGTACCACCGGGTCACCCCAGGCCACTATCCCCTTCTCACACGCTGTGCGTACCATCACTCGCACCATCTCATCGGTGGTCTTGAATTCTTGCACCAACACAGGTTCCACGCCCCACACGAGCGCCAACTGGGACAAGGTCGTCCGGCTGAGCGTCACGGCCACGATAGGGACAGAGGGACGATGGCGCGCCACCATACGCGCCGTCACACCTGACATCGTCGCGGTGACGATTCCCCTGGCTTCCACTTCGCTGGCAATCTCGACCGCGGCACAACTGATAGATTCCATGATAGTCCCGTGCTTGCGATCACTGTCCTCTGCGTGCAACAGTCGCCCAGAGGGCAAATGCGCCTCTGCATTGGCGCAGATCGTCGCCATCGTCTCCACTGCCTCAACCGGGTACCGGCCCACCGCCGTCTCGCCGGAAAGCATCACCGCGTCAGTGCCATCCAGAATAGCATTGGCAACATCCGACGCCTCCGCCCGCGTCGGGCGGGAGTTTTCGATCATCGTCTGGAGCATTTGCGTAGCGGTGATGACCGGCTTGCCAACCTGATTGCACACATGAATGATGCGCTTCTGGTGAAACGGCACCTCCTCGGCTGGCGTCTCCACTCCCAGGTCACCTCGGGCAACCATGATGCCATCGGCCTCGGCCAGAATCTCTTCGAAAACCAAGAGCGCCTCGGGCTTCTCAATCTTGGCGATGATGGAAGCATTGGCACCTCTGCCCTTCAGAAACTGACATAGTTCGCGCACATCGGCTGGGCGATGGACAAAGGAGAGCGCAAAAAAGTCCACCCCTTGCTCCAGCGCGAACAGGGCATCCTCCCGATCTTTGGGCGTGAGGGCAGAAAAGTGAAGAGCCGCACCGGGGACATTGATCCCTTTGTGAGAGGTGAGTTGGCCACCCGCGACCACGCGACACTTTAGATTGTCTTCACCAGCCAGCACGACGACCAACTCTAGCCTTCCGTCATCCAACAGCACAGGCTGACCAGGCCGCAGACCGTGCAACAATCGCGGGTGGGGCACGGGTATCTCATCCATCGCGCCCGGCCGGAGGCGCGACGTCAACGTCACCACATCCCCCTCACGCAGTTCGACCGCTCCCCCCTCAATCTCACCCACCCGCAACTTTGGTCCCTGCAGATCGGCCATCACAGCCACTAACCGGCCTTCCTCCTCTGCAACCCGCCGCAGGGTGGCAATAGAATGAGCATGAGTGGCATAGTCGCCGTGGGAGAAATTGATACGTGCCACATCCATCCCGGCTCGCATCAGGCCACGCATCACCTCGGGCGAACTGGATGCCGGTCCTATGGTACAGACAATCTTTGTACGCGGCATCTCACTCCAATCCTCTACTGCGTCGCAAATGTGCCCTTACTGTCCGATCAGGGTCAACTCGTATTCACCCACATCTATGTCATCGTAGCCCCGCGCGACGATGCGATAGTCACCGCTCAGCGGTAATTCGAATGTGGAGATTTCGGCGTTGGCTTCCCCACCACTGTCATCATCGCTCATAACCCGCACACCATTGGGGGCGAACAGTTCGAGGTAGGTATCTATGTCATCGTTCACGGCAATCATAGAGATGGTTACCACATCACCCTCCTCGCCCTCAAACAGCCAATGATGACGTGTGCCAGACTCCAAGGTGGCGCGTAGCACATCGCCGTATGTGAGGGTGCCCTCGATCACCATCTCTGTCCGTTCCAATGTGAGTTCGTATGCCTCGGCCACACCAAACAGAGCATTGCTGGCAACTATGCGATAGACACCATCAGCAGGCAGTTCATAGTATTCGATGAGAGCGTCCAACCCCTCGCCGCTGTCATCGTCGTCGGTAAGTGCAGCGCCACCGGGACCATATAACTCGAGACGGCAATCCAGATACTCATCCAGTGCACTCATCACAATCGTGACCACGTCCCCCTCAGCACCCTGGAAGAACCAACTATGCCGCGCATCCCCTGCCAGCACCTCCTCAACCATCTGCCCATACTCGATCATCTCGCCAGATGGCTCTGCGGCGATCTCAAGGCTGAGAGTGTAATCACCTTCGCCACTGTAAGTCAGAGCATGGATGACATAGTTACCAGAAACGACCACGGGAAAGTCTACGATCAAAGCGTTGTAACCATCGCCGCCGTCATCGTCTTCGGCGATGATGACCCCATCTTCATTGTAGAGTTCCAAGTAGGGGTCCAAAACATCGGGGACAGCGGCATCCAGTCGAATGCTAGCATATCCTTCCTCCGCCTCAAAGTACCAGATGTCCACACCCCCAGGAGGCAGCCTGCCCTCCACCATCTCCCCTGGCTGGATCGGTCCTCTTTCCACAGGTTCCGGCACATCGGGTGGGAAAAATTCCAGGCTAGCGAACATATCCTGAAAGATCGGCGCATAGGAGGGCCAATCGGCCTCCAGTGAGGTCCCAAACCCAAAGCCAACCACTTGATCCACAGTGGCGATCATATAGCCATGCAATTGACCACCGGACCACTCATCGGCCCAACTTGCCTCAACGCCAAGGCCGGGGATTTCACCAAAGGTCCAGGACTCGATCTCCCCGATCGTGGTCCCTTCTCCTCCGCTCAGACCCTCCAACATATTATCCAGCAGATCCTCTGTCGTCACGTCCGAACCGAATTCTAATTCTACCTCGTCACGACTGACCGTCATAACCGCGAGCATCGGCCCCTCGGCCGGATCAAAGTACTCCAGCGGCCCCTCATCCCTGGCGAAATAGACGCCCCCACCCTCAGCCTCGTATATCCAATCCGCCGGGTAGGAAATACTAAAGCCTGCCAGGGGATCAGCATACATACTCATCTCTTCTTCTGGCGGAGGTTCCTGAGTGGGTGTCAGTGTAGGTACTGCGGTGGGTTCCAGGGATGGCGTGGCCTCGCCCACTAGGGTATGAATTGGCTCTGGCTGGGGCACAAGTGAACAGAGGCTGCATCCCAGGCCCGCCAAGAGCAACATCAACCCCGCCACCCCGACCGGCCACAAGGCACGTCGGGCAGTCACTTGTATCTGCTTTCCTCGGCCTAACATCGTAGATTGGGAAAGGCCGCCATACCCGCGTATACAGCCCGTTCACCCAACTCCTGCTCAATGCGCAGCAATTGATTGTACTTGGCGACGCGGTCAGAGCGACAAGGCGCGCCAGTTTTGATCTGCCCAGTATTAAATGCTACCGCCAAATCAGCAATGGTCGCATCCTCCGTCTCACCCGAACGATGCGACACGATGGCCGTCCAGCCGGCCCGCTGCGCCAGTTGCACGGCAGCGATAGCCTCAGTCAACGTTCCAATTTGATTCACCTTGCATAGAAGCGAGTTGCAGGCTCGCAGGTCAATCGCCTTCTGCACCCGCGCCACGTTGGTCACCAGCAGGTCATCACCCACGATCTGAACCCGGTCACCTAACCGCTCCATCATCAGCACCCAACTGTCCCAGTCATCCTCTGCCAGCCCGTCCTCAATGCTGACGATAGGGTACTTTTCCACCCAATCGGCATAGAACTGAACCATCTCCGCGCCAGTGAGCGTGCGACCCTCCTTCTTGAGCACATACCGTCCATCCTCAAAGAACTCGCTGGCAGCCGGGTCGAGCGCGATACGGATGTCCTGACCAGGTTTATAGCCCGCCTTCTCAACAGCCTCCAAGATGACCTCAATGGCTTCCTCGTTCGCCCTGAGGCTGGGCGCAAAGCCTCCCTCGTCGCCGACGCCGGTGGAGTACCCTTTGGCCTTGAGGACAGACTTGAGCACGTGATAGACCTCACTTCCCCAGCGCAATGCCTCGGCGAAGGATGATGCTCCCACCGGCATAATCATAAACTCTTGCAAGTCAGGGCCGTCTAGTGCGTGCTTGCCTCCGTTAAGGATGTTCATCATCGGCACCGGAAGCACGTGGGCATGTACACCTCCGATGTAGCGGTAGAGCGGCAGTTGGAGCGCGTTGGCCGCCGCGTGGGCCGTAGCCAGCGATACGCCCAGAATACCGTTGGCACCCAGTTTTCCCTTATTGGATGTGCCATCCAGTTCCAGCAGTCGCGCATCAATCTCAGCCTGGTCAGTACAGTCCCAGCCGAACAGTTCGTCGGCGATAACGTCGTTGACGTTGGCAACCGCCTGTAGCACACCCTTGCCATGGTAGCGGTTCCTGTCGCCGTCGCGCAACTCCAATGCCTCGTGAACGCCGGTAGAAGCCCCGGAGGGAACAGCAGCCCGTCCCCACGCTCCCCCCAGCAACGTTACCTCCACTTCAACAGTGGGGTTCCCCCGTGAATCCAGAATCTCGCTGGCAACAACGACATCAATTTCGGTCTCGATCATCTTTCCTCCCTTGACTATTAAACCCAACCCGATTTCCTTGTACAGAATCCAATGGTGGAAATATTCTTCTGTCCCCCGATGCAGAGCATCAAGCCCAACCTAAAGATCTGCCTCTTGCGCCAGCCGCGAATCCACATGCAGTCCTTCCACCACCGACAGGAGCCGGCCTACGTCGTATGTGCTCGCCATTCGTTCTCGGCACATCGCTATCCCTCCAACCCCATCCCCTTATACAGCCGTTCGAAATCAAAGTGCTCGCCCAGCAGGGTCTCGAACTGCTCCAATTTGGCCGCCTGGCCCAGCCGTGTCTTGCCAAAGACCCGCTCAACAGCCTCCACCGTCTCCATTGTATTCCTACGCACCAGCAACACTGGGACGCCGAGTTCCTCAGCGCGGCGCACCACCTCGGGCACAGGGCGCAGATGACCAGTTAGAACCAGGCAATGGGTCGCCGTCTCCAGCGCCACCAGTTGAATGTCGGCCCGGTCACCGCCGGTGATCACTGCTTTAGTCCCAGGTATACGCCTTATGCGGGGCAACGCCTGTTCCACACTCATCGCCCCGACCACCAGGCGCTCAATTAAAACGTCACTCTTCTCCGGCAGGGCCAGGAACTCACCTTTCAGTATGTCCGCCAGTTCTCCCACGCTGATGGCCTGTAGTTGCCCACGCCGGGGCAAAACACCCAACAGCGGGATGTCACGCGACTCTAGATAAGGACGGGCGACGTTGACGACGAAATCCATCTCCTCGTCGGGCACTTTGTTGACCACCACCCCCAGCAACCGCCCGCCCAATCGCAACCGAGCAACCAGGCAGTCGTCCAGCAGCGAATTTCGGTCGTAGAAACAAGTCACAGCCAATGCCGATGTATTCAGCGCCTCCGCGACCACCGGAGTGCCCAATCCAATGCTGAATCCTTCCCGCAGCGAGGCCCCGCCCTCCAGTAGCACAATGTCTTTACCAACACTTGTGTTCCCGAAAGCCACCTTGACCCGTGCCAGCAGATCAGGGGGCGCTTCACTGGCGAGTTCCTGCAGCAGCAACGTCCGGGTCAACACGACACCAACCATGTCGCACAGGTCTTCGGACAGCCCAAGCGTGCGCCGCACAAAGTCCGCATCCTCATCCGTCAATCGCCCGCCAGATTGCCAGGGCTGCGTGCTCAGCGGCTTGAGGTAGCCCACCTCGTAGCCATCGGCCTGAAAGCGTCGGCCCAGTCCCAGGCAGAGCGCCGTCTTGCCGCTGAAAGTGTGCAGGGACGTGATGTATAATGCTTTCATAGTACTCTCCTCACCCGTAGGATTGGTAGACCGGGAACCGCCTACGATCGGCGAATTACGTGACGCAACCTTTTGATGAGTTCACCGGCCTGTTCCAGCGAGGGGCTAACGCCCTCCTCTTTACTAGTCTACCAATCTACCAACTCAGGCTAACACCAACCGCATGTCAATCGCCATCGCCCCGCGTCCCTCTTCAAAGACCATCAGCGGGTTGATATCCAGTTCCACTATCTCGGGGAAATCCGTTACCAACTGGCTGATCCGCAGCAACGCGTCTACCATCGCCTCGTGATCGGCTGGCGGCTGGCCCCGGATACCTTCCAGAAGAGGGTAAGAGCGTATCTCGCGGATCATCTCCTCCGCCTCCTGGCGGCTGAAGGGAGCCACGCGGAAGGCAACGTCTTTCAGGGCTTCCACGTAGATACCGCCCAGTCCAAAGGCGACCAGTGACCCGAATTGCGGGTCGCGACTCATCCCCAACAGAACTTCGCGACCACCTGTCACCATCTGCTGCACCTGGCAACCCCACAAGCGCGCACCCGGCACATAGCGCCCGGCCCGATAGACGATCAGGTCAAACGCATCTCGCACGTCGTCTGGGGAGCGCAAGTTCATCTTGACGCCGCCCACATCGGTTTTGTGCAATATATCAGGAGAGGCCACCTTCATCACAACAGGGTAGCCCATCTCATCTGCGATCTCAACCGCCTCATCGGGCGTCTCGGCCAAGCGTGATTGGGGAACGGTGAACCCGTAACATTCCAGCACCGTCCATGCTTCGGCATCACCAATAGAGACACGCCCCTCCGCCCGCACGCGGTCGAACAGATCACGCACGCGCGGGATGCAGGTGGTACAAGGCTCCACCTCGAAAGTGGGGCGCGCTCGCTCACGCCGATAGGCGCTCATCGCCGCCAGCGCAGCCGCTGCCCGCTCGGGGAAAGGATAGTTGGGCACGCCATACCGCCGCAGCACCTTTACCCCTGCTTCTATACGCGCCTCTCCCATGAAGCAACCCAGTACCGGCTTGCCCACTCCCTGAGCCATCCGGCCCACCGCGTGGGCGGTCTCCTCAATCTCTGTCATCGCCTGAGGAGTAACGATCACGATCAGTCCATCTACGTTCGGATCTTCCAGCGCCAGGCGGATAGCCTGCTCATACCGGTCGGCCAGGGCATCCCCCAGCACATCCACCGGGTTAGCCGCGCTCGCCGCGCCCGGCAAATAAGCCTCCAATGCCTCCACCGTCTCACTGGACAGGCGCGGGATCTCCAGCCCAGCATGTTCCAGCGCGTCGGTAGCCAGGATACCCGGGCCACCAGCATTGGTGACGATGCCAATACGGTCGCCCATCAGAAGCGGCTGGTAGGCGAAAGCACGCGCATAGTCAAAGAGCCCCTCCATGGAGGTCGCACGGATGACGCCAGCCTGCCGGAAGGCCGCTTTGTAGGCCGCCTCCGACCCGGCCAGACTGCCCGTATGCGACGAGACCGCCCGCGAGCCAGATGCGGTCACGCCGGACTTGATAGCCACCACAGGCTTGTGGCGCGTTACTTTCCGCGCCACCCGGATGAACTTTTGTCCATCAGGCAATCCTTCGACGTAGATGAGGATCACCCGCGAGGCCGGATCATCACCCCACGTCTCCAACAAGTCAATCTCGCTCACGTCCGCCTTGTTACCCAGACTGGCGAACTTGGAAAAACCTATGCGCCCGGCCATTGCCATATCCAGCACAGCCGTACCCAGCGCACCTGATTGAGACATAAAAGCAATCGGGCCACCGGGAGGCATGCCGGCGGCGAAGGTCGCATTGAGCGGCGTACCGGTGTCAATCACACCCAGGCAATTGGGGCCAATGAGGCGCAGGTGGTACTTGCGGGCGATTTCCACCAGTTCCATCTCCCGTTCCAACCCCTCGCGCCCGGCCTCACGGAAACCAGCGCTGATGACTACGGCGGCCGGAATCTCCTTCTGCCCGCACTGCTCCAGTACAGCCGGCACAAAGCGGTAGGGGATGACAATTACCGCCAAGTCAACCGGATCGGGGATATCCAGCACAGAGGAGTACGCCTTCAACCCCAGGATTTCTTCGGCCTTAGGGTTGACCGGGTAAAGGCGGCCAGAATAGCCCCCCTCCTTGATATTAGCCAACACTGCATAGCCCAACTTCTCAGGGTCGCGGGAGGCACCGACGACGGTGACGGATTTAGGATTAAAAAAAGCATCTAGCATGACGTTTTCACAGTTCCTGGCATTCCCGTACTGCACCTGGGCTAGTGCCAATGGTACACGAAAAGGAAAGATTTGGCAAGCACTATCTGAACTTGCTTGGTCGCTTTATGCTCTACGCCCGCCATACCCCCAGTTCAAAAGTTGGGCTATTTTTAATAAAAACTGGTCCCCATCCCCCTCGACAAATGCCTGGTTTTATGTTACAATTACATTGCGAGTTAAGGAGGGAAAGCAATCTTTCCCCTATGTTTTGCAACTTTTCCCCCACAGGGCGTGGTTGATTTCTTACCAGGCTCAAGGTTGTATTTTCGGTCGCTCTGCCAGAGAGGTGACTGAGAGTGAGTCACGCAAGAAAGGGCGTTTCAAGTTGACGCTCTCGTTGACGTTCCTTCTGGAGAAGAAATACGACTGTATGCTACTGTTCATCACCATCTGCGAGCAATACTTGCCTCACTCCCAAGACACCGAGAAATACAATACCCATTGCTTCAACACCGGCAAGCGCCCCAACCCCCAGGATTTCACGCCCCACTCAGCCTCCGATAGTACCAATAACAAGTCCATTTCTGAAGCGCTCGTTGGGCAACCAACAAGAGCGCAATCAGATATGCGCTGGTAGCGTTGGGATTCTGAACCCGGACGCTATGCTCTAGCGATACAGAGGGCGATAGAATAGAGAGCAAGTAGATAGGATAAAGGAGGTGACGCAAAAAGAAGATTACTAAATGTGAAATCGCTGCGTATGGTTAACTGTTTTCAAATCCAGCAAGAAGGAGATATAAAAAATGCGTACAAAGACTACAGCAGTGGTTGTTCTGTTGACTATCCTCGTAGGGCTTGTTGCCGTGACCCCGGCAGCATCCCAGGGACCGGATCAGCCCTTCGCGGCTACTCCACTGAGGCCGACTACCAGTGTCACTAGCAGGGCCGAGAAGGATGACGCGCCCGCTGTCGATGCGCCCGCTATGCGGGGGCTAGTAGCGGAGGAGCTCGAGGTAGTCCCCATCATCGTCACCTTTGACGAGTCTGTTGATGCAAGCGATCTGGAGGCCATCTCTGGAGCTCAAATCGTCTATCGCTACAAGGAAGTCTTCAACGGCGCCTCGCTAATCCTGGCCGGCGACAAAGTTGACGCCATAGCCTCGTTAAGCGGAGTAACGGGCGTCTACCTCGACGAGTTGCTGCAGCTTGATACCGAGCGCAGCCCTGCCTTTGTTGGCGCTACGAGGATGTGGCAGCAACTGGGGGGAGCGGACGAGGCGGGTGAAGGCACCATCGTCGGCGTGCTCGACACCGGTATCTGGCCCGAGCACCCATCCTTCTCCGATCCGGATCCGTCCGGCAAACCTTACGACCCACCTCCAGGCGGGCCCTACGGGTGTGACTTTGGCGACACTGCCTGGAACCCCGATGACGCGCCTTTCACCTGCAATAACAAGCTGATCGGGGCCTACGACTTCCTCAACACGTACAAAGCGTACATAGGACTGTTGCCCGGCGAGTTTGACTCGGCCCGTGACGCCGATGGCCACGGCACGCACACGACCAGCACGGCAGCCGGCAACGGCAGTGTAGAGGCCAGCATCTTTGGCATACCACGTGGCACCATATCCGGCATCGCTCCGCGCGCCCACGTGATTATGTACAAAGTCTGTGGCGATCTGGGTTGCTACTCGAGCGACTCAGCAGCCGCTGTTGAGCAGGCCATCCTTGACGGTGTGGACGCGATCAACTTCTCCATCAGTGGTGGCAGCAGCCCCTACTCCGACATCGTGTCGCTGGCCTTCCTGGACGCATACGAAAACGGCATATTTGTGGCCGCCTCGGCTGGCAACGCTGGCCCTGGCCCCGACACGACGGACCATCGCGAGCCATGGACAATGACCGTGGGTGCCAGCACCACCGATCGTCATTTCATAAGCACAATCACTCTTGAGGCAGACAATGGCGATACCCTATCCCTGACCGGTGCATCTGTGACGGATGGGATCAGCACACCTACCTCGGTAGTGTTCCCCCCAGCCGGTGAGGAACTGTGCCTGACTCCCTTCGCCCCTGGCACCTTCAGCGGCGAAGTCGTCATCTGCGAGCGCGGCGCTATCGCCCGGGTCGAGAAAAGTTACAACGTAGCCGCAGGCGGGGCTGGGGGAATGTTCTTGTACAACCCAGTGCTCCAGGGTTTGGCTACCGACAATCACTTTATCCCCAGCGTTCACCTGGAGAATGATGGCGGGACAGCCCTCCTGGACTTTATGGCCGCGCACACTGGCGTGACGGCAACCTTCACCCCAGGAATCGCCACCAAGGTTCAAGGTGACATGATGGCGGCCTTCAGTTCACGTGGTGGTCCAGGACAGACTCTGGGTATCAGCAAGCCCGATGTCACCGCCCCTGGCGTCCAAATCCTGGCCGGCCATACGCCGCTACCGGTAACTGTAGTTGGTGGCCTGCCCGGCGAACTGTTCCAGTCCATCCAGGGCACCTCAATGTCCAGCCCACACGTGGCTGGTGCCGCCGCTCTGCTCAAGGATATGCATCCTGACTGGACGCCCGGCCAAATCAAGTCGGCCCTGATGACCACAGCCTGCGGCAAGGTCTTCAAAGAGGATGGCGTCACGCCGTTTGATCCCTTTGACGCTGGCTCCGGCCGCATTGACCTGCGCAAGGCCGGCGACCCGGGGCTTACCTTCTCCTCATCGGCCCAGGACTATCTCGACCACGAAGCAAACCTGTGGGACACCAACTACCCCAGCCTCTACGTCCCAGTGATGCCAGGCCAGGTCACGGTACAGCGCACGGCCCACAGTGAACTGAACGAGAATGCCCGGTGGAGGCTCTGGGTCAGTGGGCCATCCGACCTCAAGGTCACTGTACCTAGATACGTCACCGTCCCGAAGGGTGGCGACGCGACCTTTGACATCACCGTGGACGCACGAAACGTGCCGCTGGGCGAAGTCCGCCACGCGGTCCTCCATATGAGATACGGACGCTACCGCGCGCACTTCCCGATCACCATCGTGCGCAACCAGCCTGCTGTGACGCTGGAAAAGTCCTGCGATCCCGGCATCTTCCCCAAGGGCGACACGACTGAATGCACCATCACCATCGAAAACACCAGTTTTGACGTCGCTACCGTGAACCTGGTTGACCAACTGCCCAAGCAATTGCAACTAGTCAGCGGCAGCGTGGTCGGCGCTGACGAGGATGGCAATGGTGTGATCTTCGACGGCACGCTGTTTGGAGCAGCGCCGCCCGAGGTGACAGTGGTGGACGGTACGGGCACCACACCTGGTGGCTATCTGCCACTTTCTCTCTTTGGCGTAGCACCAATCGGTGGCGTCGGGGATGAGACTATCATCAACTTTGCGACAGACGCCTTCGTATACGCCGGTGAGACCTACACCAGCATCGGTATGGTCAGCAACGGATACGCCGTCGTGGGTGGCGGTGACGGGGCCGACATTGACTTTATCAACCAGGTCCTCCCCGACCCGGCTCGACCCAACAACGTACTGGCTCCGTTCTGGACCGACCTCAATCCAGAGTTTGGCGGCGAGTTACGCGCTGCCTATCTCACTGACGGCGTCAACGACTGGCTTGTACTAGACTGGGAAGCCGTGTCGAACTATGGCGACGGGGAGCTCAACTCCTTCCAAATATGGGTCGGCGTTAACGGCGTGGAAGACATCAGCTTCACCTATGGCGACGTGTCGGACGGCGATGGCGGTTGGCTGACCGTGGGGGCTGAGAACATGTATGGCAACTCGGGCGAGAACTGGTATGTGGATGGTTCTGGCACACCCGTGAGCGCCGGGGATGAGATAAGGGTCACGTCAATCCCTGGCACGCCCGGCGAGACCCACGTCATCACCTTCACTGCCAATGGCAAGAGGCGAGGTGAGTGGCAGAACTGCGCCGAAATGACGGGCGATATCTTCTTCGGCACTAACATCGCCTGCTTTAGCGGCAAAGTCGAATAGTTCCTCCGCAAGCAAGCCCCTTGGGGTTTTTGAAACCCCAAGGGGCTCAGGTATACAAGCGGCGGGTCAGATTTCTCTGGCCCGCCGCTTTGCTCGCTACTGATCTCCCAATCCAGGAGGGGACACCAGGTCATCACCTTGCGTGGCTTGCTCGCAAAGGAACGGCGGCCGGTTGCCTCCGCTATGATAATTATAGATCCGTTTTCCAATGCGAAGGCGAACAAGTGAACCGTCATGCTGCACCTGGGTGTACATCATGCCTGGTTGGGGGCAACCCAGACTACTATCGGGCCAGATGACCGCTTCTGCCTCTATCAGGTCTATCTGGTCCACCCTGACGGAAAGCCGCATGGCCAGGTCTTCCTTGGCTTGCATTACCAGCCCCTGCAAGGCTGGGTTGGACGGGCTAGGAATCGTAGGGTTGACTGTCAAATTTTCCTCCTGTATCACTTGTGTGGGGGAGATGAGAACGGCAGTCCCCAGCGGCGCAGGCGTCCCCACCGCAAAAGGGGTTGCTTCCTCACTCGGACCGGTAACGGGCGAAGACGGTTCTACCTCGGGGGCAATCACGGGCTCAGCGGTAGCGGTTGAAACCACTGCCTCACCAACCAGCGTGTCCGGTCGTGGCGTGGAGACAGTTTCTACGGAAAGCGAGGGTACCATCTGACCACAACCAACCAGGCCCACGATCATCAACCAGGCAACCAATAACCAAATCAACTTGAGTTTCATGTTTACCTCCGGGCACAACTACACCATGTGATTTGCATAGCATCCACCAGTGACTCTGCCTCAATGTATAAAAATAGCCCATCTTCTAGACGTACCAGATTGGCCAAAGGTTCCCTATCGGTCCGGGGCAGAGTAGTGAAGGTTTCTCGCCACGCAGCGGTCACCGTCGGTGGACTGGACCCACGCGGAGGTTAAAGTACGGATGCGAACGCAAGAACAAGGTAGGGATAGGCAAAGAGGAAAAAGCCATCGGCCAAGGCAACAGTCCAACAGAGAAGGAAGCAGGACAATCCTCAGAACCGCTGGAGTAGTCGGGGCTGTTCACGCGACGGCCACATTTCAACGCACCTCAACACGATGCTCTGGCAAGATAGGCCATGGCGGTAAGCGCAGCGTAGAACCGGGGAGCACATGCGGCATCGAAAGTCGTGTCTGTGGGCCGCTCCCCTCGCCACTCGCCAGTAAAATCGGCCCATACAGTACATAACTCTGCCCAAAGGCGTACTCACCCAACCGTTGAATACAAGTACTCAGCCGGTTCACCTCCGGCAGGTGCTGCCGCGTCTGGCAGGCCACACGCTGCCAGTAATCGCTCTCCATCAAGCGGTGCAGACCCAGGGCGTCCTCATCCAACCCTATCACGTCTGTGTCTGTGTACTGCCAGGTGACGGTAATCGGAAGAGATGGAGTCAGCGAGACCGGCTGCCCATCCCGATATGCAGCCAATTCAAAGGCCGTGACACTGATCAGAGAGCCAGGCGGCAATTCAGACGTCATGCGAGGCGTAAACCGTATCTCCGTAGGTGTCGTCACCGTCTCGGCAGAGAACAGGACCGCCAGTTGGCCACCAGTCGAGGTCAGCACAGCACCAACATCGGATTGCAGCATAGTTGTGACGACGATAGGGGTCACCATCTCGATCAGATTGTTGCTCTCGTCCCATTCATCTACAATCTCGTCGCTATCCACATCCAGTGCCAGGCGGTAGAAATCGTCACTCAAAGTGGATAGAGCCAACTCCTCCACGATGGTCACCTGAGCACCAGAACCGAGGGCCGGAATGGGAAAACGCTGAGCAGGCAGAAACAAGGTGCCCTCGGTGTCGCTCATGGCAAGCGTACCAGAAATGAGCGGCGAGGGCCACAGTCCACCGTTGGACACCGTCAAAGTGACGTTCAACACGCCGCTCAGGATACCCTGTGGCTGTATGCTCCAGGCCATCGCCGAAACCAACAAATCCGGCCGGGCGTCCACGGTGGACGTGAAAGCGTTGTTCCAGCGCCGTGAGTCGGCCAGCGCCTGGTTCTGGTCGGCAATGAGCGACACGTCGTATACACCGGGCCGGGTGAGCACGAGTGTAGGGAGCGACAGTGGGGCGACATCCTCCTCGTACCGGCCAGGCACATCCTGCGTAGCCTGAAAACCAAGCAACGGGGAAGTAATGACCACTCCAGTCGCCGGCAACTTGCTCAGGTCAGCGACAGCCCCCGTCACCGGGAGAGTGACAGTCAGAGCATCGTAGGGCACGGTTGGGGTGAGGTACTCGAGCGGATCAAGATTGACCCACAGTTGGGTTGACAAGTCAACATAGATGGCTTGCGTGTCGGTCAGGGCAGCCGTGTAGTCGGCGTAGGCCTGACCCATCGGGGAAATTTGCTGGGAGCTGTTGTAAAACAGATAGCCATTATAGTACTGGTCAGAAAGACTATACCAGGCCCACGCCTGCACCAGCCGGTAGTCATCGGCCGGATAGCCGATGTCGAGATCCGTCTCATAGAGAAACAGATCAAATGTCTGGGTCATAAAATGACTAACCCGCTGCGGGGTAAACTGGGGGGCAAACCATTCCGGCCAGAGGGCACCGTATTCGGACACAATCAACGGCCTGTCCTGGTATCCTTTTTCCTTCATCCATTCCCGCATCGCCTTCATATTGTCCCGAAGTATGTTTATGTTATCGCCATCATCCACAGAATAATCCATAGCACAACTGGGATCAATCCCCGGCGGCGTGCTGGCCCCCCAGGAGCCGTATACCTCGCGCAGGATGAAGGCGTGGATATTCCACACATCCACCGGCATTGGTTCGCCGTAGGTCTGTTGATACGTATCCCACACGATATCCAGGTACTCCAGCCGGCAGGGAGTGGGCTGGACGATGCCACCGTTGGCGATGAGAGCGGTGGCATCGAGCCCCTTGATGTAGGTGTAAAAGTCGTGGTAGACGTGAGCATACACATCGGGGTAGATGGGGTCGCCCTGGTAAATGGAATCCGGCTCATTGCTCATGAACCACAAAGAGCCTGGGTGAGCCCTTGCGATCTCGGCAATTACCTCCCGGCTGGGATTCACTGTCACCTGCGCCGGGTCGTGGGGATCAGCGCCGGCGTGGAAGCGGATCAGTTGTACGTAGGTCAGGCCGTCGGGGTGGGATGGATTGAGGCGGCTGGACCAATTGCTGTACCATCCGGCGTGAAGCAAAGCGACGTCATAGCCGGTCAGTGCGCCACTGCCAAAGCCAAAGCGATCGCGGGGACTGGCATAGGGGGGCAAAAAGTGATGACCGGAGTTGAGAGTGCGCAACGGGGCCGCCGGTGCAGCGCGGGAGATCATGATGCCGACCGCCAGTGTGAGTAGTAGACCCAAAGCCGAAGGTAATAATAGT
>JAXHUO010000053.1:0-33143 GCA_034189605.1 Chloroflexota bacterium
GGGTCAGGTCTTGGGCAGGCTGCTGGTCGGCGTGCCAGAAGGTGGTGAGGAGGACGGGATCGCCGGGGGCGGCCTGGTCGCGGTCAAAGTCGGCGCCGAGGAGGGTGAGGGGGCCGAGGGGGACGTCGAGCCGGTGGCGAATGTCCAGGCCCTTACCGAGTTCCTCTTCCGAGTGGGGGGCAATCTGGCGAGGGGCGGTAAGTGTGATCTGGCCCAGCGTCAGGTCGGGCGCGGCGGGCTGGCCCTGCTCGTCCAGCACCGAGAGCGGAGCCAGGGTAGCGCGATCAAAAACGGTCAGCACGATGTCATAGGTGCCAGGCGGGGTGCCGGGTAGTGGTTCGATTTCGTGAACGTCCAGCGCGTAACGGCCTGGAGCCCAGGTGGTGGTGGGCGGATGGTCGGCGTAACCGCGTGGACGGAAGGTGTCTGGCAGACTCCAACGCAGGCCGTCGGAACCAACCAGATGAGCAACGGTCTGGTAACGGGCGGTGGGCTGGGCGTAGGCGGTCCAGTAGAGGGTGATGTGTTGTGTGCTGTCGGTGGGGAGCACTGTGTGGTGCTGATCGTAGCCGATGAGAGTCAATCCATCGGCGTAGGGCTGGCCCAATGGGTGCTCAACGTTGGGCAGGGAGGTGTCGGGTCGCAGGGTGGGGTGGCGAAAAGGGGTGTCGGTGCGGTCCACGATGGCGAGTTTGGCGATGAGGAGCAGGATGGAGGTGAGCAGGAGGAGCCAGTGGGGGGTTGGTGTTCGGGATTCGGGATTTGGTATCAGGTACTTGGTATTAGGTATTTGGGATTTGGGTTGCGTGATGCGCGATGGGCGGAGGACGAGGGCGAGGAGGGCGGCAAGGCTGAGGAGGGAGATGGTATCGGCGACGATGCGCAGGGGGGTTTCGCCGAAGCGGATGGCGACGGTGTGGCGGCCGGCGGGCACGTCAAATGAGATCAGGCCTTCGGGCTCGGTGGGGACGATAGAGACGGGCTTGTCGTCCACGGTTACGCGCCAGCCGGGAAAGTAAAAGGCCAGGTAACGAGCGCGGAATGGATCCGGGGTCTCGACTATGACGCGGGCTTGGTTGGGGCCATAATCGGCCTCGACGACAGATGCTCCCCTGGGCAGGATGGTCTCGTCGAAGCGGGCGACCGGACCACCAGTGGAGTACTGCTCCTCCAGGGGAGAACTCTCGGGTCGTTGCTTGACCCAGGCAGGGAAGTAGGAACCCTCCGGGTCCACGCCCACCAGTTTGGAGCGGTGCTCGTAGGCAAAGACGTCACTGATGGTGGGCTGGGGTCCACTGGGGCAGTAGCCGTAGGGAGGGTAGGTGGCAGGGAGGGCGGAGAGGATGAGCAATGAACAATAGACGATGACTAATGACCAATGAGCGATTGCGGGTTGTGAATGGCGGGTGGCGAGTTGTGGTTTGTAGAAGATGGCGGAGGTGAGGAGGGCGACCGGCAGGGCGGCGCGACCGACGAAGCGCCAGGGAAATTGAACAAAGGGTAGTAGTGGCACATGCTCCCAGAGCCATAGAGAGGCGCGGGTGCTCATCCAGAGCATCACGGCGGCGGCCAGAGCGAAGAAGATGAGCAGTGTCCGCTGTTCTCGCTCGCGCAAGCGGACAAGTCCCACGACTAGTCCTACCCCGCCCAGGATGGCCGGCACCAATCCCAGGTGAACGCGCATCGGTGGGTTCATCAGCGAGGTGTCCACCGGAGCAGGTGGAGCGAAAATCTCGGCCAGGCCCAGGAAGTTGTAGTGAAAGTCATTGTTGCGGGTGACGTGGGACATGTGCAGTTGGGCGTAACCCCGCTCCAACAGGGCTGGTCCCCAGAAGAAAGCGGTCAGCCCCCAGGCCATGGCGAACGCACTGCCGGTAGCCACCCAGTGACCTTCACGCCGGTAGACCAGCCATAACACAGTCAGGTAGGCGAGTAGGAAGGGGGTGAAAAGGAAAAAGGAGATGACGTGACTCAGGTGCAGGGCGGAGAGGGAAACGACGCTGATCAGAAACCAACGCCGCTGACCGGTCAGAACCAGGCGGCGAAAGGCCCACAGGATAAGCGGGAAGAGCGGCAAGGCGAGTGCTTCGGGGGCGTTACCGCGCAGAAGAGCGTCGAGGAACTGGTAGGGGGCATAGGCGTAGGCGGCGGCGGCGACGATGCCTGCGCGAGGGCCGAACAGGTCGCGGGCCAGCAGGTAGGCGGCGAAAGCGGAGCCAAGGATGCTCAGGACGTAGACCCCGTTGAGAGCCAGCGGAAGCGGTAGGCCGACCAGGTGCAATGCCAGGGCCAGGTAGTATGAGAGAGCGGCGCGATAGTTGAAGAACGGGTAGCCGTAGCCAAAGGCCAGGTCGGGGAGGTAGCGGGTGAAAATGACGCCGTCCTGCAAGGCGTGGCGCATGGCGGTGACGCGAAAGTAGTGGAGGCCTCCATCATGGGTGCAGGGGCTCTCGCTACGGAGCAATGGGACGATGGCAACGGCGCACAGCAGGAGGATGAGGCAAACGACCGATGACCGATGACAAAGTTTGAGATTAGAGATTAGAGATTTGAGATTAGAGACTTGAGGTTTGGTCACGGCTGGCCTCCGGTGACGGTGATTGCCACCGGTAGGATGGCCTGATTGTCTGGGAGGGACTGGCTGGAATCATTTGTGACAGGCAGGCGGCCACCGCTGGCAGCGTCGTACATCCCGGCGACGATGTGATAGTCTCCAGCGGGGGCATCAGCGGCGATGGGGAGGGCAACTCTGTCCACGATGACCTGACCGGGGGCCCAACTGGTGGTGGGGTCGGTACCACTGGCCGGCGGGTGGTCCATCTGGCCATAGATCTGCCCATCGGGGCCGACGAGGTGAACGAATATGGTGTAGGGCAGGTCTGTGGGGCCGTCGGCTTGCCAGTATAGGGTAAAGTTTAATATGTCGCCAGGGACGACATCGCCGTAGACGGGTGGTGCTGGATAGGCGAGGTCGAAACCGCGCAGGTGGACTGTATCGCCCAGAGACAGGTCGAGCGGGTGAGTGATGCCGGATGGCAGTTCGAACAGCCGGTCGCGGGGTAGAATCTCAATGGTGATCAGATGCTCGTTCTCAGTCCAGAGAGGGCGGCCATCCGGCGTGAGGAGGTTGAGCGCCAGGGTGTAGACGGCGGCTGGCAGGGCGGGGTCAAGCCACATGTCGTAGCGGACATCAAAACTGTCATTTGCTCGCCAGCGGGAAGTGGCGTAAGGAGAAAGATCGGCAATCTGCTCCAGAACCACATAGCCCGCCGTGTCCAAAAGTTGCCAATGGGCGCGGTAATCGGCCTGCGGTGGGACAGCAGCGGACCAGGTGAGGGATAAGGTGAGTGTGTCGCCGGAGGGGATTGATTGTGGCGACAGGCCGGATACACAGGCTATGAAAGGGCCGGCGGTGAGCGAGTGTTCATCTGGGCACGGTGTTATCCCCACGGGCCTGGCGGGCGGGGCGATCTCCACGTCACCCAGGGGAACACGAACACCCTGGAACTGGTCGTTTGCGTCCCAGGCCCCTAGTTGCGCGCCCTTGCTGTCTGCGACGATAAGTTCTATGGCATAGTCACCGGGCAGGATACGCTCCGGCGCTTTCAACGTCAGGACGTTATCGGCCCACTCACCGGGGGGCCAGGCGGAGGTGGGGAAGGTAACATCATTGAGCACCGGGTGCCCCACCTCGGCCCACAGATGACCGTCCGGGTCCCGTAGATAGAGGGAGGCGTGCAGGTCGGTAGGCGTCGGGGCAGAGACCTGCCAGCGCAGGAAGATGGGGAATGGAGTGTTGACGGGGGTGTCTGGCAGTATGGTGTCAATGAGGGTGAGATGGTCACCGAAGGTAGCACTTGCTGTGTGTTGGATATTGGATATTGGGTATTGGGTATGACGGATGACGTATGACGTGATGGTAGCGGAGGCGACGGTGGTGGTGGCGGCGGGGGTGGCGATGGCTCCTATCACCTGGCGCAGGTGGGCGGCGGTGATGGGGGAGACGGCAGGGTCGGAGACAAGCCAGAGGTGGGAGCGACCGGAACTCAGTTCGGCCAGGTGGGCAGCGATGGTAGCCTGGTCTGGCAGGTCGGCGACGGAGATAATAGTGCCGGGGCCGGTATAGTGGCGCAGTAGCGGCGCGTCGGCGTCAAGCAGGATCAGGTGCTCTGGTCTGGCGTGGGCAGCCAGGTAGTTGGTTTGCTCGAAAGGGGCGGTGTTGGCCAGGACGGTGGCGTGATCGAGGAATCCGAGTGTGACAGTGTGGGCAGGGGAGGAAGTTGATTGATTGGGGCCGAGGATGATATAGTCAGCCAGGGAAGTTTGGTCAAGCGGGACGGTGTGGCCGGCAAAGAGAGAGGCGAAGGAGGGAACGGATAATGCCGCGACGGTGAGGTGATTGGCATCGGTTATTTGGTTCAGCCAGCGGGCGGCCGCCCCC
Organism: Chloroflexota bacterium; assembly: GCA_034189605.1. Lineage (GTDB taxonomy): Bacteria > Chloroflexota > Anaerolineae > B4-G1 > B4-G1 > JAUWNP01. Next base: position 4,442 of record JAXHUO010000053.1, read on the forward strand.
ATCCCTTCCCCCCAGTCCATAGGGAGCGCGCGAACGGCGATCCACGGTCCCCCGGCGAGAGGGTTGGCGTATGTCAGCGGGTAGGCGATGAAAGGGAGAAGCAGGACGAACTGGATGAGAGGGATGAGTAGGTGAGTAAATGAGGGCGGAGTAGATAAGGTTTGCCTTTCTCGGTATTCGTTTACTCGTCTACCCAGGTACTCCCATCCCACGGCAGCGGCCAGCGTGAGCGGGGGGAGGGCAGGGAGGAGGTAGCGGTCATGTTTTTTGGCCCCCAGGCTCATCGCTGCACTGAAGAGAATGGCAAAGGCCAGCAGGGCCAGGAAGGCGAACCGGCGTGCGGCAGGTAGGTGGCGCAACCGGACTAGGCCAATGACCAGCCCGATCAGGACAACAGGCGAGACACGGAAGATGAGGACGATCGGGTAGAAGAGCGGCCCTGGATCGTAGGTCATCTGTCCCAGGAAGAAGATTGGTCGCAGTGCTCCTTCCACGTGGCGACCTGCGAACCCTGACATGGTTTGCACTACTTCCAGCAAGCCGGTATATAGGGCGGGGTAGAGGGCAAAGCAGGTGATAATGGTGAACAGGATGAAGAATGAAGAATGGCGAATGGCGAATGGCGGATGGCGAATGGCGAGGAGGGACAAGATAAAGGGAGGCAGGATCAGGGCGGGGGTCTTGGTTAGTACCGCCAGGCCGGTGAAAAGGCCGGAAACGGCCCACCAGATGGCACGGTGTGGTTCTCGCAACCCGTTGAGGGCGGCCACCAGGGCCAGGAGGCTAAAGGTCGCCAGCAGCGCGTCGGTGTGGAGGAGCCCGGAGTGGCCAATGAGAAACGGGTCAAAGGCCAGCAGACCGACCGAGATGAGTGATACGCGCTGGTCGAAGATGCGCGCCAGCAGCGGATAGAGGGCAATCAGTCCCAGCGTAGTGGCCAACGCGACAGTGGCACGGCTCCAGGGGAGGAAGAAGGCCAGGTGACGGAAAGCCTCTCCGTTCTCCGGCGACAGCCAGGCCAGACGGCGGATCCAGTCCAGGTGGACAGCACTTTCAGCGGGATTGAGGAAGCGACGGACGGTTATACCCAGCGTGCCTAGCCACATCGTCGTCACCCCAGGGTGGCCCGTAGAGGGGAGCGCCGCCCAGTCACGGGCCGCCAGCGCGTCGGCGAAGCGGATAGAGCGGTAGACCCAGGCCGGTTCATCGGGAGTCACGTAACGGCCGATGGGAACCAGGCGCAAGACAAATGAACAAATGAAAAATGAGCAAATGACAAGTGCCAGGCAACGTTTGCCGTTTGTCATTTGTAATTTGTCACTTGTCATTATCTACCCCAGATAGCCGAGGGCGCGGAGACGGTTTTCTACCTCGGCCGTCTCCGCGGCTGATAGTTTGGCTGCGGCCTCATCGCTGGCTGGGCCTGCGGAGCGGTGCTCGACGGGGCGGGATGTGGTTAGTGCGTCGGTCAGCACGTGTCCGTCTATGTCGTCTGGTACTGGCAGTTTCATCAGGTGCAGGATGGTCGGGGCCAGGTCCATAATGTGGGCGTTCTCCACCATCCCGCCAGATTTGATCTCTGGCCCCCAGGCGACGAAGACGCCAAACAGACGGTGACAGCCGGAGTCGCCACGAATCTGGCGGGTGACGATGTGGCTGTCGGTGGCAAAGAGGGGAAAGGCGATAGTCCGGTAGCCGTCCAGGACGACGTGCAGGTCTGGGCTGCGGTGACTGTGAGGGCCGTGGACGACGTGGTCGCTGGGGACGACTTGGTCTACCAACGGTTGGCCGGTCTCTGGGTGGCGCAAGTCCTGTAATGCCTCTGTCACCCGTCGTAACACGTTCTCATACTCTGGGCCTGGCTCGACGATGCCCTCCGGCTCGCGGCCTTTGAGGTTGGCATAGATCTGGCCGACGTGGCCGATGGAGTAGGCGAGTGTGCGTGACCAGTCTACGTCATCAAAGGACAGGAACTTGCCTACTACCTTGTTGCGGGTGGACTTTGATACTTGCCAGACATAGTTTTGCAGGCCCGTGTGTTCGATCAGATGCCAGATGGACGCCGGGGTGATGCCGGCGCGGAAGAGGCTGGTTTTGAGCCGGGTCCACGCCCCACGTTTCAGGTGCAGCAAGCCCTTGTCCAGCAGGAACAGGTTCATATTGACGACATAGTGCAGCGGGCCGAAGCCGTGATCAGACATCACGATGATGGTGGTGTCGTCAGTGAGGCGGTTTAGCATCTGGCCGATGAAGCCGTCTATGCGCTGATAGACCTGTCTGAGCGCTGGGCCGAAGCGAGCGGCGGCCTGGGGATCGTAACGGGGATGGGTGGGATCTATGAATTTCCAGAAGGCGTGTTGCATAATGTCGGTGGCCTGGAAGTGGAACATCAGAAAGTCGTAGGGGTAGTCGGTCATCAGTTGTAGTGCGTATTCCCCTCGCCGCTCGACCAGATTCAGCAGATCGGCTGCGAATTCTGCCTCGTTGCCTTGTTTGTACTGAACGTGTGGGGCGATGCGGTAGGGATGGGATACCCCCGCCCCTGCCCGGCCGGCGTAACGGTCGAGCAAGTCGGCCGGGTAGGTGAAGGTGCCGCCGACAGGGGAGAGCATCCCAGCGATGATAAAGCCGTTGACCGGAGTGGGTGGGTAGGTGACGGGGACGTTCATCACGCCCACCTGTCGGCCGGCCGCGGAGAGAATCTGCCACAGGGTTGGAGTGCGGATGGAGGTGGAGTTGACCAGGTCGAACTGCCCGCCTATCGGCCGGATAAAGTCGAACACGCCATGCTTACCGGGATTCTTGCCGGTGGCAAAGGTAGTCCAGGCCGGCGCGGTGACCGGCGGGAGTGTGGATTCCAATGGGCCGTGGACGCCATCGGCCATCAACTGGGCCAGATTGGGCAAATATCCTGCCTCTGTCCAAGGCCGGATCAGGTTAAATGTCGCCCCGTCAATCCCGATGACCAAGACACGATTCATGTTTTTTCCTCTTCCGTTCCAGGGTCGGTTGGCACCGTATCTCCCACCGCATTATGGACTTGAGTGGCATCCAGCACCTGGCGGACGACGTAGATGGGCTTGTCCTGCGTCTCGTGGTAGGTGCGGGTGAGGATCTCGCCCAGCAGTCCCATCATCAGGAACTGGACGCCCACCACCACCAACAGCACGGCCAGCATCGTCCACGGGTTCGAGCCGACGCGAAAGGCGCGGTACGCTTCCCCACCATAGAGTAGACCGTTGACTATCTTGGTTCCCGCCAGGTATATGAGGATCAGTCCGCCTATCCCGCTGCTCAACAGTCCCACAATGCCAAAGAGTTGCATCGGACGGTTGGAGAAACTGAGCAGGAATGATACAGTGAGCAGATCGAGGATGACGCGGGGGGTGCGGGAAAGTGCGCCGTATTTGGACATGCCGGCCTTGCGCGGGCGGTCGTTGACCGGCACCTCGGCTACGCGCGCCCCGATCTGGCTGGCGATCTCTGGGATGAAGCGATGCAGTTCTCCGTAGAGGTGCATTTGCTTGACCAGGTCTCGGCGAAGCGCTTTCAGTGAGCAGCCCCGGTCGTGCAGCCGGACGTCGCTGGCGTTGGTGATGAGCCAATTGGCGACCATTGAGGGTAGTTTGCGGGTCAGGAATGGCTCCCTGCGATTCTGCCGCCATCCACTGACCAGATCATAGTCTCCTCCCTCCATTACTTTTAGCAGGCGAGGGATGTCGGCCGGGTCATTCTGACCGTCGGCGTCTAACGTGATGATGGTCGCGCCCCGGGCGTAGTCAAAGCCAGCGGCGAAGGCGGCTGTCTGACCAAAGTTGCGGCGGAACTGGACGATGCGCAGGTGTGGTTCCTGCTCTTGCAAGCGGCGGAGCACGGCCACGCTATTGTCGGCACTGCCATCGTCTATGGCTATGATCTCGTAACTGTGGCCCAGTTGTCCCAGCACGGTGGTCAGTTCGGGGATCAGGTTGGGCAAGGAGCCAGCCTCGTTATAGACGGGCAATACGACGGATAGATCAAGAGAGGGATTGGTTGTATTCATCAGGTTTACGATTCAGAGACGTGGTGCTTGAAGCGTGATGTACGCATTATAACACACCGCCCCAGCGGGTCAAAGTTCGACCGAGTTGCGCAGGAGTGTCTCCACCTCCCCCCGGTTGGCTCGGGAGGTCAGGTCGAGGCTGAGGGGCGCGACGGAGACGACACGGTCCACTGCCAGGGCATAGATGTCGGAGTCGGGTTCTGTGTGCTCGGGATGAGGGGGTGTTGTGTAATCAATGCGCATTGCTTCTGTCAGATTGCTGCGTTGGGGTGGGATGCCGACAAAGTAGGTGTGGCGCGAGACACGGGTCACTCGCCAGGGGGTCTCCGGCGTAGCGCTGGCTGGCACATCTAATTTTAGCAGGTCTACGTCAAACGGGAGGGGAGCCTTGAGGAGACGACGGGCAAACAGGCGGGTGAAGTGGATGGCGGTGGCAAAGTCTGTGTTGTCGGAGGGATTGACGTGGGTCTCCTTTGGGGTCTGGAGTGATGCTGCCAGGGCGGGTATGCCGTGGTCCGCTGCTTGTAGTGCCGCGCCGACAGTGCCGGAGATAGTGACGTCGGTGCCCAGGTTCTCGCCGTAGTTGATGCCGGAGATGATAAGCGCGGGCCGGCGCGATGCCAGTTCGAGCAGCGCGTGCGCTACGACCAGGGCTGGGGAAGCGTCCACCTGGTAGGCCGTGATTGGCTGCCCATCTATCTCAAGTGGGACATGCGAGATATATCCGGCGGGGCCCGGCGGCATACTGCGGCCCGCGCCCGACCACTGCCGGTCGGGGGCGACGACGAGGAGTTCTCCCAATGGCAGGGCGGCGCGAGCCGCCGCTTGCAGGCCAGGCGATGTGATGCCGTCGTCATTTGTGATCAGGATCAGAGGATTTCGATTTGCGAATGACGAATCGCGGATTGTCGAGTTGGACGTTGTTATGTGTGTTGGCATAACAGTTATGATAACAGGAAAGGGGGTTTTGGGCAAACGGCAGCGCTATGACCACGACCGGCAATCAACGAGGAGGAAGCCGGGGGGACTCGCATGGGGTCTCCCCGGTTCCTATTGTGTGTATCTCATATCTTCTGTCTTACCGCTGACGGGCGGCAGACCTATGGGATCGTCACTTTGGATTGGCCCAGCAACTCTAGCGGGTGAACGTCAAAGTGTTGCACACCCCAGATTTCTACGGTGTACGTGCCAGGGGACATGCCGGTCAGGTCCGCTGTCAACTTGTAGCCGCACATGCAGCGGCATACCTCGCCAGAGTTGCTCTCTATGATCTTGATGACTGTCCCATCCTGCCCGGCTGCTAGTGCCAGTTCCGCGCAGCAGACGTAGGAGAGGTTCTGCTCGATGTGGATGGTCCCGTCCTGGATGGTCACCTCCACCCCTGCCCACTCACTCAGAGTGTCGGGCGGTATGGTCTCGTCACACGGGCCGACGCTGGTGGAGAGAATGGTTGCCTCTGTGTCGGTCACCTGCCCGCCGGTCTCCAGCGTGCCGGTCCAGACTGTGCCAGCCCGCTGGTGAGACAGGATGGCCTCATAAGTGGGCTGCGGCACCACGGGATGGGATATCTGTACACTCCACTCTCCGCTCCGCCAGACTTGGGTGGAAGCCCCCACTATGCCCGGCGGTGTGGCGTCCTCCGGCACCCAGTCACCCTGCTGGCCCAGCCCAAAGCCAGGGTAGGTCTGGGTCAGATGGGCCAGGAAGACCTGGAAGATGGTCTCTGGGCCGCTCTGGTGGGGTGAGGTTGACTGGCAGAGGACCACGCTTCGCCCGGTTCGGTCGGTGTGAATCTCGTACTGTTCCCCCCTGGCCTCCAGGATGAACTGGTAGCCGGGAGTGATAACCTGGGCGTACATCATCCCCGGCTGGGGGCAGCCCAGGCTGGCGTCGGACCACTCGACCGGCGTGGAGGAAAGAACGCTTACTTCGTCTGGGGAGATGTCGAGTTCGGCAGCCAGGTGGGCCACGGCGGTCATGGACTCTGCCGGGGAGCCTGGTGGGGGCAAGATAGGGCTTACCCTCGGTTCGGGCAAGGGACTATCGTCTGGGGCAGGCTGTACCGGGGTGTCAGGGCCAACCTCAGGCGTCGCCTCGGGGGTGGACTGAGAGTGTGATCCGCAGGCTGCCAGCAGGAGTGCCAGCAGGGACAAAAGGGCAATGCATCGTATTTTCATCAGTTGTCTCCTATAGTCTGTTGGTCAGTTTGATGGTGGGATGGCTTGTTATGGCCTCCTGCTTGTATAGACGTCGTGCCGTAGCCGTTGGTTCCAACGGTGTACCGCCTCGTACATCCGCTTAAGTGCTATAAAGCCGGGGAGTCCTCAAGCGGCTCTCCCCGGCTTCTGATGGTACATAGGTGTGTGTTTTACGTCTCGTTGCTTTCTTCTTCTGGTGATTCGCTGCTTTCAGCCTCTTCTTGTGGCTCAGGGGGTTCCGGTTCTTTGCCTGTCGCCAGAGTCGGCGGGGATGGGGTGGGGCGAGGTGGTGCGTAGGCTGCTGTACCAAAGCGGGTTAGCACTACAGCACCTAATCCCAGACAGCCTAGGGCGAAGATCATGACCCACCCGAACACTGCCAGGCAAAAGGCGGCGCTTAGCCCTACACCGATCAGTGTGATGAGCAACGTTCCCAACCCCGCGGCCCACATTGGCGCGATTTCGGTCTTGTTCTCAGGGGTCTGAAGTGTCTGCAGCAGTCGTTCCCCAACCAGTATGCCGACCCCGATCCAGCCAAACAGCCCGGCGGCGCCCAGGGCAAGCGCTGCCAGTGCTGCGAACGGTGACAGGCAGATGGTGATTGCCAGTATGATGATGAGCGCCGTGGCGGCTGCCAGCGTCAGTAACCCCATTCCGAAACTGGGCCACGGGGCTTTGACCACGGTATTCCCGACCTGTCTCGTCTGGTGGGGCCAGATCAATGCCACCAGTCCTGCTACTGCGGCGATCACCAATATCCCGACCACGTCGCGCATAACCCCGAGCACCCAGCCCAACACCTGTTTCGGGCCGGAGACCCAGGAAGTGGGTGGGGATGGCAGCGTGACTGGAGGCCGGGGAAAACCACGCCAGCGATCTAAGCGGAGGTCACGCAGGGGTATGCCCTCGACAATTCTCCCATCCACGTGGGCTTCCTTCTCTTGCTCGACGTCACAATCCCAACTGCATACGACGTCCCCTTGCACCCGTGCACTTTCGCCCAGGTAGATGTCCCCACCAGAGACGATCAGGTCTTCCTCGACGGTGCCCTCCACGTTGGCGTCCCCGTTCCAGACGACGACGGAACCTGTGACCCTGCTACCGGACTCCAGGGTCACGTCGCCATTGAAGACGACCAGGTCGCCATCCAATTGCTCGTCCTCGCCTAGTATGTAATCCTCGTTCCAGATGACGACGCCGTCGCCATCTGGTGGGTCGCCATCTGCCAGTGCTGGCGTGGCCGGGAGCAGTAGCCCCACGGCCAGCAGCAGGGTAAGCCAGATGAAACGTCGCTTGTGCATTGTCTCGCCTCCGGGGTTGATTGGTTGGCTGGTTGGTTAGTTTGACACTTTGATCAGACGCAAGTTGCCGATGCCCGTTGTGACATGGATACGCAACTCTGTCTCCGTTTCACCGAAAGCATCGTTGACGTAGGCGTCGCCTTTACGCTGCAAGCCGTCTGTCTCTATGCTTGTCAGTCCGCCTTCCGTCTCAACCCGCACGCCCACATCGTCAGGCAAACGCAAGGTTACTGCACCGACGCCAGCCGTGATCCGCACATCGGCAGAATTGGGCCAATCTCCTGTAAAGTCCAGGTTGATGTCCCCTACGCCACCTTGCACCTCCATCTGGGCCGGACCAGCGTGGCCGATTCCAATCATCTTCAGTTTGGAGGCTCCGGTATTCAGCTTCAGGTGGCTCATTTCGGCATCGTTCAGTTTGTCGAAGCGTATCTCAAAATTTCCCGCGCCTAGTTCTACGTCGAGCGAGGCTAGTTGTAGCCCGGTGAAGTCAAATTCCCCCTCACCAGCGCCGGCCTTGAGATTCATTTCGAGCGGTATCTCGGGCGAGAATTCCAATTCCCACTCGTTGTGGGTATTTCCGGTGGGGATGCCCCAATCTTTGGTGCTTCCTTGCTCGACAGTCAGTACGTCGTCCTTGTAGGTTACTTTTGGTTCCCACTGCTCGATGTTGTAGCGGAAATGGCCGGAGAACAAATCGTCGAAAGTCCCGGCCTCGATCTCTAGTTCGCCCGCCCCGAAGAATATCTCAATGGTAGCCGATGTGGCTCCCGACAGAGGGATTGCCTGCCGTTCGTCCTGCATCTCCCCGACTTGGAGGGTTGGCACTGGGATATCTATGTCTGGTATTGTGACATCAATATCTGGCATCTGTGGTGCTGTTATGTTGCACGCAAGTGTGCTGCCCAGTAGGAAAATTGCTGTCAGTGTGATTATGACTTTTTTCATGATTATCTCCTTCAGTAGTGCTTGCTCGCTGTATGGAACGGGCCCGAGAGGGGGTCTTGGTTTGACATCAGGAATCAGGTCAGTATGTTGGACGCAGGCGGCGCACCGCACCTAGCCAGAGACCGTTCAACGCCAGTGCTGTCATCAGGCAGAACAGTCCCAGGCAGACGATGGGAGTGGCGAATTTATCTGCCAGTATGAGTATGGTGCGCCCTATGGCTCCCAGCAGGGCCAGCAGTTGGGTGAGGGTCTCCGGGCCACCGCTAACCAACGCTGGGGCGAAACCCGTCGCGTCCAGCAGACCGACAAAGATCGGCACCAGCGCGAGCAGTGCCAATGCCACTGTCCCCAGTGCCAGTGCTGTGCCACCGATGATCGCTCTGCGGACCTGCTCCTTACGGCTCAGGCGGGCCATAATCTGTACGCGCAGATGAACTGGCGCGCGCATCATTGGAGCGGAGGCCAGCGCGCGGTCGAGAGCCTGTAGGCTGTGCCACTCTGCCTGGCAGGCGCTGCACGAGACCAGGTGGTTCTCCAGGATGGCAATCTCTGTGCTGTCCAGGTGTCCATCCAACCGCGCCGACATCATCTCACCAGCCTGTTCACAAAACATTGTCTGTTTCTCCTTGTATCACCTTCGCCAGGGAACGCCGGGCACGGTGGAGCCGCGACTTGACTGCGCCTACCGTCAGGTTCAGTGTTTCGGCGATCTCCTCGTAGGAGCAATCGTACCAGTAGCGGAGCGTGATCGCCGCCCGGTCGGTGGATGAGAGCATCGTCAGCAGTTGTTGTATTCGTTCTTCCTGCTCTCGCTGCACTACCGTGGCTTCCGGCTTTGGGCTATCGCTTGCCATCCTGGCTGGTGTGGCGATTTCATCCTCCAGCGGCAGCCAGGTGATCCGCCGCCGCCGCAATCGGTCAATGCAGTAGTGGGAGGCGATGGATAACAACCAGGAACGGAAAGGACGTTGCGGGTCGTAACTACGTAGGTGGGTGTAGACTCGTAGGAACGTTTCCTGTGCTGCTTCCTCGGCTTCGCCTGCGTCGCCCAGCATCCGGTAGGCTAGATTGTAAACGGGCGTTTGATAGGCCGCGACCAAGCGACTGAACGCGACCTGATCGCCCTGGCGCGCCAGTTGTATCCACTCTGCTTCGTTGGTCACACGTATGCTCCACTCAACCTGGCAATTTATATTACGTATTATACCTCAAAAGGTTGCGCTGGTGAAAAGTAGGCTCAATGCCGAAAGTGGCGCACACCGGTGAAGCACATCGCCAACCCCATCTGGTTGGCGGCCTCAATGACCTCCTGGTCCCTCACTGAACCGCCGGGCTGGATGATGGCTGTTACGCCCGCCTGGGCGGCCACTTTTATGCCGTCGGGAAAGGGGAAAAAGGCATCGGAGGCTAGCGCCGCACCCTGAGCCCGTGCGCCTGCTTTGGCCACCGCCAGCCGCACTGCGTCCACCCGGCTGGGCAGCCCTCCACCGATGCCCACTGCCGCCTCGCCCTGTGCCAACAGGATACCATTGGACTTGACGTGGGCTACGGCCCGCCAGGCGAAACGCAGGGCCTCCATCTCTGCTTTGGTGGGGGGGCGGCGGGTGACTATTTGCCATTCAGCCTGATCGCTCCGGTCGCGCTGCTGTACCAGCAACCCGCCGCGAATGCTGCGCATCTCGATTCTGTCAAGCCCTGTCCTCTTCAGCGCCAGCAGGCGGCATCCCTTGCGGGCACTCAGCACCTCTCGTGCTTCGCTGGTGAAGGCGGGTGCAACGATGGCTTCGACGAACAGGTGACCCAGGGCACGGGCAGTAGGGCCGTCAAATGTCCGGTTGGCGGCGATGACACCACCAAAGGCCGAGACGGGATCACCAGCCAGGGCCAGCGGGAAGGCCTCGGCCAATGTGCCGGCCGAAGCGCAGCCACATGGGCTGAGGTGCTTGACGATAACGAGGGTGGCCCGCTCAAAGGTGACAGCGGCTTGCCAGGCGGCGTCCAGGTCCAGCAGGTTGTTGTATGAGAGGGGTTTGCCCTGAAGTAATTCGCCGTCCAGGGGGCCGGTCGTGCCAGGCAGTGTGTACAGGGCTGCCTGCTGGTGGGGGTTTTCTCCATAGCGCAGGTCGGTTAGTTTGCGCAGGCCCAGCACCAATGTTTCGGGCAGCGGAGGTTCGTCGCCGGCCAGATAGCGCCAGATAGCGGCGTCGTAGGCGGCGGTATGGGCAAAAGTTTTGACCGCCAGATAGTGGCGCGTCTCCAGAGATATCTCTTCCTGGGCCTCAATTTCCTTCAGGATGGGTGTATAGTCAGCTGGGTCGCACACTACCGTGACGTGGTTCAAGTTTTTGGCCGCGGCTCGCAGTAGCGCTACGCCGCCGATGTCAATCTGTTCGATAACTGTCTCCAGAGAGGCCTGAGGGTTGGCTGCTGTCTCCTCAAAGGGGTAAAGGTTGACCACGACCAGGTCAATCTCGTCCCAATCCAGGTTGCTGAGTTCGGCGCGGTCGGCGGGGGTGCGGCGGGAGAGGATTCCGCCGTGGATGGCGGGGTGGAGCGTCTTCACCCGGCCGCCTAGGATTTCTGGAGAGTTGGTCACGTGACTGACTGGGTGCACAGACAGTCCGGCCTCGCGTAGGGTGCGGGCGGTGCCGCCGCTGGCGACGAGTTCCACTCCCCGGCCGGCCAGTTGGCGCGCCAAGTCCACCAGGCCGGTTTTGTCGTAAACGCTGAGAAGGGATCGTTTGATGGTCATTATGCCTCCGAAGGGTGAATAGTGAATAGCGAATGGCGAATAGAGAGATTCAAATCAGCCTAGCGCGGCCAGTGTGGCCTCGTTGACCGATGGATAGGTTGGCACGCCCCGTGCCGCCATCGCCGCTGCCTTGGGGCCATCGGCGGGGGTGATGCCATAAGGTTGCCACTCGATGGCCAACCCCGCCGTCCGCAATTCCTCAACACCGCGCCTTGCCGCCTCTAGCCCACCGGTGGTATCCTCAAAAACGTGGAGGGTGACCGGTTCCATGCCGGTCAGGGGGGGGCGCAGTTCACCATCGCGGTGCAGGGCCAGCGCCGCGTCCAATGCAGCGGTTTCCTGGCCTGACCAGGCTGCTCCGATGGCGGCCAATGCCTGCACCGAGCAGGGCTTGATCAGCCGCTCTACTCTCTCCCCTGCCTGGTGGGCCAGCCAGCGTATCCGTCCCAGGCCGATGAGGGGCCATGCTTCCAGGCCGACCAGTGAGCGGGCCATTTCTGCCTCCGGGGAGTAGCCATTGGTGGATTCATTCACCTCGACCGGGGGCAGGCTGGGACGTGCGGTGTAGATGGCGATGCGGGTCTGCTTGCCGATGCTCGCTTCGTGTAGTCGAGCATAGGTGTTGGGAGTGAGGAGCGGCTGGTCGTAATGGTGGAGGTAGGCGGGGCTAGCAAAGTCTGGTGCGATGCCGTAGGTCTCGGTCACTCCCTGGCTCCCGATCACCAGATGCTGGAAATGTCGCGTTATCGGCGCGCGGAAAAAGTCGTTGGTGTGGCCGAGCAGCGTGTCCAGCAGTACAGATAACGTTGGCCGATGGGCTTCCAGGCTGGGAATCGCTTCCACTTGATCCCATAGGGTAACGTATGCTGCCTGGGCTGGGCTTGTCTGTCCGTCCAGATGCTGGCCGACCCTCTGCGCCAGGGCTGTGTAATCGGGATGGGGGAGTGGGTGTGGATGTGTGGCCAGGAGAGAGAGGGCGGCTGGCCAATGAGGAGGTAATGGGGGGCAGGAATCCTGGCGCAGGCGTTCCAGCAGTAATGCTGCCACACAGGTTGGCCCGGAATCCCACTCACTCGTCAGGCCGTAGGCTTCAAAGGCTCGCGCTTCCTCTTCCGTCGGTGGGAGGTTGCCAACCCCCATGCGGCGGGAAAAGTGGGCTACTGTGTTCTGCAGTGCTTTCAGGTAGCCATGCGCGTCTGTCAGTACCCCGTCTACGTCGAACAGGAAAAGGTGGATCATCGTCGCCTGCGCACCAGTTCTGCCTCGACGTCGGCCAGGGTCTGCCCCCGTGCTGCCAGCAGCACTAGCAGGTGGTAGAAGAGGTCGGCTATTTCAGATATGAGGCGCTTGTCTCCCTGTGCCTTGGCGGCCAGGATGACCTCCATCGCCTCCTCACCGACCTTTTTGAGGATCTCGTCCTCGCCTGCGTCCAGCAGCCGGGCGGTGTAGGAGCCGGACCGGGGCTTGGCCTGGCGATCAAGGATGGTGGCGAACAAAGTGTCCAGGACATCGCTCATCACGCTAACCCCCGGTAGAAGCAACTTCGATGACCGGTGTGGCAGGCGGGGCCGGCAGGGGCCACCTTCAGGAGTAGCGTATCGGCGTCGCAGTCCACCCATATCTCGAGCACATTCATAAAGTTACCGGAGGTGGCCCCTTTGTGCCACAACTCCTGGCGGCTGCGGCTCCAAAAGTGAGCCTGGCCTGTCTCCTGGGTGCGTTGCAGCGCCTCCTCGTTCATCCAGGCCACCATCAAGACCTGGCCAGTCGCGCTATCCTGCACCACCGCCGGTACCAGTCCCCGCTCGTCAAACCTGATGCCTATTTTGTCATTTGTCACTTGCTCATTTGTCATTTCTTATCGGAATCCCCCTGTCCGCCAGGTACGCCTTCACCTCGCCGATGCTCAATACCTGGTCGTGGAACAGGGATGCGGCCAGTGCAGCGTCGGCCTGACCCTCGGTGAGCGCCTGGGCAAAGTGCTCCAGGCATCCGGCCCCGCCGCTGGCGATGACCGGCACGGGCACCGCCTCGGCCACGGCGCGAGTCAGGGCCATGTTGTATCCGGCCAGTGTGCCGTCGGCGTCCATGCTGGTCAGCAGTACCTCCCCGGCTCCCAGTTCGACCGCTCGCACGGTCCACTCCACTGCGTCCATGCCCGTCGGCGTGCGCCCACCGCTGACGTAGACCTCCCAGCGGGGCGGGGCATCGGCGATTTGCTTGGCGTCAACGGCGATGACGATGCATTGGCTACCGAACCGTTCTGCGGCTGCGGTGAGGAGTTCCGGGTGGCGGACGGCGGCTGTGTTGATACTCACCTTATCGGCGCCAGCCAGCAGCAGTGCTCGCACGTCTTCCACAATGCGCACCCCTCCACCGACAGTGAAGGGCATAAAGACTTGGGCGGCCACCTGGCGTACCATCTCCACCGTCGTGGCTTTGCCCTCTGGCGTGGCCGAGATGTCGAGGAAGACCAGTTCGTCGGCTCCCTCGGCGTCGTAGAGGCGAGCGTTATCCACTGGGTCGCCGGCGTCGCGCAGGTTGACAAAGTTGACACCTTTGACCACCCGCCCATCCTTGACGTCCAGGCAGGGGATGATGCGTTTAGCCAGCAAGTTTTTTCTCCTCCCTTGTGATAGCCAATTGTAAGTTGTCTACGTTGCCGTTCCTACACGCAGCGCATCTTCCAGTGCCACGTGCCCCTCATATAGGGCTCGTCCGATGATGACGCCGCTCAACCTGGCCTGATAAGCCCGCCGCACATCCTCCAGGCTGGCCACGCCGCCAGAGGCGATGACGTGCAGACCAGTCGTCTGGGTCAGTTGAGCCGTCGCTTCCAGGTTGAGGCCGCTGCCCATTCCATCGCGGGATATGTCTGTAAAGACTATCCAGCATACTCCTTGGGCGGCCCAGAGTTGGGCCAGTTCTACCGTTGTTATCAAAGTGGTTTCCTTCCAACCGTGCGTGCGCACTTTTCCTTCGCGGGCGTCAATGGCGACGGCGATTCGGGCCGGTCCGAAGGCCCGTAATGCTGCCTCGACCAGGGATGGGTTCTCTACCGCCGCCGTGCCGACTACCACCCGGCTCACGCCCAGGTCCAGCGCCTGGCAGAGCGTCGCAAAGTCGCGCATGCCGCCGCCAAACTGTACGCGCAGCCCGGCGGCCAGAATGCGCTCTAGGGCAGCCTGGCTCTCCCTGCCGTATTCGCCAAGAGCCCCGTCCAGGTTGACGACGTGTAGCCATTCTGCGCCGGCTTCTTGCCAGCGGAGAGCCACGTCCAATGGATCATCAGCGTACTTTGTTTCCTGCCCCGGGTCCCCCTGTCTCAGCCGCACAACCTTTCCCCTCCGCAGGTCTATGGCCGGATAGACCCTCCATTCTCTATTCTCCATTCTCCCATCTCCATTCCGTCATTCTACACACTCGACAAAGTTTCGCAAGATGTGCAGTCCTGCCCACTGGCTTTTCTCCGGGTGGAATTGGACACCCCAGACCCGTCCCCGGCCAACGACCGAGGGAAACGGCCCGCCGTAGTCGGTGACGGCAAGTGTATGCTCCGGACGGGCCTGGCAGTAGTAGGCGTGGTTAAAGTAAGCCCACGCGCCGGCCGGCAGGTCGTGGAGCAGTGGGTTGGCTTCGACTGGCTTGACCTGGTTCCAGCCAGTGTGGGGAATCTTGAGTGGGGGATTTTCCCCTGATCCCTTCTGCTCCTGCCCTGGTCCTCTCCCACGGGGGGAATGAGCAGGGAACTTGAAGCGCACGACGCGCCCAGGCAGGAGGCCCAACCCGGTGTGATGTCCCATCTCCTCGCCCTCCTCGAACAGCACCTGCATGCCGACGCAGATGCCCAGCAGCGGCTGACCTCGTTCGACCGCCTGGCGTAGCGCGTCCGCCAGACCAGCGCGGCGCAGGCTGACCATACAATCGCCAAAGGCCCCCACGCCTGGCAGCACGACCTTTTCGGCGGTCAGGAGCGCGTCGGGCTCGCGGACCAGCCGCACCTTGGCTCCAACGGCCCCCAGCGCCTTGTGCACCGAGCGTACGTTTCCGGCTCCATAGTCAATCAGGGCGATCACTGTGTTCCCCCTTACTCCTTACTCTCCTACAACGTTCCTTTCGTTGATGGTATCACCCCGCTTCGGCGTGGGTCGAGGTGGGTGGCGGCGTCCAGGGCACGGCCCAGTGCTTTGAACAGCGCCTCGGCCCGGTGATGGTTGTCCCGCCCGTGGAGGACGCGGGCGTGGACGTTGGCGCGAGTGGTGATGGCGAAAGACTCGAGGAAATGTGGGATCAGAGTCACCGGCAAGCCGCCGACTTTTGGCCCATTCCAGTCTATCTCGGTCACACAGTAGGGGCGGCCGGAAAGGTCCACGGCGACAAAGGCCAGCGACTCATCCATCGGCACGTAGGCCGACCCGATGCGGGCTATGCCAGCCCGGTCACCCAGGGCCTGGTCGAAGGCTGCGCCCAGGGTCAGGGCCACGTCCTCCACCGTGTGGTGAGAATCCACGTGCAGGTCGCCGCTTGCGTGCACCGTCAGGTTGAACAGGCCGTGAACGGCGACGTGGGCCAGCATGTGATCGAGGAAGCCGATGCCGGTATCTATCTCGTACTCCCCCGTACCATCTATGCTGAGGGTGATTTGGACGTTCGTCTCTCTGGTCTGGCGATTGACGGTTTCTTTTCGTATAGTCATTATGATCACAACTCCCTCAACACAGCAATAAGCACGTCGGTCTGATCCGGTGTGCCTACGCTGATGCGCACGTATCCCGCCATCGCGGGATCGGAGAAGCGGCGTATCAGGATGCCTCGTTGGGCCAGCGCGTCAACCACCTCTGGGGCGGTGCGGCCTTTGACACGGCAGAGGATAAAGTTGGCCTGGCTGGGGAGTGGCTCCAGCCAGGGGAATGCCGCCAGTGCCTCGTGGAGTCGTTGCCGCTCGGCTATCAGACAGTCCACGTTGGCCTGCACGGTCTCCAAATTGGCCAGGGTCGTCAGTGCGGCCACCACCGCCGCCGCGTTGACGTTGTAGGGTGACCGAATCCGTTCTATGTACCCGGCCAGGTATGGCGGAAGCAAGGCGTATCCCAGTCGCAGCCCGGCTATCCCGGCCCACTTGCTGAAGGTGCGGATGATGATCAGGTTCTCGTGTCTAGGCAGGAGGTGCACGGCGCTATTTCCGCCGAATTCGATGTATGCCTCGTCCACTGCCACTATCAGGGGTAACTCCAGCAGCCGCCGGATCACATCCAAAGAGATGGCCTGACCGTCAGGATTGCCAGGCGAAACGAGGAACAGCAAGCGGGCATCTCTCTCGCTCTCTTGTACCGCTCTCTCGACAGTTGCCATGTCCATCGAAAAGTCCGCCCGACGGGGGACAGATAAAATGCGGCAGCGGTTCACTTCGGCGTAGAAGCGGTACATACTGAAGGTCGGTGGGCAGATGACGACCGCCTGGCCTGGTTCCACAAACAGGCGTGTAGTCAGGTCAATCAGTTCATCTGCGCCGTTGCTTAGGACAACCTGCTCCGGTGCAACACCGGCGTAACAGGCCACCGCCTGCTGCAGAGGCTGGTAGTCAGGATAGAAGCCATAGTCCGGGTAGCCGGCCAGAGCCTGGGCCACCTGGGGCGACGGGCCAAAGGGATTCTCGTTGGCGTCCAGCCGGATCAGTCGTTCTACTCTAAGGCCGGAACGCGTGGCTACTGCCTCCAGGTTTGGCGGCTCGTAGGGCTTGATAGTCTCAATATATGGATGTGTAGGGCTTTTAATCTTGGTCATGGATTGTCTCGATTATCTCTCATCGTTCTATAGGATCTTTGGCGCTCGGCCAATGTACAAGATGTGCTCAGCCATATCAACCACAGCCGGTTCAGCCGATGTCTCTAACACCAGGTTGACCCACCGTCTCCATTTGACCTCATCTTGTCCCAGCAGATTTGTCGCCTTGGCCAAACCTGTGGAAAGTCCCTCACAGCCTGCCATTTCGATGGTGGTCAGCCCGCATGATTCAGCCAATTTTCTGAGTTCATCCGCACGGAAGAAATGCCATACTGTTCCTGTGGTTCCAAGTGTATCACCTTGCTTGACCAACGTCTGGAATGAGGGACCCACAAGTTCATTGCTGAACCGCACGAGAATAGTTCGCAGTACGGCGAGAAGTCCCATAACCGATACACAAACGACAGCGCCCGGCTTGGCAACGCGCACCAGTTCGGATATTGCTTCAAGTCGGTCAACCTCGTCGCTAATGTGCGTCAGTGGCCCGCCAAGGCATAACACGATGTCAAAATGGGCTGTCTCAAAGCATGATAGGTCTACTATATCCCCGACCGCAAACTCCAGAAGCCTGTCTTGGATGGCTTCTGGTTCCGATTGGAATCTTTCTTTTGCAGTGGCAATGAGTTCAGGCGAAATATCCAGAAGAACAACTTTGTAACCGGCTCTACAAAGTTCGAGCGAATAGCGTCCCGGACCCCCTCCGGCGTCGAGGATTTTCCCGCTTGGTGGAAGATGCTTTCGAAGATAGTGCATCGTCACCAGAAACTCCAGGGAGTGATAAGAATCTCGGACCAGGCGCAACCACTCTCGTTCTGAGTTCTTGCCGTACGCTTCAGATACTCTGTTCATGATATTTCTTCCGTGCGGTTGCGGCAGCAGCGTGGGCGCAAAGTGATTCGGCGCGGGCCAGGCAGGCGGCTGCCGGGCTGAGTCGGGCTGCTGTGTCGCTGTCCAGTCCGATGATGCTGGTGATTTTGACAAAGTCGAGCACGTTCACCGGCGAGGCCCATCGTGATGTGCCTCCGGTGGGCATCACGTGGCTCGGTCCGGCTGTGTAATCCCCCAGCACCTCGAACGACATCTCGCCCAGGAAAAGCCCACCCGCGTTGTGGATGCGCTCGGCCCACCTCTCCGGTTCCTGGACGGAGAGGCAGAGGTGCTCCGGGGCGAACTCGTCGGCCAGGCGGATGGCGGTCTCCAGGTCGGGGGTGATGACGATGCCGCCTTGCCCATCCAGTGACGCCGCGATGATGTCCACTCTGGTCTCAGAAGTCTCAGAAACCAGGTTTTTCGGAAAAAACCTGGTTTCTTCTCGTTTGAATGACTCCACCTGCCGAGCCACCTCGGTCTGCACCGCCTCCGCCAGACGACGGGAGGGGGTGAGCAGGATGGCGGTGGCCAGTACGTCGTGCTCTGCCTGGGCCAGCAGGTCGGCAGCCACCCAGGCCGGGTTGGCAGTGTCGTCGGCCACAATGACTGTCTCGGTCGGTCCATACAGCCCGTCAAGGCCCACCTGGCCGTAGACCTGTCGCTTGGCGATGGTGGTGAAGAGACCGCCTGCGCCTACGATCTTATCCACATGGGGTACCGTTTCTGTGCCGTAGGCAAGGGCCGCGATGGCCTGCGCGCCGCCCAGCCGAAAAAGCCGGTCAACCCCAGCGATGTGGGCTGCGGCCAGGATGATGTCTGGCACGTGTCCATTCCTGCTGCTTTGTTCAGGGCAGGCCTCGTGCCCTGGTGGTGTGCAGACGACGACCTCGTCCACTCCGGCGACGCGGGCCGGGATCACGGTCATCAGCAATGATGAGGGTAGCGGGGCGGTGCCGCCGGGCACGTAGACCCCCACTCGTGCCAGCGGCTCCGCCCGTTGGCCCAGTGTCCCGCCCAGTTCGGTAGTTGTCCATGAGAGAGAAGAGATAGGCTGACGGGTGTGGAAGGCGCGGATGCGCTCGGCGGCCAGGTCCAGTGCTTTGGCCAGGTCGGGTGAGAGGGAAGCGTAGGCGACCTCCAATGCCCCCGGCCCCACCTCAAAGTTGCCAATTGTCAGGCCGTCAATGCGTGTCGTCCAGTCGTGTAACGCCTCGTCGCCCCACCGGCGTACGTCGGAAAGGATGCGGGACACGGCTGCCTCGGGCGTCAGTTCTTCTCCGAAAATGCGCCGAATATCCTCCCGCACCGGTTCCGGAACCTCATCAATGACCAGCATGTCCCGCCGGTGGAGCACTGTCCGGCGTGCCTGTTCCCAGTCATCATAAATCCTCAGCATCATACCTCCATCTCCTTGTCTCCTTGCTCCCCCATCTCCACTTTACTCCTGAATCGCCTCCATCATCGCCCTGTAGCGAGATGGTTCCTCCTCAAAGATGTAGATCACCGGGGTGACGACGACCCCACTGCCGCCGATGGCCCGCAGTTCGGCCACGGCATGGAAGAGTTGCTCCCGGCGCACGACGATGTGGACGGCATACCAGTTGGGGTTTCCATCCCGGACGACCACCGGCGAGATGGTCGGTCCCTGGAGCCCGCCGAGAGTATCTTGCGCAAATATCCGCTGGGCGATAGCCTGGGGCGATGTGCCCCGCACGTTGGCGAAGACGGCCACGTGTTCCACTGCTCGTAGGTACGCCTCGATGAACTCGAGCAGCGTGCGGGCCACGACCAGCACCTCTGGACGTGACTTGAGGGCGGCTCGATTGGCGATCAGGATGGCCTGGGAGTGGATGATGGTGCCATCGTCCAGGGGGCGCAGCCGGTTGTCGCGCAGCGTCTGCCCGGACGAGACCAGGTCGGCGATGATGTCGGCGTAGCCGATGGCCGGAGCGGCCTCTAGTGTCCCTTCGGCGTGGATGAGGGTGAATGGGATATCGTGGTGGGCCAGGAAGTCGCCAGTGAGGTGGGGAAATTTGGTTGCCACCCGGAGCGGCCGGTCCGTGGCGTGGGTGTGGGCTTCCCCTCTCGCAGGTGGGGGGATGGCGGCCAAGTCTGCTATTGTGTGCACCGTCTCCCACGCCTCCGGCACGGCCAGGGCCAGGCGGCAGTGGCCAAAGTCGAGCGTATTGTGGAGCACGAGCACAGAGCCGTCGTTATCCTGGCGCTCGGCCACCATGTCCATCCCGGTGATACCGAAATCCACACTGCCATCGCGCACACTGACCACAATATCCCCAGGTCGCTGGAAGAGGACGGTCAGTCCAGGCAAGGCCGGGATGTGGGCGGCGTACTGGCGGGGGTTGGGTTTATCCACTGTCAGACCACAGGCGGCCAAAAGATCCAGCGCGGCCTGGGCCAGGCGGCCCTTGCTGGGCAGTGAGAGACGGATGCCGGTGTGTCGTTTCATCGGAGTCTCCTGGTAAACAAAAAGCCCTCGCCAGGTTGACCGGGAGGGCTTGGCGTTTGGGGATCAGTTCAGGCCAATTAGACCTGGCCTCCCCGGTCTAGGGACAAGGACTCGTGATCATGATGGTGGGCAGGGATTTGTATTTCGACGACCATAACGGGGATATTGTACCATCGTCCTGGTGAAAGTCAAGTATCTGTCTGGCAAAAGTCGCCTGGTTATTGCTCTACAATTATGCTGGAAATTGTCATTAATCTGGTGTAGAATATTGCCATATATTGTCCATTCGTATCTTTTCAATAAAATAGGGGTGAGATGGAGGGCCAGCACCTTGCTGGCATCTAGCGACCAAGATGGTCGCGTTCCCCCAAGATTATTGAGAAGATACGTCTATTCGATGATCAAGGAAGGATACTATGTCGAACACCGCTACCCGACTCATCTCACTGATTATGTTGTTGCAACGGCGGCCCAGGCGGAAGGCGGCTGAACTAGCGGAGGAACTGGGTGTCTCGGTGCGCACCGTGCATCGCTATGTCGCTATGCTGGATGAGATGGGCATTCCGATCTACTCTGAACGCGGCCCACACGGCGGCTTTTCGCTGGTGCGCGGCTACAGGATGCCCCCGCTGGTTTTCACCTCGGATGAGGCGGTCGCCGTCTATCTGGGCACTAGCCTGGTGGAGGAAATGTGGGGCCGGTTATACCACGACGCCGCGCAGAGTGCATTAGTCAAACTGGACAACCTGCTCCCCGACGAGCAGCGGCACGAGGTCGCCTGGGCGCGCCGGACGCTGCTGGCGACCGGGTTCCATCGCGCCGACCACACGTCACTGGCGCCGCTGCTGGAAAAACTGCGCCGCGCCACTCGCGAGCGACGCCGAGTCACGCTGGTCTACCGCAGCCGGGGCCAGCCAGAACCCTTACAGCGCGACCTCGACCCCTACGCGCTGGTCCATCGCTGGGGTTGGTGGTACGTCATCGGCCACTGCCGGCTGCGCGGGGATATGCGCACCTTCCGCGTGGACCGCATCGCCGAACTGACGCTGCTCGACCAGGCCTTTGACGTGCCAACCGATTTCGATGTTCAGGAGTACCTGGCTGCGGAGACTCATACCCAGCCACGGGTGCAGGTCCGCATGCGCTTCGCGCCGGAGGCGGCGCTCCAGGCACTGGACAACCGCGTCTCCTGGGAGATGGTAGACGAGCAGCCCGACGGCTCGGTGATCGTCACCTTTGCCGTGACGGACCTGGAGTGGGCGGTCTGGACGGCATTGGGTTACGGGCCCCAGGCCGTCGTGCTGGAACCGGAGGAACTGCGTCGCCGGGTGAGCGAGCGGGCTTGCGCCATCGTTACGCTGTACGCATCCACTGCGGCGGCGGATTGATCAGCAACGGGGTTGGCCGAGCCCAAGTGCCAGGGACGACCCGCAAGGGTCGTTCTTGGTTTTGTCACGCCGTATGGATGGGCCTCTGTCTTGGTCACTGGACGATAGTACACGTGACACAGAAACCAAGTGCCGGGATGTCACCTTTTCCCTGCCAAAATATGACACCATCTGACAGGTATTGGTGGTATAATCTGAATCGTTTAGAACGTATGTGCGAGATGAACGAGAGGTGAGACCCCACGATGTATCCTGACGAGATTCTCATTCGCGGAGCCAAGGAACACAATCTCAAGAACATTGACGTGATACTGCCGCGCTTCAAGCTGGTGGTGATCACGGGGGTCTCGGGCAGCGGCAAGTCATCGCTGGCCTTTGACACGCTCTACGCTGAGGGCCAGCGCCGCTACGTCGAGTCGCTCTCCTCCTACGCCCGCCAGTTCATCGGCCAGATGGAGAAGCCAAAGGTGGACTTTATCGGCGGCCTCAGCCCGGCGATCGCCATCGAGCAGAAGGCAGTGAGCAAGAACCCCCGCTCGACGGTGGGCACGGTGACGGAAATCTATGATTATCTGCGGGTGCTGTTTGCCCGCGTCGGCACGCCGCACTGTCCCCAGTGTGGCCGCGAGGTGCGGGCGCAATCGGCGCAGGAGATCGTGGAGCAGGTAGCGGCGCTGCCGGCTAGCACGCGCTTCCAGGTGTTGGCTCCGCTGGCCCGCAACCGCAAGGGTACATTCCAGGACACGTTCGCTCAGGCCCGCGCCGAGGGTTTCTCTCGCGTGCGGGTGGACGGCGAGGTGCGGGATCTGGACGAGGAAATCGTGCTCGACAAGAAAAAGAAGCACAACGTCGAGCTGGTGGTGGATCGGTTGATTGCCCCGCCCGAAGATGAAGGTCGCAACGGGTTTGTCAGCCGCCTGACCGACTCGGTCGAAACCGCCCTACGTGTTGCTGATGGCCTGGTCATCATTGATCGAGGTAACAGCAATGAATGGTTGCTCTCGGAGCAGAATGCTTGCCCGGTGTGTGATCTGAGCTTTCCTGAACTGACACCCGCGATGTTCAGCTTCAACTCGCCGCTGGGCATGTGCCCCGAGTGCAATGGCCTGGGGACCAAGGTCGAGTTTGACCCCGACCGGTTCGTTGACCCGGCCAAGAGCTTGCACGAGGGCGGCGTTCGCACCTGGGGCGAATTGCGCAAGAAAAGATCCAGCGGCATGTACCACGTGGCGCAGAGCATCGTCGAGAGGTTCGACCACGACCTGGACACTCCCTGGCGCGAGCTTGCGAAAGAGTGTCAGCAGGCTATACTGTACGGTGGTGTCAAAGTGAGGTGGCAGTCGGAAAGCGACCGGGCTACGTGGCAAGGCGAATGGTCGTATGAGGGAACGCTCAACGAGACCCGCCGTCGCTACCGGCAGACCAAGTCAGAGTACACGCGCAAGTGGTACGCCAGCTTTATGAGCCAGCGGTCTTGTCCCATGTGTCATGGTCAGCGGTTGCGCCCCGAAAGCGCGGCTGTAACCGTCGGTGGGCAGACGATCAACCAGGTGACAGGGTTGAGCATTGGGGAGGCGCTGGCGTGGATTGAGGGATTGTGGCCGCAGTTGTCGCCGGAACAGATGGAGATCGGCGAAGAGGTCTTGAAAGAGATTCACGAGCGACTCCAGTTCCTGATGAATGTGGGATTGCATTACCTGACGCTGGACCGTCCCGCCCCGACGCTCTCAGGCGGCGAGGGGCAGCGCATCCGCCTGGCCAGCCAGATCGGGTGTGGGCTAGTGGGCGTGCTCTACATCCTGGACGAGCCAAGTATCGGCCTGCACCAGCGCGACAACCGCCGCTTGCTGGACACACTGGAACGGCTGCGTGATATGGGCAACACAGTCATCGTCGTCGAGCACGACGAGGAGACAATGCGCACCGCCGACTGGATCGTGGACCTGGGGCCGGGGGCGGGCATCAACGGCGGCTGGGTGGTGGCCGCTGGCCCGCCACAGGCGATCATTGAGGATGCCGACTCGTTGACTGGGCGTTACCTGCGCCAGGAGATGGAAGTGACGTCGCCCAACGGTCAACGGCGGCCGGTCAATGGGAAATGGCTCACAGTCGTCGGCGTGCGGCAGAACAACCTCAAGAGCCTGGATGTGCGCTTTCCGCTGGGGCTATTTACCTGCGTCACGGGGGTCTCGGGCAGTGGCAAGTCGTCGCTCGTGGCGCAGACGCTCCATCCGGCGCTGGCCCGGGCGCTGCACCGCGCGACCCAGAAACCCGGTGAACACGATTACATCGAGGGGCTGGAGCACGTGGACAAGGTGATCAGCATCACCCAGGACCCCATCGGACGCACGCCTCGTTCCAATCCCGCCACCTACGTCCAGGTGATGACGCTCATCCGCGATCTGTTCGCCAAGACGCCAGAGGCCAAGACGCGCGGCTACAAGCCGGGGCGGTTCAGCTTCAACGTCAAGGGGGGGCGTTGCGAGGCCTGCAAGGGTCACGGGAAGAAGAAAGTGGAGATGCACTTCCTGCCTGACGTGTGGGTAACGTGCAACGTGTGCAAGGGGAAACGTTTCAACCGGGAGACGTTGCAGATTCGCTACAAGCGCAAAACAATCGCCGAGGTGCTGGATATGGACGTAGAGGAGGCGCTGGACTTTTTTGGCAATGTGCCCAAGGTGAAGCGCATCCTGCAAACACTGGCCGACGTGGGGCTGGGCTACGTCAAGCTGGGGCAGAGCGCCACCACGCTCTCCGGCGGCGAGGCGCAGCGGGTGAAACTGGCCAAGGAACTGGCCCGCGCCTCCACCGGCGACACGGTCTACATCCTGGACGAGCCGACCACCGGCCTGCACTTTGCCGACATCCAAAAGTTGCTGGATGTGCTGCATCGGTTGACCGACGCCGGCAACACGGTTATCGTGATCGAGCACAATATGGACGTGATCAAGACGGCGGACTGGATCGTGGACCTGGGGCCGGAGGGCGGCGACGAGGGCGGGTACATCGTCGCGCAGGGGACGCCGGAGGAGGTGGCGCAGAAGGAGGAGAGTTATACGGGGCAGTTTTTGAGACGGATGCTTTAGGAGGTATCAAGATGGCAAACACCTTCGTCAGTCCTTGAGGGGGTGAACTATGGACATGCAAGACAAAGTTGCCCTGGTCACCGGGGCCGCCCTGGGTTACAAGGCCGGTGGTCCCTCCATCGGCAGCGCCATTGCTTTCAAACTCGCTTCCGAGGGGGCGAAGGTGGTGGTCGTTGATATCCAGGAGAAAGTGGGCCAGCGAACGGCCGACCGGATCCAGGGGAACGGCGGCACAGCGCTGTCTGTGCGGACCGATGTATCGAAGACGGACGAGGTCGTGCGGGCCCTCGAGATCACCAAACGCGAATTCGGCGCATTGCACTACCTCGTCAACTGCGCCGCCAGCTACGAGGGTGACATCGCCAGGAACGTGGTGGAGATCTCTGAAGAAGACTGGAACCACACCATCGAAGTGAACCTGAATGGCTACTTCCGGTTTGCGAAGTACGCCATCCCGCTGATGCTACAGAGCGGCGGGGGGGCCATCGTCAACATCTCGTCCGGGGCAGCCTTCCGGGTGGTCAAGAACTTTAGCGTCTACCCGGTGACGAAGGCGGCGATCAATGCCTTGACGCGGACCCTGGCCATTGACTTCGCCCCGCACATCCGGGCCAACGCGATCTGTCCCGGTTTTGTGTGGATCGCGAATTCAGAAAACGAGCGCACCCCGGAAGAAGTCGAGGCCTGGATCGGGCGCATCGCCAAAACCTATCCGCTGCAACGGGTCTGTACAGTCGAGGAGATCGCTAACGTGGCCCTGTTCCTGCTCAGCGATGACTCCTCGTACATCAACGGCCAGTGCATCGTCGTGGATGGTGGGAGATCCATAGCCGATGTGCACGAGTTCTGACAGTTGGATCTACTGGGTAGTCACCCTGTAGAGTGTTGTTGGACCACTGTGTCCTACCTGTGCTGTTCTGCTCGCGCCGGATAGCCATATCCGGCGCTTGGGGCGGGATCTGGCGATCCCTTGAGAGCAACAACACCCAAGAGGGGGACTACTATCTACTGAAACTGGCAGAATCACAGTCATAGTGCGAACCTGGGGAGCGTTGAGGAAAGGATGAGAAGCACGGCAAAAACGCGTTCAGATACTTCTCAAAAGCTGATGTGCGGGTTCTGAATACAGTACAAGGAGGTGTTTCAAATGCATCAGGTTGAACTACATGGCAGTTATGAAGAAATGAGACATCAGCAAGGTCTTCCCCTGAAGCGGATTGGGATGACCCTTCTCCCCCCGAACCCAAAGATGCTCCGTTTTGCCAAGCAGTGTGAACAGGTCGTGGAGCAGTACGCACCGGAGCTATTGGATGAGATACGTGGGCTGGCAGAGGCTGCTGAGTTGGACTATGAAGCGGTGCTCACCCCAACGCTGACTGCTCCTTTTGAACCCCAAGAGATACCCAGTTGCACTTTCATCGTTCACGCCAAGGCAGCGACCTGCGTGGGCGGAGGGGCAAAGAGCCTTTCGTACCGGCCGGGAACCAGCACCTACGTTGACACCAATGATGGGGACGTCGCTTCGTTCGTGGGCCGGGAGTGGATCACCCGCCACGGCGTCGAGGTGTACGAGATCGTTTACCACGGTGGGCTGGTGAAGGAATGATGGACGCGGCGATAGGAGGGCATTGTGGAAAGCGTAGAAGCGAAAGCTATGAGGCACCTTGAGCATCTTTGTGTGGAAATCGGCCCCCGGCCAGTCGGCTCAAAGGAGAACCAGGCGGCAGCAGACTACATCCAGCGTGTCTTTGAGGCCAATGGCCTGGAGGTGGAAGTGCAAGAGTTCCCCTGTCCTCTCTGGAAGGACAAGGAGACACGTTTAGAGTTGGGCGGAGAAAGGTTGATCGCAGCAGCCAATGCCTTCTCACCCCCCTGCGACGTAACCGCCCCGCCCGTGGCCGTGGGGACGGTGGCCGAATTGGAGGCAGCCATCCTGTCTGGACGTATCGGGGTCCTGTATGGCGATCTAACTAAAGGGACCGGTCTTGGCGCCAGGAGCGCGGTCTACTACCCGGAGCGCGATCAGAAGATCGTCGGATTGCTGGAGGAAAAGCAACCAGCCGCGCTCATCACCGTTCACTCGAAAATCGGCTCTCTTGAAAGGCTGATCCGCGATTGGGAGTTCCCCATCCCGTCGGCGACCGTTCCCGCGGAAGTTGGGTTGACTTTGCTGCGGCACGGCGGCCCAACCTTGCGTCTCAGGATTGACAGCCACCAGTCTCCGGGCCACTTTTGCAACGTCGTCGCAACCAGAGCAGGCGACGGGCGGCGGCGTGTTGCACTGCTTGCGCACTTTGACACGGTGCACGAGAGTCCCGGCGCCATTGACAACGGCTCCGGTGTTGCGACCCTGCTGGCACTGGCCGAGTCGTTGGCCGAAAGAGATCTGCCCGTCGGCGTGGAATGGATAGCCGTGAACGGTGAAGAAAGCGGTGGTCTGGGAGACGCAGAGTACCTGCGCCGACGGGAAGGTGACCTGGAGCAGATCCTCGCACTGATCAACGTGGATGGCGTCGGGCAACAGGTGGGTGCGAACACCATCACGATGCTGGGAGCTTCCCAATCGTTTCAGGACCAGGTACGCAAGATGCACGAACGGTACCCCAGCGTTGTGTGGGTTGATCCCTGGTACGAGAGTGATCACAGCGCCTTCTACTGGCGAGGCGTGCCTTGCGTTCCGTTCAGTTCCGTCGGTGTGGCGAATGTCGGCCATCTCCCCACCGACACCATTGAGTGGATTGGTCCAGCCAAGTTGAGCGAGGTTGTGATGCTTACCGCCGACATCGTGGAATCTCTGCTGGACAAGTCGCCTGACTGGTACAGGGAATCAAAGAGCCAGTGACAAGGTGGGAGTTGCCATGACTTGTCAAAGCCTGCAAGAAGCCGTTGGGCGCTTTCGCGCCGTGTGCCAAACCGCTCCGAGGATTGTGGCCGCTTTCGTCGGTGGATCGCTGGCCGCCGGCACGGCCGACGACTACTCTGACATTGACGTGTACCTGATTATCGCAGACGAGGAATACGTCAGCTTTTTCGCTGACCGGGCGGCCTTTATGCGTCAACTGGGAGAGCCTGTCTTCCTGGAAGACTTTGATGGATTTGGCTTCGACATGGTCTTGTTCATCTTTGAGGATGGGATCAAAGGAGAGTTGGCTCTGGCTAAGGCCAGCAGCTTCCTGCATATCCACGAGGGGCCATATCAAGTCTTGGTGGACAAGACAGGTCTCCTGGAAGGGGTCACGTTTCCCATAGAGCGGGTTCCCATAGAGAAACAGCACCAGAACCTGATAGAGCACCTCAAGTTCTTCTGGCGAGGCTTCCTGGTGATGAGCCAGGCTCTTGGCCGAGGGAACCTGCTTTCGGCGGCCACGTATCTGGAGCGGATACGCCGCAGGCTGGTGAGCGTATGCCGGCTTTCCGTGGATTTTCAGGATGGGGGCGGCCATCCCAGGCTCGAAGCGATGCTCCCCTCTCGCCTCCAGGAGGCACTATGTGACGCTTTTCCTCCCGTGGAAAGAGAAGCGATGGTCGAGGCGGCAAAGCGGATGGCCGATTTGTTTCGGCAAGTGGCGCGGCCGCTGGCCGCTCGACGGCAGATTGCTTATCCCGACGCTCTGGAGCAAACGGTGTTAGCATGGTTTGATAAAGAGTTTGCCAGACTCGACAGGCAAGCCACAGGGTAGATATGCTTTGAGAGCAGCCGTACACGATGTGGGGGGCTTTTATGCGACAAGATGACCTACTGCCCAAACGACTGATCCGTTTTTGTGGGAGCGACTGTAGTAATTGCGACAAATACCAGCGTTTTCTGGCGGGGGATAGTAGCGGACTGGTGAACCCTGAAACCGACTATCGCTGCTGCTGGCTTC
>JAXHUO010000054.1:0-30834 GCA_034189605.1 Chloroflexota bacterium
CCAGATCAGGTGTCACCTCTGTCCCGGCCTTGGCTACTACCTCGCCGCTCTCGGGATGCACCACGTCCTCCTTCAACGTCTGACCAGTAAGCACCTCGACGGTGGGCTCCACAGCGTGAACAATCTTGCGATAAGGTGTCTCGATGAAGCCCAGTGAATTAACACGGGCATAGGTTGCCAGGCGGCCAATCAAGCCAATATTGGGTCCCTCTGGGGTTTCGATAGGGCAGATACGTCCATAGTGGCTGTAATGGACGTCACGCACATCGAAACCGGCCCTTTCGCGCCGCAGCCCACCCGGTCCCAGCGCCGAAAGAGTGCGCTTATGGGTTAGTTCGGTCAGTGGATTGGTCTGCTCCATAAACTGCGAGAGCTGACTGGAACCAAAGAACTCGCGGACGGACGCCACGACCGGACGAATGTTGATCAAGTTAACCGGGGTCATTGACTCGGACTCACGAATGGACATGCGCTCGACCACCACCCGTTCCATACGTTGCAGGCCGATCCGTAACTTACTCTGGATTAGTTCACCAACCGTCTTAACACGACGATTGCCCAAATGGTCAATATCGTCAGCATCAACGATGCCATTATTGATGCGAATCATACGCTCTACCAGTGCCACCAAGTCCTGCTTGGTTGTAGTACGATGTTCGAGACTTATGTCTAGGCCAAGCCGCTGATTCAGTTTATAACGACCCACTCGCTGCAGATCATAGCGCCGGGGATCAAAGAGTTGCTGCTCCAGATACCCACGGGCATTCTCTAGCGTAGACGGATCGCCAGGACGCATACGGCGGTAGAACTCCAACAATGCCTCTTCAGCCAGTGTATACTTACCTTTCAGTTCCCAGTCGGGCTCCTGGCGGATAGTCATAGGGATATACTGATGCTGGGGATTGGTGTCAGCGTCCTGGAAAAGTGCCAACAACTCCTCATCGCTCCCACTGACCAGAATGTCACTTCCCATTCGGTCATCCACCGCCGCTAAAGCCCGCAACAGGATAGTGACAGGCAAAGTACGCTTGCGGTTGAACTTGAGGGTGAGATAATCAGACTTGCGAGTCTCAAAGTCCATCCAGGCCCCGCGATCAGGGATGAGTTTGGCTTTACCGAGCCGCCGTCCGGTAACCCGATCCTCCTCAACGTCAAAGTAGACGCCAGGAGAACGAATCAATTGGCTGACGACAACTCGCTCAGTACCATTGATGATAAAAGTGCCATTCTCGGTCATCAGCGGGAAGTCGCCGAGAAAGATCTCCGATTCGACAATCTCACCTGTTTCGCGATTGTCGAGTACCACCCGAACATGCAGAGGGGCCGCATACGTGATATCCCGTTCGAGGCACTCTGCCTCTGAGTACTTGGGTTCACCAAAGCGATAGCCAATCTCGAACTGGGACTCTCTGGCCTTGGAACCAGGAAAGTACAATCTAAGGTTATCGTTGAAACTTTTGATGGGGGAGATTTCATCAAAGAGTTGCAGAAGGCCCTCTTCCTGGAACCAACGAAAGGACTCGAGTTGGACCTCAATCAAACGTGGCAGCATCTCTGTGCTGGTGGTACGGGCATAAGACCTACTCCCTAAATCAGTCATAGCTATGTTCCCCTCTCCTCATGCCGCTGAACAAGTACTTATGTCACAATCGAAATTGGCGAACCTAAATTATAACATGGAGAACCGATTTGTCAAAAATTGCGGCCGCCAGATAAAAACACTCGAATCTACCTTACACAAGCCCCCTGGAACATTACCAGGGGGCCTAGTTACCTTTCTATCAAAAAAATCCTTCAGTCACCAGCATAATCATATCACCTAACCTTTCACCGGAATGTACTGCGCCAGATCAAGCCGCATCTGTACCAACAGACGCAGTTTCTGGAAGCCGGCTGCCCCCAACGCAACAACCAGCGATTCCGTAGGTCTCGGCAACACGGTTTCGACCATCTTCCTGGCAGCACTACGTAGACTGGTCAAGCCCTGCTGCACCAGCATGGCTTCAAAACAACCGTCATACTCGGGCGCCACCAGCGCCTCCAGCAGGTCAGGGTAACGTCCACGCTCATGCAGCGCCCGCACCGCACCTCGAACAGCACCATCCTCTTCGACCACCCACCAGACCTCGCGCCGCCCTTCCAGCCAGCGATCCAGGGCATGCTCCCAGCCTAACTGATAACCTTCCCTGGGTAATTTTAGTAACATACGATGGGGTTCAGGAATGACAGCACGCACCAGTTCGACCAGCGCCGCGCTATCATGACTATGCCCCCGACGCAATGATGGATGATGCAGCATCTGATTTCCACCCCATGGCAGGCCGGCTGGACGCAGCATATGCAACGTCCTGCCAACTTCTTGAAAGCCCAGGTGCTCGTAAAGCCGACGTGCATGCTGGTTGTCGGCCCGCACCTCCAACCCGGCCCAACGTCCGCCCCGTGTAGAGATCTCCTCCAGCGCCGCCTCCATCAGTGCGCGGGCTATGCCACGCCCCTGCCAGTCGGGGTGAACGGCTACGTTTCCGATAAGAAAGCCGCCCCATCCTGGCGCGCGCCGTAGTGAGGCATTACCCACTACACGTTTTTCTTCGACCCACACAAAGCCTGGCGCAACAGCCGCACTGCTCCACCACTGCCAGTATAATCGCATCAACAACGGACTCAAGTGAGCCCCACGACGCATCTTTTTCAACATCAACTGGCCAGCAGGGTCCAACTTGTCGCCGAAAGCAGTGGCAATCAACTCAGCGACCGGCCTGAGGTCACGGTAGGGATCAAAGGGACGCACCCCGTTTTGAGCACTCATTCCCCGTAACGCAGCGGCAACCATGGACTAATCCCCCAGAGCCTCCAACAAGCCCACACCCTTCAAACAACGTCCCCCCTTCCACTGGCAAAGCAATGCCACACCAGGTGAAGCAATGGGGGATGATCTCACTTGCCATGCTGAAGCGCGCTTCGACAGCTACTTTGCTCACAGCCGTCACAACTGACCCTGCAGGTAAAGACGTAACAGGTCGAGTGCGGCCTCTGCCGAGTACGCTTTATTCTCCCAACGATTGCCATCCCAAACATGTCGCTCCACCCACTCACCATCTGGCGCAGCCAGCGCGATGTAGACCAGACCCACAGGCTTCTCTGGCGTGCCACCGCCCGGCCCCGCGACGCCAGTCACGGCCAGGCCGATATCACTGCGAAAGGCACGCCGCACGCTCACCGCCATATCACGTGCCGTCTGCTCGCTCACCGCGCCATAGTGATACAGCGTCTCATGGCACACGTGGAGAAGTAGTTCTTTGACATCGTAGGAGTAAGCCGTAATGGAGCCCTGGTAGTAAGCCGAACTGCCGGGAACATTAGTGATGCGATGACCAATAAGCCCGCCGGTGCACGACTCGGCCACCGCTAGGGTCAACCCGCACTGTGTCAACAGTCGGCCAACGATTACCTCAAGGGCATTCCCATCCGGTGGTTCCATCTATCCCCAATATGACAGACCCCGGCCTATCGTCAGGGCTTGAGCGTTATTGCTCTGTACCCCCAAAGGGATTCGAACCCTTGTCGCGGGCTTGAAAGGCCCGTGTCCTAGACCAGACTAGACGATGGGGGCAATTACTCGTTAATTTTACCACAAAGACCACTTGCGTCAAGCACATTGTTGAGCCATTGAGCCAGAGAAACGCCATGACGGTTGACTATCAGCAGTCGTGCGTCCAGTGCCGTCCGCTGAATAACCTGGCAGCGTGGAAGCCACTTGAATCTTTGGACAGATTCCAAATAAAAAGCCGGGCTACTGATGCCCGGTCTTGCTGCTCCCTGGACTTGCCACGTGGTATGCCAGTCAATAGTTTAGCCCAGTCTGCTACCGGCCTGCCTCATTCCACTCCCGCGCCTCCACCAAATTCTCGTACAACGTGCGGCTGAATCCCGTAGTGGTGAGGAAACGATCCAGCAGTGCGCGCTCCATTTCAGCGTCGTGAACCTGAAGATAACCACTGTAGATCAATGCCAAATCTAGACTCAACGCCTTATCCAAAGTATGCATCGTGGCTGAGAGCGCACAAGTATCCTCAGCCAACTGGTCTTGGGCTAACTCAAATAAGTGCCTGCGCGTCAGTCCTTCCAGTAGAATGATGTCCTCGAACGCCAGATCAATTTCCACCAATCTCCGTCCAAATGTACAACGCTCCTTGACGTACTCCCCATCGAATGTTCCATCAAGCAGGCCCACCAGCCACTCACTGAGCACGTCGTGCAAACGCCGGACGAAACGTACGTTTGTCATCAGCGGCTGCGTGCCTTTGAACTGCGCCAATTGCTGGCCGAGACACTCGATCACTCTGGTGACGTCAGAGTCCAACCAGCGACGCAGTTCGGCAATCTGTATCCGATCAGCCTTGTCCCACCCAACACCGGCCTTGACCTTGTCGAACCAGGTCATCATCACAAAGCACACCCTCCACCCGACCACGCAACTAGATAAACTACAGGCTGACATAGCATACCACAGAAACCAGCACCGGCGGGTTGCAAAGGGGTTACGATTTGGTTACGAGAGGAGAAACTCGGTTTGCGCTCGGACTACTGCTCGCAAACATGTAACCAACACCACGTACATTGATGATGTACTGGGGACTAGAGGGATCTGTCTCCATTTTCTTACGCAAGCGGCGGATGTGAACCCGAACAATCGCGCGCGCGCCCCAGGCATCGGTTTCGTACCCCTGGGCATGCCGCACCAATTCCTGGGGGCTCCAAACCTGATCCGGAGTCCCCATTAGACAAACCAATATCTTGAACTCAGTCGGAGTCAGATCCAGCGGTCGCCCTTGGAGCGTGACGATGTGCTTCTGACGATCCAGCATGATATCACGAATCTGAATGAAACGGCTGGCCTGAGAAGGCATTGCTTCCTCAATCACTTCCGCGCCTTCCACAGCAACCAACTCAGAAAGCGTCTGCTTCAGTTGGCTGACCAGATGCCGGCGCTGTTGCTCCTGCTGGTGCTTCGCCAATCCTTTGGACACGCTCTCCAGAATCTCGGGGACAGAACAAGGCTTGAACAAATAGTCATGCGCACCCCGTCGAATGGCTTGGACCGCCGTATCCAGCGTCGCGAATGCAGTCAGCAAGATGACCACCGTGCCAGGAGATCGTTCTTGTACCACCTCAGTTACCTCAAGTCCATCCATCCCAGGCATCTTGAGGTCAAGCACCACCAGGTCAAATGGCCCACTCTTGCCCAACAGACTCAGCGCCTCCTCGCCACTGGCGGCAGTAGCAACATGGTAGCCCTCCAACCTTAGTATCTCCGCCAGAGAGACACGGGCCACCGCTTCATCATCCACCACCATAATGTGCGCTGCTTGCGTCTGCTCCATCATCTCTGCGCCTCACTCATCACGTTTCACTTCTCCTGTCTCCACTGGATGCACAGGCAACCTGACGATAAAGATCGTCCCCTGGTCCGGCTGGCTTGATACTTCTATCTCTCCCCCGTGCTGCTCGACGATTCCGTAACTTATGGCCAACCCTAGTCCGGTGCCGGTGGTCTTGGTCGTATAGAACGGCTCAAACAAACTGGAGATTTGCTCCGGTGACATGCCTGGACCGGTGTCATGGAAACGTATCAACACCCACTCGCCATCCTTAGAAAGCATCGTCTCCAATCGCAAGTCACCGCCCGATGGCAATGCATCAATGGCATTGATGACGATGTTCAAGAACACCTGGGTGATCTGGTCAGAGACCATAGGAATGAAAGGCAAGTCAAGGGTCAGGTGAGTATGGACGCGGACGTCGCCATGTTGTAGCCGCTTGTGAGCCAGGGCGAGCACGTTCTCCACAACACTGTTGACATCAGTAGGCACCACCCCACCACGCGAGGGCCGATAGAAATCCAGCATACGCTGCACAATCTCGATTAACCGTTGCACCTCGGCCTGGGCCATGCTCAGATACTGCCAGCGTTTATCGTCGTCAACACGCTCGTGCAAGCTCAGATGCAGACTATTATGAATCGCCTGGAGAGGATTGTTGATCTCGTGGGCAATGGAAGCGGCCAGCCGTCCGATAGCGGCCATCTTCTCCACCTGCACCAGTTGTGCCTGGGAATGCTCCAATGCCTCTGTAAAGTCGGCCAACTCACTATACAGATTAGCGTTATCCACTGCTACCGCAACCGAGGCCGCCATTGCCTGCAGCAGTTCCAGGTCCCGTTCGGTGAATACTCCCTCCAGTTTGTTGATCACCTCAATGGCCCCAATCACCCGATCGTGGATCTTTAACGGCACACAGAGGATGATGCGGGAGGTGAATCCTATCTCCTCGTCAATCTCAGCCAAGAAATGAGGGTCACGCTCTACATCGTTGACGAGTTGAGGCTCGCCAGACTGCACCACATAACCTACGATGCCCTCGCCCGACTGAAGGATACGACCAGCAACTCGGTCACGCTTGGGGCCCAGTGTTTTGCGAAAGACCAACTCGCCCGTCTCCTCAGCCACCAGCACCAACGAGCCAGCCTGTACCCGCAGGATTTCGCGAATACCTTGCATCGTCGCTTCCAGAACCTCATCCAGGTTCAGGCTAGAGGTGACCATACGGTTGATTTCGACGAGGGTGGCCAGTTCCAGATTGCGTTGGCGCAGAGCCTGTTCACTGCGACGGATACGCATAACAGCATCAATTCGCGCCAGCAGTTCTTGAGGATCGAAAGGTTTGGTGAGATAATCGTCAGCCCCCATACCCAGACCCAACGTCTTATCACTGACCGAATCTAGGGCCGTGGTCACAATGAACGCGGTATTGCACAGCACAGCGTCGGCCTTGACTCGGGCAATCACCTCATAACCGTCCATCTCCGGCATCATGATGTCCAGTAGAACCAGATCAATCTCGCGTCCTGCTGCCATTTCCCGACGCAAAATATCCAGCGCTTCCTCGCCAGAAGACGCCACCAGTACCTGGCAACGCGTCAGTCTTAGCATATTTCGCATCAAATCCAGCATCTCAATCTCGTCTTCGACGACCAAGATGCGAGGAGGCGATTGTTGCATCTCGTTCATACCATCATCGAGCACATACCAGCAATGATGTCAATGGTTAGTCAATCATCAACCACTCACGGTGACGTCTCCTGCAAGTCCCACATTTCAACGTTCCACAACTCGCTCTGTGCCGTCGAATCCAGCACAAAGTTCAACACTCTCGGCTGAGCCAGAGCAACCCGCAGCCACATAAACAGCGGGATAGCGGGAAGTTCTTCAGAGAAGATGACCTGCGCCTGCTTGTGGTACTCCTCGTACTGCTGTGTGCCAGGCAACGCCTGTAACGCTGCCTGGCAGACCTCATCATAGTCTGGATTGCTGTAGCCAGCCGGATTGTCCCCGTACCAACGTCCCTGGCCTGGGATTTCGGAAGACATATAATGTCCACACGAGGGGATTATGTCGAACCACCACGTCGTTTCGGCCAAGTCAAACTGTCGGCCGAAGAGCGGGCCATCGGGCCCATCGGCGAAAAACTCCCATTGGAACAGCGATTCCACATTCACACGTATACCACAGTCAGCCAGGTTGGCTTTGATGATGCGGGCAGTCTGTTGTGTGATCGCGCTATCGGCTGGGATCAACAGCGTGATCTCGAACGGCGTACCAACACGCACACCCCGCACGCGGCGGGCCTCGCGCACACCGTCCACATTCTCATCCAGCCACCCGACTTCTTCCAATAGCACCCGACCAGCCGCCGGATCATAGTCCCAGTGCACTAGGCTGTCGCCCGCGTAAAGCGGGTGCCCGGGTGGCAGATAACTATCAGGCACTATGCTGTGGCCATAAGTGACTTCGTCCACGATAGCCTGCCGGTCAATACACTGGACAACAGCCTGTCGCACTCGTACATCCCCGAAAAAGTCTGCCTGTCGGTAATCAGACACTGGGGCAATACCAAAGTCAATGTGTTCCCATCCATTGCTGGTTGCCGAAACTACCTTCAGCAACCCATGCCGCTCAGCCTGCACCAGCAGTGACATGAACGACTCGAAGCCAGCATCCTGGGTAGCGACATCGCACTCGCCTGAAAGGATACGGGCAACCATGTCTGGCCCGCCGGAGGTGAACCTGAACACCACCTGATCCAGATACGGTAATCCCTCGGCAGCGCGGAAATAGTGGGGGTTAGGGGAGAGAGTAATGTGGTCCCCCGCTATCCACTCCTCGACGACGAAAGGCCCCCAACCTACAGGACGTCGCCTGGTCTCATCGGCCTGCAGCAACTCGGCCGGAGAACGCCCCTCTAATTGATGGCGTGGCAAGGGAGCAAAGAAATTCAGGAAATAGGTAGGACTAATAAACCCAGGCAACCCGACCCACTTTACATACCATCTGTTCAGAGAGCGATAACTGGCCGTGCGGGCAATCAGGTAGTGGCTGCTGGGCGTAGCAGGGTCGGATGCCACCTGGAAGGCAAAGACCGAGTCATCCGCCGTGAGAGGCTCTCCGCCAGCCCAGGTAACATCCTCTCGCAGCGCAAACGTGACCTCCATTCTCTCCATCCACAGCGCCTCACCCTCGAACTCGACCGCACACTCATCGGCATAACATCCAGCCGGATGAACGCGCACTCCTTCTGCTAATTCCAAGACCCCACCCTCTGCGTCAACCACCCGGTCGCCCTCTCGCACGCGCACAGTGCGCGTAACGGCGTCTCCATCGGCAATGCTGGGCACTTTTTGCAGGATCACCGGCCGGTAGTCGTAATTCAAGTAATCAATGGGGCCATCGTAGAGTGCCTCCATCACGTGCCGCGTGGCTGACAGGCGGGAGCCACCATAGAGGTACAATGTGTCGGGCTCACGAGCAAGGCAGACAGTGAGCACTTTGGGCTCCGGCGGCAAAAGAGTAGATGCAGACGTTGGAGAAGGTGTGGCTGTAACCACGACCGTCTCCGGCGGCGTCGTCACGGTAACGGTCACAAACTGGGGAGCGCAACCAGTGAGCAGCAGGACCACTGCCATAAAGGCAGCAAAGACATATCGCCATTGATGCAGCAGCATCCATCCCTCCTCGGAGGTCAAGTATAACATCACACGGGCCAGAGTGCAACTTTCTCTCACTGGCAAATTCTCCACTACAGGCGATCCAGGATAAACATCGCCAAGTTATTACTGGCACCAGGGAGCAGGAATCCAATAGTCGTGTTTTACGCTCTGCCCGTCCGCCGACTCGACGATGATGGTGTGCACCAGCGCACTGCATCCTCGCGCCGTGAAAACGACCTCCGGCTTACCCTCCCAGACAGTGAAGACATCCAGATCGTGGTGAATGGTGTAAGGATACGCACCGCCCGTAACGTGCAGGATGATCTTACATTCGTACTCGCCATCGGAAAGGGAATGCCAGTGATCCAATGTTTTGGGTTCGGAAAAGTTCAGCGGCCCGGTGCTGGCCGTTGTAGTGAGCGTGGGTGTCGCCGCCAGTTGGGTTACCTCCGGTGTGGGTGTGTAGGTAGGCGGGAACCACTGCGTGGGGGTTGGCAGCAGCGTTTCCGTCGGCGATTCGGTCGGCAGAGACGGCATCGTCTCCTGCGGCGACAGAGTAACCGGGACGTAAGGCGTCATAGTAGGAGATGGAGCCTGAGGCACAGGAGTTACCTGCTCCGGGGCGTTACAGGCCAGGATGCTTGCCACGAGCCCGATCAAGGCTAGATACATTAACGAGTAGCGTCTATCCATAGGTCTCTTCCTCCTAAAGTTTAAGGGCGCAAAGTGTGCAGCGAGATTATGTTTACACGTCACGTTTCACATCCTCACGCAGGACACCTTCCAGCCGTAACAACGCCGCCTTCACCTCTAGCCCACCACCGTAACCGGTCAGCGAGCCTCCCGCCCCAAGCACCCGGTGGCAGGGGATGAGGATGGGCAGGGGGTTGGCACCCACCGCAGCCCCCACCGCCCGCGCGGCCCTCGGCCGTCCCATACGTTGTGCGATCTTGCCGTAGGTGGTCGTCGCACCATAGGGAATGCGGGCAACCTCGGCCCACACCGCTCTCTGAAAAGCCTTACCGCGCACGTCCAGCGCCAGGCCGAACTCGCGCCGGATGCGATAAAAGTACTCTCGCAACTGAGTCGGCGCAGGAGCCAGTGCCGTCGAGTCTTCATGCGGCAGTTCCGAACCGACGTGCCGATCAAGCCAGTCGAAGAAGGCTTCCGGCTGCCCAGTGCCCAGTCCCACAGTGCAGACTCCTGTCTCAGTCGTGGCTACCCACACCGGCCCGACCGGTGAGTTTATCCAGGTGTAAGCAATGCTTGCGCTCATCCAATTGTCCCTCCTGCGGCGGGCGACACAATCATAAAGATGCTGCCCTTATCTTCTTTGCTGATTATACTACACCGTTTGACCGCACATAGTTACGGGCCAGTTACAGCCCGGTTGCGAGAAGGCAAAGTCTCTTGGTTCGTCAGCCAGGGCGACATCACAGCAGTGACAAAAGTTGGGTGGTGTGCTCTAGAATAACGTGAGCACCCACCCGCTCCAATTCCCTCTGTTCGCCAAAGCCGCACAGCGCCGCTACTGCCCACGCGCCCGCCCGCCGGGCGGCCCTCACGTCCACCGTCGTATCCCCCACCATCACGCACCGTTCGACGGGCACACCAAGCAGACGGGCCGCATGCCAGACAGGAGCCGGATGGGGCTTGAGCCGCCAGGTACTCTCACGGGTCACCAGCACGTCGAAGAGGCCGCGCAGGTTATATTGGTCCAGAAACGCCTCCGCTTCAGCCAAACCCCGTGTGGTGACTACCGCTAGCCGGTAGCGGCCGCTCAACTCGGCGAGCATCTCCTCCACACCCACGACGATATGAAAATCGGCCTGCGTGCGCAACCCACGCCAGCGGCGGAGCCGGTCGGCGAAAGCATTTAGTGACGCATCCAGCCCTAGCACATCTAACAGCGTCATCAACACGTTGCCAGGAGTCTCGGAGGCCATGACCAGACGACGGGCGGCCTGCTGCGGACGGGGCCAGTGTAGCCGCTGCAGCCGGCGCGCCAGCGATCTCACCGCCTGGTCGTCGGTGTCCATCAAGGTCCCGTCCAGGTCAAATAAAATGGCTTCCACATTGTCTTTATCAATCATCTCCACCCTCTATCTCTGTCAGTATCAAACCAATAGTATCACGACGCTGCAAGACTGTCAAAGTGACTCTATGCGACTATGCGACACAGCCCCGCTTCGCGAGGAGGGGCATGGGGCGGGTACCACCCAACCAACAAAGCACTCTTGGGCGGGTTGTGACGTGATCAAAAAAAGTGCAAACGAAATTCTTCACTTGCACTCTCTCGCTTCACCGCTTATAATCCTGGGCAGGATTCGCAATGACCCTACTCGACGTCCTGAACAATTTCCGGCAAGACCCAGCCTTTATGCGTTGCGTGACCGCCTGGGAGCGCATCTCGGCCCGGCCCGCCCGTCTCGCCCCCTGGCCGGCCGGGCTCGACCCGCACCTGGTCACCGCTATCCGCGACTGTGGCATTGAGCAGCCTTACACCCACCAGGCTCAGGCTGTCGAGGCGGCGCTGGCGGGGCAGCACGTCGTTCTGTCCACCTCCACCGCCTCTGGCAAGACGCTGGCCTATAACCTGCCCATCCTTCACACCATGCTCAACGATACTGCCGCCTGTGCGCTCTACCTTTTCCCGACCAAGGCGCTGGCCCACGACCAAGTCTCCAATCTCAAATCCCAAACCTCCAATCTCCAATCTCCAATCTCTGTGCGCCCCTACGACGGCGACACCCCCTCCGCGCACCGCCCTGCCATCCGCCGCGAAGCCCGCTTGTTGGTCACCAACCCCGATATGCTTCACACCGGCATTCTCCCCCACCACACCCGCTGGGCGCGGCTCTTCAGCAACCTGCGTTACGTCGTGCTCGACGAGCTCCACACCTACCGGGGCATCTTCGGTGGCCACGTGGCGAACGTGCTGCGGCGGCTGCGCCGGGTGTGCCATTTCTATGGCTCCCATCCCCGTCTCTTGTGCGCCTCCGCCACCATCGCCAACCCGCGCGAACTGGCCGAGCAGATCATTGAGGCCCCCGTCACGCTGGTGGATGACGACGGTGCTCCCCGAGGAGAAAAACACTTTATTCTTTATAATCCCCCGCTGGTGGACCAGCAACTCGGTATCCGGCGCAGTGCCACGCTGGCAGCAAAGGACATCGCTGCACGCTTCCTCCAGGCCAACGTGCAGACTATCGTCTTTGCCCGCGCCCGCCTGACCACCGAGGTGCTGCTGGGCTATCTGCGCGATTCAGTCGCCGCTGCCGGGAATGACCCTCGGGCAGTACAAGGCTACCGAGGCGGCTACCTCCCCAACGAGCGCCGCACCATTGAGCAAGGACTATGCGATGGAAAAGTACGCGGCGTCGTCGCAACCAACGCGCTCGAACTGGGTGTGGACATCGGGCAACTGGATGCCTGCATAATGACCGGTTACCCTGGCACCATCGCCAGCGCATGGCAGCAGTCCGGGCGCGCTGGGCGGCGGGTGGGACTTTCGGCTGCGGTGCTGGTTGCCAGCGCGCTGCCGCTAGACCAGTACCTGATCACCCACCCACACTACTTCTTCGGCCGACCGGTCGAGCAAGCCCTGCTTGACCCGGACAATCTGGCCGTACTGGTCAACCACCTGACCTGCGCGACTTTCGAGTTGCCTTTCGAGACTGAGGAGTCCTTTGGCAACCTTGACGTGAGAGCGATGCTGGACGTACTGGCCGAGGATGGTATGCTACACCAACACGGCGGTCGCTATACCTGGATCGGCGAGGGTTACCCGGCAGGCCGCCTCTCTCTGCGCACCAGCACCCCTGACAACGTCGTCATCCAGGACGTGAAAGACGGCGCTTCGACCAGGCCTGCCCTGAGCAAAGCCGAAGGGCTCAGCGCAGGCCCGCCGCAGGTGATCGGCCAAATGGACCGCCCCAGTGCACCTATGCTGATCCACGAGGGAGCGGTTTACCTGCACGGCGGTACGACTTATGTCATCGAGTCTCTGGATTGGGAAGGAGGTATCGCTTATGCACGAGCCGCCGAACTGGATTATTACACTCGCGCCTCCTCCACAACAGATGTGCGCATCGTTAAAGAGTACTCTCCTGGTCCCATGGTTCCCTCGTCCCCTGATCGCGGAGACAAGGATACAAGGAGACAAGGAAACACGGTGCAAGGTTATGGTGAGGTTCTGGTGACGACGCGGGCCACTGGCTACCGCAAGATCAAGCGCTACACCCACGAGGTGCTGGCATGGGCTCCCATTGATCTGCCTGAGCAGGAGTTGCACACCATCGGTTATTGGCTGGCGCTATCCGAGGGACTCACGACGCGATTGCAAGCGAGTGGCGTCCTCCCACCCCCAGCCAACTATGGCCCCAACTGGCCTGCCCAGCGGGACGCCACTCGCGCCCGCGACAACTTTCGCTGCCGGCAATGTGGTACACCCGAGCGGGAGAACCGTCAGCACGACGTACATCACATCACACCCTTCCGCGCCTTCGGCTACGTGCCCGGGGACAACGACCTTTACAAACTTGCCAACCGGCTCGAGAATCTGATCACCCTTTGCCCAGCCTGTCA
The DNA here is from genome assembly GCA_034189605.1 of Chloroflexota bacterium. Lineage (GTDB taxonomy): Bacteria > Chloroflexota > Anaerolineae > B4-G1 > B4-G1 > JAUWNP01. Next base: position 13,631 of record JAXHUO010000054.1, read on the forward strand.
CCATCGCATCGAGCGAACGCGGGGCGCACGCGGGGCATTGAGCGGTCTGGCTTACCTGCTGCGGAACCTGGCTCCACTGCATCTGATGTGCGATCCCGGCGACCTGGGCTCGACTGTGCAGGCCTATGCCCCGGAGACAGGGCTACCCACGATCACTCTATACGACCGTGCGCCGGGCGGCGCAGGCCTGAGTATACGCATCTACGAACTCCACGCCGAATTGCTAGAGGCCGCGCTGGACGTGGTGCGTCGCTGTCCATGCGCAGACGGTTGTCCCAGCTGTGTGGGGCCCACCGGGGATGCCGGGCCCGGCACCAAATCCCTCACCCGCCAACTGTTGGAGGCTATCGTGGATAAATAAAAACCTTGCAAGGGTCTAGAACCCTCACAAGGTCGAGGCAGTCGCGTATGAGGGAGAGCTAGAAAGGCCAGGTGGGGAGTGGGATACCGAGATCAATCAACGTCTGCCAAAACGACGATGGGGCATACCATACGAACAAACCTACCGCAGCGCAGAACAGAATGAGCGTCAGACACCCACACCCAACCCACAACCATGCCCTGCTCTTCTCCTCCTCGACCGGTGATGCATCTGGTGGGGGCGTGGCAACGTAGGCTGGCGGTGATGGCGATTCAGGGGCCGCAGGCGATGGTATATAACTTGGTGGCGACGGCGCGGCGGGGAGGCGCCCAGTGATGATTTCGGTCGCGGCTATACCCGTTTCATAATAGGTCAACACTACTGCATCGCCCAGTCCGATCATATCGCCGCTGACCAACGTATGTGGTCCTGTCAACCGCATCCCGTTGACGAACGTGCCATTTGTGCTCCCCAGGTCCTCAACCACCATCAGTCCCCCTTGGCGCGTGATGCGCGCGTGCTGCCGCGAGACCTGTGGATTGTCAATCGTTATGTCATTACCTGGATCTCGCCCCAGACCCGTAGAGTCCTTTTCCAGGTGAAACGTTTGCCCTGATTGAGGGCCCTGACTCATCACCAACCGGGAATCATCTGCCATTATTGCTCTCCTCGTCATCGGTCTTGCATCTTGCGCTCTACGTTCCACATCCCACATCCTATATTCAGTATATGACAGTTGCCCCCTCTTGTCAAACCCGCTGCCTGTGGTACACTTGCTACTACTGGCGTATGCCTATTGCTCATTTTATTGAGAACGGAGTGCCCTATGCACATTGTGGATGCTCACGAGGACATTGCCTGGAACGCGCTAGTCTTGGGCCGTGACGTGCGTCGCAGCGCGCTTGAGACTCGCCGCCTGGAGCAGGACACCTGCATCCCCCAATACAACGGCCTCTGCATGGTGGGCCTGCCCGAGTGGCTGGCCGGTGGCATAACGGTCGTCTGTGGTACCATCTTTGTCTCACCAGCCCGCCGGGGATCCCCGGAACCCCACACCTACACCACCGCAGAGGAAGCCCACGCGCTGGCCCAGGCGCAACTCGATTTCTATCACCATCTGGCTAGCGAGTGCGACCAGATCGCGCTCATCGAAACCCGCGCGGACCTCGATGGCGTGTTGGCCAGTTGGGAGAGCAAGACCCCCAAAGTGGGCATTGTCCTGCTGATGGAAGGCGCGGACCCCATTCGCGAGCCCGCAGAGGCAGAGCAATGGTTCGAGTGCGGCGTGCGACTGGTGAGCCTCTCGTGGAAGACCGGTTCTCAATACGCGGGTGGTGATACCGTCCCCGGCCCACTTACCGACGCGGGGCGCGAACTCCTCGCCGCGATGGCTGATCTGGGACTGGTCCTGGATGTCAGCCACCTGGCCCAGGAAGCGTTGTGCGAGGCGCTAGACCGCTTTGAAGGCCAGATCGTCGCCACCCACGCCAACCCCCGTGCTCGTGTGCCCGGTCCGCGCCAACTCTCCGACGAGATGATCCATCGCCTGGCCAGGCGGGATGGTACCATCGGCATCGTGCCCTTCAATCGTTTCCTGCATCGTGGCTGGGCAAAGGGAGATCCCAAGGATGCAGTTACCGTCGCCGACGTGGCCGCTGCCGTGGATCACGTCTGCCAGGTGGTGGGAGACGCGGCGCATGTGGGGTTGGGCTCCGACTTTGACGGCGGCTTTGGGGCCGAGAGCGCCCCGGCCGAGATAGACACCATCGCCGACTTGGCCCGTATCGGCCCGGCGTTGGGTGAACTGGGATACAGCCAGGAAGACACCTCCGCCATCCTGAGCGACAACTGGCTACGCGTGCTACGGGCAGCCTTGCCAGAGTAACGGGAAAATGAACCTTTCGACTTTTCTGTGAGTACAATAAGAGGGCAAGATATCAGTGAATTCACACCCCCTAAACTGTCGAAAAGGAGCACGTAATGAGCGAAATCATCAGCCAATGGAAGAATCTCGACGAGGCGACATTGCGCGCCCGGCGGCGCCGCGTTTGCCTGCGTCGAGTGGTATTTGCTCTTGCTGCCGCCGCCTCTGTGTGTCTCTTCATTTCCGTTCTCCTTGGCGTGCTGCAGAGTTTCCTGGGCCAGTGGTGGATGAAACCCCCCCGGTACCCTAATGCTGTACAGTTCACATACGAAGAGGGATGGATGCTCCACGAGGGTGAGGTGTGTCAGATGGGCTCGCCTGGCGTCTATTGTTACGAATGGTACTACCGCACTGACGACTCTGTAGAAGAGGTAGTCGCCTACTACAAAGATCTGGAATGGCGCTTGCATTCCCCGATCAAGTTCGAATGGAGACGTGGGCGTCGCTTCGCCGGCCCCAACTGGGTAGCCGAGGATAACATTATGATATTCAGCAATATCTGCGGTTACCAGATCATCGTCCATCCATCCCCGGATGGAGACACAGAGATCTACATTCTGGAACGTGGCGCTATGGGGGATTACAGGTAAGTAACCGATAAAATAGTCATATCATCAACAGCAACATTTGATAGGAACAGTATACTCATGCCCAGACATTCACGCAGGTTTCATGTAGTACTACGTCGCTTGGGCACCAGCCTGGTGACTTTACTCGTCATCGCCTACCTGGCGCTGTTCGGCCTGATCATGGCCGAGCGAGGGCGGGAGGGACTGCCGGCCCAACCATTGAGCGCTGCCAGCGAGGCCCTGATCCGCACGTTCACTTACGCGACCGATCATCCGGCGACCTACCGCTGGCACAGATACGACATGGCAGCCTTTGAACTGGTCGCCACAACCCTCGGCCACAGCGCCGGGTTACTGCTGCTCTCCATCGGTGCGGCAGTGGCACTAGGAGTGCCACTGGGAATCGCGGTAGCATTGGCGCGGCGGAAGGTAGGAGCACCGCTGGTACTGCTGCTTTCGGTTCTGGGAATGTCCACGCCCAGTTTCTTGCTGGCGATGCTGTTCTGGGTAGTGAACATTCAGATGCATAGGTGGTTGAGCACCCCAGCCTTGCCGCCGATCGGCTTCGGCTGGGATGCGCACATGGTGATGCCGGCACTGGTGTTGGCCGCCCGTCCGCTGGCCCAAATCGCGCAGGTCACCTATATCTCTTTGTCCGAGGTGTTAAGAGAGGACTATATCCGCACAGCACAGGCGAAGGGGTTGCCTTGGCGGGTGGTGCGCGACCGACATGCGCTGCGAAACATACTCATTCCGATACTGACCACGCTGGGGACTTCTCTCCGCTTCTCGCTTTCCAGCCTGCCGGTGGTAGAGTACTTTTTCGTCTGGCCCGGAGTAGGGCTGATGCTGCTGGAGGCGATCGGGTTGGGTATGACGTCGCTGGTGACCGACCTGATTGTGTCTCTGGGGCTGTTGTTCCTGCTGATCAACATGGTATTAGAGTTGATCTATCCGCTGCTGGACCCGCGTCTGAGGAATGGGGAGCAGGAAAGAAACCTGATTTTTTCTGAAAAACCAGGTTTCTGCAAGTGGATACGCGGGCTGGTTGATGGCGTGGCCAAATGGTGGGCTGACCTGCGCCGCCTATCTCCAGACGGGCAGGACGAGGAGCTGAAACTGCACCCTCTGCCGGTTGTCTTTCCCCCTACTGAAGGAGGAGGGGGAGACAAGGATAGCAAGACAGCGGCTTTGCGCCGGTCGCGATGGATACTGCGCAACGTGTTCAGCAACCCCGCGTTGCTGGCTGGCGCGCTGTTGGTGTTGGGCTTCTTCGGCCTGGCCCTGTTCGGCGAACAGTTGACCGATGCCAGCCCCTACGAGATCCATGGGGTAATGATGATTGAGGGAGAGATTGGCGCGCCCCCTTACCCTCCCTCCACCATCTTCCCCTGGGGAACCGACCATATAGGACGAGATGTACAGGCGCTGGTGTTTGCTGGGGCCAGGCAGACGCTGGCCTTGGCATCCTTCGGGATGCTGGCGCGGGTGCTGCTGGGCACGATCCTGGGGATGCTGGCGGGCTGGTGGCAATCCAGTTGGCTGGATCGGCTGGTCACCGGCGCGGTAGGAGTGTGGGCAGCCTTCCCAGTTACGCTGTTTGCCATGATCCTGATCCAGGCACTGGGTATCCAGCAGGGGATGTGGGTCTTTGTGGTAGCGCTGTGTGTGGTAGGCTGGGGGGAGGTAGCGCAGTTCGTGCGCGGGCAGGTGATCAGCATCAAGCCACAACTGTACATCGAGGCCTCGCGGGCGATAGGGGCACAATCAATGCAGATTCTGACCCGGCACGTGCTGCCAAACCTGTTGGCCGCCCTGCTGGTACTGGCCGTGCTGGAGATGGGTGGCGTCCTGATGTTGCTCTCAGAGCTAGGGTTCCTCAACATCTTTTTGGGCGGTGGCTTCAAGGTCGAACTCATAGAGACGAGTTTCAGTTCCACCATTGATTACTTCTCTGATGTGCCAGAGTGGGGAGCACAACTGGCGAACATTCGCGATTGGTGGCGGAGTTACCCCTGGATGGCCTGGTATCCAGGCGCTGCGTTCTTCCTGGCGACTGTAGCCTTTAACCTGTGTGGCGAGGGGCTACGTCGCCTCCTGATAGAGGGCAGAATCAACATCAGCCGGCTATTCAACCGGTATACGGCTATAGCGGCAGGAGTGGCGATGTTGGGACTGGTGTGGGTGCTGCGGAGCACGGCCCCGTTGGGGGTATACCGCTCCCAGGCAAAGCAGTTCGACGCTCAACGGGTGCTGGAGGATGTGGGAGTGTTGGCTTCTCCCGAGTTCCAGGGGCGTGAAACGGGCACACCAGGGGCGAAATTGGCCGCCGAGTACATTGCCGGGCGGATGGATGAGATCGGGCTATTCCCCGCTGGCGAAGAGGATACGTATATCCGGGCACTTGCCTCTCCTCGCCTCCACCTGACGGAGACGCCCCGCTTAGAAATAATGAATAGTCAGGGAAATGTGATCGAAGCGTTGATCTATCGGCAGGACTTTGTTGAGTATGCCGGCCCTTTCCCTACCTATGGTGAGAGCGAGGGGGCGATTATTGGCTTGACCACCGGCCCAGACCCAGGCACGCTTGCAGGAGACCCCTATGGCCTGGGTAATCTCAATCTCTATGACAAGATCATTCTGGTGCATGAAGCAGAGATGGAGCGTATCAAAATCCATGCCGCAGCCGGCGTGTTGGTTGTCAGCGATGATCCCCTCACGTTTCAGCGCAAGTATCTCTTCGGCGGCGAGAGTGGACGTCAGACACCTACCTGCGTGATGTACATCACTCCGGAAGTGGCTGAGCAGTTGCTGGCCACGGCGGGCAGCAGCCTGACCCAACTGAATGACCTGACAGTCGGCCTGCAGCCCGGTGAGGTCGCGTTGACAGACACAGGCGTGACGGTGCGTATGGCTACGCCCGTGGATGAGGACTTGAGCGAAAATTACTATAACGTCATTGGGTTCATCCCCGGCACCGGCGCTGCTATGGGACCCGGGAAGGGAATGGGGCTGGACAGCCAGGTCATCATGGTCAGCGCCTATTATGACGGCCTGGGCGTCGGCCCCGATGGTACACTCTACCCCGGAGCTAACGACAACGGCAGCGGCGTGGCAGCGATGCTTGAAATAGCCCGCGTCCTCAAGGGGGCTCCCTACCAACCCAAGAGGACGGTAGTTTTCGTCGCCTGGGCCGGCGGCGAACGGAACGAGAGTCTGAGCGTGAGCAATATCATGGACGCCAAACTCGGCTTCCGGTCGTTGACCGTGGAAGCGGTGATCGAACTGTGCGGGGTAGGAGCAGGCGAGGGGAATGCAATAGCGCTGAGCCAGGGGAGCAGTTATCGCTTGGTGCAACTCTTTCAGAGCGCTGCTGGCCGGATGGGCACCTCCACGACCACGCGTGGTCGTGGTCCCCACTACGGCATGCTTGCCAGGCCGGGCTTTGGTGGCCGTTCCGCTCTGACCGCTTACGTGAGTTGGGATGGCTCGGACCAGACAGCGCACATGCCAGCAGACACATTCGAGGCAATAGATCCGCAAAAACTGGAGCAGGTGGGACAGACGACACTGCTCGCACTGACAGTACTTGGCCGCGAGGTGGACTATTGAGAAAAATATGATTTACACTCTGACTGTTTTCCTCTCCGCCTTCCTACTCTTCCAGATCCAGCCACTGATCGGCAAGTGCATCCTGCCCTGGTTCGGAGGGGTACCGTCGGTATGGTCCACATCTATGCTCTTCTTCCAGGTGCTGTTGGTGGGCGGTCATGCCTATGCCCACTGGCTTGTGGTTCGGCTTAGCGCACGAAAGCAGCGCATCGTGCACCTGGCGCTGCTTGGTATCTCGCTATGCCTGCTCCTGGTGACAGGGCTGGTTTGGGACTCGCCTATTACCCCAGGCGCTCATTGGAAGCCATCAGGCAAATTCCCGATGTGGCAAATCCCGAAAACCCTGGCGGTCTCGGTGGGGTTGCCCTATTTCATCCTCTCCACCACCAACCCTCTGATGCAGACCTGGCTTAACTACCACGACCCCGAACGCTCCCCTTACCGCCTCTACGCGCTATCGAATGCCGGGTCTCTGCTGGGGCTGGTCACCTACCCTTTCCTGGTGGAGCCTGCGCTGGTATTGAAGACACAGGCAAACCTCTGGGCGTGGGGTTACATTGCCTTCGCCGTGTGTGTGGGCTATGGCGCGCTCAGAACGAGACGCCTGAACGCAGCCGTCGCGGGCCATGCAGCGGGATCAACTGCGCCCAAAGCCCGACCTCTGGCGGAAGGGGAAGCGCGGCCCGGCCTGACCATCCGTTTCTTCTGGGTCGCCCTCTCCGCCTGCGCCTCGGTGATGCTGCTGGCAACCACCAACCAGATCTCCCAGGAAGTATCAGTCATCCCCTTCCTCTGGGTTCTTCCGCTGACACTGTACCTGCTCTCGTTCATTCTCTGCTTTTCGAGTAAGCGGTGGTATTCCCGCATAGGGTACACGGTCGCTCTCTTCATCGGCAACGCGATCTTCTGCTGGCTCTTCTACTACGGGCAGGAGGCGCTAAATATCCTGGTCCAGATCGGCGTGTACTCCCTGGTGCTGTTCTTATGCTGCATGATCTGTCACGGAGAGTTAGCGCGTCTCAAGCCCCACCCTCGTTACTTGACCTCGTTCTACCTGCTGATCTCGACAGGGGGCGCGCTAGGAGGCATCGCGGTGAACCTGGTCGCACCCTACGTTTTCACCGGCTTCTGGGAATTTCCGGTAGGACTGCTCGGCTGCTGGGGACTCCTGTTGATCGCCTTTTTGCTGACAAAGGAAGCATTCGATACCTACTCAAGTCACCTTCAACCGGATGGGATTTTGGCACTGCACATCAGCAACCGCCACATGGATCTGCGGCCCGTGGTGCAGGAACTGGCGGATTATTTCCGGCTCGGCACCGCACTCATCAACGATGAGGGGGACGGCGGGCGAGTGTCCTCGTCAATGTGGATGCTGGTAACCCGCAGCGAAAAGTTCCTGGAGCAGCCTCAAATCGCAGGCCAGAGCAGCCCCCAACCGGCATATCCAGGCTTCCGGCTGTGGACTGATGATTACAGCAACCTGTTCCAAATCCTAAATATGGATCAACCGTCAGGAATGCTCTCAGAGGATTCTATCAAAATGCATCCGTAACAAACCTGACCGTATTCGCCATTTCCAACTTGCCTTCTCATCCTATCCGTGCTAAAATATCCTCAGCCATAAAGGTGCAACGCACTTGTTTCTTGCCATTTCAGCGATTTCGTCCAGCAGATTGCACCGTAGAACGAGTAGATTTGCAGCAAAAGTGCGTTGCACCTGATAGTAACCTGGGATTCTGGTCGTTTTATTGCTTATTGGACATGCACTTCGATATTCTCACCCTCTTCCCTTCAATGTTTCGTGGCCCTTTTGAAGAGAGTATCCTCAAACGGGCTCGGGAGAGCGGTCATCTTTCCACCGCGCTCCACAACATCCGCGATTACGCAATAGACAAGCACCATGTCACCGACGATGCCTCCTACGGCGGGGGTGGTGGGATGGTGATGAAGCCAGAACCAATCTTCGCCGCCGCCGAAGCGATTCTGTCCTCTCCCGCCCCTTCCCAACTGCCGGAAGGAGAGAGCAAGAGGAGCACGGATGTGCCGATCATTCTCCTGACCCCTCAGGGGCGGCTCTTTACCCAGGCTGTCGCCGCAGAACTGTCGCATCATCAGCGTTTACTCCTCATCTGTGGGCGGTACGAGGGAATGGATGAGCGAGTGCGGCAACACCTGGCGACCGACGAAATCTCCATCGGCGACTATGTGCTCACCGGTGGCGAGTTGGCAGCGCTGGTCATCATTGACGCCGTGACCCGCTTGCTGCCGGGCGTGTTGGGAGACCCAGGTGCTACTTTCGAGGATTCCCACGCTCGCGGGCTATTGGAAGGACCGCATTACACCCGCCCCGCTGTCTTCCGGGGTTGGGAGGTACCGGAGGTACTGCGTTCCGGGGATCACGCCGCCATCGCCCGCTGGCGTCGCAGGCAGGCGCTCCGTCGCACCCTTGAGCGTCGCCCTGATCTCATATCGCGTGCGGATTTGACCCCACAAGATCGGGAATTCCTGGCACAACTGTAGATTGGTAGATCGGTCCCCGGTCTACCAATTACCAATTGCCAATGTACCAACTTCCTAATCTACCAGCCGCACTTTGAACCTTTTGGGGTCTACAAGAGTATATAAAGTGGGCTAATACGCCTGGAGGGTAAATGACCACACAGCACACAGATGGCTGGTGCGTCGCCCGTATTCGAGACGGCGACATCGAAGCCCTGGGTGAACTGTACAAGAGGTACAAGACGCAGGTATATCGCACCGCATTGGCGATCACCCACGATGAAAGGGCGGCTGAAGATATCCTCCAGGAGGCTTTCCTTCGCGTTTACACCTATGCCTATCGCATTGACGAGACCCTGCCATTGGGGCCGTGGTTGTACCGCGCCACGGTCAACCTGGCCTACAGTTGGACAAGCCGGGTCAAAATCTGGTTGCACTCTCTCCAGGGTACATTTGACCGCTGGAGATCGCCTGCTCAGTGTCATCCTGAGGCGATGGCAGAAGAACAAGAACAGCGACAAATCCTGCAGCAGGCGATTGATGCATTATCTCCTGGTCACCGCGTCGTCATCATCCTGTATTACCTGGAAGATCTGAGCCTGAAGGAGATCGCCTACGTGATAGGCATTCCGGAAGGAACTGTCAAATCTCGTCTCCACTACGCTCGTGAGCATGTGAGAAAAGCCATCATGGAACAGGAGCGCATGTTAGTGCCTGAGGTGGCGTATGACTTTACGTAGATATTTATCTAAGGAACGCTCTACGGACGAACTGGACAGGCTGATCTGGTGGACACTGCGCAGCGGCGCGGATCGGGGTCAACCTTCAGCCTACGTGTGGAAGGAAATTGAGCGAAAAGTACGACGCCGAATGGCTAGCAAGGCCAGATGGTACGTGTATGATGGCGGTAGAAACCTTTGCCAACCCGTACCTGTAGATGTGCTTTGCGTTTGGGCAAGCCGTGTTCCGCTCTCGTTAGTTTGTCTGGTCGAGCATCAAATGCCTATCATGCGGCTTGGTTAGGCTATTTGACATTTGTAATCAATGGGCTATAATCCTGTCGCTTGGTTCATATACATAATAGGTTTATCACAAGCAAGGAGGGCATATACGTGGCTGATCTGCTCGAGGTAACGAATCTCCAAACGCAATTCTTCACTCAAGATGGTGTTGTACATGCAGTGAACGGAATCTCTTACAACTTGCAGGAGGGAGAATGTCTGGGCATTGTTGGGGAAAGCGGTTGCGGCAAGAGTGTAAGCGTCCTCTCCATAATGCGCTTGATACCAGATCCACCAGGTAAGATCACCGGCGGGGCGGTGCGCTTTCGTGGGCGGGATTTGTCGAAACTGTCTGAGGAAGAAATGCGCTATATCCGTGGGGCGGAAATGGCGATGGTCTTCCAGGAGCCTATGACCTCTCTCAATCCAGTCCTGACAATAGGCTTTCAGATTGTGGAAGCACTTAAACTGCACCAGGGCATGAACAATAAAGAGGCCCGTGAGCGGGCAGCCGAATTGCTGGCTATGGTCGGTATTCCCCAGGCTGCAGATCGCTTGGACGATTACCCCCACCAGTTCTCCGGTGGTATGCGGCAACGGGTTATGATTGCTATGGCGCTTTCTTGCAACCCGGCGCTCCTTATTGCCGACGAGCCCACGACCGCTCTAGATGTGACTATCCAGGCCCAGATCGTGGACCTGGTCAAGCGGCTGCGCAACAAACTGGGGATGGCCGTGATCTGGATCACCCACGACCTGGGCGTTATCGCTCGCCTGGCAGAGCGAGTGATCGTCATGTATGCCGGCTACATTGTAGAAGAGGCCAGCGTGAAAGAGTTGTACGGCCATCCGCGCCACCCATACACCATTGGGCTGCTGGGTTCACTCCCCCGGTTGGACGCAGGAGCAAGTGTCAAACTGGTCTCTGTGAGAGGGCAACCGCCCGACCTGGTCTTTCTGCCACCTGGGTGTCCCTTCGCTTCTCGTTGTGACTATGCTACGGAACGGTGTGAGCGCGAAGTGCCTTCGCTGGAAATGGTAGGTGTGGGGCACAAAGTGGCCTGCTGGGAAAAAGAAAAAACGGAGGGAGTGAGACCACATGACAGAACCAAAGAATAAGAACGGCGTCCTGGTCCAGGTAGAACACCTCAAGAAGTATTTTCCCATCACGCGGGGTATCATCTTTTCGCGCCACGTTGGCGACGTCAAAGCGGTAGATGACGTAAGTTTTGACATTTATCGTGGTGAGACATTGGGTCTGGTGGGAGAAAGTGGATGCGGCAAGACCACCGCTGGGCGGACGATCATTCAACTCTACCGCCCCACGGCAGGCCACGTCTACTACGCTGGTCAGAACCTGGCGCAGATGCACGGGAGTGAGTTGCGGCATATGCGGCGCAAGGTGCAGATCATTTTTCAGGATCCATACGCATCGCTGAATCCACGCCTGACCGTAGGGGCTATCGTCGGCGAACCACTGGAGATACACCGAGTAGCACGGGGCAAGGAGATGAAAGAGCGGGTTGAGGAACTATTGCAACTTGTGGGCCTGGACCCGTATTTTATTAACCGGTACCCGCACGAGTTCTCCGGCGGACAGCGACAGCGCATTGGTATCGCCCGTGCCCTGGCTCTTGAGCCGGAGTTCATCGTCTGCGATGAGCCTATTTCCGCGCTGGACGTCTCAATCCAGGCACAGGTCGTGAACCTGCTTGAGGAATTGCAGAAGAGACTGGGGTTGACCTACCTGTTCATTGCCCACGACCTGAGCATGGTGCGCCACATCAGCGATCGGGTGGCGGTGATGTACCTGGGCAAGGTCGTGGAACTGACTGATCGTGATACGCTATATACCAGTCCACTCCATCCCTACACGCAGGCCCTCCTGTCTGCTGTGCCAATCCCCGACCCGGTGATTGAGGAGAAGAGGCAACGAATCATCCTGGAGGGAGACGTGCCCAGTCCGGCTGACCCACCGCCAGGGTGCAACTTTAACACCCGCTGCCCGGTGGCGATGGACGTATGCTCCAAGACAGAGCCGGAGTTCATTGAGACCGAGACGGGGCACTTTTGCGCCTGCCACCGGGCACAGTCAGGCGTTAGCAGTTAGCAGTCAGCAGTTAGCAGCAAGAAAGGAGGTGATGCGTAGGGAGAGAGGATATCACACCCGGGCAATGAATTTCTGCCCAGAAACTTTGTTGTAAGTGGCTAACCTTTAGTACAAGTTAGGAGGAGAAAATGCTTAGCAAGAAGTGGTACGTTTTGGTGACCGCGCTGGTGGTCGGCAGCACACTGTTAGCAGCCTGCGCTGCTCCGGCAGAGCCGGTGGAAGTAGAAGTCACCAGAGTTGTGGAGGTGGAGGGTGAGACCGTGGTGGAGACGGAGACGCTAATAGTCACCGCCACGCCAGCCCCGCCGGAAAAAGAGATGCGACCCAATCACCTGTACATGTCCTTCGGCTACGGTGATGTCCCCACACTCGACCCTGCTCTCACCACCGACACCAGTTCGGTGCAGCTCGTGAACGAGTTTAATATCGGCCTGACCCGGCTGAACGAGGTGTCACTGGAACTGGAGACCGGTATGGCTGAAAGCTGGGACGTCTCCGACGACGGCCTGACCTACGTCTTCCACCTGCTGGAAGGCATCCCCTGGGTGCGTTGGAACGGTGAGGCAGTAGAAGAGGTGCTAGACGACGAGGGTAACGTGCGTTACGTGACCGCTCACGACTTTGAGTACGGCATCAAGCGCACCTGCAATCCGGAGACTGCCTCCGACTACGCCTACGTGCTCGGCTTCGCCGTCACAGGTTGTAACGAACTAAATACCGCCGAAGGCTTTGGCGACCTGGGCGACGAGGAGAAACAGGCGTTGATTGATGGCGTGGCGGTCAAGGCACTGGATGACTATACGCTAGAGGCTACCTTCACTTCCCCGGCCGTCTACAACCTCAACATCATCGGCATGTGGGTGGCTCGCGCTCAGCCCAGTTGGCTCATCGAGGAGAGAGGCGACCGCTGGAGCGAGCCTGGCTTCCACCAGAGTTACGGCCCCTACGCGCTGAAGGAGTGGGTGCACGACTCCTCTATCACCATCGTCATAAATCCCTTCTGGGCCGGCATTGATAGTGCCCCCGTGGCGCAGATCGAGGAGGTGACGTGGTACATGCTGGACACTTCTCCGGCCTTCGCCGAATACGAGGCGGGCAATATGGACGTGTCCGCCGTACCGCTGGCCGACCTGGATCGCGTCCGGGCCGACCCGGTGCTGTCGGAGGAGCTTTACATCGCTCCGGTCGGCTGCACCTACTACTACGGCTTCAACACCGCCAAGCCACCGGTGGACAACGTCCACATGCGCCGGGCCCTCTCCCACGCCATTGACCGGCTGGGGCTGGTCGAGAACGTGACCAAGGGTGGACAGCAACCGGCACAGTGGTTCTGCCGGCCCGGTATGGCCGGCTGCCCGACGATGGACAGCCATCCCGACGCGGGCATCAAGTCCGACGTTGATGCGGCCAAGACAGAACTGCAGGCCTACATGGACGAGATGGGCTACACGTCGGTAGACGAGATCCCCGAGATCATCCTGATGCACAACACCTCCGAAGGCCACAAGCGCATCGCCGAGGCCATCTCCGAGATGTGGAAGGAGACGCTGGGCATCCAGGTGACCGTCACCAACCAGGAGTGGAAAGTCTACCTGGCGACGCTCCAGACTGAAGGAGCCGCGCCGCAGGTCTGGCGACTGGGCTGGTGCCTGGACTATCCTGACGCCAACAACTGGACCAAGGAAGTCTTTGCCTGTGGTGGTCACGAGGAGATCCCCACCTCGTGGTGCAACGAGGAGTTCAGTGCCTTTCTTGAGGAGGCTGCCCTGGAAGCGGATCTGGCCACGCGCATGGATATGTACGCCGAGGCGGAGACGACCCTGTGCTACGAAGATGCGGCCATCGCGCCCATCTACTGGTACACCAGCGTCAACGTAACCAAGCCCTATGTCAACCGCACCTACTCGCAGCATGGCAGCCAGTCCGTAGACAAGTGGAGCCTGGATCTGGAGATGGAGTAGCCATTTATGTAAGTGCTGAGACCGGTCTCAAACGACTCGACTGAGCGTCCGATCGGTCTCATGCCGATGGCTCGAAGTTCGAGTTACCATCACACCAAAATTGAGGGGCAGGGCGGATTTTGTCATTTAACACTGTCATTTTCCCCCTGCCCCTCGCAGGGGAGGTTTGTCCGATGGGGCGTTACATAATAAGACGTTTTTTGTGGATGTTATTAGTGCTCTTTGTTATCTCATTGGTCACTTTTGCGATGGAACACGCCGTACCCGGCGGGCCCTTTGATCGAGAGAAGAGACTGCCTGATGAAATCATCGCCAATCTGGAAGCCAAGTATCACCTGGACGAACCATACTGGAAGCAGTACACACTCTTTCTTAGCGACGTCCTGGTGCCACGCATTACCACGAATCAGCCCACCTCCATGTTGGAAGAGTATATGATCAATATCAAATTGGGGGGGGGCTATTACCTGCGTTGGGTAAACTTTGGCCCCTCCTATGCTTCCCGCAGCCGCACGGTGAACGACATCATCAGGGAACAGTTGCCTGTCTCGATTCAGTTGGGCATCATATCCATGCTGATCGCCCTTCTGATAGGCCTGCCGATGGGCATCCTGGCGGCGCTGAAGCAGAACACAGCCTGGGACTATCTGGGGATGGGCGTGGCTATCTTTGGGGTCTCTGTGCCGGTGGTGGCGATGGGGCCCGTGCTGGTGTGGGTGTTTGGCGTGGCACTTAAATGGTTACCGCCCACTGGATGGGGAACCAAACCGCCATATCTTCTGTTCTTTGTCCCTCACAACCTCTTCACCTGGGATTTTTGGAAGTACGCTGCCATGCCGGCCTTCGCCGTTGGCACAGGCTACTCAGCCATCATCGCCCGCTTGACCCGGGCCAGCCTGTTGCAGGTAATCCACGAGGATTATATCCGCACGGCTCGCGCCAAAGGGCTGTCGGAGCGGGTGGTCACCGCACGGCACGCTTTGAGGAACGCGCTCATCCCGGTCGTGACCATATTGGGCCCGATGTTTGCAGCCGTGTTGACCGGGTTGTTTGTGGTGGAGCAGGTCTTTGGCATTCCAGGGTTGGGCAAGTACTTTATCACGAGCATCGGCAACCGGGATTATCCGGTCATTATGGGAACCATCCTACTGTACGCAATATTCCTGGTGCTCGCCAACGTAGTGGTGGACATCACGTATG
This sequence comes from Chloroflexota bacterium, assembly GCA_034189605.1. Lineage (GTDB taxonomy): Bacteria > Chloroflexota > Anaerolineae > B4-G1 > B4-G1 > JAUWNP01. The sequence continues at coordinate 28,871 of JAXHUO010000054.1, forward strand.
CGTGGCTGGACCCACGGATCCGGTATGAATAAAATTGGTAGATTGGTGAGTCAGTAGAACCAGGAAGGCAAGCTGCTCACCAATTTTCCAACATAGGAGGTAATCAGTGACGACTTTGGAGACAACAGTACATGAACGGCGCAAGACAGCCAATATGTGGAGCGATGCTCTCTATCGGCTAGGTCGCAATAGAGCAGCCATCGTCGGGGGTACAATGGTCGTCTTGTTGACCCTGAGTGCGATCTTTGCCGCGCAAATCGCGCCCTATTCCTATTCCGAACAGGATCGCCATCAGACAGATGCCGTGCCCGCGTGGATGCTTTCCGTGTTCCCTGTGCTCGAGCCCTACGCCAAGATCAGCACTCAGTTCCCGCTAGGGGCCGACTATGTAGGCCGTGATTTGTTGAGCCGCATCATCTATGGCGCTCAGATATCTTTATCTGTGGCTTACGTGGGGCCGCTGATCGCCTTGCTGGTGGGGACAGTATACGGCCTGATATCGGGTTTCTTCGGAGGGCGAGTGGATAATGTCATGATGCGTTTTGTAGACATCATGTACGCTTTCCCCACGATGCTGTTGATCATCCTGATGATGGCCTTTTTCCGCTCCACCTTCGCCGAGAGCGAGCCAGGAACCTTTACCTATGCGATGAATGCCCTTGACCGGCGTTTCGGTGGCATGTTGTTCATCTTCATCGGTATCGGCATCACGGCCTGGATGGGAACAGCACGCCTGGCGCGGGGCCAGGTACTCTCATTGCGGGAGCAGGAGTTCGCCCTGGCGGCGCGGGCGATGGGTGCTGGCAGCGGGCGTATCATCTTTCGCCATCTCCTGCCCAACGTTCTCGGCCCTCTGGTGATCACAGTGACACTGGCCATTCCCGGATATATCAATACCGAGGCGTTCCTGAGTTTCATCGGCCTGGGGGTGAACGCGCCAACACCGAGTTGGGGTTCGATGATCTCTGACGGAGCGCAGGCTATCCGCACTTACCCGCACCAGGCCATCATCCCCGCGCTGGCACTATCCCTCACCATGTTCGCCTTCAATTTCCTGGGCGACGGGTTACGAGATGCGCTGGACCCGCGCTTGCGAGGTGTGCAATAGTCAGGCTAGCAGTGAGCAGCCAGTGGGCGACGGTACAAGTGTGCCGCCGCCCGCTTTTGTAACTCTATACCATACCCCCTGGAGCCTCCTATGTCTCAAGTTCAAACTTTCGCAGAACGTGTGATTACGAACATCGAGCGGGTGATCGTCGGCAAGCGGGATGCCGTAGAGTTGGCTGTAGTTGGTCTGCTCTGCCAGGGACACCTGCTGATAGAGGACGTGCCCGGAGTAGGCAAGACCGTGCTGGCCCGCAGCCTGGCGCGCTCGCTGGGATGTTCGTTCCGCCGCATCCAGTTCACCCCCGATATGCTGCCCAGTGACGTGACCGGCGTTTCTATCTTTAACCAGGCCAGTCGCCAGTTTGAGTTTCGGCCAGGGCCGGTGATGGCCCAGGTTGTCCTGGCCGACGAGATCAACCGCGCCACGCCCAAGACGCAGGCCGCACTGCTGGAGGCTATGGAGGAGCGTCAAATCACCGTGGATGGTGTGACTCGCCCCCTGCCGCGACCGTTTATGGTGCTGGCCACCCAGAATCCGATCGAGTACGAGGGCACTTTTCCCCTCCCCGAAGCCCAATTGGATCGCTTCTTGCTGCGCATCCGCCTGGGGTATCCTGGAATGAATGATGAGATTCACATTCTGGAGCGACAGCAATTCCGCCACCCACTGGAGGATTTGGAGCGTGTGGCCTCGGTGGAAGAGTTGACCCAGGCGCAGGAGGCTGTGAAGGAGATGTACGTGTCACCAGCCGTGAAGCGTTATCTCGTGGAACTGACACGCCAGACACGGGAACATACTGAGGCCTACCTGGGTGCCAGTCCGCGCGGGAGCCTGACATTGTACCGGGCCGGACAGG
>JAXHUO010000055.1:0-30234 GCA_034189605.1 Chloroflexota bacterium
TAGTAACGCAGGATCACAACCGCTTGCTGTTTCTCACTCAACCGGCTCAATGCCTGTTGGACTGTTTCTTCCTCCGCCAGCCGGCCTTCAGGTGAGGGAGAGTGAGCGGCCAACGACGTGGGAGAAACCTCGGCCAGCGGGAGGGTGAAAAGACGACGCTTGCGCTGCCGATTGAGGCAATGATTAACCGTGATGCGATATAGCCAGGTGGTGAAAGCCCCTTTCGAGGGTTGAAAGGTAGGTAGGGACCTGTGTATTTGAACAAAGATATCCTGAAGCGCATCCTCGGCATCATTGGCGTTGCCCAGCATCAAGTAAGCCGTCTTGTAGACCAGATTCTTGTACCTGTCAAAGAGAGCGGCGAAAGCCGCTTCATCTCCGGCCTGGCTACGACGTATCAAGGTCAAATCCATACGTTGCTCTCCTCTACTGAATTATACACCTTTTCTTAGTCGAGGGTTCGGTAACGGGCCACAAATCAGGCGTTTGTCAAGGAGAGAACTATGATGTCAACTAGTGAGATTATCGCCCTGGAGGACCGGCACGATACCGGTATGTACTCTAAACAATCTCTGGTCCTGGTACGCGGGCAAGGGGCGCGGGTGTGGGACGCCGGCGGCCGGGAGTACATTGACTGCGTCGGCGGGCACGGTGTGGCGAACGTGGGCCACGCCAACCCCGCCGTAATCCGAGCCGTGACGGAACAGGTGCAGCGGCTGGTGATCTGCCCCAACGGGTTCTACAACGACCAGCGGGCTCAACTGCTGGCCGAACTGACCCGTATTGCGCAGCCGGGGCTGGAGCGGGCTTTCCTGTGCAATTCGGGAACCGAGGCGGTGGAGGCGGCGCTCAAGTTCGCCCGCCTGAGCACCGGCCGGACAAAGATCGTGGCGGCGATGCGTGGCTTTCACGGGCGCACATTCGGCGCACTCTCGGCTACCTGGCGCAAGCAGTACCGTCAGCCCTTTGAGCCGCTGGTGCCCGGCTTCGAGTTCGTGCCATACAACCGGATGGCCCGCATGGAGCAGGCGGTGGACGAGGAGACGGCGGCGGTCATCCTGGAGGTGGTGCAGGGGGAGGGGGGCGTCAATCCCGGCGACGGTGACTACCTGCGCGGGGTGCAGGCACTGTGCCAGGAGCGCGGGGCGCTGTTCATCGTGGACGAGGTGCAGACCGGCTTCGGGCGCACGGGGCGCATGTTCGCCAGCCAGCACCACGATCTGCGCCCTGACCTGATGTGTCTGGCCAAGTCCATTGCTGGGGGCCTGCCGATGGGGGGAGTGCTCATCGGCCCGCGCGTGGGCGAATTGCCCAAGAAAGCCCATGGCTCCACTTTTGGCGGCAATCCGCTGGCCTGCGCGGCGGCCCTTGCGGCAATCCACTACATCGAAGCGGAACATCTGCCCCAACGGGCGTCTGAACTGGGAGCGCGTCTCCTGACCGGCCTGCGGGCCATCCCCTCGCCGCTGGTGCGGGAGGTACGTGGGTTGGGGCTGATGGTTGGGATGGAATTAAAGGGCAAAGCGGCTCCCTACCTCGCCGCCCTGTCCGAGCGTGGTGTGCTGGCACTCTCGGCTGGGGCCACGGTGATGCGCTTCCTGCCACCGCTGGTGATCCGCGCGGATGACGTGGATGCGGTGGTGGAACAGGTGGCGGCGGTACTGGAGACGTGAGGATGGAGGATGGAGAGTGGAGAATGGAGGATGGAGAATGGAGAATGGAGGATGGAGGATGGAGAATGGAGAATGGAGAATGGAGGATGGAGGATGGAGAATGGAGGGTGGAGGATGGATGACGTTGCTTTTTTGGAGAGGTTGATATCTATCCCCAGTTCGTCTGGCGAAGAGGACGAGGTGGCCGAGTATCTGGTCGAGCAGATGGCGACCCTGGGCTTCCAGGCACACCGCGACGAGGTAGGCAACGTCGTGGGCATGCTGGGTGACCCAGAAGCAGGGCGGGAGGTCGTGCTGCTGGGGCACGTGGACACTGTCCCTGGTTTCATCCCCGTGCGCCAGCGCGGAAACCGGCTGTATGGCCGGGGGGCGGTGGACGCCAAGGGACCACTGGCGGCGTTCGTATTGGCCGCGGCGAGGGTGGCCCCCCGGTTGAAAGATACCCGGTTAGTGGTGATCGGGGCGGTGGAGGAGGAGGTTCACGGGCGTGGGGCGCGTCACCTGGCGCGTACGATGCAGCCGCCGGAATGTGTGATCATCGGCGAGCCCAGCCATTGGGAGGGTATTACACTGGGTTACAAGGGTATGTTAGTCGTGGACTATCAATTGGTGCAACCGGGCGGACACAGCGCCGGCGAACGACCTGGGCCGGCAGAGAAGGCAGTGGCATTCTGGAATCGATTGATGACCTACTCTGAGGAATTTAATCATGGCCGGTCGGGCCACTTTGACACGCTGGACCCCGCTCTGAGAGATTTTCGCACCTTCGGTGGGGGGTTGGACGACGGCGTGGATATGAATATCGTGGTACGGCTGCCGCCGGGGGCCGACGCAGCGGATATTGAGCGGAAGATGCAGGCCTGGTGCAATGGGGCCAGGTTATCCTTCCCCGGCAGTGACCCGCCCTTCCGGGCAGAGAAGAATACGCCGCTGGTGCGGGCATTGCTGCGGGCCATCCGCGCGGAAGGTGGGCGGCCGCGATTTAAATTAAAGACAGGCACCTCAGATATGAACACTGTCGGCCCGGCGTGGGGCTGCCCCATCGTAGCCTATGGGCCTGGCGATTCGTCCCTGGACCACACCCCCGATGAGCACGTTGACGTCAGGGAGTTTCGCCGGGGGATCAGCGTGCTGGCCCAGGCGCTGGAGACGTTGGCCTGTTAGGAACCCTCGCGGTTATTACTCAGCCATAAGGTGCAACGCACTTGTCTCTTGCCATTTCAGCGTTTTTTCCAGCAGCCTGCCACGAGTACTCGCGTTGGTACTCGCAGTGGAAAAGTGCGTTGCACCTCCCTTCTCTCCCCATTTGCCAGCGCCCGTGTGATGCGGGCGCTTTTCGATTCTCCCGCCGCCATTTTCATAAATCTCCTATTCTTTTTTAATTGACCTGTGACCCAGGTAGTGTATACTATCTGGTAGGGCGGACCACCGGACCTCGGAGATCTCCCGGCGGGCTCCAAAATGCTCTGAGCCCTTGTCCTTGAGGGTGGTTTTATCGGGCGAATCTGCCCGGAACGCCCCCGAGGACAGGGGCCATGAGCAGGTGGGTGCGATTTTTGTCCTGGTGTGTCTAAACTCGATACATTTCAATAAGACTTCAGAGGTCTCTGGATATGGCCTGAGGTTGGCTCGATCCTTGCCAGTTTGAGGCGCTTCTGAGCCTCAAAGCTTGGGTACTGCTTATTGAAAAGCGTTGCCTTAAACCCATCTCTCAGGAGGAAATCATGTTCATCATGGAGGCGACCATGTGGACCGGCTTTGGTTGTGGCGGTATCAGCCTGCCCGAAATCTATTCCCATTCCAACCACGGCAGTATAGCGGTCCACACATCCAGCCAGGGGAGGGCATGGCCTGCTCCATCATTCAGGGCTGCCCGTTTTCCGTTGCACATTCTGAGAAAAGGGGTGAGAGCCGCTCTTGTGGGTATTTTTGTCTCCTTGCTCTTTAATGTCTTTGTGGCCCAGGCCATGGTGGTGCACGGGCCGAGCATGAATCCCAACCTGGCCTACAACCAGAGGGTGATAGTGGACAAGATCACCTGCTGGTTCAGCCATGGCCCGCACCGGGGGAATGTGGTCGTCGTTGACATGCCAGGGGAGCAGGAATTGTTGGTCAAGCGGGTGATAGCCCTGGCCGGAGAGACGGTAGCGGTGCAAGATGGACGAGTCTTTATCAACGGCCAGCCGTTCGAGGAACCGTGGGCTACCCGCCTGGGGGGGATGGACTATCCCCCGACACGCGTGCCATCACAGCACGTCTTTGTTCTGGGCGACAACCGGGAGGAGTCTCGGGATTCCCGTTTTTTTGGTCCTGTGCCGGTAGACCGGATCGGCGGGCGGATCAGGTTTGTCATCTGGCCGCTTGACCGGATCGGGTGGATTGGCTAGGCGGCGAGGTTCAACCCACCTGCCGCCAGAAGGTAACACCGCCGCGCTCGTCGTGCGTCACCTGCCCCTCGACCTCCAACCACTGGAGGTGCCCAATGACCTCGGAGAGTGAGAGAAAATAATTGATGGGGTCAAGGCTGGGGAAAAGAGCGCTGGCGATTTCGTGCACGGTGAGGGTATCGTCGTCCAGCGTCTCCAGCACGCGCCGGGCGCGCTCCTCGTGGAAAGCCTGCCGTTTGCGGATGAGGGCGCGATGGTCGGTGATAGGTGGACCGTGGCCGGGGAGCGCCAGCGCAACGTCGAGTTCGGCCACACGGCGTGACTGCGCCATGTATTCCACCAGGCGGCGTGGCAGTTCTGTCTCGCCCGGCGCTGGCGGCTCGACGAGTGGGTTGGAGGAAATATCGCGCAGTAGATGGTCGCTGGAGATGAGCAGCCGGCGTTGGGGCTGGTAGAGGCAGATGAGGCCACCAGCATGACCTGGGGTGTGGAGCACCTGCCAGTCCTCGCCGCCCAGCCGGAGCACGTCACCGTCGGCCAGGGTGCGATCAGGGGTCACCGGTTCAGCGTAGCGGTCCGTGCTGCGCTGCATCCTGGCCAGGCCCATCAATGCCTCTACAGGAACACCTGCCCAACGCATCACCTTGTTATAAAAGGCCAGGCTGTATGCGTCGGCGTCATCAGCCAGCCAGGGGATGTTCGCGGCGTGGGTCAGTATCTCTGCCTCTGACGCGCGTGCCAGTTCCGCCGCCAGCCCGTAGTGGTCGGGATGGGCGTGGGTGAGGACGATGCGCTGCGGGTCGGTCACGCGGTAGCCGTGTTCTGCCAGTGCTATTTCCAATGCCTCACGGGCAGGAGCGTAACGCGGGCCGGCATCCACCAATGTCAACGGTTCCCCCTCGGCCAGGTAGACGTTGATGGGGCCGACAGGAAAAGGGGTGGGGAGGGAGATGGTATGGAGATAGTCAGGGATGGCAGGTTTGATCATCGAATGTAAGGGACAGGATAGAGAATCGAGAGTAGATGGGTTGGTCAGTTGAATTGTAACACCTTCGGGCCAAAGGCGCAACTTCTCATGCTGTGCGGGATACGGTATAATACGGCATCTTGAAATGGGCATGTGGAGGATGAGTAGAAGAGGGGGGCATGGATGAGTAGCCAGGTTTACTTTGCACCGGCGCGGGTAAAGCGCTGGGATTTTAGTGCCAGCCAGATGGCCGGGCTGGAGCGCTTGATTGATAAACTGGACTTTGGCAGCGGGATCGCCAAAGGGGAATACGTGGCAGTCAAGACCCACTTTGGATCTCTGGGAGCGCACCGCATTGTACGGCCGTGTTTCCTGCGTGCTCTGGTGGATGCGATCAAGTCGGCCGGCGGCAAGCCTTTTGTCTGCGACACGGTGCGCATCCAGGGATGGGATTACCTGGAGGTCGCCAACCAGAACGGCATCAATCCGCAGTCGGTGGGCTGCCCGGTGATCCTGGCCGATGGACTTTTTGGCTGCGACAGTATTGAGGTACAGGCTGGATCAGTGTTGGGCAGCGTGCGCGTTGCCTCTGCCATCTATGACGCGCCGGCGATGGTTGTCGTCAGCCATTGCAAAGGGCACATCGGAGCAGGCTATGGCGGGGCGATCAAGAATCTGGCGATGGGTGGCGTGGCTGGTCGCCACCGCAGCGGCGATTGGAAGCAGGCACGCGGCCACTTGCACGCCGCCGGTGCAGAGTCTTCCATCACCCGCGACCCCGAATTGTGCACCTTGTGTATGCAATGCATGCACGTCTGTCCCACTGATGCTATCTCGGAGGTGGACGGAGGGCTGGTCGTAGACGACGAAAAGTGCTGGCGTTGCGGTCGCTGTGAGCGGGTATGCCCCGAGGGAGCGATCCGGCTGGAGAAGCGGGGCGAGGACGAGTTTCAGATGGCGCTGGCCGAGGGGGCAAAAGCGGTGTTGAGCACCTTTGAACCGGGCAAGGTGCTGTATTTTAACTTTGTGTTGGAGGTGCAGCCAGAGTGCGATTGTATGCCCGGAGCCGATACTCCCATCGTACAGGATCAGGGCATCCTGGCCTCCAGAGATATCGTGGCGGCGGAGCAGGCGGCGCTTGATTTGATCAACAATGGGGTGCCGCTGCCAGGTTCGCTGGCGGAGGACAGGCTGGTTAAAGCAGGCCAGCGCGTCCTGGCCAACACACTGGGAGTGGATGGGCAATTGCACTTGGACGCTGCGGCGCAGATTGGGATGGGCAGCCGAGAGTACGAGTTGATCGAGTTATGAGGGTGCTGAGAAAAATCGCCAAGGGGGTGCGTATCCTGTGGCGCCGGCTCACTCAGCAGGGACTGCGCCCGACGGTGCTGTGGGCCGCCGATCACGCCGTGCGCGTCTTCTCCGGGGCCCCCATCCGTAGCCTGAGTCAGATCACGCCGCAACTGCATGTGGGCGGGCAGTACCGGCGGCACGGGTGGCCCAGGCTGGTGTCGCGAGGTGTCGTGGCGGTGGTCAACTTGCGCGTTGAGTTAGACGACAACGATTATGGCATCGCGCCGCCCCGCTACCTGTACCTGCCGACGGCTGACGACAACGCACCAACTTTGGAGCAGTTGCATGTCGGAGTCGCGTTCATCGTGGAGGAAATCGCGCGGGGCAGCGGGGTCTATGTTCACTGTGGGTCTGGGATCGGGCGCGCGGCAGCGATGGTGGCCGCTTATCTGGTCAGCACCGGCATGACGCCCGCCCAGGCCTGGGCGTGTATCCGGGAGGTGCGTCCCTTTATCAACCCCACGCCGGTGCAGGTCGCGCAGGTCGAGCGTTTCGCTGCCCGCCAACGAGTACAACGACGAGAACATCTTTGTGATCGGCAACCCCTACGATCTTCCAGAAGGCAGGGGAGGTCCGGTTGATCACGACGCCTGTGCGGAAATCACCCGGTATTTCCGAGGCGAGATTGAATGGATAATTGACACCAGCGAATTGTACCAGACTGACTGATTGTATCAAGTCCATTTGTGCGGCGGTTCCCTTGTCTTCGATCACGGCTACCATCTCTTCTCACTGACGAGGTGTATCAGCCATCATAAGATCAAAAGGAGACAAAAATGAAAGATAGACCCGGTTGTTTGTCTGGCCTGCTCAAACTAGCGTTCCTCAATTGGATCTTTGACTGGCTGCAAGAGAGGTTTGGCTTCGGGAGAGGGCTATCCTGTACAGGGTGTGGTTGTGGGGTCATTCTGCTGCTCCTCTTCCTGGTGTTCGCCTGCTCCGTCGTCACAGGCACCGACTGGTTCCAATTAGGTTTCTAGAGGATGACCGAACCAAACGTGATGGTATCGTTTGAGGAGATCGCCCGCCGGCTGGATGGTGCGCGGGTGACCTGGGCGGTGTTTGCCGGGGCGGCCGCGTCCGTCTATGGCGCGACCTGTCCGCTGACCGACGTGGATATCTTGGTCCCTGCCGCTGAGGGTGATCGCGTGGCTGCTCTGTTCCCCGAGGCGCGGGTGACACGGCGCGAGGATGGCTCTGTTGAGGGGCTTTGCCTGCCCGGCTTTGACATCCTGGCCGGGTTGACAACGGTGGACCTGGACGCTCAGATGGCGGCGCGGCTGACGCGCCACGAGGTAGCCGGAGTCACGGTACCTGTCATCCCGCCTGAGGACAACATCCTGCTCAAGGGGCTGTGGGGACGTGGGCCAGAGGTGGGCAAGCACGACTGGAATGATGTGCAGGAGATGATGACCCACCTCGCGACGTTAGATTGGGAGTATCTGCGCTGGCGGGCCGGTGCGTGCGGCCCGCCGGAGCGCATGCAGCAGGTGTTGGAGCGTTTGCTTGTTCTCATGCCGACTTGCGCGGGTGGGTGAGGTGGGATAAGATAGACTGCGAATTGTGCGGGGGCCGCGCATCAGATGGTAGGTCAAGACGAGACCGTGGCGATTGGGAGGGCGCGATGACGCCTCGCTCCCGTGTGAACACGAGGGGGTTAGTGATGACTACCATAGTTATCGCCGATACAACCCAGGGCCTGAAGGAGGCCTTGGACGCAGTCTTCATCCCCTTCGGCGGGGTGCGGCAGGCACTGCCGCCGTGCGGCGGGACCCTCTATGTCAAGCCTAATGGCATTCATTTCTCCCCGCATACCCACACTGCTCCCCGCGTGCTGGAATCTCTGCTGGCTTACTTGCGTGACCACGGCTATAACCGCCTGGCGGTGATGGAAAACTGCACGGGCGGCAACTTTACCCGCCTGGTCTTTAAGGTTACCGGCTATGACCGCATCTGCCGCCGCTATGGAGCAAAGTCGGTCTACCTGGACGAGGGTCCCACAGTCGAGGTGACGCTGGAGGGAGAGCAGACCCCCATCCGCGTTCCCCGCCTCCTCTGGGACGAGGTTGTCAACCGGGGCGATAACGTCTACCTGAGCCTGCCCAAACTCAAGACCCACTCGATGGCGACGGTGACGTTAGGGGTGAAGAACCAGCAGGCGTTCCCCGTTGACGCTGCCCGGATGGAGCAGCACAGTCACGGGACGCTTCACCGGCGGCTGGCGGCGCTCTATGCGCTCACCCGGCCCGATTTTTGCATCATTGAGGGAGTGACCGCTACTGCCCATGGCCACTTTCCGACCACGGCGTCGCTGGAGGAATGTCTGGTGCCGATGAACGTTCTCATCGGCGGCCCGGACACGCTGGCGGTGGACGTGGTGGGGGCGCGAGTATTGGGCTACAGCCTGGAGGAGGTCGAGCACCTGCGGCTGTGCGCCGAGTGGGGGTTGGGCGAAGGGGACATTGCGCGCATTGACGTACGCGGGGTGGAACTGAGCCGCTTCACCGAACGCCTGCCCCACACCCTCCTGCGCCGCTTTCACCCTGACGTGCGGTGGGTGGTCGGGCGCACGCGGGCGTGTGTCGAGGGCTGCCGGGGGAACTCTGAGTGCATCCAGGAGATGCTCTACAACGACTATCATGGCGGGGGGGACTGGACATTGGTCTGCGGCTCCGGCTTTGAGGAGGCTGACCTGGATGACCTGCCGGGCGACATCCTGATCGTCGGGCCGTGTGCGTGCGACGAGGTGGGGGACACGCTGCGGAAGTGCTACCCCGACCGGCGCATCTACCAGGTGCCCGAACACAACGACCTGATGGCCAACACCCGTTACCAGGCTCGCTTGATGGGCGTGACGCCGGTGATGATGGTGCCACTGAACCCGCTGGCCTCCGCCTTCACGCTGCTCCAGGCCAAACTGCGCGGGCTGACGGCGCGGGTTCCGCCGCTGTTGGGTTGACCAGGCAGCCGGATTCAGGCGCATATGGTTGGTAGTTACGTATCTTTTCAATAAGTGGGGGTGAGATGGAGGAACGCCAGCATCTTGCTGGCATCTAGCGACCAAGATGGTCGCGTTCCCCCAAGATATTGAGAAGATACGTAGTTACGTTCATTTGTCATTTGCTCATTGTTTGTTATAATGCCCCAAGTGTCAGAAAGGAAACGTGTGAGCCCAGATACAATCACCATCAAAGGTATTCGCCAGGGACTGCTCGTCACGTTGAAGGAGGGGGCTTGGAACGCCGGAATGCTCGCGTTGGAGGCGCGTCTCGGCGCTAACCCCGCTTTCTTTCGCGGTGGCCGCATCGCTCTCGACGTCGGGGCATTGGAAATGTCTCGCTCCGAGGTTGATGAGGCACGCGCGCTGTTTGACCGCCATCAGGTTGAGTTGTGGGGGCTGATCAGCACGAACCCCACTACAGAGGCGGCTGCCCAGGAGTTAGGGCTGGTGATCACTCTTGACCTGCATCGCTCGCGCGCGCCAGAGGCCGCAACCGAAGGAGGCGAGGAACCTGTTGTTGAAGGGATGGTCGTGCGGCGCACACTTCGGTCTGGCCAGAGCCTGCGTTGTCCGAGCCACGTCGTGGTTATTGGCGATGTCAATCCTGGGGCAGAGGTAGTAGCGGGTGGCGATATTGTGGTATGGGGCCGGGTGCGCGGGGTGGTGCACGCCGGGGCGTTGGGAGATGAGGACGCTGTGATCTGTGCTCTTGATCTGGCCCCCACGCAACTTCGCATCGCTGGCCTCATCGCCCGCTCCCCGGAGGAGCAACGGCGCAAGCCTGTGCCTGAGATGGCCTCAATGCGCGAAGGAAGGATTGTGGCCGTTCCCTGGAGCGGCAGGTGAGGTAGGGGCGTGGTTCTCACGCCCTGGATGGGGTAAGGAGAAACGATGACGGCAAGGGTGATTACAGTGACTTCGGGCAAGGGTGGGGTGGGCAAGACAACCATTGTCGCTAACCTGGGCGTCGCGCTGGCAATGCAGGGGCAGCGAGTGGTGGTCATTGATGCCGATGTTGGCCTGCGTAACCTTGATGTGATGGTCGGCCTCGAGAACCGCATTGTCTACGACCTGGTGGATGTGATCGAGGGGCGCTGTCGGCTGCGCCAGGCGCTGGTGCGCGACAAGCGGCTTTCGACACTCTTGTTGCTGCCGGCTGCGCAGACCCGCGACAAGAGCGCGGTTCAGCCTGACGATATGGTGCGCGTCTGCGAGAGTCTCAAGGGACAGCACGATTTTATCCTTATCGACTCTCCCGCCGGCATTGAGCAGGGTTTCCGCTACGCCATCGCTCCAGCAGACGAGATTCTCATCGCCACCAACCCAGAGGTGCCAGCAGTGCGCGACGCCGATCGGGTTGTCGGTCTGATCGAAGCGGAGGAGAAGGGGCCGGCCCGGCTGGTTATCAACCGGATCAAGCCGGACATGGTGCGACGCGGGGAGATGCTGGACGTCGCCGACGTCGTCGAATTGTTGGCTATTGACCTCGTCGGCATTGTGCCTGAGGACAAGGCCATCTTGATCGCTGCGAATCGGGGGCGGCCTCTCGCTTTCTCTAACGATAATTCCCTGGCCAGACGAGCGTTTCATAACATCGCTCGCCGGTTGCAAGGAGAGGATGTGCCGTTCCAGCCCCTACACGACCCCGGTGTATTTGAGCGAATTCGCCGTTTCGTGCGTCCTGAGTAGGAGACTGACTATGAGATTTTTTGAGCGCCTGCGAGGCCGTCGTTATGAACCGTCGAGTGGTGAGGTTGCCAAGGAACGGTTGCGCTTGGTGCTGGCCCACGACCGCACCAGTATCTCACCCGTGCTGCTGGATACGCTCAAGGATGAAATCATCATGGTGATTTCGCGCCACGTCGCGATTGACGCTGAGAGCGTTCAGGTGACCTTCTCCCATGGTGCGCGTGAATCGCGCCTGGTTGCCGATATCCCTTTGTTGACCCGGCGCGGGCGGCGCAAGTGAAAGCGATACGTTTATCAGGCTTTCGAGCCATCCGTGCATCTTGTCCCAGTGTGAGGTAGGATGACGAGGTTACGTATCTGGCGGCACTTTGACTATGTGCTGCTTACGGTCACTATCCTGCTGATTGCTTACGGTGTGGTGATGATCTACAGCGCCAATCAGGATAGCCTTGATCCCGATTTGGCCAATTTGTGGCGGCGGCAGGCGATTTTGGGGGCTGCCGGAGTCGGGTTGGTGTTTTTGTTGGCCGCTTTCCCGCGCGATTATCAATGGCTCGGCGACTTTTGGTGGCTGACTTATCTCCTGGCTGTTGTTTTGTTGGTGCTCGTGCTTCTCTTTGGGCAGAGTGAAATTGGCGAGGTAAGCCGTTGGATTGACCTCGGCTTTGTCAGTTTTCAGCCCTCGTTCCTGGCAATGAACCTGTTCACTATCTCTGTGGGGGCCGTACTCAGCCGGCGACGGCGGAAGCGTAGTTCTCCTGCCCCACCGCTCTTTGGAGCACCCAAAACAAGCGTGCTCAAGGAGACCGCCGAGCGCCCTGATCTAGTCAATTACCTGGGCTCGGCTGTTATGGCACTTGTCATAGCGGCGTTGGTCTTTCTGGAACCCGATATGACCACTGCTGCCGTGTTCATCTTTATGTGGTTGGCCATGCTGTTGGAGTCGGACGTGGAGATGCGGTACCTGGTGCTGACGGCAGTGGTGGGGTTGGGTGCGCTCTATCCGCTCTGGAAATTGGTGGAACTTCTCGGCTTTGAATATATGCATGAGCGCGTGTTGGGCTTTATCAATCCCAGCAGCAATCCTTACGTCAAATATCAACTCGATCAGGCATCCCTTGCTATTGGCTCAGGTGGACTGTGGGGGCAGGGACTCTTTCAGGGTGCGTCAAGCCGGCTCCGTTACTTGCCAGCGCGTCACACGGACTTTATTTTCGCTGTCCTCGCCGAGGAACTCGGCTTTGCAGGTGTGATGTTGTTGTTTGTACTCTATCTAGTCCTGTTCCTCCGTCTGTTGTGGATTGCTGTGGTTGCGGCAGATGGGTTTGGGCGGCTGCTGGCGATTGGCTCGCTGGCGATGATCCTGTTCCAACTCGTCGTCAACATCGGCATGAATCTGGGACTGCTGCCCATCGCGGGTTTGCCGTTGCCCTTTATTTCTTATGGCCCTGCTGCTCTGCTGACGACGATGATCGGCATCGGGATGGCGGAGAATGTGGCGATGCGTCACCGAAAATTAGAGTTCTGATTTGTAGCCAAAGTGCGTTGCACCTGAGTAGTAACTCTGATTCTGATGTAATCTGAAACTTGTTTCGGAGTGCCTGGCCCAAGTGGCGCCAACGAGTTGGTGTTTTTTTATTCATTGCAGTAGGGTGTGAAGAGTAGGTTGTGATGGACAGAGCAGAACGGGCCAGGGTGGCGTTGGTGCGCGGGGAGAGCCGCCGGGGAAACATAACAGCGGCGCTGGAAGGTGTCGCGGATCAGGGCAGGCTGGACACTGTTTCTCGGGTGCTGGTCAAGCCCAATTTTGTTTCGGTGGACCGTCAGTTGGCGGCGACGCACGTGGATGCCATTCGCGCTGTGCTTGACTTTGTCCGTGCTCGTTACGATGGTTCCATCGTCGTGGCCGAAGCGGCGGCAATGTCCCCTACCTGGGAAGGCTTTCGCAACTTTGGTTACGAGGCGCTGGTTGAGGAGTATGGCATAGAGTTGGTGGATCTCAACGCGGACGATTCGGTGCCCGTGCGCATCTACGACCGCCACCTGCGCCCGTTGACGGTGTACCTGGCGCGCACAGCCGTCGAGGCTGATTACCGCATCTCGGTTGGTTTGCCCAAGACGCACGATACAGTCATTGTCACGCTTTCCATAAAGAACATAGTGATGGGATCGTTGGTCAACCCCCAGGCTGTCCGGCGCAGCGGCGGCGTGCCTGGAGTGGTGCAACGGCTGGCCAGATTGGCACCCAAGTGGATGTGGCAATCTGGGCTGGCGGAGTGGGCCAAGGGTGTCTTTCTGGGCCGGCCGGGCGGGTCGAGTAAGATGGCGATGCACCAGGGCTTCCCGGTCATCAATCTGAACCTGGCGCTGGTGGCTCACCACGTCTGGCCGCACCTGGTCGTGATTGACGGCTGGCAAGGGATGGAAGGGGACGGGCCTGGTAATGGCGATCCGGTGGACTGGCGTGTGGCGCTGGCCAGCACCGATCCACTGGCGGCGGATGTGCTCACGGCGCATCTGATGGGCTTTGACTCGGAACAGGTGGGGTACTTGCAATATTGTCGCCATCTGGGGCTGGGAGTGGGAGAGGTAGGGCAGATTGAGGTAGTGGGCAACGTCTCACCCGCAGGGGTCCGGCGTTCCTTCGCGCCCAGCCCCACGCACGAGCGTCAGTTGGGCTGGCATCTGGACGGCGTGGAGCGGTACTTGGGTGCCTGATACTAGGTGCTGGAGGGGCCATCCAGTGCGGTGTTCCGAGGCCGCCGTGCCTCTTGGCCAGGATGAAATGGGGGACACGAAAGATGAAATGGGACTGTGACGGGTAACGATACCATCATCAAGGCCTTTACTGAACTCGCCCCTCGTTATGAGGAGACGATGGACCGAGAACTCGGCGAGTTCTTGGGGCTGGGCTATCAGGAGTTCGTTGACCGGCTAGTTGAAGCATCTTCCATTGAGAAGGGGGATGTTGTCCTCGATGTGGCTACGGGGACGGCGCTCATTCCTCTCACACTCGTGGACAGGGTAGGGGCCAGAGGCCGGGTCATAGGGCTGGACATTACACCAGCCATGCTCAAGCACGGGCGGAAGCGCATTGGGGCAACAAGATCATCCTCGTGCATCAGTCTGGTTTGTGCCTCGGGCATGGCTATGCCTTTTGTCAAGGGCGTTTTTGATATGGTCATCTGTGGCTTTGGCACGCACCACATGGATGTGCCTCAGATGTTATCTGAGATGAAGCGAGTGCTAAAGACAGGGGGAGATCTCGTCGTAGCCGCTGCGGGCGTGCCTGCTTTCTGGCGCTCCTTCTTGTGGATCGTTTTGTTAAAATTTCTCCTGATTGGTTATGGGTTGACCAAAAAGGGTGCTCGGGTCCAGGCAGAGGTGGAAGCCATCCCCAACTTTCGCACGGTGGATGAATGGCACACAATTCTCTCGGATTCTGGTTTTGCCAAGATAGAGATAAGCAAATCCCAATCTCGTCGTCCCTGGTATCCCTACGCTTTGACTATGAGGGCGGTTTCAGGAGGTGACTCTAGGGCTGGTCGTTGAACTCGATATCCTTGGGTAACGAAGACAAACAAAAACTGAGGAGGGTAACAAAGTGGCAACAGCGGCGGAGTTAACGAGACAGGGGCGAAGGGATGAGGTTTGGAGGAAATACTGTGGCTTCCTTGATCTCAGCCTGGATGAGTTTATGGAGATCCAGAAGGATCTGCTTATGGAGCAGATCCAACTGCTCAGCCAGTGCGAGCTAGGTAGGAGGCTCCTGGGGGATAGAGTGCCGGCCAGCGTGGAAGAGTTTAGGCGGGTGGTTCCATTGACTACCTATGGGGACTATCTTCCATATCTGGCTGAGAAGAGAGAGGACGTTTTGCCAGAAAAGCCACTCTTCTGGGTGCGTACCTCGGGCAGATCTGAGGAATACAAGTTCAAGTGGGTGCCCACTCCGGAGAGGCATTTCCGGGAGGGAATAAAGGGGCCCTTGGCCAGCATCATCCTTGCTACGTGTCAGAAAAAAGGCCATCATGCCCTTGAGGAGGGCGATAAATTCCTGTATTGTGTGGCTCCACTGCCATACGGATCGGGTTCCATGCCATATGGTTTGGCAGGGGAGTTTCTCTTTGAATTCCTTCCCTCGGTACAGAAAGCCGAGAAAATGTCCTTTCAAGAGAGAATCGAAGAGGGCTTTCGTCTGGCGCTTGTGCAGGGACTAGACGTTTTTTATGGAATGAGTAGCGTTCTAGTAAGGATCGGCGAGCAGTTCAGCCGAGAATCAGGCAAGGTGTCCATGTCTGCTGCGCTTCTGCATCCCCAGTCGCTGTATAGATTAGCAAAGGGGGTCATGAGAAGCAAATTAGCCAAGCGACCGATGCTTCCACGAGATTTATGGACCCTCAAGGGGTTGGTATGTGGAGGTATGGATACCGCGATATATAGAGAAAAAATAAAATATTATTGGGGCACGTACCCTCTGGAGTTTTACGGTTCAACTGAGACCGGCCTTGTAGCCACACAGACCTGGGATTACGGCAACCTGACCTTTTTCCCTGACAGTGGTTTCCTGGAGTTCATTCCAGAGGAGGAGCACCTGAAGGCCAGGCGAGATCCACGCTATCAACCCCAGACGGTGCTACTGAACGAAGTGAAGGCTGGCAAAAGATACGAACTAGTGTCCACCAATTACTGGGGTGGGATTTTTGTCCGATATAGAGTTGGTGACATGATCAAGATAGTCGCTTTGCGTAACGACAATCTCAATATAGATGCCCCACAGATGGTCTTTGAGGCAAGGTCTGATAACGTCATTGATATTGCCGGTTTCACCCGGCTCACCGAAAAAGTCGCATGGCAGGCAATGGAAGATTCTAGAGTACCTTATCGGGATTGGGTGATGAGAAAGGAAATTGTGGATGGCGAGCCCGCACTGCACCTCTATGTTGAGTTAAAGGAAGATGGCGTGAAGCCGGGCGAAGTGAAAGTGGCTGTCCATGAAAGTTTGAAATCTCTGGATAGCGATTACAGCGATCTGGAAAAGATGTTAGGGTTGAAGCCACTTCACGTGAGCCTCCTCCCGCAAGGCACGTTTCAGAGGTACTTTGTGGAAAGGCAGGCATCTGGCGCTGACCTTGCTCAACTCAAGCCACCACATATGAACCCGTCGGATGAGATAACCAGGAGGCTCCTGGAGATTAGTTAGCAAGAGGTCAGAAGGTAATGTTAGGTTTAGGTATAGCAGCCTGGATCCCCTTAATAGCATTTTTCTGCTATGGGGGTCTGTTTCTTATCATCCTGAGAAAGGGCCCTCCCAAATGGGAGGCTCGAGTCTTTGTTTCCTATCTTGTGGTCATGATTGTCTGGAGCATAGCCTCCTTTCTGGTCCATGCTGATCTGGGAATTTTTGGAATCCTGCTCTGGGGAAAGGTGTTAATTGGGGCCTCGACGGTGATGCCCATCACTTTTTACCACTTTGTGCGTGTCTTTCTCGGGATACGGGAACATAAATGGCTCCTACATCTGGGATATGTCCTGTGGGGCGCCACCTTGGTCGTCCTGTTCACCACAGGATACGTGCTGGAGGAGGCTCATACCGTCCAGGGCCTGTACCACGTCGAAACAGGGCCGGCTATGTCCTTTATCGCTGCCTATGATGCATTCTTTTTGCTGCTGGCGATGTTTTACCTGCTTAGGCGGTATCGGGAGGCAAAAGATCCATCTCACCGGAATAGAGTCGGATACCTTGTGATAGGGACAAGCCTGGTCCTTATGGGCGGCCTGTCTAATTCAATTCCAAACGTGAGGATGTACCCGGTTGACATCGTCGCGAACATCATCAACGCCATCCTCATCGTCTACACCATCCTCCGCTATCAACTCCTGGACATCATCCTTGTCGTCCGTAAGGGCCTCCTCTACTCCATCCCCACCGCTATCATCGGAGGCATTTATTTTTTCACTATCTACCTCGCTGTGAATTTGTTTCACATTGTCACGGGATATCAGATATTTTTCCTCTCCCTCGTCGTGGCCATCATCATGGCCTTGGCCTTCCAGCCCCTGCGCGATAGAGTCCAATTTTGGGTTGACAGGCTTTTCTTCCGCGAGAAGTACGACGCTGGCCTGATGCTCCAAAGGCTCAGCCACACAGTGGCCTCCGTACTCGACCTCGACGAACTGACGAGCATGATCCTGGACGAGGTTACCACAACTATGCATATCGAGCGGGCGGCTTTTTTCCTCAGACAGGAGAAAAGCGACGAGTTCCGCCTGATAGCCCAAAAGGGGCTGGATCCGAATGCCGATTTTAGACTGCGCAAGGATCATCCTGTCGTGCGTTGGCTGTCCAGAAATGAACACGCCCTGACCAGGCATGACATGGGGGTGATGCCGCAGTTCAGAGCCCTATGGGAGCAGGAGATAAAAGATTCGGAGAGGATCGGGGCAGAGATTTTTATCCCACTGCAGGCCAGAGGTGGGCTTGTGGGGATCCTGGCCGTAGGACCAAAACTCTCAGAGGAGACCTACTCGCAAGACGATCAACTCACCCTGACCACGCTGGCTAACCAAACGGCGGTTGCTGTTGAGAACGCGCGGTTGTATGATGCAGAGCGTCAGCGGTCTGCGGAGTTGGACGCCTTTGCCCACACCGTGGCCCACGACCTGCAGAACCCTTTGGGTCTTGTCATTGGCTTTGCCGAGACGTTGGAAAAGGATTACACTGCAATGCCGGGTGAGGAGACCCGCCACTATTTGCACACGATTGCGCGGAACGCGCGCAAGGCGAGCAGTATTATTAACGAGTTATTCCTGCTGGCAGAAGTGTCCAAGGTAGAAGTGCAAGCGAGTCCACTGGACATGGCGAGCATCGTGGCCGAAGCACAGCAGCAGTTGGCCCATATCATTGAGGAATACCAGGCCGAGATTGTCGTGCCCGAGGCCTGGCCGGTGGCGCTGGGCTATGGCCCGTGGGTGGAAGGGGTGTGGGTCAACTACCTCAGCAACGCCATAAAATATGGCGGCCGGCCACCGCACGTGGAACTGGGTGCCGCGATACAAGCGGACGGCACGGTGCGTTTTTGGGTGCGTGACAACGGCCCCGGCCTCACGCCGAAGGAACAGTCACCGTTGTTCATGCCTTTTACACGGCTCGACTGGTCTCGCAGCGGAGGGCACGGCTTGGGGTTGTCCATCGTGCGGCGCGTCGTGGAAAAACTCGATGGCCAAGTGGGGGTGGAGAGCAAAATAGGCCGGGGGAGCGTCTTTAGTTTCACCTTGCCGGGTGTAGTCACTCTCGACGAGTAGCCAGGCTAACCATAGGGTAGTAAAGCCAGTCATAGGGTAGCAAGACCAATCGTAGGGTAGCAAAGCAAATCATAGGATAGCAAGGCAAATCATAGGGTAGCAAAGCAAATCATAGGATAGCAAGGCAAATCATAGGGTAGTAAGGCCAATCGTATTGGCCGTATCGGGCTGGCAACGCCGAATACGGTTGGGCTATTCCCATTTACCGAGAAATCTCAAGCAAAAGGAGATGTGCATATGGCCACCACAGATTCTACTCCCTCCTCCAACTTTGTCCGCGATATCGTTGAGGAGGACTTGGGGACAAACAAGTACGGCGGTCGAGTTCATACCAGATTCCCACCGGAGCCGAATGGCTATCTGCACATCGGACACGCCAAATCTATCTGCCTCAATTTTGGCATCGCCGCAGATTACGGTGGCCTGTGCAATTTACGATTTGATGACACTAATCCAACCAAAGAGGAAATTGAGTACGTGGACTCGATCCAGGGGGACGTCCGGTGGCTGGGATTCGACTGGGACGACCGGCTGTTTTATGCGTCAGATTACTTTGAACAGCTCTACGAGTATGCCGTGCAACTGATCAAAAAGGGCAAGGCGTACGTTTGTGACCTGAACGCAGAGGAGATCAGAGAGTACCGTGGCACCTTGACCAGCCCGGGCAAAGACAGCCCGTATCGTAACCGTTCGGTCGAAGAGAATCTGGACTTGTTTGAGCGCATGCGGGCTGGCGAATTTGAGGACGGTTCCCGCGTACTGCGGGCGAAAATTGATATGGCATCTCCGAATCTGAGTATGCGAGATCCGGTCATGTACCGCATTCTGTGGGCGACGCATCACAGGACAGGCGACGAGTGGTGCATTTATCCGATGTATGATTTTACCCACTGTCTTTCTGATTCCATCGAAGGGGTTACCCATTCGATTTGCACGCTGGAATTTGAGAATAATCGCCCCTTGTACGATTGGTTTCTCGATGAATTGGACGTCTATCATCCGCGACAAATCGAGTTCGCTCGCCTCAATCTCAGTTACACTGTAGTGAGTAAGCGCATGCTATTGGAATTGGTAGAACAAGGGATTGTCACCGGATGGGATGATCCACGAATGCCCACACTGTCGGGCCTGCGGAGACGTGGCTACACACCGGAGGCCATCAGAAACTTTTGTGGGCGCATCGGCGTGGCCAAGGCTGATAGTATAGTAGACGTGACCTTTCTTGAGCATTGCATCCGCGAAGATTTGAATCAACGCGCTCCGCGTGTGATGGGGGTGTTGCGTCCACTCAAGGTGGTCATAGACAACTACCCAGAAGACCAGGTAGAGGAGATGGATGCGCGGAACAATCCGCAGGATCCCAGTATGGGGACACGCAAGGTCCCGTTTTCACGTGTGCTGTATATCGAACGGGCGGATTTTCGTGAGGACCCGCCGAAAAAGTTCTTCCGTCTCGCCCCTGGGCGTGAGGTGCGGCTGCGGTATGCCTATTTTATCACGTGTGTGGGAGTGGTTAAGGATGAACAAACCGGCCAAGTGGTCGAACTGCACTGCACTTATGATCCAGCGACACGAGGTGGTTCGTCTCCAGACGGGCGCAAGGTCAGAGGAACATTGCACTGGGTTTCGACGGCCCACGCGCTCGAGGCCGAGGTGCGTTTGTACGATCGTCTCTTTGTAAAAGCAAACCCACTCGATGAACAGGATGGTTCTGATTTCAAGTCTCATTTGAATCCGAACTCGTTGGAGACGCTGGTGTCGTGTCGCGTTGAGCCGAGTCTGGCAGGTGCATTACCTGGAAGTCGCTGCCAGTTCGAGAGACAGGGCTATTTTGTCGTTGATCCCGATTCGTCCGGCGGCATGCTCGTATTTAACCGGACGGTGTCGTTACGTGATACTTGGGCCAAGATTGAGAGAGGGCAGAGGAAGAAGTAGGGAGTAAGAAGTAAGGAGTAGGGAGTAAGGAGTAAGGAGTAAGGAGTAAATAATGACGGTTCGTGTTCGTTTTGCGCCTAGTCCCACCGGCAAATTACATATCGGCGGTGTTCGGACCGTGGTCTTTGACTGGCTCTTTGCACGCAAGATGGGTGGGCAGTTTGTCCTACGCATTGAGGACACCGACCGGAAGCGGTACGATCCAGAGGCGATCCTGACCATTATGGACAGTCTGCGCTGGTTGGGGCTGGGTTGGGACGAGGGGCCAGGGCTGGAAGAGTTGCAGCGTGTGGGTGTGGAGAACGCCGAGGAGTACGCCGTCGGCGGGCCGTACGGGCCGTACATCCAGTCGGGGCGGCTGGCGATGTATAAACGAGCGGTGGAGGAATTGGTCGAGCGGGGCTTGGCCTATCGCTGCAACTGCTCGCCTGAGAGACTAGAGCAGGTGCGCGAGGAACAGCGGGCGCGCAAGCAACCCCCGATGTATGATCGTCACTGCCGCGACCTCTCGCCGGACGCCATCTCTCTGCACAAGCCTCATGTCATCCGGCTCAAGGTACCGCTGACGGGCCAGACAGTTGTCCATGATGCTCTTAGAGGAGATGTGGTCTTTGGCAATACCACGCTGGACGACTTGATTCTTCTCAAGTCGGATGGCTTTCCCACGTACCATCTGGCGGTGGTGGTGGACGATCATCACATGGGGATCACCCACGTCACCCGGGATGACCGGTGGATTTCCACCGCTCCTAAACGCGTTTTGCTCTACCAGGCGCTGGGATGGGAGACCCCTGTCTTTTGTCACCTCCCCCTGGTGAACGGCACTGACGGCAAGCCGCTATCCAAGCGTCACGGTTCGACGTCCGTCGTCCAGTTCCGTGACCAGGGGTACCTGCCGGAGGCTTTGTTCAACTTCCTGGCCCTCCTGGGTTGGTCGCCGGGAGAGGGGGAGGAGCAGGAACTCTTTAGCCGGGAGGAGTTGATCGAGCGCTTTGACCTGTTCCGCGTCAATACAGCGCCTGCGGTTTTCTCCTATGATAAACTGGATTGGATGAACGGTGTCTACATCCGGAATCTATCGGAAGAGGAATTACTGGAGCGACTTTTGCCCTTCTGGCAGAAAGCCAATCTGGTGCCGGAGCCCTGCCCTGAGGAGATGCGGGCGACGCTGCTCAGCATTGTGCCACTGGTGCAGGAGAGGTTGAAGCGCTTGGAGACGGTTGTTGAGTGGACAGCGTTTCTGTTCGGGGAGATTGAGCCTCCTCCGGCGGAGAGACTGGTGGGCAAGAAAATGACACCGGGGGAGAGCCTGGCGGCGTTGCGGCGGGCGCGGGCGCTGCTGGCGGAGGTGGAGCCTTTCGAACCGGAGGCGATGGAGCCGCCGATGCGGGCGCTGGCAGATGAATTGGGGCTCAAGGCCGGGCAACTGTTCGGCATCTTGCGCTGGGCGGTGACCGGACAGAAGGTCGCGCCGCCGCTGTTTGGGTCGCTGGCGATCCTGGGGCGAGAGCGGGTGTTGGCGCGGTTGGATGCGGCAGAGGAGACTCTGATAGCGCTGGTGTAGAGGCTTGTCAGGCATGGGGGTCTGTGGTAGAATACGCAGCACTCTGGGGGATCGTCTAATGGTAGGACAGTGGACTCTGAATCCATAAGTCCAGGTTCGAATCCTGGTCCCCCAGCCTTGGCCCCGTGCTATGTTAAGGTGCTGGTGGGCCAAAAGGCCGCCGGCCCGTGCGGAGGGCGGCGGCTCCTCTATTTATGATAGGAATATCTCCGAGGTTTGTGAAGAAATACCCTCTGGCAGTGATGCGCGGAATCATGGCCGCTGTGTCTGTACCTGTAGCCGCTTTATCAATCGCCGGATGAGACGCACCACCCCATTCTCCAACTGGGCCTGGTAGCGCCAAAAGACCCACGCCAGCCCCGCTGCCCCGCCGCCCAGTGGGATCCATGCCCACCACGGCAATTCCGTCGCATAGGCTCCTACCCAGCAGGAGACGAACACTCCCGGCAACCGTCCTAGCGCGGCCAGCACGACCATACGCGGGATACTGAGTGTGCTGAGACCGATCAGAAAGCAGGCGATGTCGTCGGGGACGAATGGAAACAGAAAGACGAGGAAGAAAAACAGAGGCCCCTGGCGGCCGGCGATCCTATCCCAGTGTACCAGTTTTTCCGGGTTCACCAGCCTCCCAACCAGTGGCCGCCCGAACCACCGCCCCAAGGCTGTTGCCAGCGTCGTCCCCAGCAGCAATCCGATCATACTGTAGAGGGTGCCCAGCCAGATGCCGTACAGGTAGCCGTTCACCAGCCCTACGAATTGGCCCGGTATCGGTGCCAGCAGCACCTGCGCCACGTTGAGCGCGATGGTGACCAGTGGGCCCCACGGGCCAAAGCCGGTCACCCATTCTCGTATGTGTTCCTGATCGCCAAAAAAGGTCCAGAGAGGCTCATGCCAGTACCACAGTGCTGCTCCGATAACAATCACCAGCGCTGCCAGGAACGCGGTGCGCATTCGCAGGGGTGCGGTTGCCGCATCCCTGCCGCCGTCCTGTTGCTCGTTCATGGTTGATTCTCCCCCGGCGCGGCTTGCCGAAGCGGCTTGAGCCCCAGGGTGGACAGGAAGCCGACTGCCACAATCGCTGCCGTCACGCCAAAGAGCGTGGTGTACGAAGTTACCTCCAGCAGCCATCCGCCTGCTATCGGCGCCAGCGTCAGTATCCCCATAATAGTGTTGCCCAGGCCGATGTAGGCTGGGCGCATTCCCTCCGGTGCTATCTCTAACAGATAGTTGAAAAAGCCCATCATCCAGGTGCTGTTCGTGACGCCTAGCATCACGTAGACGAAAGGGTATGCCTGGACCAGCCGCGCGGCGCCCGTCAGGTGTACCGCCAGTGCGAAGAGCGGCCCTGTAATGGCCGCTGCGGCTCCGATGCGAATCACATGCTGTAGCCCCCAGCGCTCATTGACCAGGCCAATGACAACGCTGGCGACCACTCCTCCCACCGTCTGAGCAACCACAAAGCCGCCGACGGTGCTCTGTGGCAGACGTAACACGTCGGCCGCGTATACCACGTAAAAGGGCACGGCCATTCCTATCATACCGACCAGGATGCGGCAGATCATCAGGTGGAGGAAGGCATGGTCGGTGACCAATAGTTTCAGCCAATTGCCCTTTAGCCGCTCGTTTGCCTTCGGGTCTGTCTCCTCGGATGGAGGTTCCCGGATTGAGACCAGCGCGATCACCGAGGGGACGAGCATCACGCCTGTCAGCGCGAAGAGCAGTGCATAGTTGTTGGGAAAGGGGTAGCGGCCCAGAATCAGCCCCACCAACGTTCCCGCTCCGATCCCCAATAATCCGCTGATGATCTGCCCTATTCCGATCAACCGGCCTCGTTGTTTCAGTGGGATGGCCCGCGCCAGGATGTCGAACCAGGCCACGCTGCAGGCCCCATCGCTGGCGGCAAAGACCCCCAGGCAGACGAAAAACAGGATAAGCATATCTGTGGGATGGCGATCCAGCCTAGCCCATAGCGCCAGCGCTATCACCCAAAACGCGATCCGTCCGCTCAACCCGGCGAGCATATACGGCTTCTTGCGCGGCTTGTCGTTGATCAGGCGGGCAGCTGTCAGTTGAGGCAATAACCAACAGCCGTTGAAAACCGTGCTGACCAACCCGATCACGGGTGCCGAATCTGTCAATTGGCGCACGAACACGGGCAGTACGCTGCTGGGGTTGAGGAAAGAGAGGAACCCCACTCCGAAGCAGACATAGTCCACCAGGAAGGCGGAGAAATTTCGGCGGTAGTGAGGGGGCAGCAACTTGGTCTCGCTCATAGTGTCTCGTCGGAGATGATCAGGTCGGCTGTGGCCACGTTAGTGGCGATGAGCACGTTGTGGACGTTGCAGGTGCGCAACAATGTCTGGATGTCGGGGTCGTGGGGGTGTATCAGTTTGTCCCGATTGAATGTGGCACAGGCGACTATGTCCGCCTTTTTGCCGTCGTGCGCGATCAGTGCAATGGTTTTCTCTGGCATAGCACCTCCTAAAGTTCCAAAGTGTACCACGAAGTGACATGCCGTCAAGCCAGGTCAGCCGCCAGCCGTTGGCGGTTAGCAGGTAGAGTCAGCAGTTAGCGATTGGTTTTTGTCATTTGTTCATTTGTCATTGGATTGCCCATTTGTCATTTGAACGAATCTCGCTATACTACCGCCAGGACGAGGATAACCATGCCCCAAGACCTGTTGATTCACACTGTCGGCCACAGCGACCACACTACAGCGTCGTTCGTTGACCTGCTGCGCCGCCACCGGATCACCCTCGTCGTGGACGTGCGCAGCCAGCCCTATAGCCGCTGGACGTCGCAGTTCAACCGCGAGACATTGGCCCGCGACCTCGACGATGCCGGCATAAACTACCTTTTTATGGGCGATGTCCTCGGCGGCCGTCCGTCCGACCCGGCTATGTATGACCCCGGTCAGGAGCGCCCCAACTACCAGCGTGTGGAGCAGTCGCCTGCCTACCAGGCCGGCATTGACCGGTTACTCGATCTGGCCCACACTCGACGGGTGGCTGTGATGTGCAGCGAGGGTGACTATAGCCAGTGTCACCGCCACCTGCTCATCACTCAGACGTTGCTGGCTCGCAGATCTCGTGTACTCCACATTCGCCCTGACGGCACGACGGTCGAGGGGGAGCCAGTGGCCCAACAACTTTTGCTTTTCTAAGAGTAGATGAGGAATGGGTAAATGAGTAGATGAGGCCCTCGTTTACTCATCTACTGTGAGGAGACATCTATGGCTATCCTCTACACCATCGGCTACCAACGTAAACCGCTGGCGATGTTCATTGGTCAACTGCGCGATGTGGGTGTGGAGGCGGTGATTGACGTGCGTCTGCGCAATACCTCCCACTTGGCCGGATACACCAAGCGAGACGACCTGGCTTTCCTGCTGCGTGAGGGTTTCGGCATTGCCTACGAGCACCGCCCCGAACTGGCTCCCACTCTCGAGATCCTCGAAACCTACCGTGAGGATCAGGACTGGGCAGCCTACGAGGCCCGTTTCCTCCCCCTGCTGGCGGAACGGGCGTCCGAAGTGGCGGGTCGCGAGATACTGGATCGTTACCGTGTTCCGTGCCTTCTCTGTGCCGAGCCGACCGCTGATCGTTGCCACCGCCGCTTGGTCGCCGCATACTGGGCCAGACACTTTTCGGGATTGACCATTATTCATCTGTAAGGAGGAACTATGCCGCCACAGGAGGTCCTCATCCTGGCGATGACCAAAATGCTCAGCGGCATCTGCGCCGCCGGGTTCACCTGCGAGCCTGATCCAGTCACTGGCCTGCGCTGGGTGCGCCCGGTGCGCGAATTCGACACCCTCCTGCCGGGCGATATGACCGACGCCGGCGGTCGCCTGGTGCAATGCGGTGACGTGGTCGAGTTGAACCTGCTCGCGCCGCGCCCCGACCCGCCCCACGTCGAGGATTGGCTCACTGATTTCGTCCGCCACCGGCCACGGCTGCTGCGCCGCCTGGAAGGGGAGAGGCGGGCTCGTTTTTTCGCCCAGCATCTCGACTGCGCCCCGGAGGACGTGCTCATTCACCACACCCGCTCGCTCTGCCTGGTGCAGCCGGAGCACGTGTGGGCCCAATTCTCGCTGGATGGTTACTCTGGCAAGTACGAGGCGCGTTTGGGCTTTGTGCTGGCGGACGAAACCAACCACCCCCGGGCCACGAGCAAGCGTGGCGTCTCCGTGACCGACCTCAAGTGGCATGCGCTGGGTCGGGCCTGGCTGGGCGGGAAAGGCGGTTTTCTGGCGCTGGATCACGATACGCTCTGTGAGCGGCTGGGGGCCGAGTCCCTCTACCTGGCCGTCGGGCTGAGCCGCAATTGGCAGGGGGAGTATTGGCCCCTCGTCGTCGGGGTGCACGTCGTGCCGGATTACGAACCGATGAACAGTGAGGCAATGAAACAATGAACAAGTCTCCATCTGTGTTGGATGAACTTGGCCTGATGCCTGTGCAGGCCCGCGAATTTTCAGGCCGCGACCGCAGCCGCTTGCTCAACTTTCTCCTGCGCTGGGAGTGTATTGAGGACGCCCATGCTTGCCTGGATGCCGTCATCCCGATCAACCCCACGCTCGTCTCGTTGCTTGACCTGCGCGCGCGGGCTTTTCTGGCCCAGAATCGGCCCGATGATGCGCTGGCGGTGATGCAGGAGCGTTTGCAGCTCAAGACTTCCCTCACCGCTCGTTCGCTCCTGGCCCGCGTCCACCTGGCCCAGGGCGATGTGGAGACTGCCCACCAGATCGCTCGCGCCCTCGTCGAGGAACGGGAGGACAGCATAACGGCCTGGAGCCTTTTGGGCGAGGTCGAACTGGCGCGTGGGGACACGGAGGCCGCGCTGGCCGCCTACCGCCGTATGAGCGAGTTGCGCCCGCAGAGCCGCGCCTACCTGCTGGGCATGCTCGCCTTCTACCATGCCAGCGACGACCTGGTGACCGCCAGCGGCTACGCCGTGCGCTTGCTGCGCACCGCCAGCGCAGAGAGTCCCCTGCCCGTCACATACCTGCGCCGGCTGCGCGACTATTTCCAGGCCAGCGAGGAGGAGACCCGCGTCGCCGACCTGGAGGCTGAACTGGCCCGCCGTCACGCCGACGAACTGGCCGAACTGCGGGCGCTCCTCTCCCCAGCCTCCCGGATGCGTCCTGCTCCCGCCCGTGCACCGCGCCCTGTTCCCTTGGAAGAGAGGGAGCCCCCGCCCGCCGAACTTTTGCCCACCTTCGACCAGGTTCCCGTCTCGGAGGAAGAGCGGGCGCGCATCATGGAGGACGCCGGGAGGCTCTTTGGTTTCGAGACGCTGCTGCCCGGCCAGTTGGAGACCATCGCCTGCGTCATGCGTGGCGAGGAAGTGTTGGCCATCCTGCCGACCGGCGGCGGCAAGTCGCTCTGCTACCAACTCCCGGCGCTTTTGGCCGAGCGCGGCACGACGCTGGTCGTCTCGCCGCTCATCGCGCTGATGAAGGATCAGGTGGACTCGCTGCCAGCAGGGTTGCGGGGCCGGGCGACCACCATCAACAGCAGCCTGGAGAGGGATGCACTGCGCCAGCGGCTGGGCCGGGCCACTGGCGGGGTCTACCGGCTGCTCTATGCCGCGCCGGAGCGGTTGCGCCAGCCGCCTTTCCTGCACGCGCTGCGGCGAGCGGGTATCAACCTGCTGGTGATTGACGAAGTGCATTGCGTCAGTGTGTGGGGTCACGACTTTCGGCCTGACTATCTGACCATCGGACAGGCCCGGCGGGCGCTGGGCGACCCGCCGCTGCTGGCATTGACCGCGACAGCCCCTCCTCGCGTGCGACGCGATATCATTCACCACCTGGATGCTCCTCCGGCAAGCGATTCGATAGACTCACCCCAAGACTCGGGGCGTGGTATGCGTATCGTCGCCGGTGACGTGACCCGCCCCAATCTGCAGCTGGAGGTCTTTTACGCCCGCAATACCAACGACAAACTGCGCCGCCTGCTGGATTTCTGCAAGGCTGAACCCGGCAGTGGCATCATCTACGCGGGCACCCGCGCCCGCTGCGAGGAACTGGCCGCGCTGCTGCGCGGACACGGCATCGTCGCCGGTCACTACCACGCCGGCATCGCCGACCGGGCTGGGGTACAGGATGATTTTATGGCTGGCCGCATCCGCGTCGTCGTGGCGACCATTGCCTTTGGCCTGGGCATTGACAAGCCGGACATTCGTTTCATCGTGCACTTTGTCCCGTCCAACTCGTTGGAGGCCTACTACCAGGAGGCCGGGCGGGCCGGGCGTGACGGGTTGCCCGCCCGCTGTCTGCTGATGTACGCTTCCTCTGACCGTGGCACGCTGACCCGCCGGGCTCGCCAGGATCTGTTACCGGTAGAGTTCCTGCGGGCTGTCTACGCAGCCGTCAAGCGTCGCCTGGATGGGGCCTCCTCCGGCCGGGTCACGGCGGCAGACCTGGAGCGTGACTTGCAGGCCGATAACACCCGTCTGCGCGTCGCGCTTAGTCTGTTGGAGGAGGCGGGCCTGCTGCGGCGCGGCCCCGACCTGCCCCGCGCCGCCGTCGTCTGCCTGACGATCAGTGACGTGCCCGCCGCCGCGCCTGACCTGGCGGCCTTTTGCCAGGCTGCCCGCCTGCGTCCCGACCAATCGCTGACGCTGGACCTGGCGGACGTGGCGCGACGGGCCAACTTGTCTCTCAATGACATTGAGCGGCTGATGTTAGAGTGGGCCGACGCTGGTTGGCTAAACTACCACGCGGCCGGGCGCGACCTGTTCTTGGAACTGTTGCCGCCACCCACAGACGCTGCCGAGCGGATCGCAACGTTGCTGGAGCGGTACGAGACCATCCAGGCCCAGCGCGTGGACGAGATCGCCGCCTACGCTCAGACCGGTCGCTGCCGTCACGGTTATATCAACGCCTACCTGGGCGGCCGCACCATCGAGCGCTGCACCGCCTGCGATAACTGCGTGGAAATCCAACCGCCGCCAGACGCCGGTCTGCCCGGCGAGCGGGAACAGTTGTTGACCATCCTACGTTGTGTGTCGGACGCGCCGTGGAGTTGGGGACGGGTCAGCCTGGTGCGTATCTTGCGCGGCGACGGCAAGGCTCGTTATGGCGCGCAGTTACTCCACGAGAAAGCCCGTGGCAGTGCCAGTTTTGGGGCGCTGGCTTTCTGCTCAAAGACGGCCATCGAGCATTTGCTGGACCGGCTGGAGAGCGGCGGGATTTTGCAATCGCGACGCCTTGGCCATGGCGGTGTCGTGCTCGATCTCACATCCGTGGGCAAAGCGGCGTTGCAGGATCAGACCATCTTGGATGGCCTGGTCGTTCCGGCGGAGGAACCGCCGCCAGCAGCAGCACCACGCAAGCGGGCCAGGAAATCATCCAAAAAGGATGCGGAGGGGCTGGACGTGGACGAGGCGCTGTTCCAGGTCTTGCGCGCGTGGCGGCTGGAGCAGGCCCGCGCGCAGAAGGTAGCGCCCTATGTTGTCTTTCACGACAGCCACTTGCGCGCCATCGCCGCGCACCGGCCCGTCACGCTGGATGCTCTATCTGAGTTAAAGGGTTTTGGCCCGCGCAAACTGGAGCAGTATGGGGCGGCGGTGATCGAACTGGTGTGCAGTCATCTGGAAAAAGGGATGGATGAAGCGCAAACTTGAGATTAACTGGATGGAACTGGATGGTGCGTTCCAAACCGGCTCGTGGGAGATGCAGTTTTATGGGTTCGCCAACAACGGCCTACTCGTGTATAATTTGGGTGGACACGATAACTCTAGTAAGGAACGACCTGGAGATAGGTGGACTGGTCACGGAGGCGAAGCATGGCAAGTGTTGTGACTTTGGGGGAATCCTTGGATCTGGTGCAGCAACTTTCGCCAGTGGATAAAGCGCGTCTGATTGAGCGCCTGGTTCCTGACATCAAGCGCGAGTTGAAAGCCGCCCAGCCTACCCCGCGCAAATCCCTGCGTGGGTTGTGGCGGGGTCTCGACATCACCGAAGAGGAAATCGCCGAGGCGCGACGGGAGATGTGGGGCAACTTTCCTCGGGAGGACATCTAATGCCCGACGTCGTGACCGACACGCATGCCTTGATCTGGTATTTGGAGGACAGCCCGCGTCTTGGCCCCACGGCCAGGAAGGCTTTTGATGCCTGTGATCGTGGTGAGATTGTCGTTTACGTCCCCACGATCTGTCTGGTGGAGATTATCTACTTACAGGAGAAAGGGCGCATTCCGGCCGATATGAAGGCGCAGTTGGATGCCGAACTGCAGGCCGGCACCAGTGGCCTGGTTCTGGCCGCCCTGACGCCTGAAGTAGCCAACGCCGTCACCAGCGTGCCGCGATCTGAGGTTCCTGAAGGATGCGGTCACGCTGCGTGAAGTGGGGCGACTATG
>JAXHUO010000056.1:0-15676 GCA_034189605.1 Chloroflexota bacterium
CCAGCGCGAGCGGGATCAGGCCCCAAAGCAGCGTCCCGGTGCACAGGCTGCCCCCCGGGGCGGACGAGTTGCCTGGAACCGGCGTGGCTGTCGGGGCTGCGGTGGGGGAGGGGAGAGGTGGTGTCGTTGGGACTGGGGTCGGAGAGGGGAGCGTCGGGCGCAGTGTGGGAGTCGCTGTGCTTTGGGCCTCCTGGCTTGCGATGATTTCCTGAATCTCTAGCAGGCGCTCGTCGTCTGGCAACCGTTCCAGGCCACGGGCGACGGCGTCGTATAACGCTTCCGGGTAGGTCCCGTTCTCAGACAGGTACCGGTTGCTGGTCCACAGCAGCCATTCGGCGTACTCGCCGTAGATCTCATTCTGCTGCGGGTCCAGTTTCAATGAGCGTACGTAGGCATCCGAGGCGACCTGGGCCAGTGCATCTCCACCGCCGAAGGGGTTAACACCGTGTTTCATGGATACAGCGCCACGGGCGGCCCGCGCTAGTTCAAGTTGCGCCTCGGCTGAGTCGGGCGCGGCGACGACGGCCTCGCGGGCTGCGACCAGGGCCTGCCAGCGGTCCGGCTCCAGTACGTTGAGCCGCACGTTGTCGTCGCTTGTCGGCTCCAAGTTGGTGAAGCGCCAAACGACCTCGTTGTCCTGCACCTGGAACCCGTCGGGGTGCGGGGCGTGATGGCTCACCGCCGGATCGAGTGTTGTATTCTCCGGCGTGACTGGATACGGCAGGCGGATCGTGACGGTCGCCTCGCCAATCGTATCCTGCCAGTCCGCGCCGGTCTCCAGGATGTAGTGAAAGTCGCCAAAGGGCCGGTAGCCTATAGGGAGCACGTCGTAGGTCACGCGCAGGATGGTGTCCTGCCCCGGCGGGAAGGTCACGGGCCAGGTGGCCCAGGGGACCGATTCCTCGAAATCCAAGAGATCCCTGCCGGTCGACTCGCTGACCTCCACCGGAACCTCATCCACCCAGGCGCCAAAGTTCTGAACTTGGTTGGACGAGCCAAACCCGTCGCTCGTGGTCAGGGGGAACCAGACGTCGAAGGACTCCAACTCGGCCCCCTGGTTGCGCATCACAAAGGTGGCCTCGACGTGACCGGCCATAAAGTCCGAGGCTAGATGGGAATCGTCGGTTTCCTGCTCCCGCCCTTCGATGGTCAGCAGAACCTCCTCGGAGACCATCCGCACCTGGGTGGGGGGTCTCTCCGGGATCAACCGACGCTCCCTGGGCGGCCCAGGGGGGCGCGACGTCGGCACGCGCCATTTGCGCCGGCCACATGAGCCATGCGGTCAACAATATGAGCACCGCAAGTGTGGAATTAGGATGTTTACTCATCATTTCTGTATCTCCTTGCATTCCGTTAGAACAGCACTATTGCCCAGGGTGCGGTGAGCAATCCCATCGCGCCTCCCAGGATGGCGGCCCGTTTCCAGGCCAGCCGCAGCAGGCCAGCGGCGAGCAGCAGATTCGCCAATCCTAGCACGACGATGACGATGGGCATCGCTTGCAGGTATACGCCAGATGGCGTCGGGCCCCAAGGCACGCGATTGGCCGCGGTCACGGCGATGTGCCAGATAGAGTCCACTATGGCGCCGACGAGGGTGGTGACCAGCAGGTAGCCGATCAGACGCCTCACGGACAGGGTGCGCAGCAGGCGCTGTGCCGCCAGCGTGCCCGCAGTCACGACTGCGTTCCAGAGCAGGTTCACCGGCAGCCACCAGGGTACCATGATCAGCGGGATGATAAAGTCCAGGGGCGGAGTCCAGGCAATTGTATTCACGTTCTACCTCCAATCAGAAGATTCTCCATGCTACCGGCGTCGCCGAGGGTGTAACGGGTGTGCAGGGACCAAAGATACCAACGTGGTTGACCAGATTGGCCCACAGGTACACGGGCCATAGGAATAGGTTGAAGAAAAACCCACAGGCATAGAGCGGTGGGAGTGAGAAGCCCCCGTGCAGATGCCAGTGTCTGACGTTGTAGCAATACAGTGAGACTATGTTGTAAAGCAGCCCGATCGTCAGGTATAAGATGATCCCCGACAAAAGGAGGATCACGACTGTGTTTCTGTTCCTTCTTTTTTTCCCCTGTTGCGCTGAGGTCATAGGTCTCCTCCTGCGAAATCTTGATTTGATCCCATGGTCTACCATCGGGTTGCGGGAGGGGCCGCTATTCCTGCGCAGTGAAGACCAGAGCCCGCCCGGCGCCCGTTTCCAGCCAGAGATGGCTGCCATAGATGCGGTAGACGGTCACGTCCTCCAGAAAGCCCAGGTAGCGCTGCTCCTGCTCCATGATGCCTGCCGGGCCGCTGCAGGCCATCTCAGTGGCGGCGGGAGTCTCGCAGGTGAGGAAAGAGCCATCGCAGGTATAGGTGGCAAAGTAGGTGTTGCAGCCCGCCGAACCACTCACTGTGCTGTCCTCGAAGGTTGCCGTGATCGCTGTCTCTGCCAGCAGATTCGTGGGCATCAACAAAGGTATGTCCATTCCCTCGACCGTCTTTTCCTCGATAAAGGCGGTCAATACCCAGGTGGTCCTCTCCAGGCTGGCATTACTGTCCTTCGGTAGCAGTTCAAAGACGAGCACCTCACCCCGCGCGGTAAGGATCTCCAACTGCCCTTCGCTGAGCCGATAGTTGGTCACCCAGGAGAGATGGTCAGTATACTGGCCTTCTTGTCTCATCAGCGCTTCCTGCTCGAGGCAGGCAGCCCCGATCATCGTGAGCCAGGGGAACCTGATGTCGTCACCGCTGGCCTCGTAGCCGCCAACGTAGCCTCTGCACCCGGCAGACCCGCTGACCTGGTTCTCATTGTGAAAGGCAAAGGTGATGGTTGATCCCTCCACAGGGTTGCGGTTGTCCATCGAGACGATCTGCCACACAGTGCCCACGAGATCGCTGGGGTCCATCGGGAATTCCTCTTTCATCCTGAAAACGAGGGTCGTTTCGCCCGCGGCATTGGCGATCTCCAGGCAGTCATCCATCACCCAGTAGGCGGCGGCATTCCTGAGCGCCTCAATATAGGCCCGCTCCTGCTCCAGGATGCCCTCGGGCGTCTGACAGGCCATAAGGGTAATCATCATCTCGCCGATCGTCAGAGTACCCTCGTCCGCCGCCGTGTATTCACCGCCATAGGCGTTGCAGCCCGCGAACCCGCCGGCTCCCTCTTCGGCAAAATTCAGAGTGATATTGGAGCCTTCGAGGAGACTGCTGCCGTTCAGCGAGGTAA
The DNA here is from genome assembly GCA_034189605.1 of Chloroflexota bacterium. Lineage (GTDB taxonomy): Bacteria > Chloroflexota > Anaerolineae > B4-G1 > B4-G1 > JAUWNP01. Next base: position 3,218 of record JAXHUO010000056.1, read on the forward strand.
GCATCCATTCGGTGTCGTCAAGGGTGGCTTCCTCACTGGCGGGTTCGCTCCTGTCCCCTCCGTCGGGCGGCTCGACAGGCTCACCGGGTCCGCCGCATGCCGTGAGCGCGGCTGCCAACACCAGCACGACGAGTGTTACAATCGTTTGCCTGCTGTGTAGCATATCTTCCTCTCCTTTCGGCATCTTCAACTTGTTGATGAGGGTGCCCAGCCTTGACGTTCGCCTAGCGCATCTTGATGAAGATACACGTCCCCAACAGCAAAACGACGGGCAGCAGGCTGCCTGTCAGCAGGGCCAGGCGTGTGTTCTCTGCGCGCTTACCCTTCAATGGCCACCCCGTCCACTGCGCCCAGAACAACACGAGTAATAGAATCATAGTCACCGCAATTGCTGGCCAGGTACGATGATAGCCTACGTCCCACGCTGGGCGTGGCTTGGGCAGCCATAAATCAGGGAGACGATGGATCGGGATGACCAGTATGGTGTCCGCAATGGAAAAGAGCAAGTTTGTGGCAGCAAATGCCAGCGGCAGGAACGTCTTATTCCGTTCACGCACAACCCGGATCAGGAAGATAAGCGCACTGATGCCGATGACAATCGCGGCGGGGAGTACTGCCCCCGGCCGGGTTTCGAAGAAATCGTTCACGGTGCGCTGCCAGTCGCCGACAGGGGGACGACCTGGAACCGTGTCCCAGGGTGCCAACCAGCCCTCTGTCATCGCGGCGATCCACATGTACAGGATATACCAGGTGGCAAGTAGCAGCAGTGTGCCGCCGACAAAGATCAGGGCTTTCCGCACACCTCTGCCTCCACCATTGTCAGTAGTTTGTGTATTCACTCATGTTCCTCCTATAGTTGATCATTCATTCATCACTTCCCCGATATGGGTATGCCTTGCTCCTCAACGGTGCCCAGGGGCCATTTTGCCTCCTCGAATCCAGGTTGAGCCCGCTTGTGTTACCGGCGGCGCCAGGTGAGGCGCGCCAGCGCGACGCCGGTGCGCTCAAAGTACTCTAGCCGCACGGTGTGCGTGCCCTTGCTCAGGTCGAGCGTACCGCTGCGATAGCCGCGCATGGGCTGCCAACTATTGATGACCAACTGATCGTCCACGTAGAGCCGCACGCCGTCGTCGGAGTAGGTGGTGAAGGTGTAGCGCCCGCCGCTGAACTCGACTGAGCGTGTCCAGACGGCGGAAAAGTTGTCGCTGGGCACTGCCGGGTCAGGCGAGCCCCAGCCCCAGTCAAAGTCCAGCGCCGCGTCCTGGCGCGTGAGGGCCGGGCTGCCGGAGAGGTCGCGGTTGGCGTAGTAGGCCGCGTCCCACGGCCCGCCCGCGCCCTGGTCGTCGGGGGCGACGGGGCCGGGTGTGGGGGTCGGCGCCGGCGCTGCGCCGATTTGCTGCCAGGTCACGCGCGCCCTGGCAGCCTGACTGCGCTCAAAGTACTCGAGATGCACGGCGTGGTTCCCCTTTGAGAGAGTGGCATAGCCGCTGCGGTAGCCGCGCATGGCACGCCAGGCGTTGATGACCAGATGGTCGTCCACGTAGAGCCGCACGCCGTCGTCGGAGTAGGTGGTGAAGCGGTAGCGGCCGCTTTCGAAGGGGAAGTCGCCGCTCCAACGGACGGAAAAGTCGTCGCGGTTCACTTCCGACGCGGGACTGTCCCAACCCCAGTCAAAGTCCACGGCGCTATCGGTGCGCACCAGTACCGGCGAGCCGCTCAGGTCGCGGTTGCTAAAGTACTCACCCTGCCATGGACCGGGCAGGCCGGGGGCGGGAGTGACCACCGGCGTAGGGACAGAGGTAGGAGCAGAGGGAGGGGCGGGGGTACCGCTCCGCTCCCACCAGAAGCGGATGCGGGCCCCACCGGCGCGCTCAAAGTACTCTACCTTGAGCGCGTGTGTGCCCTCCAGGTAGGTCCCATCCAGGTAATGCCATTCATAGTCCATCGGCTGCCAGTAGTCCATGACCAGGGCCCCGTCGAGCCAGACGCGCACGCCATCGTCGGAGCGGACGTTGAAGCGGTAGTAGCCGGGGGTGAAGTAGGCGTCGCGTGTCCAGACGGCGGAAAAGTTGTCGCTGACCATCCAATCGGCGGGTGCACCCTCGTCCCAGTCAAAGTTGATCTCGGCCTCGTCGCGGATGAGCGCCGGGCCGCCGCGCAGTTCGGCGTTGGCGTAGTAGCGGCCCTCCCAGCCGCCAAAGTCGCCCAGCCGCTTCCACCACACGTGGGCGCTGGCCTCGCCGCCGTGCTCGTAGTACTCGACGACGACGGTGTGTTGACCGCTGGCGAGGGTGACGTCGCCCCAGGAGGTGTTGGGCAGTTTCTGGTCCTGCCAGGCATCCACGACGCAGTTGCCGTCCACGTAGACGCGCACGCCATCGTCGCAACTGATGTAGAAACGGTAGGTGCCGGGGGTAAAGCCCAGACTGCGCGTCCAGCGCACGGAAAAGTTGTCGGCCGGGACGGCCCCGTCGGGACTGCCGTATCCCCAGTCAAAGTCAATGGCCGGGTCGTGGCGCACCAGGGCGGGAGAGCCGGAGAGGTCGCGGGTGCCAAAGTACTCGGCCCGCCAGGTGTCACCGCCGCTGGCCCGCTCCCATCCCACCTGGATGGCCGCGCCTCCGTCGTGTTCATAGTATTCGACGCGCACGCGGTGGGTGCCCCGGGAGATGACGTGATCCACGGAGGACCAGGTGGCCTGGCGGTCGCGCCAGTCGTCCACGACGAGTGTGCCGCCGACCCAGATGCGAATACCGTCGTCGGAGCGGTAGGAGAAGCGGTAGGTGCCGGCCTCGAACCACTCGTCGCGGGTCCAGCGGGCGGAAAAGTTGTCGGCGGGGACGTCGTCTCCGGGACTGCCGGTACCCCACTCGAAGTGCAGTGTGTCGTCGTAACGGGTAAGGGCTGGGCTGCCGCTGAGGTCGCGATTGGCAAAGTACTCGCCGTACCAGGCCCCTCCGGCCATTGCCGGGGTCGCTGCTGGCCCCAATCTCAATACTGCCAATGCAACGGTAACGACGATGACTGGACTCCATACTCGGTTTTTCATTTTACCACCTCCACTCGAATTGTGTTTGCCTTACTGCCGCACTGGTAAGCAAAAACGGACGTCTCCCCATCTTTCCCAGGAATCGTCTCTAGTGTAAGAATGTCTGACTGCATGCGCCGGCGGTTACCTTAGCGCGGCTCCCACTTTACGGCGTCAAATCCGATCAGGCGCGTCACGCGCGGCTCAAAGGTGACGTCGGCCAGCGAGACGTAGTCAGCGCGCGTGCCCCGGAACTGGTACGTTCCCAGTGATACCCAGCGGTTCCCGTTGACCGACTGGTTCACGATGCGCAGGGTGAGGCCACTGGCGTGCGATATCCAGTAACGCGCCTGTGAAGTGGTCGTGTAGCGCTCAGGAATGTAGGCAAAGACTTGATATCGCCCCGGCGCCAGGCTGGGATACCAACGCGCCCAGTTGTAGTTCGGCCGCACCCGGTCGTTGTTGCGCGTCCAGGTCAGGCGGCCTCCGTAGCCTTCGGGCACGGTGCGCCAGCCGGCTGTTGCTCCCCCTTTGACAAAGCCTGCATCGGTGTCGTCAACGATCACCGCGTCCGATGGTGGCGGTGGTGGTCCGTCCACGCGATCCCACGAGAGATGGGCGACGGCCCCGCCACCTTTCTCATAGTATTCCATTTTGATCGGAATAGCGCCGCCGGGCAGGTAGATGTCACCGGTGTACGTCGTGGTGGGTTGGTCCTGCCACTTATCAATGAGAAAGTGGTGGTTCACCCAGAGACGTCCGCCGTCGTCTACCCGCATGGTGAAGCGGTACATACCGGCCGGCAGGCTGAGATCCCGCGTCCAGCGGACCGAGAACCGGTCCTCTCCGATGACGCCTGAGGCGGGTGAGCCGCTCCCCCAGTCGAAGTTGATGTCGGCATCGTCGCGGACCAGGGCCGGGCTGCCGCCGAGCGTCGTGTTGTTAAAGTACTCGCCGCGCCAGTTGGTGATCGGCACGGATGCTGGCGCCCACGAGACGCTGGCAACGGCCCCGACGGTGTTTTCGTAAAACTCGACCTTGACCAGGTGATGGCCAGCACTCAGGCTCTTCTCGACGCTGACTGTTTTGGGCGGGTGGTCGTACCACTCGTTGATGATCAGATCATCGTCTATCCAGACCCGAATCCCGTCGTCGCTGGTGGCGGTGAAACGATACGTGCCGGGATCCTCGTAAATGTAGCGGGTCCAGCGCGCGGAAAAGTGGTCCGCGTTGACGCCAGTGCCCGGAGAGCCGGTTCCCCAATCGTGGTCCAGGTCGGCCTCGCTGCGCTGGAGCACGGGGGAGCCAGAGAGCGCCATATTGTTCCAATACGATGCCTGCCAGGTGGGGTCGGAGTGCTGAGGCCAGACAGGTCCCTGGGCTAACGCTGTGCTGGTCAGCATCAGCGCGATGAGCACTCCGATGAGCAAACGAACTCGCTTAATCATCGTGCACCTCCTTCTCGAACATCAGAAACGCTACCTACCTATCACTCATAAGACGTCTGGCCGCGCCCAGAGGTTCCACGTCCCAACGGCGGGTTACGGGAGCGATGCCCATCCCAGCACGTCGGCGTCAGATGGGAGCGGAACCTCTTCCACCTGACCGGTGGCGACCTCCACCAGTTGGTGCTGCTGCTCGCGAGAGAGACTGTCTAGCCATTCCACCAGCAACGCTTTCCCATCGGGCACCCAGCCGATCAGCCGCGCTTCGGGCTTCTCCAGTTGCAGTAGTTCGCGGACCTCCATCCGATTCACATCCAGCAACCACAGGCCAGATGTGGGGCTGACTGCAAGGTCAGGCTGTCCCTCGGCTAGCAGATAGGCCAGGAACGTCCCACCCGGCGACCAGCGCAGGGCAACAGCGTGTGCGTCCGGCGAAAGCGCATAGGTGACTGCAGGCTCCTCCCCGGCTTCCAGGCCGTATACCAGAATAACCGACTGCGCGCGCTCAGTGTTGACCTGGCTGGCAGCCAGCCGCCGGAAGTCAGGCGAGAGCGCCACCTCCTGGATACCCCCTGGCCAGTCCCCCATTTGTTCCAGAGGCACGTTGAGCACGCGCGCACCCGTCTCCACGTCGAAGGCCCATAGGGCGGCGTACCTTTCTGCACCGCCAACTGGCGTCGCGTAGATGCGCCCCGCCGCGCGGTCGAGGCCCAGCAGGTGCAGGTTGGCGAAACCAGGACCAGGCGGTACTGGTGGCATAGGGGGTGGCGTGGGCGTGGAACCGGCGGGGCGGGCCGTCAGGACGGTCACGATCTCTTGCTGATAACCATCCAGCGTGCCCAGTTCTACCATGCGGCTGCCGTCCACCTCCTCGTAGGCCAGGGCGTAAGTCAGGAGGCGCCCATCTGACGACCAGCACAGGTCAAAGTCCGGGGCACGGCGACTGGAGGCCCCGTAGAGTTCCCGCGTGGCGCCATCGGCCAGGTCGGCCAGATAGATGGTATAGTCCAGCACGTAGGCCAGATAGTGTCCAGCCACCTCCCGATGCCCGGCGTGTGATGGCAGCGTGAGCACCCGGCGATCCGCGCCGTCCGGTTCCAGGACGTGGATCTCGCTCTCGGCCTCGGCCGGGATGCGGTAGATGAGCGCGGCGGGCAGTGGCTCGACGGCAGTTGCGGACGTAGGCGTAGCGCTTGCCGGCGGCCGGGGTGTGGGTGTTGGGGGAGGCGGGGGCGTAGGCGTCGCAGTGGGCGGGAACCACTGCGTGGGAGTGGGAATGAGGGTGACCGTGGGTGGAGCGGCGTCGCGCACGCTGTCGTCGGGCTGCCCTGCTGAACCACTCCACCAGTCGAACAACTGGTCCCAGGCGATGTAGCCGTAGTTTCCGAACCACTCCGGCGCCGGGGTCAGTTCGTCCACCACCTGCTTAGGCGCACCGCCGACTGCGTCCATTAGCCACAGTGATGCGTGCCCGTCCTCGTCCAGCCGGGCGAAGAGGATGTGCGTCCCGCCCGCCGACCACAGCGGTCGCTCGTCGCGGTAGGCCGGGTCGCCGGTGAGCGGACGCTGATTGGAGCCGTCTGTGTTCATCACCCAGATGCGGCGCTGGGCTGCGCCGGCTTTGGCCTCGTCGCCGCCCCACACGTGGCCGACATCGGGCGCGGCCACGTAGGCGATGTGCTGGACGTCGGGTGAGAAGGTGGGGGAGAAAGCCGACACGGTTTCATCGGTCAGGTATTCCCAGCCAGCCGTCTCCAGGGTCACCAGCACGATACGCTTGTTGGTCCAGGTCTCGCGCCCGGCCCCCATTGTCAGCGCCATCTGCTGGCCCGTGGGCGAGCCGCTCCAAAAGTCGGGGTGTAGCAGCGCAAAGTCGGCCACCTCTACGGGTTCGCCCCCATCCAGCGGCAGGCGCAGCAGCGGCAGACCGTCGGCCGCGGCCGAGGCCGAGAACAGCAGGTCACGCCAGAAGAGGATGGACTGCCCATCGGGCGTCCAACCGGCCAGGATCAAGCCGTCCTGCGGCGGGCTGGGGAGGGCGTAGTGTTCGACAGGCTCGCTGCCGGATTGCGCCTCGACGGACCAGATGCCCACGTAGTCCCGCAGTGGACCCGACGAACCGATGCGTTCCCACACGTATACCACCCGGCACCCATCCGGACTCCAGGCGATACGTCCCCAGGCGATCTGTCCCGATTGACCTGCTGTGTCGGGCACCAACGTCACCGGAGCGCTGCCCTCGGCGTTGATTACTTCCAGCCGCAGTATGCCAGAGCCGGCGACGTAGGCCAGCCGGTCTTCGATGGGGGACCAGGCGAAGACGTCGACCGCCGCGCCGTCGTTCAGTGGTCGGGTGTCCTCGCCGTCGGATCGGACTACCCACATTTGATAGTCCCCCTTGTGAAAGGCCAGCCACTGCCCCGAGGGGGACCAGCGGGGCTGGCTGTTCCGGCCGTCGTCGGTGAGGCGCCGGGGTTCGCCGTCGGGCAGTCGCTTGACCCAGACGTCGCCGCCCTGGACGTAGGCCAGTCGTCCCAGGTCAGGGGGCAGCGTGGGGGTGGGAGCGGCCACCGTCGCCACCTGGGTGGCCAGGCGGGCGTTTTCGGTCTCCAGCGCGGCCAGCGTCGCCTCGGGCCCCGGCGTGGTCTCGACCGCCAGGTCGAAGGTGCCGTTGCAGGCGGTCAGGAGGGCCATCGCCAGCCCCATCGAAAGCGTCACGAGTCGTTTCAAGTTCCGCATACGATACCTCCACGATTCAAATACTGCTGGTTACGGCATGGCCGCAGCGACTGGACGCCAGGACAGCCCCTCCAGGCCGTAGGGCCAGCGGTGGAAGATGGGCTCTGCCGCCGGCTGCCGGGCGTCCACCAACAGCAGACGCTCCCGGTCGTCCAGGTCAATGGCCGCGATCCAGCGACCGTCGGGCGACCAGTCGGCGTCGTAAGCCGGCGCGGGCAGGGCGGTCAGTTCGCCGCTGTCTGGGTCAACCAGCCACAGGCCCGCCTGTCCTGCCACGCGGGGTGCGGTATGTACCTGGATCAGTAGCAGTCGCCCGCCGGGCTGCCAGCGGAGCGAAGCCAATGCGCCCACGAAGGGCCCCTCCCATTCGAAGAGTGTCCGGGCCGTCTGCGCTTCCAGGTCGAGCAGGAGCACGCCCTGGCTGGCGTCCGGTGCCGTGCCGGTACCAAGGTCGTTCCAATCGGCCAACTCGGCCCCGCGCGAGAAGTAGGCGGCGACGAAGCGCCCGTCAGGTGACCAGGCCGGGCCATCGAGGTAGGACACGTCGGCCAGACCAAAGTCTGACGGAGTCAGCACAGTTCGCAGGTCGGCGTTCAGGTCGTACAGGCGCAACTCGCCGTTGGCGGCGTAGGCCAGGCGCCGGCCGGTCGGTGCCCAACTGGGTGGGGCACCCACGTTACCCTCTTCATCCAGGATACGGAAATCGGCGCCGTTGGCACCTGTCACGGCCAGGGGCCCGCCCCACGCTCCCTTTCCCCAGCCAGTCTTGCTCTCATCCAGGAGCAGGGGACGGCTGGTGAAGGCGACGAGCGCGCCATCCGGCGACCAGGCGGGCAGCAGGTCCCAGCGCCTGTTATTGGTCAACTGCTGGCTCTCGCCGCTCTCTACGTCCAGCAGCCACAGGTCGGCATCGGTACTGTAGACGATCTTTTCACCGTCGGGCGACCATTGGAAAAAGAGCGCCCCATACGTTGCCATGTTCTCGGCCCCCAGGGTTCGAGGTGGCCCTCCGGCCAGGTCAATCAGCGACACGGGCGGCCCGCCGATGAGCACGGCCAGTTGGCCCTCTGGGCCAGTGGGAGCAAGCGTTTCCCCGGCCACCGGCATCAGTTCTACGATGTACAACTTTTCGTGGAAGGGGCCGAAGCGGTGGTCGGTTGCGATGGCCAGTCGCTGGTCGTCGGAAGACCATCGCAGAACAGGGTTTTCGCCCAGGGATGGCAACAGTCGCTCTGCCTCACCCGTTCCGCCGGCCGGCACGATCCAAATCTCACCCTCGGGCGAGGCGAACGTGATGTGAGAGCCGTCTGGCGTCCAAATCGTCGGCGGCCAGGCCGACTTTGCCAGGCGACGCACCTCACCGCTGGAGACGTCCAACACAGCCAGCACTTCCTCGTCACCCGCGCCAAGTTGCACCTCGACCTGCCCGCCGGTAGGATTCCAGCCCCCTGTGAAGGTGTCCACCGGCGGCCCCACCTCGGTCAGTTCGCCTGTGACGACGTCCCAGAGGTAGTTGGTGTTGGTGAACTGGTCCAGGTCGGCTACGGTGATGGTGACGTGCGTTCCGCCCGGTGCAGCGTGATAACGATAGTCGCCGTGTTCCGGGCTGGGCAGGTCAAGCGTCGCGGCGGCGTCGTGCACAGTTCCATCCTCCAGGCTCACCATGGCCGGGCCGTTGCCGGGATAGACTGGCGCGTTGAGAAAGAGTTGATTATTCACTAGCCAGATCGGCGGGACGGGCTGGCCACCAACGATGGGTGTCTTGGCCAGAGGGGTGGCGGTAGCCATCGTCGGGTCCACCTGGTAGGTGAGCCCGTCCTCGTGCCACAAGGCCACTTGGGTGCTGTTGGTGGACCAACTCCAGCCCCCATCGCCACCGGGGAGACCTGCCACGGCTCGCGGTGTGCCGCCGCCAGCAGGAACAAGCCAGTACTGTTGCTCGCCGCGGGCCAGCGCGGCATGTCCATCTGGAGCCAGGATGAAGGCTGTTATCGCCTCGTGCACCGCTCCGGTGAGCGACCGCCGGCCTCCACCGTTGGCCTGCGCCCGCCAGAGTTCGCTGCCGGCTACGAAGAGGGCATCGCTGTTGGGCAGCCAGGCGAAGCGGTCCTGGTACGGCCCCGTCCCTCCCGTGCTCCAGGCGGTTCCGCTTTCCACGTCCACAATCACCGGCTCAACGTCGGGGATTCGGCGCCCTTCCAGAGGGCCGGCTGGGGCATAGAGCAGCAGGTGGACGCCATCCGGTGCCCAGTCGCCCAGGGTGATGCCTACATAGTCGTGGAGCAGTTGGACGATGAGAGCGCCGGAAGGACCGCGTTCGATGGCCTTGAGGTCTATCGTGGGGGCAGTCCCCGGCGTAGCAGACGCCAGGGGTGTGGGAGCCGCCGGTTGGAGGGTGAGTCGCACGCTCATGCGGGCATTCTCGGCCTCCAGCGCGGCGATGGTCGCTTCGGTCAACGGCGTGGTCTCGACCTGCAGATCGAAGGTGCCGTGGCAGGCGACCGCCAGCGCCAGGGCCGCCACCAGCAAGCCTCCCAGGGCCAGAATGGTTTGTGGTTTCACTTCAACGATCTCCTCACGGTACGTGATATTCACCGAACTTTTCCGACGGCAGCCTCAGTATACCACGCGCCGTGTAAGGGCGCGTGCATCTCAAGACACTCCGCAAATGCAAAACGAGCGCCGATTTAAGGCCGCGGCAGCTATCTATTGGACTCAAAGGACAAGAAGCTGAAAGAAGCAACCACGATCTTCCAGAGATCCTCTACATCTGATGCTGCTTGGGGATATGCTTCGTCAACAGGGTAAAAGGTCAAATGATAAACGATCCCATTGTGTATGACGAAGATCTGACGTGATCCTACACGGTCGGTAACACCTTCAACGACTACAGCTAGCTCACCACCAAGTTTGGCGGTAGTGCGGGTGAGAGGAGACTGATCGGCATATGGCTTCACGTGCTCATCAACTATCTGTACTAGCGTGCGGTCAGCGGCTGAACCTAGAACGAGAATGCTCACCCCAGTTGCGATCGGCTGCAGAGCGTGTTGATCCAGAGGTGGCCCATAGATATTAGCAATTCCAGGCCGGATATCCCCGACTCGAAATCTCGCCGGGTATAATAAGCAATAGCCATCATCTGAATTGACAAAGGAAACAAGTCCTTCCTCTCTGGCAGTGCAACGGATCGGAACACGCAAGGCTCCCTCGACTAGAGTCGCCTCCATCGGCTCACCAAGCACTTGCGGAGACGAATACACGGATGCACTTGGTACCTGCGTCGCTGGTCCGGGACCTCTGAAGGTGGCACATCCAATCGAGAATACGCCTATCAGCAATGCACACACGAGGAACAGATTTCTTGAGCACGTGTAAGCCTTTTCTTCCCGAACCTGCCGATATTGAATGAAATTCATCCTCCTCACCGTCCCATCCAAGCACAGTTGTAGTGACTCACGCCATCGTTACAGGGGTAATATGGATCACCCGGATTGTCGCGGAATCCATACATTCCTACCAGCGTGACCCCATTGGAGATGCTCTCATACTGGCCGTCTTGTACGTGGAAGTGAAGATGAACAGGAACACCACCGGTTCCACCTACCCAACCTATCACCACGTCTCTGTCAATATAATTACCCACTTGGGTAGCGGGCCAAGTTATTCCAATCAAGTGGGCATAATAATGACGATACCCAACACCGCCGCCATATGGCCCCATCTTCACAAGGTTTCCGTAACCACTGGGATTCCAGCCGGTGAATTCAACCTGTCCCACGTTAGCGGTACGGACTTGCCAGTTTTCCGGAGCGCCAACGTCCGCGGCGTAATAGGAACCATTACGATGCATCGCTGAGCCACAGGTAATGGGCCATTGATTGCCGTAAGAGTTCAGCACGGGCGACCACCAGTTTGAAGCAATCTGAGGTCTTTGCGGAAGAAGAGCGGCGAGGTGGTGGGATTTAGCTGATCCACTGCTAAAGCTATTCAACCCATTCGGCCGAAAATCACTGCCATAGATGTCCTGTAAGCTAATTGGTGACTGATCCCCGAACTTCAATGAGGCTGCCATGTGGTTATAGATCTCAAAATCTTGCGTATCGGCAGAGTCGCCGAAGTTAGCCCATGCAAACCAGACCACCCTTCCCTGCCGGATGTTGGTGTACTGGTATTCCGTGAGAGGAGATCTGCCTCTGATATACACGGCCTCTGCACCATCCACCAGAAACTCGCGCGTCTCCGAAATCTGAATCTCTGAAGCAGGAAACTGAAGAGGATATCGAGCCGTCCAATCCGCAAGTGAATCTCTGGATTTGACTGCATAAAGGTAATGGCCAATGGCGATGTATGGCGATCTACCTTTCTCTCGTTCAGGACCAGCAAAGACCAGAACCTCACCGGTAGCATCGGGATTGTCAGTTCGAGGTTAAACAGTCCAATTAGAAGGGTACTCAATCGTAAAGTCAAATCGAGGATCATTGTAAGTTAGCCAGCGGATTTGATCTATACTTGAGCCGATGTGGGGCTCTTGCGCGTGCATTGGCCCCATTGCTGCACTCAGTAACAGCGCCAGCAATACGAACACCAAGAGAAACTTAATCCTACGCATTTCACACCTCTTGTGACTTGAGATACTCACCCAACTCTCCGGCGACAGCCTCAGTATACCACACGCCGTATTACACCGTGTGACAGACCTGTAACCATCCTGTCACACGATGTAACAATCTCGTTACACGGGCCGGGCAGGCGTACCGCCGGGGTCTACGCCAGCCCTTCGACGAGCTCAGGACACCGCGGCAGGCGCAGCGTGACGGCGGTGCCCTCCTCCTCGCGGCTGCGCACGGCGACGCTTCCGCCGTGGTGCTGGGCCACGGCGCGCACCAATGCCAGCCCCAATCCGCTGCCCTCCATACCTTGGGCATTCTTGCCCCGGTACAACTCCTCAAAGACGTGGGGCTGGTCTTCCCCTGGAATGCCGGGGCCGGTGTCGGCCACCTCGACGACGACCCAGCGCCCATCCTCGAAGGCGCGCACTTCAATCGCGTCGCCGGGACGGGTGAACTTGCATGCGTTGTCCAGCAGGTTGTAGCAGGCCAGGAAGAGCAAGTCGCGGTCGCCGGGGGCGGGCGGCAGCGGCCAGGGGGCCTGGGGCAGGGTCAGGGTGATTGCCCGGTCAGGTGTCCCCTGCGCCAGTTCGACTGCCTCGGCCAGCAGTTGGCCCACCTCCACGGGCGTGCGTTCCAG
>JAXHUO010000056.1:15776-29576 GCA_034189605.1 Chloroflexota bacterium
GCGGGCCGCTGCGCAGGATGCGGGCGGCGGAGAGCGGCGGGACGCCGGGCCGGGCGCGGCGCAACACGGCGCGCACCCGGGCCAGCAGCTCCTGAGGGTCGAAGGGTTTGTTGAGGTAGTCGTCGGCCCCTTCCTCCAGGCTCAGGGCACGCTCGCCGGGGCCGCCCACCTGGGTCAGCATCACCACGGGGGTCCAGTCGCCAGAGGCGCGCAGGCGACGGCAGACCTCGCGCCCGTCGGGACCGGGCATGAGCACGTCCAGGATGATCACGTCCGGGTTGCGCTCGGCGGCCAGACGCAGGGCGGCATTCCCATCGTGAGCCACGCTGACACGGAAACCGGCCCGCTCGAAGAAGGGGGCCAGGTTGTCGGTGATGGCCTTTTCATCGTCTACTAACAGGATTGTCGAAGATGTCATATTCTCCTGCCAATGAGGCACGAAAAAGCTATGTTTAAATATGTTTCGGCAGGGGTGCCCCTCTATGGTCGCCCAGATCCCCCGTCACGGTCCGTGTTGAAACTCTTGATGAGCAAGGGGCCGTTTTGAGATTCTCGTTCCATCACGACGAAGGGGCTGGGCATCAGCAGCATCCACGTATAGCATGCAGGGTCAATGTCAACTTTGACGTTCACCTGAAGCATCATCTCCGGCACACTGTGGGCCAGTTGAACGTCTATGACCTCGGCAGCGCGTATACAGCGATAGTAATCCTCGAAGCGAGGCAATCTGTCATACGCGCGATTGTCAGCCGTCAACGCTGCCCAGGCGGTGCGGTAGTCCTGCGCATTGATGGCCTGCCAGAACCGCCGGATGACCTCCTCCGGGCTGAGGTCGGCGTCCGGCAGGGGGAGCGGGGGCGTCGGTGAAGGGCTGGGCGTGGCTGAGGGTCGCGGGATCTGAGCAGCAGTTGCCCGGTCGGTGAGGTCCGCCAGCCAGATGTCGTCGGTCGCCAGTTCACCCTGGGGATCGTCCCAGAGAGTGAGGGCCAGCGTCCGTCCATCGGGTGACCACGCCACGTCGTGCAGGTAGGTTTCCAAGAGCAACTGGCGGTTTCCCTCAGTATCGAACAGCGCAAGGTGGGTCGGGGGCGGCGGATCGTGGGAATACGCATCGGTGGCGACCAGCAGCCAGCGGCTATCGGGCGACCAGACCAGCGTACTCACGTAGCCGCTTTCCGCCTGAGATAACAGCGTGACCAGTGTCTCCCCGTCACGATCGGCTAGCACCAGGTGATCTCTGTGGTGGCTGCCGGTGGTATAGGCTAGATAACGACTATTGGGTGACCACCAGACGCGGGCGCTGAACCCCCCGTCCTCGGAAAGCAACCGAGGGTTGGAACCGTCGGCTTCGGCCAGGTAGAACGACTGCGTTTGAGGATAGGCCAGGAGCGTCCCGTCGGGTGACAGACGCGCATCCTGAGGACTGTTGCTGGGGTGGGCGTCCATCAAATTCATCGATTCGCCACTCGACGGGTCGAAGAGGCGCAAAGGGGCGTAGCCCCATTCGCTGAGCACCAGTCGTCCGTCCTCGGTCAGTTGGTGGATGTGGATACCGCCCGTCGGGGGTACGAGTTCCCTGGTCTGACCGCCATCCACGTCCACGGTCCACAACCCGCTCAGTCCAGAGTCGGGTACATCACGTATGAAGTAGATTGTGCGGCCATCTGCGCTGAAGAGTGGAGAATGACCCTCCGCCAGCACGTGCGCGTCGCTCCCATCGGCGCGGCTCCACCAAACCTGCGTTTCTGGCGGTTCGCGGTAGAACACGTGCGGCGTGGTGAGGACGGTGTACGCCACAGATTGCCCATCCGGTGACCAGGCGGCGTCCCCGGCGAGGCCAGAGGTGGTCAGCGGGCGCAGGTTGACCAAGACGGCCTCGTCTACGGTTGCAGGTGTAGGGAGTGGCGCTGTGATTTCCCTGTCTGTGGCCACAGGGGCGTGCTCGCTCCCCGTCTCGACGCTGCCGCAGGCGGTGAGGAGAACGACGGATAGCAGGACAGCAGCGGATTGGAATAGTCGCTTCATCTTTACTTCCAGTCATTCGATATGACGAGCAGGCTCTCTGGCCCATAGACGCGCCGGGCTGTGAAGTCCCCCGGCGGCCATTATGCCGCGTTGCTTACAAGTGCCGGTGTTGACTGACCTTCGGAAAGGTCGCTGTCCTTGGTCAGTCCCTGGCATTCAATCCAATGGTACATCACCGCCGCTAGAGCCAACGCCATCAAGAATTGTGCAGTTGACACGTTATGCGTGAGCCACAAATTGATCGAGTATTCAGCCAGAGTGCCTCGCAGTGCGATGCTCTCAATGACGTCGGTGCTGACCAGAGCGATGAACGGGGGCAGTGTTAGACCCAAAACCCGACCGCGTGTCGAACGGGAACGCAACATCCAGATGGGTGTGATGACGAGAAAGAACAGAGCCGAGAGATAGGATAACACGATCTTCGCTTTGTCCAGAATAGCGCTCGGCTCCCAATATGCCCAAAAACCTACTGAGTAAGTCGGATCGAAGATCTCGTCAACCAGAACAAACTCAAAGACAATCACGATAAGCCCTACGAGGATGCCGTCGCGTCGGGCCAACGGCAGACCTATCGCGACGGGCAGCAGGATCAGGCCCATCCACCATACTTGCAGCGGTGTCTCGGTCAGAAAAGCCGCCCATTTGCTTGGACTGTGGACGGTGATTGCTCCAGTTATAGCGTCAGCCACGCTGACCAGAACCATCAAGCCGAGGAGCACCCAGCCTGATCTGGGGATGTGGAGGCCGTGTTGTTTGAAAACCCGGGATACGGCGAGGGCAACAATTGCAGCAAGCACGGCCACCATCAAGGAGAGGCAAACTGCCAGAATGGATTGCGCAGGTCTCCAGGCCGGGTGGACAACCACCTGGGTGCCTCAAGGAGCAGCATTCCCACTGCGGGGAGGCTCCAAACGGCAAGCCGTCGCTCGGTGATGAGCCCAGCAACGACGATGCCCAGCGCGATATACACAGGAATCAGATCATGCTGGCCGAGAGCCAGCCAATTCTCCAACCCAAAAACCCTTCTGAAAAGGCCACTGCGTGTGCCGACGATAAACAGCCCGGGCAAGATGGCCAAGCCAACCTTTATCCAAGACGTGGGAGCAAATGAACGGTTCTACATGTCAAACCACCTTAACTTGACTGGTAAATTTGCTCGTAGTAACGACTTTAGTCGTTCAAAGCAAGACCAAAGCGACTAAAGTCGCCACTACGATCTCCATAACTTGATGTGATATTGGCGCTCACTCGTTCGATATGACGAGCAGATCCTCCGGCCCGTAGATGTGTTCGGCGGTGAAGGCGACCCAGTGGCCATCGGGCGAGATCACGGCCTCCTCGTACCGGCCAGGGTAGTAGCCCTGCTCGTACAGTCTTCTTGGGGCAAGCGCCGGACGGACGCAGGCTGCTGGAGCACAGGTCTCGCGTGAGAGAGCGGCCAAACCTCCGTGAAAGTCCGAGACACGGCCCGAGTCCAGATGGTAAGCCTGGGGTGGCTGGGAGTCACCAGGGTGCCAAACGTCCATCTCGTAACGGCCGCCGCACCATTGGCGGTAGACGAGGGTCTGCGCATCCGCCCAGCCCAGCGGTTCGTATTGGCACTCCCGCACTTCGGCTGCGGCCTGGCAACTTTTGACCACTCCTTCCAACAAACCCGGTTCGTCCACGACCCGCAGTTCGACGCCGGGTGCGGCCTTGACCACCGGCTGGTAACGCATCGGCAGCGGGAAGATCAGTACCGAGGCGCAGGCGGCGAGGAGCACGTAGAAGCATCCGCGCCGCCAGACCTGTCTCCGCTCCTGCGCCGCCAACCAGGTCAGCGCCGCCAGGGTCAATGTCAATGTGGCCAGGCTGAGGACCACGTAACGGGTCATATCGCTCAGGAGTGAGGTGGAGAGAAAGCGATATATCCCGATTCCGAAAAACCACCACGGCGTGGAGGAGATGGAGGGGAACAGCCGGTAAGACAGCCGCATCAGCAATGACAGAGGCCAGAAAGCCAGGAAAGGCATGGCCAACGGAACCGCCACAGCGGTGAGGAGGAACTGCCATCGTTCGGACCGTCTCCATCGGCGCACCAGAAGCCCCATCAGCCCCATCGAGAGCAGAACATGCGCGCCCAGGACGGTGGCTGCGTATCCTTCAATTCCCAACCGGGCAAGGAACGGCGCAGAAGGGAAAAGCCGATAGAGCAGCCAAGACAGCGCCTGCATCGCTCCTGTGACCAGGAAAGGCGGGGCGAACAGGATGGCCAGCACAATGAGCCAGCGTTTCAGGGTTGTGTGTCGTTTCATTTGAAAGACCTCCTATATTCGTGATTCGTATACTGAGCGTATTCGGATTTTGTGAATTTTGGTGGTGGCAGGAAGATTACCGCGGATGTGGAAATACACGATGTTCGACCGTAAGCCGAGACAAAACGTTCCCTTTTGGCCTCCGGTAGTCCCCCTCTTGGGTGTTGTTGCTCTCAAGGGATCGCCAGATCCCGCCCCAAGCGCCAGGTATGGCTATCCGGCGCGAGCAGAACAGCACAGGTAGGACACAGTGGTCCAACAACACTCTACAGGGTGACTACCTGGCCTCCAAAGGCGTGATTATCGTATATTTCTTTATCCGCGGTGCTCTCCCCCCACTCGTAACAGGCTACTCATTGTATATCCCCATCTCGACGTAATGCCAGATTCCATCCTTCAGCGCGTAGAACCAGAGCATGTGCTCGTTGGACTCAATGTTGAATACCGACGGCTCACAACATTGATAGTGGACCACTTTGTCGTAGGTCTGCGGCAGCGTCTCACCGCCGTAGGAGATGCTGACCTGTCCGCTTTCTCTGAAGAAGAACAGTGGTTGGCCCTGGAAGGTGACGCAGTGGAAGACCTCATCAACCCCCAATTGCTCGTCGAGGCTTTCGCCATCCACGAATGTCCCTTCGACGGTCTCCAGGATCCAATGGCCTTTCCATGCCGCCAGCCGCTTCACCGGAGGGGAGCCAGCGTACTGTTTGCTGGCCGTGTAGGTGTAAACAATCTCGTCGTTCCGCTTGACCGCGTACTGCATTCCGTAGTTGTCAACGCTCTCCACAGTGACCAGGTCGTCGCCCAGGTAAACAGGTGTGACGTTGTATATCCAATCCAGTGGCAGTGGCTGAATACTGCCATTGCGGATCAGCAAGTATGGTCCTTTCTCGGCCACGCACGCAAAGTCTGTCCCGCTCTCGTTCACCGCCACAGGCCAGACGTGGCTCAGATCGGATCGCACCAGTTCGTCCTCGTGGTAGAGGTCGTAGAAGGTGCAGTGCCATTCGGCGTTCTCCTCCGCCACCAAGCGGTATCTAAAGGGGGCCAGGACCTCGTTCATCGCGTTCACGCGCTGCTCGGCGTCGAATCCTCGCCACGCCGCGCGCCGGGCCAGGACGTCATCGGGTATGCGGTCCAGGAACTCAAAGTGGCCCGGTGAGTCCACGGCGGCGGCGACGAGCGGGTACTCCTCGACGATCAGGCCACCGGCGAAGCCAGAAGATGGACTCAACTGCTGGCGCAACTCCTGGACGCGCTCTTCGACGCGGCGGCGTTCATCGGCCTCGCTGGGGTCGTTGCGGCTCAGGCACAGGTATTGCCCGTAGTCGGCGATGGCTGCCGCCACGTCACCCTGTTCCGCGTGGGCGAGGGCACGGTTCTTGTACGGGACGTACGTTCCCGGTTCAAGCCCGATGGCTGCGGTGTAGTCGGCGATGGCGCGATCATGCTGGTCTATCCTGGTATGGGCGATGCCACGGTTGATGAGCGCGCTGACGTGGGTAGGGTCGGCCGCCAGCACGGTGGTGAATTGCTCGATGGCCTCTTCGTAGCGCTGTCGCTGGAGCAGTTTGCAGGCCCGTTCGTAGGGGTCCGTGGGTAGATGAAGATAGACGGTCAGCACCACAGCCGCAACCAGCAGTGCTGCGAGCCCAACCAGTATGATGGTCCATTTTCTGGTCGTCATCTTTTCCGCTTCTCCTGAGCGAACGGTTCCGGTATCTCCACGATACCACACAGTTTCAATCGGTGCTGGACGCGATCCCGACGCCCGGCAGGCGAATGGGCTACGATCTCATTCCTTTCTCTCAGCGCAACTCTTCAGGCAACTGCACCTTGGTGGCGAGGGTCACTAGTTCCTCCAGCGAAAAGGCCATCACCGGCGCCCGCAACTCGAAGCCCACGTCGCCCACCTTCCAGTCCAGTATCCACCAGCCGAATTGCCGGACGACGTACCCTGCCGTCTCACCGACCGTCACGGGGCGGGCCTCCGGCGCGTAGCGCGCCTGGCCCCACCTGGCGCCGGCATATTGCTTCGCAGGTGTCGTAACCATCTGCGTCAGTTCCAGCCAGGTATCATCCGGCAGGCGATAGGACTGGTACACGTCCGTCCAACTTTGTTCTGCGTGGGTCCTGATCTCGACCTGCACGCTATTCAGCATTGCTCCATCCGGCGGCGGAGCCAGCCGGTAGAGGGGGACGTCGAGTGCCGTCTGGGCCGCTTCCAACGAGTCGAAAATCTGACGTGCCGGTGGTTCCCACGCGCTGAACATGCGGTATGCGTCCCCTGTGCCAGGCACCGTCTGGGTGACGGCAGCGGCGACGTAGCCCGGAGCAGCGATCCATATCCGTGTGCTGATCTGACCGTCGCCCTCGCGCATGTGGCCGTTCCACGCTCCCGACCAGGTGCCATCGGGGCTGTCCTGCAGGGGGCCGGCGGTGGCACTGTTGGACGAGGCGACCTCCCGAAAGCCCCACAACGGGCCGGGTGGGACCTGACCGGTGGCGTCGGTGACGCGCAGATGCCAGCCCTCTCGGTCAGCCTGAAGGTCGGCCACCAGCCGTCGTTCGGGTTCGGGTGGGATCACCTGCAACGGGATCGGCCCTGTCTCCAGGTGCAGCCACAAGTTGTCCGGCCCCTCGGGGTAGTCAGGCTGCGGGCGGCTAAAGCGCGTCTCGGCCCAGAGGACGTAGGTGTGACCGGCCGCCTGTTCCGCGGGCGGCACCTGGAGGGCAAGAGTCTCGGTGACCACCTCACCTGGGGCCAGTTTGCGCAGGTAGGGAAAAAAGCCCCCCGTGAGGATCATGGGCGGCCAGGGCCAGGCGGTTGGCTCGTGGCCCTGCTCGTCCAGCAATACCGGTTGTCCAAGGTGCTCGCCGTGACCGCCGACGAAGATTATTTCCTGGTCGTCGTTTCGCAAGGTGACCTCGGCCTGGCCGCCCTCGCCGGCCAGGTAAGTGTCTTTGGGCAGACGGACCTGAAAAGACAGCCCATCACGCTGGGTGGCAGCGATGGACGGCTGGCCTGTCTGAACGGTGGCCGGCCCGGCTGTAGGGAAGGGCGAGGCGGTGGCTCGGGCGACGATGGTTGCCTGCCGGGCGGCATCCTGGGTAGCGTAGAATGAGGAGGGCGTGACGGGCATCGAGGTACCTGGAGGAGGAGGGGGCGTGGGTACGCCGGCAGGCGACACGGGAGACGTCGCTGTTGGGTCGGCGACGGATGCTGACGTCACCGACCCACAGGCCGTGGTCAGCAGTGAGATCAGAAACAAGACGGACAGGTTGAACCACTGGAAAAACCGCTTTTTGATAGCCACGATAGTTGCGATCACCAATACGATCCCTATGCCTCCGAACACGATAACCAAAGCGGGATAGGATGGCCCCCGTGCAGACGGGTCGGGGCTTTCAGTGGTCGGGGCAACAGCCTCGCCCAGTGTCGCCAGGTCCTCGCCTGCGGCTGAGAGAAGCCGGGTTCGACTGCATAGACTGACGGCTAATGCTGTTTCAGCGCCACGAGCATAAACCAGGTATTCCTGGCCTGGTTTGAACTCGTAGCCACAACTTGCACCTCCACGTGCAGTGGTCACCACCAAGGTGTTATACACCGGCCCTTTCCACACGGTGGAGACCTGAAAAGTAACTCTTACGGGGTCGGCACTGCTGATTACCGGGCCAGTCGGGACGTCGAGAGCGACCACTTTGCCTGCAAAGACAGCGGTTGATTTTGCCAGTTCCTCAGCGGGTGGGCCAGGGGGTATACACGAACAGGCCAAGGCGCGATCGGGGCCAACTATCAGGACACTCGCAGCAATAATCAACGCAAGGACGAGTTTTTTTGCATTGGACATGAAATCAAACCTCCTGATGCCATCTCACCCGACTGGTTGTCACCCCGACCTATGCGGTCGGGCCAGACGGCTGACCTCTGGCCGCGCGTTTCTCGCGGCCCGCGCGAACCCGCCACAGGACGAAGCGCACGATTCCATAGACCGCCAGCCCCAAGACTACCGACCAAGGCAGGATGGCGATGGCGAAAAAGATCAGGAACTCGCCGGCGCTCTGCAGGCTGTCCACCAGCGTTTCAACCGCCTGGCGAGCGGACTCGGCTGGGCGCCAGCGGGTGCTGACCGGCTGGCTGAGGACGTAGGGCTGCAACTCGATGCGGATGCCGGCCAGTTGCGCCGACTGCGCCAGGTACTGCATGCGCCCATTGAGCGACTCGATCTCGGCCTCCCGCTCGGTCAGTTGCCGCTCGGCCTCGAGGAGATCCTTTGTCGTTCGTGTCTCCTGCATGATCTCAAGCAACCGCTCGCGGGCCGCCTCCAGGCTCTCCAGGCGGGTTTCGAGGTCCACGTATTCCTCGGTCACGTCCTGGCCCGACTCGTTGCGCGCGATCACCTCGACGGCCAGATCAGTCAGGCGATCCATCGTCTCGTCGAAGCGCGTGGCCGGGACGCGGATGGTCATGGCGACGTAGGGGGAGCCGCCTTCGACCCCGCCGTATTCCTCGCTGGAGACGACGTAAGCGCCCTCGCTGGCCATCTCGGCGACCATTTCCTCGACCGACTGCTGCGCGGCGCGTGTGTCTTCCACGACCATCGAGAGGCTACCGTTGCGGATGATCAAGCGTTCGACCGGTGGTTGCCTAACGCCCCACATCCCGGCATCGCGGGGCGGAGGGGCGAGGGCAGGAATGGCGGGATCAAGGCCTGGTTGTCCTGGAGTGTATTGGTTACCAGGCTCTGCCTCATGGGTCTTACTGGCCGCCCACCGTCCGTAGGACGGCAATTCAACCGCGGCCGGCGCCTCCGTAGGCGGTGGTAAAAAAGCAGGTGTGACGCCGAAACGTCCCCATCCGGTATAGACGCCCAAGCCAATAGCGAACGTCAGCGCGATCCCAAGCAGAACACCTCCGGCGACGAGCCTGTTCACCCACCTGCTTCCGCTTGAAGTCTGACGTTGGGCGCGGGAAGATCGCTCTTGTTTCATTTTTCCCTCTCCTTTCCGATGATTCCTCGTCCGCCGGAGCAGTCGGGCGAATGACCAGCGTCTGTGGGCATCCTCTATCGCGCGCACCGGTTGCCCTTCCATCTCCGCCCGGTAGACCTCGTTCATCCCCAGAAGCATGCGCTCCAGCACCGGGTCCCGTCCGGCTGCCCCAAGGACGGCCGACACGACCTCAAAATCGCCGCGCTCCAACGCGCTGCTGTAGCGGTACAGCGCCTTCTCACACGCCAGTTGACGCACCTGTTCCGCTCCTTGTCCATTCATCGCTCTCACCCTTCAGTTGTTCTTGCGCTTGCCAGGCATTGCGCAGCCGGTTGAGCGCCCGGTGAAGCCGCACGCGCGCCGCGCCATGCGTCACATTGAGCGCCTGTGCCAGTTCCCCGCCGTTCAGATCGTGCAACAGGGCCAGCCGCAACACGTGCCGGTCGTCCTCCGAAACGAGGGCCAGGATTGCGGAAACCGCTTCGTTTGCCTCCAGATCCTGCGCCAGGTCTGAAACGTCGAGCGCAGCAAGCCTATCAAAAAGCTCATCCTCGCTGATGACGGCCTGAACACGCGGGTACAGGTCGCGCATCAGTGGCTCGCGCCGGTTGCGGGTTGCACGCCCGGCCTGTTCCCGTTTGATCAGATTGGCCCCGATGCCCAAAAGCCAGGCCATGGGTTGGCCCGATGGTCTGAACCTATCCGCGTGTGCCAGCGCCTCGACGGTTACCTCGTTCAGCAACTCCACCGCGGCCAAAGTCGCTCCCTGCCGGCCGGCCAAGCCCGCCCGCACGACGTAGTAGCGCAGCGTCCCCATCAGTGTTTCGGCGTTCTCCTCGATGAACCGCCTGAGCAGGGTGCGATTGGCTGTACACGTATCCGTCTGGTCCATGCCTTCCTCACCGAGGCTAACGATGCGTAGGGCCTCCATAAATATATTCAATTTCGAGGCCCAGAATGTTACACAACTTCACTCATTAGACGGAATCAACGCCCGCAATGTTCCCTACCCCAACAGATATGTGCCCGTCATCCAGGCAAAGAGGCCCGGCGCGGCTCTCCCTGCGCCGGGCATCCGTGTCTCGGAGCGCTATGGCACGCGGAAGCGGAAGACCCACGGGCCGGCCAGCCGCGTCTGCTCCCCCGGTTGCGCCAGACCGAATCCCACCATCTCAGTCACCGTCAGGGGCCATTCGCCTCCTCCCCGGTCTCGTTCACCGTGGTGATGCTCCCGTCAGTCTTGAACTGCAGCGTTCCACTGAGAACGTAGCAACCCTGGCCCCCGCGCGGGGGCCAGGGTTGCCCGGACTTTATTCCTGGCTGCTTCTCTCAATCGGTAGTCCTCCAGGAGCTCACTTCATCGTTCAGTGCATAGAAGCTCCAGCAATTCGGTCCGCAATGGTGCGATGGTCCCTGGTGGTGGTCAAAGTCGTAAACGTAGAGGTTGTCGCAGTTGGAGTACACACACCCAGAGGCGAACCTGTTGTCGAGGTTGTCAGGAAGGTCGGGGATGCCATAGCTGGCCGTCGGGGAACAGGGAGAGGCCCCGTAGTACTCGACGAGGAGATTCCCATAGTTGGTGTAGTCGTAGAACCTGGCGATCAGGTAGCTAGAGTCAAGGGAGACGCCGTTGATTGAGTCGATCGCACCGCGCGAGCAGACCGGCTCCGAGGCCTTTGAGAATTGTTCTCCCGGTTGAATGGGCTCCAGCAAGACAACACAACGATACTCCGTCTCGCCGCTGGGGCCACGGACAATACCGTTGGTCGAATCGGCCTGATACGGCTCTACAGTCCAGCCCTCTTCCCCCGGTCGAATGGGCTCCAGGACGACTTGCCTCACCCAGGAGACTGCGTGAGGTGGATTCTTCTCAGCGCCAGGTTGGGCCCACACCACCGCCGTTCCTACTAGCCCGACCAGCAGGGCCAGGCCCACACTCACCGACAGCACTCTTTTCTTGCCCATTTCGATACCTCCTTTGGATTTGAGATTCGGGCATTTGTCACGCACATCATTCACACACTCAATCGTCCATAGGCACCTCCTTCCGCGGTCAGCATCCGCTGGTGCCGGGTGCCAATCGCTCCAGTTTGCGCTGTCTGCAGGGTCAAAAGCGAAACAGACTTGCTCAGCCTCATTCACCTCCCTGGATAGTATATTGACTCATTGCGATGGCAAAGCTTCGACCGAGAGGTTCGTTGGCTCAAAGCCATCAGATCCCTCGCTTAGCACAAAGCGAAGCGCTGCGCCGTAAGACCCGTGCGGGGTTTGAACTCTCATCACCAGACGCACGGAGTCGCCTACCTGGCTCGTATCCGGCAGACGAATCCCTCCCCCAGCGCGTCCACCGTGGTCGCCCTCCTGCAACTTGTCGCGGCCTACACAAGGTCCCACGTCTGGTTGGGTGCCCCAGAGTTCGGAAATTGGCCCCTGGAGCGAGGGACCGTGATAGACCCAGCTTGCATGCCAGCCCACCCCAGGGAGATCGCTGTAGGCCCAAGGGCCAACGTCTGTCGTGGGGCTTAGTGTGTCATCCTGGTAAAGGAGAAGGGTGAAGGTGAACAGCCCGCTTTCCACCGTGCCACCGCCGATGGGATTCTCGGGGGTGGGCTGGGGTGGTATAGATGGAACCTCAGGTGTGGCCTCGGACGTTGCGAGAGTAGGGGAAACGGGAGTTGCTGACGGAGGGAGCGGCGTCGCAACGGGCGATAGGGCCGTTGCTGTGGGAGGCAACGATGTCGGAGTGCGTAGTGCAGGAGTTGTTGGCGATGAAACTGATGGAACAGCTAATGAGGACATCTCCGTGGGTAATGGAGATGCCGGGGTGTGTTGCATCCGCCCGCATCCGGTCAGTAAAATCAAGGTGCTCAGCCCAATCGACCAGTTAGCTATCGAACCATTCTTTCGAAGTACCATATTCTCCTCCTATCCGAGGAAAAAGACCTTTGGAGAACGTGACCGGGTTACCTGCCTCGTATTTAGGGGCCGGTGTACCAATAGTAGTGATAGCCAAAGTTGATGGCATCCGTGCACGAGTTCACAGCGCCCGCGTAGCAGTAACCCGGACTGGGGACCCCCGAACAACAGCAGTAATTCGGGTCTCCGGGAGGCCTGGGTTCCCAGCGGCCAAAGTACACATCCACCCAGTAGTTGCCCTGCGAACAGGTTGGGTCGCCAACGTCGTAGAGATAGAAGGTGCTATACCAGACCTCCTGCCCCGCCTGATTATGCTGTTCGATGGACGGCGTATCGATGCGGGTTCCCCAGCCCCACCAGGCAGCCGGGTCATCGGGGCACCAGTTGTAGTAGTGATTGGCAAAGTGTCCTTGCTGAATCTCGACCCCGGCACCGCCGTACTGATTTCCCATGGCATAACCGGTGAACTTGCCGTAATAGGAACCAGCATAGGCAGTCGCATGGTTAAGAATCGTTCCCAACACCACGATGACGGCAAGCATAGCCGCCAGCCACAGCCACTTGCGCCGGTTGTCAACTAGAAATCTCGCCATGTCAGTTCTCCTCCATTGATTGCTATCACAGTCGTCGGTGATAGGAATGCTATCCCGACAATCTCACCGCTACCTCGTAGAATCCTGGAAGGGTTTGCAAGAACCTGGTGCCAGGTCTGCCCGGCATCTGTGGTGCGATAGATGCCGGTTCGGAACCCACCTGCAATGGTTACCTGGCTCGTCGGGAAGTCCCGAGCCGCTGCCAGGCTGGCCACAGGGGTAGTAAGCGTCCACTTTTCTACTTGACGGAACCATCTGCCGACCCCAGACGATGGTGAGTGCAGGATCGTAGGAGCCGAACCTTTGAAGTCTCCGGCCGCGTGCAGCACAGGCTCGGGCACCTTGGTGTCGGCCTCTCCGTCGATGCTCAGCAGCAGAGCCTGACCCGCCCGCTGCTCGTCCGTGGCAAGAACCGTCTGGCGATCGAACGACTCGGATAGTCGGTAGGTGCCATCGGCCAACCTCACCCAGCTCGAAAGGTCAGTGCTGACGTACAATCCACGATGCTCGCCTGCTGTGATGCTGACAAAGAGGCGGTAACCTGCCTCGGACTGGGCGGCAGCGAGCCACTGTTTCGGCCCCTCAGGCAATCCCGATACGAGCGACCATTCTCTGCCCTCGGCCGAGCCCCACAGGCCTGATGCAGTGCCGACAAAGAGGAGGGTGGTTTGTGATGGATCGGCAACCGCACACGAAGAGTAGGGCCAGTCTCCAGCGGCATCGGGCAGGGTGCTGTTGAGAGTCCAGGTTTTCCCGCCGTCTCGCGTCTGGTAGATGGCAATCTGGCCGTCCTGGGTGGTAGTCGCATAGGCCTGATCCTCCATCATTGGGTCGGCTGCGATTGCATTGACCATTCTCCCCGTCAGATCACTGGCATGCCACGTCTGACCGGTGTCCGAGGAGTAAAGAATGCCGCCTGACCCGAAAGCCAGGGAACGAGCGGCAAGCACTGCGCCTGTCGTAGCATCCAGGCTGACTAT
>JAXHUO010000057.1:0-29443 GCA_034189605.1 Chloroflexota bacterium
GCCAACGAGACGTTGGCGACTGTGCGCGGTACAACTCAGTTCGTCAGTCACAACGTCGTCTCGCCGGTGGTCAAGTGGTCGGGCTACCTGGCCGGCCTACAGCGTATCGTGCGGGAAATCAGCGGGTTGCGCAAGCATGAGGAATAGGGAAACAGATCAGGCTCGAACCAGTGCGGGGGAGTGTTTACCATTGACGAGAAGGCACTGGAGGGATTTATGTGTGAACAAAAGTCCAAGGAGGGAAAAATGAGCAACAATAATGGCGGTAGTGAGATTGGGGCCTTCTTCGCTGGCTTCCTGGTAGGCGGGCTCGTAGGCGCAGCGGTGGCCCTCATCCTGGCCCCACAGTCCGGGGTGGAGACCCGCGAGCAAATTCAGCAAAAGGGTATCGAACTGCGGGGTAAGGCTGAAGATACGCTGACCGAAGCCCGTGCCAAGGCCGAGGCTGTAGCCGCTGATGTCAAGCGCCGCACCGAGGAACTCCAGGTTCAGAGCAAGACCCTCCTGGAGGAGGGCCAGAAGCAGGTAGCAAAGGCAGTCGAGGAAACAAAAAAGGCTGCTGCCGCTGCGGTGGACAAAAAGGCAGAGGCTAAAGTCACCGAGGCCGAGGCTGCATAATTCCTGACGTACCCATTCAGTGATGCTCCGCCTCCAACTAACGAGGATGGGCCTGCCAACTTTACTATAAACAGGCGGGGCGGACGGATCTATCCAGCATCAGGCTCTCAGACTGGTGTGGTTTGCACGCCGGTGATACGTTGCCACGCCTGGGGCAGACAGGCCAGCACGTCTCCGGCGACCATGCCTGCTACCCCCATCTTTGCCCGCGCCAGTTCCCCGGCCAGCCCATGCAGGTAGGCTCCAGCCACAGCAGACTCAAACGCACCCAATCCCTGCGCCCGCAAGGCTACGACCACTCCCGCCAACACATCCCCGGTGCCGGCCGTAGACAGTCCGGCGTTGGCAAATGGTTCGATAGCGGTTCGACCGTCGGGCGCGGCCACAACGGTATAAGCCCCCTTAAGCACGACGATGTGACCCCACTTTGCAGCCTGCGACTGCGCCATCGCTACACGGTCGGCCTGCACCTCGCCGATGGCGCATCCCACCAGCCGCGCCATCTCGCCGGGATGCGGAGTCAGAATACCCTCGGGGGGCAGTCGCTTCGGCCAATTCTCCATTTCGGCCAGGATGTTCAACCCATCGGCATCCACCACCAGGGGAGGCAATACAGATGGCAGGGGGGTGCTTTCGCCAGCACTCACAAAGCCTAGATATCTCTTCTCACCCGCGCCGCCTAACAGCGCTTCGACAAAGGCTGCCGTCTCTCGCTCACGCCCCAGACCCGGTCCTACCAGCAACGCATCGTATCCCTCCAGTCGCCCGGCCAACACACGCGTCGCTCCGGCAGCGATGACACCGAGCGTGTGTGGCAACAACAAATAGGTCGCCTCGGACAGATGGGCCGCCACAGCGGCGTGGATAGCACCAGGCAACGCCAGGGTGACCAACCCGGCTCCGGCCCGCGTCGCCGCTGCTCCGGCCAGGTAAGCCGCGCCGGTGTAATTGACCGAGCCGGCCACAATCAGGGCCTTGCCGAAGGTGCCCTTGTGGGCATCAGACGGGCGCAGGGGAAGCCACCGCCGCACCATCTCCGGCGTGACCACCTCTAGCGACACATCTGACGCGAGTGCCGGATCGGTGCCGATGTCGGCGACGACCAGTTCACCCAGCGCGCCTGCACCTGGGAAGCGAAAATGCCCCGGCTTGGGGTAAGCAAAGGTCACCGTGAGATCAGCCGGGGTCGCCACCTCGTCCAACGCGCCGCTATCATAGTCCAGCCCGCTAGGCCCATCCACAGCGACGACGAACGGGCAGCCGTGCCCAGCAGGGGCAGAAGTAGGAACTAGTGAGGCCAATGGTTCGCGGTGGATCTGCCTGCGCCCAACCAGCGATTGCCCCACCCGGTCAAGATGCCTAGCCAGTGTGCCTCGCAAAGGGAGGCGCGTTCCAGTACCCAACAGAGCATCCACCACTACATCGGCTTCGCACACCAGACGTTGGAGGCTGCTCCATTCATTGTCCTCCCCGGCAAATACAACATCCAGTCCCTGCTCCTGCACCAGGCGGAAATTATCGTCTTTGGCGGGGTCACGAGGTTTGAGCAAATAACACGTCACGTGAGCACCGGCTTCGGCCAGATAGCGCGCCGCAACCAGACCATCACCCCCGTTGTTGCCCGGCCCTACCAGGACCAATACCCACCTGCCCTGCACCTCCCGCCGCGCAGCGATAGCCTCGGCCACTGCCCGCCCTGCTTGCTCCATCATCGCCGCATACGAGTGGCCTGCCGCATCTGAGGCAACCTCAATGCGACGCATCTGCTCAACATTGACAACCTTCACCGCTCTCCCTCCACCACCCACCGGTCGAATTCATCGCCCCGCCACCATTCCGCTCCGGCGTGAGCAGTGTCCAACGAAACGATCAGCCACACATTCAGCGCTCCATCAGCCCTTGCCACCACCGACCAGGCACTCCCAGTAATCTAGGCCACCAGCCCGGCTGGATGACATTCTGTTCCCTATACCAGTTCAACGTCATTCGCGCGCCATCTTCGAACGGCATAGGGACAAAGCCCAACTCGCGCTGGGCTTTCTCGCTGGAGACATCCCAATCGCCAAAGACATAAGATGCCATATTGATGGGATAATAGGGCTCCCGTCCAGTGCAGCGCGAGAGCCACGTCCACACCCGCGCCAACGCGATCATCGCCCAGGACGGCACGTTAAAGCGTCGAATATGATACCCCAACAGACGGTCTACTATGTCATTAACCTCTCGATGGCTCATGCTGCGCCCGCTAATATTGTACACCTCACCTGGTCGCCCTCTCCTCAGCGCCAGATCAACTCCTTGGGCCACGTCCCGGACATAAACGGAAAAAGTGATGTGCTGGCCTCTATGCACCTGCACCGGCAGACCCTTGAGAGGATCCTCGAAGAACAGCCGGTTGAAAGCATAACGGCTGCCTGGTCCGTAGAATGCGCTGGGCCGAAGGACAATGGTGGGCAGTCCGTGTTCCCGATGATAACACAACGTCAGCCGCTCGGCCTCCAGTTTACTGTGCTGGTAGTCGTCCTGAGGAGCAAGAGGATATTCTTCATCCACTATCACACCAGCATGGGGCACGCCGATGACCGCAATGGTGGAGATATAGATGAACCGCTCCACGCCAGCCCGTCGTGCCGCCTCCAGTACGTTCCTCGTCCCCTCCAGGTTGACGGCGAAAAAGTCCTCGCGTCGCCCCCAGAAGCGAAACCTGCCCGCGGCGTGCACCACCGCCCAGCAGCCTGTGGCTGCCGCGCAGGCCGCCTCGGGGTCACGAATGTCTCCCCAGGCCAACTCCACCCCCAACGGGTGCAAGAATTCCCAAGCGCTGGAGGGGCGCACGAGTGCCCGTAGCCGGTAGCCGCGCTCGATCAGATAGGGGCACAGCATCTGGCCCAAGAAACCAGTAGCACCAGTCACGAGCACAGACGCGCTCATAGCATAGAACACGGATTTGCAAGATTACAAATTCCCAGACGCCCCAGGCAGGATTCGAACCTGCAACCATCGGATTAGAAGTCCGGCGCTCTATCCATTGAGCTACTGGGGCATAGTGATAATATTCTAACCTAATGGCACACCCATGTCAAGCCTGGTCACTCAGTCCTCTGTCAGCAACGAACGCCGCAAACGCCGCTATATCGGGAAAGACGCGCTCAGAGAAAGAGTACACAACCCAGTTATCCACCAGTGGGGAGATGGTATAGATGCACACCCCGCTCTGGTAGGCATTCCACATCTCAATAGCCGTGCCCATACTGGCAGATGGGACATAAGCCACCAGCACATCCACCCGACCAGCCAATTCGACCAGTTCCAGCAATGTCCGTTTGGCCTGCTCTGGGCTGTAGCCCACACTGTTGGGATGCAGTTCGACGGGATCCAACACCTCGACTCCAGGGACATGGTGGCGCACGATTTGAGCGACCTCGTGACGATAATCCTGCCCCTCAATCCCCCCATCCTTGCGGGAGCCCTGTATAATACCAGAAATGAACACACGCACGGGTAGCCTCCTTACCAATATCTCATAGTTGGTGAATAACAACGCCGCGACGACTGTCGCGGCGCAAATACCCCAGTCTCAAGCACAGTACAGAGCACACCCCAGTGCTGATAGGCGAAACTATTGTAAGACTTGAATAGGGCTCGACTAACCTTTCTGTACCGGGAGGATTCCCTTGTATACCCGCCGCCCTGCCAACGTGCCCAGGATTCTATCCGGCGGACGGCCAATAATGCTGCTCAGTTCCTTGCACGTCAAGGGCGTATTGCCATTCGCCAGAAACACACGAACAACCGCATCTACCAACGATAGGTAATCATTGATATAGTCGGGCTGTTTGCTACAATGAACCTGCAACACGTGCTGCAGCCCATCTACCCGCGTCACCTCACCTGTCTTCTCATCTACCCAGTCAATCTTCTCCGTATCAAAGTGTCCACTGAAAACAGCCTGATGCTCACGGCAAAGATGAGCGCGCAATTCCACGCCGAGGTGCAGCCCTTTCCGCTCCCACCAGCCATAGTCAATGTGAAACAGCGTGTCAAGTGTGGGCTTGACCAGCGCTGGCAGCGAAGGAGGAACGGTGATCCTACTCATCGCCACGCCTGACTCCGCCAGTACCTGTATATAAGACCCAATAATTGTCGCCCACTGGAGCATACACGCCACTGGTGACCAGTTCTGCCAACAATGGCCCGGGCGGCGTGCGCATCACAAAGTTGACCGCATTACAAAGCGTAGTAGCGTGGACAGTCCCCTGGGGACTTAGTTTGGCCAGTTCGGGAAAGATATCGGCAACCAACTGGCTCAGCGCAAGTCCTCGCTCATGTGCATAGGTCCACACGGTGTCCATCGCTTCGAGGGCTTCCGTCGCCATGACAACCAACTCGTCGCGCTCGCAAGAGATGAGTCTCTTGCGCATGCCAAAGACTAACCGGCCCTCCACTGGTAACGCAACCCACACCCATTCCCGCCTGGGACGGTGGCTGCGCCGTCGAATTACAACCGTCCCCGGCTTCTCACCCTGTATCAATTCCAGGTAGGCTCCCGTAGGCACATCGTACGTCCTATACCACTCCGCCAGGCCATAGACGTAACGCCCTTCACCCATAACCCAACCCGGCATCTCTGCCCCCGTCTCGCCATCCACGAAGGTGAAGCGAATACGATGCGTACGGCCAGTTGGGAATATATGCATCAGGCGACTCGAAAGCGGCAGAGTGCCGGACCTCCAGTGTGGATAGGGCAACACAACCGTTACTGGCTCAGACACATCAGCAGGTATATCCAGGTTCGACCACTCGTCGTCTAATTCCCGCTCCAACGCCAGCATCTCACTGGTCAACAGTGCAAGATCATAGCCCAGAGGTTCGTACTTTAGCCAGGGGGGAATCGATCGCACGTTTTCAGGTTCCAGGCGGCGCAAGAACCAGAGCACCTCACCTGCTGGCCCCACCTCGTCGAAACGTTCATCCTCCTGAAGTGCATAATTCAGCGAGAAAACGCGCAATTGAGTGGTAATCTCCTCCGGCAACTCCAGATCACCCAGCAGCGCGTCCGTTGGCAGGGGACCACCTCCTGCCACATCAAGCACAGCCTCCGCCAGGTTCAGGTGGCCAACATTCACTTCCACCAGCAGGTCCCTACGGAACCACTTGCCGGCCAGACGAACAAAATCGGGCTCGGCCTCAAGACGCTTCTCCAATATCGCGCAAACCTGTAGGCCGTACAGAGCGATCAGTTCCTTTGGAGAATGCACTTCGGCATCGCCTGCCGTGCCTGCCTGCGCTTCACGATTAAGCGGATGCTCGGTCACCAATTCGGAGGCAAACTCACGTATCTCACCTTCCTCAAACTCCACCCGAATGACCTGGAACGGACTATATTCGGGGTTGTGACCGGGTCGCACACCAATGACTTTCCCCACCAGGTAACCCAGTGCCGGAAAGACTACTTGCTCACCCACGTCGTAACTGCGCCTGGGCTGATACAGAGAGCCCTTGGCCAACGCACGTTCTATGAGCGCTTCTTCCTCCCGGCAGCGGCGCAAGATCAATTTCTGGCTCAATTCCTCTGCCGAGCGTGGCAACTCGTCTTCGACGAGTAATGTGCTAAGGTATTGAAGGTCGTCAGAAGTAACTGTGAGATCGGCCCCCCAATAAACAGGGGACTGAGTCTTTCGCTGGATCAAATCCATCTCCTAGATACAAGCCTACCGGCGGGATTATACCAGGCTTGTGTCAGTTTGACAAATACACCCACTTGAGGCACACTAGAGAACCCAAGACACGATGGGCAAGAGATAGGAGGCGAGATGCAAAATGAGCAATCACACCACCCTGGGCTGACCACGGTTCACATTACGCAAGGTCTTCTGAGGGCCCAGGTTATCAAAGCCAAGTTGGAAGACGCAAACATCCCAGTGCTGCTCGATTACGAGAGTGCTGGTCCCATCTACGGCATAACAGTAGACGGCCTGGGAGAAGTGCGCATCCTGGTGCACACCAAACACGCCGATGAGGCCCGGATGCTCATCGGAGAGCAATAACTTTTACGACCCCAGTGCTATAGACCAGCCGCTAACCGCCAATCGCCAACTGCTCGGGCCAGGGGTAGAATTCTTCCAGCCACTGCAAGCCGTTCACGCTGTTCCCGGTCACCCACGTCTCCCAGTGCAGATGTGCGCCCGTGGATAACCCAGTGTTACCTACTTTGCCGATCAAGTCACCCGGCGCAACCTGCTGCCCCACCTGCACCTCAATAGTCGAAAGATGACCATAGCCCGTCAAAACTGACCAACCGTGGTCTATTACAATGGCATTGCCCCATAACGCCATTGGCTCAGCCAGCACCACTGTGCCTGCAGCAGATGCGTACACCGGCGTCCCACTTGGTGCCCGAAAATCCACACCACTGTGGTAACTGGTGTACGGGCCTCCGTTGTAGGAACGATGAGAGCCAAAGTAGGCCGAAATGGGTCCCACACACGGGCGTTGAAAGGGCGCTGTCCAGAACCGCTCCGGAGTAAAAATATGACGCACTGCATCAAAACGCTCGCGATCCCTGGCGACGGTGTCCGGATCAAGCAGGCTGGTTCGGCCAGTAGAGACATCAATCCGCTCATAGCCAAAACGTCCGGCTTCTACCACAACCCCTGTGGTAATCACCGTGCTTCGCTCTCCGCCATCCACGGCTGCCAATTCCAGTTCATACAGGCCCGGCTCCGCGAACACGTGCACTCCCACTAACCCATAGTACACACCTCTCTCCTCAGCAAAGCGCACTTCTTGCCCAAACAGTCTGCCCTGGAGTGTGACCGGTTCCGTCGTGTGCACTACAACGACCATGGTTGTCCCCTGAGTCACCGGCAGCGGCTGCACCTCGACAACGGCAAAAGGCTCAGGCAACAAGCCCGGCCCCTCGCCAGGGACCACGAGTTCCTGACCCGGATAGATCAGTGCCGGGTTCGCAATCTGACTAACAGCCGTCAACATCCAAGGCGAGATGTCGCAGCGCAGCGCAATGCGAAGCAATGTATCATCAGGACGCACGACGTAGAACATCCCCTCGTTGGTGGGCACGTCAGACACCGGTACCTGGATGATCTGCCCTGCGTGTACGACATTAGGAGAGAGCAACCCGTTGACCTGGGCCAGCGTCTGCCAGGTAGTATTGTAGCGCCGGGCGATAGAGGCCAGTGCATCGCCCGCCTGAACCACGTAAGACGCCGTCTCCTCCACGCTGACGTCTGTTCTGCCGCCAGGAATAACGAGCCGCTGACCAGCGTAAATCCGGCGCGGATCAGAGATGCCATTGGCGTGGGTAACGGCATCCACCGTCAGGCCATACTGCTGGGCGATGGAGAACAATGTCTCTCCCCACTGCACAACGTGCACAATCGCCCCTGGAATTGGCCCTCCCGATTGGCCCCTTCGGCTACGCTCAGGCCGGGCCCGCGCTGGCACCGCCAACGTCCCGGCCAATAGACAAGCGGCCAGCACGATCGCTATTTTTCGATTCATCAGACTACCCCCCGAATCGCAATTGATCCCCTATTCGCACTCGCTCCAACAACCCCGGTGCCCCCTCCAGCACATCCCGTGCCGGTGCACGGGGGACGTAGAGGGGGCGGAATGGACGAGCCAGCCGGACGTCCACCACCCGCCCGCCCCCGTCCAGCCATATCGCTGAAATGGGAAAAAAGACAAAGAACATATGGATGGCCACATCGGCGCGGCTCTCCCGGCGTCCCACCAAGAGCAACCCCTCGTCGTCGCCCAAGCATCGCCGGAAGGTCAGCCCCCGCAGGCGGCAGAGGAAACTAGCGCAGCGAGACACGCGCCCCAGCAGCCGCTCGCCCCGTGTCTCGTTCCACACCGCCAGCCACGTTGTCACCTGCCATCAATCCCATTCGACGAACAGTACGGGCAGGAAAATCATATTGGGACGCGCTTCGAACATCAACCCTTTGTTGGCCCCTAACGCAACGTTGCCTGCCTCATCTACCACCTGAACAAAGTAATTCATCCCATAGAGTGGAACCCCCAGTTCACCCAGCCACAGACCGCTCACAGCATCGCTTACCAGATCCATCGTCTCCCATCGCCCACAGTGATCATCGTAGGCAATCACCACCCGATATACTCCTTCATCGTCAGACGTGAGGACCCTAAAGTTGAGCGTATCGGCGCTCCGCTCTACCTGCACGTCCCAGATAACCGGCGGCAGGAAGTCATCATTGTTCGTGGAGTAGTAAACTACTAGTTCCAGGTCATCGTACAACCGCTCTATTCCACCCTGTTGCCTGTACTGCCCCGGCACAACCACCAGCCGATCTCGATCACCGAAGCGATTGACCACAAAGAGTTTGGCCGGGAACCAGCCCGTGGCGTCGAAGCCGGGTTCCGGCAAGACAACGTCAGTGATCGGGCGGGTGATGAGTGGATCGAATTCTCTCTCGACGCTATAATTGCCAGCCACGAGCAACGCCCCGTGTGCGATGGTCCCTGCCGACCCTGTCACTGGCACCGTAGCCCGGGGCTGGACTGGCCGGCCAGGCCCGGCCCACACCTCGCCACCGACGCTGTAGTAACTGCCGTTGGCGGCGTCATGCAGTGTCAACTCTGGCTGCACAGTCACATCCACCGCCCACAGGTCTGCCACTCCGGTGACCTGCGGTGACGATACACTCGCGTTCACGGCGCTCGCCGGTGTCCCGGGCGAGGGCACTGTCACTCGATACATCGGCAGACCATAGAAGGCAGCCTCGATGAGCGCCTTCTCGTGGTAGAGACTAAAGCCACCGCTGGGCAGACTGCCAACGTACCGCTGTTTAGCCCGCACAAAAGCCAGTCCCACCGGCACGTCCGGCTCTCGCCCCAACTCTTGGGCGAACATCCACATCAGCATTTCCGACGCCTCAATGGCATCATCTGTCCCGTAGCCGTAGCCAGTGTTGCCCACCCAGTAGCCGCCTTTGCGGGCCAACGCTTGCGGGAGGTCAGGGCTGGTGGATACGTCGCTGACGTCGTTGTCGGGCACGTTCAGTCCGGCGTGGCAGCCCATTGAGAAGCCCAACGTGCCGCTGAGCCCACTCGGGGCATTGAGGATGTCGGTGTTGTTCAGATAGCCGCCCGTGGTATCCGCTGGGATGGCTCGCCAGTGCTCAAAGTGAGCATTGACCGAGGACAAGTCAGGGGCCATATTCAGCCAGGCTGTCCGCAGAGCATCGGCGTTCCAGTTCTCGGAGATGAGGGTGTCTGTGCCAAGGTTCAGCCCGCCGAAGGTGTCGTGGATGGCAACGGCGCTATCTGTTAAGAAATCGTAACCAGTAACCAAAGATGCCGTCGCCGCCAGCGTCTCGTCTGTTATGTAATCCTCGATCAATCCCTCAATCTCCGCTGGCGTCTCCACCAACCGTCCAACGGCCAACTCTGGAGTCCACAACACCCGTCCGCGTGCCAGCAATCCCTTCCCAGGCAGCGTACCGTAGAGATCATCGGTGAGAACATACCCCTGGTTGAAGGCAGCAAAGAGCGCTCCCCACCCTGCTTCCAGGTCGCCCTGATACGCCCGTTCGTTGGCAATCGCGGTCTGGTCGGGCACGCGGCGGAAGGGGATCTGCTCGTCGCCACCCACCAGCACGACGTATTTAATAGCAGGGTAGATGGCCAGAGTCGGGCTGATGACCTCGCTCCGGATCACATCGGCGACCTCGTTAGCCCGCCAGACCGTGCAGTACTGGTTGTTCCACGATGCATAGGCACTGGAGACAACAGGGTAGGTGTCCACCGGTATCACAAATCCCTGTACACTGTCCAGATCGGCCAGCCGTCCCAGTGTATCCGAGAGAGCATTGGCAGCGGCGACACCATAGACCCGATCCAACCGAGTCTTATTGTACAGAATAAGCGTCTGCGGGCCAGTCGCGCCAACAGAAGCCCCTATGTAGATATCTGTAGGCTGTACAGCCCCAGTCTCTGACCAGGTACATGCATCCGCTCCAGCCAGCGAGGCGGCATCCACCTGCAATCGGTACGGTTCCGTCGAGTACTCACCAAGGGCAGAGAAAACCAGCACATAGTACCAGCCAGTGTCGAGGGCAATAGTACGCGCCACCTCTTCTTGCACGTCCTCGTTGGCCGAGATGGCTGACCACTTGCCGATGGCCGACCACTTGCCGATGGCCGACCACTTGCCGATAGCCGACCACTTGCCGATGGCCGACCACTTGCCAATCGCATCCAGATTCCCTTCTGCATCCACATTCTCGCTGTCGGCCAATTCTCCCATCACCTGGCTGGCCGGAACCGGACTGGGCTCTGTCAGATCAGTGAAAAGAACCAGGTCATAATCGGCTGGCAACTGGTCGAGCGTGATCGTTAGCAATGACGGAGTGTCAATCTCAAACTTGTACCAGTCGGGATCATCGGAGTGACTGATGAATGAGGTAACAGGAATACCAGCGGTTATGGTGTACGCATCACTGTCAAAGTCGTTAGGCTCGTAACTGTCCATCGGCGGCGGGCATTTGACCACCTCCTCGACGACGACGGCGATGTCCGCGTTGGCTCCGATGTAAACTGAGCCCTCGAAAGTGGGCCCCAGTTCGGGCATCATCGCCTGGTCAAAGCGCAGGCTGACATACTGGGAAATGACCTCCATATAGCTAAGCACGAGATTTCCCTCTATGTCATAAAACTCGACGACTATGTCGTTTGAGCCCAGCGTAGACCAGAGGGTGAAAGCAGTGTGCCTATCAGGGTAGCGGATGATGTTCGGCAGAAAGAACTCATAGCCGCCCCAGTATTCGAGGCTGCTGTAGCCAGCCGCTGCCGTCCCCCAATCCGAGAACGCCACCATACCGGCCGTATCTGACCCAGTGGAGCGCACGGCCCCACTCCACAACTCGCCAGGCAGAGAAATGTCATCTAAAGGACGAACAATCCGTTCCCGCGCGTCCAATGGATGAACTTCACGGTTGTCCAGCGACCCATCGCAGGCACAGTGGAAATCTAACGTTCGCGTCATCTGCGGGCTGTCGCTAAAATTATACAGAGCGATCTGCGTTGGCGGAGAGTCACCCCGCTCGACCCAGGGCAATATCCCCTCGCAAGAAGGCATACCCTCCCAGGGAGTGAGTGCCATAGCCTTGCCGTCCGCCTCATTCAGCACGACTGCGGCGATGGGCAACGTGCTGCTTATATGTGCCCATCCCTCAAAGCCAAGTGGAGGCGACGTGCTGTCAACAAGCAAGTCATAGACCCAGGTATCGTGATCATCCAGCGTCTGCTGGACACCCCCGACGTCCGTGCCTTCCGAGTCGTAGAATTGGATGTGTACATCGCTCGGCGAGCCGCTATAGTTAAAGACGGCGATGCGCGAATTCCACGCCCCCGCCCCCTCCTTGCGTATCTGCGGGGCGACAAACTCACTCCACCATGCCCAGGGGGTCCGGTAGGCCATCATGTCAGTGGCGGGGTCCGACTCGTTCAGAATTTCAGCATTGCACGCCAGTGACTGATCAGACTCGATAACAGCCGCCCCAGTGAAAACATCAGTCACCAAATCTGAAACTGGGTAAACCTCTCGAGCCATCGGTGGAACAACTATACCTGTCATTGTGACACTGGGGACACCACCGCTCCCTACGTCACTGTAAAGACTGATAGTGACACTCGCCGTATTCCAGCGCGATGTGTTCTGGAAATACAGCCTGGTAGACCAGCCCTCAGGGTTATGCTGAGCAAAGGGGAAATAGCAAGCAGACGACGACGTAGCCTGCCAATAGCTGGTCGCTTCGTAGGCCGCGACGCCCACTGGATCACAACAGGCTTCCTCTGTGGGAGTCGCAAGGTCGGCAGCCAGGGCCATTGTGTCCCCCAACTGCAAGACCAAGGCCGCAAGCGCCACCAAGAGTAGTCCGACACCAACGACCAATATTAATGTCAACCCGTGCTTCATCTGTAACCTCCTTGTCCGCCCCACGTTTGCTATACTATTCAGACTCCAGGGACAACAAGGCCTTCGCTTCCTTCATGTCCAACCGTGCACCCAATTGTGCAAAAACCTGCCCGGCTTGTCGGGCCAGATTCATCCCCTCCTCCACCTTACCCTGCCGCACACGTAACCGCGCCATTTCCAAGCGCGCCAGCGCTGCCTCGTACCGGTTCCCCACCTCATCTGCGATCTCCAACGCCCGCGCCAAAGATTGCTCTGCCGGAGCAGATGCGCCCAGTTCACGCCGCATACGGCCGACCATCAGCCATGCCCGCCCTTCTTCCAGTCGCAATCCATGCGCCTGGGCATACTGGAGTGAACGGTCAGCATACGCAGCCGCCTCAACAAGCCGATCCTGACCAAATGCGACCTCGGCCTTGTGGCGATAGAGTTCAGCCAAAAAGTCCTCAGAACCGATCTCCTCAAAAATAACCATACTGCGCTCCAGGTGATCTTTTGCCTGCTCCCAATCACCTTCCCGCGCAGAGACCGCTCCCAGGTTGTTGTGCAACAACGCCATGCCATAGGCCATTTCCCACCGCTCTGCGATCTCCAACGCTGTCTGATACGCCTTTCGCGCGGCGGCCAGCCTACCCTGCACCAGATAAATCTCGCCCAGGTTGGAGGCTACCATAGCCTGCCCCTCTGCGTAGCCAACTCTCTCCGCGATGCCCCTCGCAGCAGCATAATGCTGCCCTGCCAATTCCCAGGCATCCTGATCATCGTAGGCCATCGCCAGGTTGTTGTGTGCCTTGAACTGGCCCAGCAAGTTGCCCCTGGCCTGGTATATCTCCAGACTACGTTGACAATGGGCAATAACAGCATCCACGTTGCCGCGACGATGCAAGATCGCGCCCAGCGTAGAGTTTCCTCTCGCTAATGCCTCCTCGTCTCCCAGCCGCTCAGCAATCTCCAGACTTTTCTCGCACCACTCACTGGCAAGTTCGTTCTCCCCTTGCCGGTGAAACACGCCAGCGCCCATTCGATACAGTCGCGCACCCTCCACAGCATCCGTGATGCCTATTACACTCAGCCCCCGCTTCAACCACTCAAGGGCCGCCTCATAGTCTCCCCTGGGCTCGTAAGCCTCCGCCATCCTGCGGTACAACGCAGCCAGCCGGCGTTCACGCTCCGCCGCTGGCGGCCCTGCCTCAATCAGTGCCCGCGCCGCATCCAGGCTGCTCAACGCCTCGTCGTAGCGGCCGGCAATGGTCAGCACCTCACCCAGCGCCTCGTAAGCCTCCAAGCGCTCCTCTCTGGGAGGTTCGTCCAGTTCTGCCGCTGATTGCAGCGATCGTTCAAAGTGAGCGACAGCCACCTCGTTGGCGTACTCTCGTTGCGCCTTCCGACCAGCCGCCAGCGAGTAGTGCAGCGCCTTGTGCCAGGCTCGCCCCTGGAAAAAGTGGTGGGCCAGGAAACCCGGACGCTCGTTCAATGTCTCTCCCCCCTGCACTTCGATGAACTCACCCACGCGGCGGTGCAACTCGCGCCGTCGCGCATAGGAGAGACTCTCATAGGCCACGTCCTGCGTCAGCGCGTGCCTGAACATGTAGATCGGTTCTGGCTCAGGCACTTCCAACAGTACCAAACCGACTGTCCCCAGCCGACCCAAACACCGTGGCAACGTGCCATCGAGGTCGTCGTAGGGATATACGCCATCCAGCACCTGCACGCCGAATGTTCGCCCGATAACCGAAGCAACCTGGAGCACTCGCCGCTCGGTCTCCTCCAGACGGTCTATGCGACTCTGGATGACACCGTGGATGGTGTCGGGAACGCCGGCCCGGTCTGGGTCGGCGGCCAACTGCCAACGCTCATCGTCGCGCCTCAGCACCTCGGCATCAATCAACGCCCGCAGCACCTCTTCGGTGAAGAATGGGTTACCCTGCGCCTTGTGCAACACCAGATCAACCAGCCGCTCCGGCACATTTCCTCCACCCAAGATGTCAGCGACCAATGCCTGAATGGCATTATCAGGCAATTCCCGCAACATTATTTCGGTTGCGTGAGTAAACTTTTGCCAGCGGCCATCTAACCACTCCCTCGGCCGGTGCAAAATCATCAACACCGCCGAGCAGGAGGCCACGTTGCGAGCCACATAGTCCAGCAACTCCAGCGAGGTGGGGTCTGCCCAATGAACATCTTCGACCACTAGCAGAAGCGGCTGCGCCCGAGCATAATAACGAATCAGTTGAAGCACGATGTCGAACAGTCGCTGTTGCCGCAGCCGGGGGTCCAGCGAAGCCGTCAGTTCTGTCTCTTCCGTCTCCAACTCCAAGAGTTCGGCGACCAGCGGTTCCCACCCAGCCATCCCGCCCGCCGTCAATCCGCGCGCCAACTGCTGTAACTGCACCGAGTGTTCCGTTGCGGAGACTCTCAACAGCGCACGCATTACGTCGGTCCACGGCAGGTAGGGGATATCGCCTCCATAGGAAAGGCACGCCCCAGCGAGCACACGCATCCTGTATTTCTGTGCTTGCTGCGCAATTTCCTGGGCCAGACGGCTTTTGCCCATCCCGGCCTCGCCACTTACTACCAGCACACCTCCGGCCCCCTGGGTCACGCCACTGAGTAAGACCTGCGCCACGTCTAACTCAGCCCATCGGCCCACGAGTGAGCCTTTGGCCACCTCCAGCAGCGGGGGCAATTGCACCAACCCGGTCACCTGCGCATAGGATACTGGCTCATGCTTGCCCTTCACCCGAATAGCCGGTCGGAGGCGATACTCGAACCGCTCGCCCAGGTAACGCACCGTGGAATCAGCAGCCAATAACTCTCCCTCGGCAGCGGCAGTCATTAGCCGGCAGGCCAGGTTGACCACATCGCCCATCACGGTATACTCCCGTCGCTCTGCCGAGCCGACACTGCCAGCAAAGACGAAACCAGTGGTGACGCCGATGGCTTGCCGAAAGAGGGGGAACTGCACACCACTCGTGTCACCGACCAGTGTCTCCACCTCCCGGTTGACATCTGCCAACGATTCCTGCATATCTAACCCCGCGCGTATCGCCCGCTCAGGGTCATCAGGGTGACTCTTGGGCGCGCCAAACGTGATGAACAGATGCGGTCCCGTTGGGCCAGCCCCGACTTTATGCAGGACTCCCTCATACCGCTCCACCACCCCGCGCATTGCCAGGAATTGACGATTGAGTACCTCGGTGAGCAAGTCCTCCCGCTCGGGGCCCAACGCTTCGACCAGGCCGTTGGCACCCCGCAAGTCGGCGAAGAGGGTGGTCACCCACCGATGATCGCTCTCAATACTGCCGGTTCCTTCGGGTGAAGGAACTAACTTGTCCAGCAAACCAGGCGGCAAGTAGGGAACGAGAGCATCAATCTGCGTCAACAGAGAGCGCAGCGCTGTGTAGGGTGACCCATTCGGTGGCGAAGGGCACACCCGTGGGTGATCCATCGCGCTGGAACAGGGCCTAGCCTGGCGTAATTCAAAGAACCCTTCTGCCACTCTGGGAATACCGGTGATCGTTTCGCCTGCTAACTCGCACGTAACGCGGTCTACGAAAACCTGCCCGGCCTGAGCCAACTGTTCTGCCCGGCCCATCGCCGCCAGCGCTGGCCCCATCACCACATACTCAGCGTTGTCAGGAGTACCCAGGCTGGCCGTAAAGACCCACCCGCTGCCCAACCCGACCGACACCTGAAGCGCAAAACGCCCCAGCGACGTCTCCACACTGGTAAACCGCTCGCGTACTGTCTGCTGCATCTCCCAGGCAGCACGACAGGCACGAGCGGCGTGATCGGGCCCCTCGTAGAAACTGAGGCATGCATCACCCGCGAACTTTAACAAGTCACCACCATATTGCATAGCGATGACATTTACCCCATCGAGGAAGTGATTGACAATAAAAGTGACTTCTTCAGCCCCCTCGTGGCCACACTCTCGGGAGAATCGCTCCGTCAGCGTGCTGAAACCAGAGACATCAACGAACAGCGCCGTGCCGTAGCGGAACTCGCCCCTTCCAACCTGCCCCCCTCGGTCACCAGCCTGGATAGCCCACGGGAGATAAGTAGACACAGCCGTCCGTAACGCCTGCAAGTGAGAGTTACACTCCGCCAGAGTCTCGGGGGTAAGGCATAGTCTGCCCTCCTCCCGCCAACTGGGTGGCACGTAGCGCTGCAGGCGCTCCACTTCATCGGATCTCAGTCCGTCGGACACCACAGACCCTCACATGCTAGATAGATCGCTGACGCAGCGCCTTCAATTCCTCGTACAAGGACTGTGCGGCAGCAAACTCAAAAGGCGGAGATTCTGGCATGGGCCAGAACTCTTCCAGCCAGCGATTGCCCGTCGTCTGCTCATAGATGTGAGCCTGGATGAGCATATCGAGCCGGTCGGCATCACGAACGAGCCGCCCCTCGACACTTGTCCCATCCTCGAATTCGTGCCACCAGGCATGCCATTGCTCGGCGCAGGGCAGCCGGTGCAGCAACTCACTCAGAACCACCATCTCCGCCTTCCGCTTGGTTCCAGGAGGAAAATGAACTGCCGCAGGCGTAGGTAGATCGCTGACGACGCTCTCCGGCAAATCGTGGAGCAGCGCGATGGTCAACACTTTGGCCTTGTCCAGAGATTGATCTACCAACTCGGTCAGGATCAGAGAGATGAAAGCCACACCAAAACTGTGGTCGGCCACACTCTCAG
Organism: Chloroflexota bacterium; assembly: GCA_034189605.1. Lineage (GTDB taxonomy): Bacteria > Chloroflexota > Anaerolineae > B4-G1 > B4-G1 > JAUWNP01. The sequence continues at coordinate 17,274 of JAXHUO010000057.1, forward strand.
CGTCGGCCACACCGCGCATCACCCAACCAGTGCGCGATGTGCGCTTCAGCCGGTGAGCGTCGAGGAGTAACTGCAGCGCAGCGCCAGCATCCATTTTGCCTCAAGCAATGGGGTAGGCACTCGGCCACCCTGGCGAAGGTTACGAGCGGAGGGGGTCAGCCCGCGCTCTTATGACTTGTACCCAATCATGCGGAGCAAGTTCTTGCGTTGGGTGACGTCCTCCTCTGTCTCAATACCCTTCGTCCTGACGCCGTCCACCACGCCGAGGACACCCCGCCCCTGCTCCGTCTCGGCCATGACGACCTCGACCGGGTTGGCTGTGGCGCAGAAGAGATGGCACACTTCAGGCACCATCTTGACTGCGTTCAATACATTAACAGGGTAGAAACCTTCACCCAGAAAGATGATAAAACTGTGCCCCGCGCTCAGCGCCAGCGCGTTCCGCTTTGCCAATTCGACTAACTCACCGTCGGTACCACTAGCGCGCACTAATGCCGGACCCGAAGATTCACAAAAGGCCAGGCCGAACTTGATGCCCGGCACAGCACCCACCAGCGTCTCGTGCAGGTCCTCTACCGTCTTGACAAAGTGCGATTGACCCAGGATGACATTTACGACCTCTGGCTTCTCAATCTGCACTACCACAAGTTCCACCACCCACCTCCTGCTTTGTTCTATGAATCAAGCGACGATGGCTTCGGAATCGCACCGTCACCACCGCCCATCGAACCCGCCAGAACAGTCCCTAAACACCCGAGACAACACCACTCAGCCACCATCTGCCAAGAGTGATGTACTCAGTTATTGAGGATTGATATCTCTGAAAGCGACCTGCGAATCGCCAGACTCAGGTCTCGATTCCCAATACCTTGTTCACGCTTTGCAGCAGTTCCTGCGGGCCGAACGGCTTGGTCACATAGTCATCCACCTTAGCAATGTGGAGTCCTAGCACCTTGTCAATACTCTGCGCCTTGGCGGTGACGACAATGACTGGGATATCTTTCAATTCCTCGTCCGCCTTCATCTGCTGGTAGACCTCCCAGCCATCCATATCCGGCATCATCAGGTCCAGCAGCACCAGGTCGGGCTTGAGTTTGCGCACTGCCTCTATGCCCTCACGACCGCCGACAGCGCCGACGAGATTAAACCCCTTGCGCCCAAGGATCAGTTTGACCAGGTCAATCATCTCGGGCTCGTCTTCAACGCAGATAACTGTTTTCTTATCTTCTGCCATTCGGTGATCCTCCCTTCCGCTTCACCGGCAAACCGAAACGGCCAGCCAGGATATAAACAGCGTACCAACAATGTTCTACTAGTGTACCACTATCCTGCTTTCAAGTCAAACTGCGAAATTGCACACTTGTACAGCCCATTGGGGCCATCCGGCAAAACGCCAATGTGCTTTTCGACAAAGCAAAAGTTGCGCTGCGGTCAGAGTGCGCTATAATTACATAAACGCCTGTGAGATTCTGCCGTTAGCAAGTAGCCGCTGGCTGATAACCGCCAGTGTGTTGGGGATAACTTGATCGCTGAGAGAGCCGTACAAACTGCACAACCTGACGATCTAGCCCTGTTAGTCGGTCGCGATCGCAAATCGTTCATCATCCGGCTAGAGCCAGGCTCCCAATTCCACACCCACCGTGGGATGATGGCCCACGACGACCTGATCGGGATCCCCTGGGGGACGCGGGTACCCACCCACCTGGGATATCCGTTGCTGCTACTTCGGCCATCCACCGACGACATCGTGCGCAATCTCAAGCGCACCACCCAGATCATCTACCCCAAAGACGCAGGGTACATCCTGATGAGAATGAGCATTGCCCCGGGGTGCCACGTCGTCGAGGCCGGCACCGGCAGTGGTGGTCTCACACTGGTCTTTGCTCAGGCGGTTGGTCCCACCGGCCATGTTTACTCTTACGAAACCCGGCCGGAGATGCAAAATCTGGCCCGCAGGAACCTGGAGCAACTTGGGTTGGCCAAATTCGTAGAGTTCAAACTGCGTGACATCGTTGAGGGCTTCGATGAACAAGGGGCCGACGCGCTGTTCCTGGACCTGCCTAACCCTTGGGACTATCTAACGCAGGCTCACGCGGCCCTGGTCAATGGCGGCTCCTTTGGCTGCATCCTGCCCACCACCAATCAAGTCAGCCGTATGATCAGTGCGCTGGAGGAGGCTAACTTTGATCTGATCGAAGTAGAAGAACTAGTGCTCCGGCCGTACAAGGCGGTGTCCGCCCGCCTGCGGCCGATGGACCGCATGATAGCGCACACTGGCTATCTGATCTTTGCGCGGGCGTTTATACCGTCAGAGAAGTAGAATTAGGAGATAAGGAGATATGGGAAACCTGAGACGATTGGTGCTGGATGTGTTGAAACCCTTGGAACCCAGCATCGTGGAACTGGTGCAACTGCTGGCCGAATTGGAGGGAGTGGACGGGGCCAACATTTCAATCTACGAGATTGATCGCCGCGTAGAAAACGCCAAGATCACCATCGAAGGGCACGACTTGCGCTACGAGGAAATCGCCAGCGTCATCGAGGAGAACGGCGGCGCGATCCACTCCATTGACGAGGTGGCAGCCGGTAGGGTCCTCATTGAGGACGTCATCACGCCGCAAGATTAGCCGTGGGAGATTTGGATAGACCACGCGGACGTCTAGCCCAGAGCGTAGAAGACGTACGCGAGTATGAACGTATTGCCGGTTTCTCAAAGATCGCTCGCCGCGCTTTGGCGAACAATGCCTTTGATGGCGTGTTGACCATGATCGGCATAGTGATAGGCAACTACCTGGGCAAAGTGGACGACGCCAGTATTGTGATCCGCGTCGGCATCGCCACCTCTATCTCCATAGGGGTTTCGGGGCTGTGGGGAGCCTACCTGGCCGAGTCCGCCGAGCGCGGGCGCGAGTTGGCTGAATTGGAGAAAATATCGCTCACTGACTTGAGCGAGACAAAGATCGGTCGGGCCTCGCGTGTGGCAGTGGTCGTCGTTTCGTTGGTGGACGGCCTGTCGCCTCTCGTTGCTTCCATGATTGTGCTCACCCCCTTTTTTTTCACGCCGCTTATTGGCGACATCCTGATCAGTTACGCCCTTTCTACGGCGCTGGCACTGATCAGCCTGTTTGGACTAGGGATGTTTCTGGGGAAAATATCCAGGCGCAGTCTCATCGGTTACGGACTGCGCACCACCATCGCCGGTATTGCAGCCATCGCGATCAACGCTCTGTTGTTTCCCCCCGAGCCGTAGGGGCAAGAGACAGGAAGTAGGAGGAGTTTGTCATGTTTCGCAGACGACCTGTTCGACGCCCACCATTGTTCCGCCGACGTCCACCGCGCCCCCCACGCCCTCCAGGGGCTCCACCGCCTCGCCGCCCGCTGCCGTCCAGGGGGCGCCAGGCACTGGCCCGCGCCAACCGCCTGATGGCGGGCGGGCAGTTCGCGGAAGCAGCCCGAATCTTTGAACGATTGTCCGAAGGAGCCAAGCAACGTGGGATGCTCGTCCGTGCCGCAGACCTGATGATACAGGCGGCTCGCGCGCATCTCGCCGCTGACAATGCCGGTGCAGCAGTGAAGCAAGCGAAACAAGCCTTACTGCTCTTCATCCATAGCGGTCGCATCGGCCGCGTGCCCCACTTTCTGGCCCGTATGACAGAGGCGCTGCGCAACAAGGAGCATCATGCCGCGGCCAACGAACTGGAGCGCGCCGTCGAGGAAGGATTAGGCGAGATAGGCCTCTCATTGGAAGAATTGAGACAGCACATCATGGCAGGGAGACCCAAGCAGCAAGGCATACTGCCCACTCAGTGTACCGGCTGCGGCGCACCACTCGTCCCCGACGAAGTCGAGTGGCACGACGCCCACACCGCCGAGTGTCCTTACTGTGGCACAGTGGTAAAGGCTCCCTAGCAGAAGCAAACAACGAAACCAGAATACAAGAATAGACAGGGGCAACCATTGCCCCTTGTTTCCCTGTCTCACCATTCCCCCATCTACCTACCCTCTTGATCCCCTTACGAGCGCACCCTACCCGCGGGTAGGGTGTTTTATATTATGGTATTCTCATCATGCGAAAGGAGATATATGAGCAACCACAAGATCGCAGTGGTAACGGACAGCACGGCCTATATTCCGGAGGAAGCCCTGGATGATTTAAACATCCCAATAATCCCTCTTTGGGTCATCTGGGGCGACGAACGTTTTCGGGATGGGGTGGACATAGACCCGCCGACGTTCTACCGCCGCCTGCGGGAGGCCAAGACCCTTCCCACCACATCTCAACCCTCGGCCGGAGAATTCATAGACTTTTTCCGCCGTGTCGCCGCCGAGAACGACACCGACACTATCGTGGGCACCTACATCTCATCCGGGCTCAGCGGCACCGTCGCCTCGGCCGAGGCGGCCAAAGCACAGTTGCCTAAACTCAACATCACGATCATAGATTCGCTCTTCACCTCAATGGGGCAGGGTTTTGTCGCCCTGGCGGCGGCCCGCGTGGCCGCGGCAGGAGGCTCGCTGGAAGAGGTCATCGCCACGGCCGAGAAGACGCAGAGCAGATCGCACGTTCTGTTCGCCGTGGATACATTAGAGTACCTCCACCGAGGCGGGCGCATCGGCGGGGCTCAACGATTCCTGGGAACGGCGCTGAGGATCAAGCCGCTGCTGCACCTGGAGGGCGGCCACATCGAACCTCTGGCCCAGCCACGCACCAAGCGCAAGGCCATTGCACAGATGTTGGACGTCGCGGAGGAGCGGCTAGGTGGGCGGCCAGTGGCAGAGGCATCCGTGTTTGACGCGGACAGTCCCGATGAAAGAGACGCTGTTGCTGAACAGATAAAAGAACGGTTCGGCATCTCCACGGTCTACCGCACCATGGTCAGCCCCGTCATCGGTACACACACCGGACCGGGTAGTGTCGGCGTCGCCTTCTACCCCGCAGCGTCGGATTGACCGCTTTCACGCCCCAACGTCCGTCGCGACCGCGCCCCACCCCCGGGGCGCGGTCGCTCTTTATCCAGCCACTACTGCCCTTCTCCGCCCCTCGACAACACAACAATAGGGATTGGCCATCCTGATCATCTTGACCTTACTCACGCTGTATTTCTACATCGGGAGCACAGGCCCTCACCGCATCGGAGAGAAAGATCGGGAAGCACCCCGCACATAAATTCCTAGACATTGAGCCGATCAGCGAATTGGCGCTACGCGCAGAGTGTGCTAAAATATCTTAATTAATGCCTGAGAAGCGGAGTTCCAATGCGTTGTCCTCAATGCAGAGCGCTCAATTCTGATACTGCATCCCATTGCACCACCTGCGGCGCTGCTCTCATCAGTGGCGGCACTACATCCCGTGCGGCGGGCGAGGCGGACATCCAGCAGGAACTGGCTGCAGCCCGGGAAGCAGTGCGCCGTCTGCGCCACTACATCTCCCCCGTCGTTGCTGAGGGCATCCTGCACGATCAAGAGCGACTGCGCGGTGAACGCCGCGAGGTGGCGGTGCTCTTTGCCGACGCGGTGAACTTTACCCACCTCTCGGCTTCGCTGGACGCGGAGTCGGTCTTTGGCCTGATCAATGACCTGATGGGCCGCCTGGTGGAGTGTGTCCACCGCTATGATGGCGTCGTAGACAAATTCACCGGCGATGGGCTGATGGCGGTCTTTGGCGCACCCATCGCCCACGAAAACGACCCCGAATTAGCCGTCCGCGCCGCGTTGGATATGCAAAGGGCCGCCGTCGAGTTCGAACCCATCGCCCGTGCCCAACTAGGCGCTCCCTTGCAAACCCGCATCGGCATCCACAGCGGTCCGGTGGTCGCAGGCATCATCGGCACCCAGGAGCAGGCGGCCTATACCGTCATCGGAGAGACGGTCAACCTGGCAGCGCGATTAGAGGCGCTGGCCCGGCCCGACCACATCCTGGTCAGTTCCCGCGTCTACCACCAGACGCACGCGCTCTTTAACTTTCAGGCGCTGGGCACAGCCCGGGTCAAAGGGTTCGCCCAACCTGTGGCCGTGTATGAAATGATAGGAGACCGCTCTGAGCCACTGCCAACGCGGGGTGTGACCGGCGTCACAGCCATCCTCCTGGGGCGCGACGCCGAACTGGAACAGTCATGCGCCTTGTTGGCCGCCTTCCTCGACGACCAGTATGGCCGGATGATGATGATCCAGGGCGAGGCCGGCATGGGCAAATCGCGCCTAGTCACCGAGTGGCTCTCAACCATCAAACCTGATCAGGTGGCAATCTGGCAGGGGCATGGACTGCCATACGCCCAAGGTGTGGGCTACGGCATCTTTCGCTCATTGCTACAAGACGCACAGCGCACCTACCCGCCTGACGTCGCGTGGGACTCCCAGGTATCACCTGCCCTGCGCCCATTCTTGCGGCAGATGCTGGGGCTGACACTTGCGCCAGAGGAACAGGTCGCCTTGCGCTACCTGGAACCTGAGCGCATCAAGCAGTTGACGACCCTGGCGCTGCGCGAGTGGTTGTTAGGCGAGGCTCACCGACGGCCAGTTATACTGATCTTGGATGACTTTCACTGGGCTGATGATCTCTCGCGGGACATGTTACAATCGCTGGTCAACCTCATCCACGAGGCCCCTGTGCTCTTGTGCATCATCACGCGCCCCCAACCAGAAGCACCCTTGGACCTTGCCCTTCTCCCAACGGATAAATCTCTGGCCGCGCCTTTGGCCCTCTCCCTGAAGTTGAAACCCCTCTCACCAGAGCACGGCCGGAGCCTACTGGGCCATCTAGTCAACTTGAACGACCTGCCGGAACCACTAATCAACACTATTCTGACCCGTGCCGAGGGCAACCCGTTGTACATTGAAGAATTCGTGCGTGTGTTGATTGAAAAGGAAATACTGACGCTGGGAGACGGCCAGTGGCAGGTGGCCTCGAATGTGGCGTTACAGACCCTGGAGATCCCTACCACTTTGCGCGGGCTGATGATGGCGCGCGTGGATCGGCTGCCAGAAGACCTGCAACACGTACTCCGCGACGCCGCCGTCATCGGCCTGCAGTTCGCCGCTCCCCTGTTGGAAGAGGTCGAGCGCCGGCTCCATGGCACTGCCAGCGTGCTGCCGCCGCTGGAACGGCTCACGGACCTGGGATTGCTGGTGGAACGACCCCAGGCTGGCGAACAGGTTTACGCTTTCCGCCACATCCTCACTCAGGAGACAGTCTACAACAGTCTGCTGCGCAGCCAGCGCCCTGGGCTGCACCGCACCGTGGCCGAGTGCATCGAAGGTCTCTACGCCGACGACCTGAACAATCAAGCCGAAGTGCTGGCCTTGCACTATTACCGCGCCCACGTACGTGACAAGGCTATGCGCTATGCCCTGTTGGCAGGTGACCGCGCTCGTGAGCGTTTTGCCAATCGCGAGGCCATCGAATACTATAGCCGGGCGCTGCAAAACTCGCAACACCTGGGCAACTACCATGTCGAGCGCTGGCAAGCGGCCGTCGGGTTGGGACAGGTTGAACAACACATCGGCGAGTATGAAGAAGCCACCGCTTGCTACCAGGCCGCGTTGGAAGAGGGAGATGCAGTTGCTCCGGGAGATCGCGCTCAGGCTATGCTCAGACTAGGACAGGTGTGGGACAAGCGCGGTGACCTGAAGAAGGCGGAAGATTGGCTCTACCAAGGGCTGGAACAAATCGGCCACACCAGTGCCCCGCTCCCCGAGTTGCAGGCACGGATTTACTCGGAGTTGAGTTGGCTCAGCCTGCGCCAGGGTGACCTGGCCGTGGCGCAAGAATGGCTGGAACAGGGACTGAGCCTGATTGGCACTGCTGAGCATTACGACGTGTTGTCGTCCATCCTCAACCGGTTGGGCGCTGTACACTACAATCGCGGCGAATGGGATGAGGCAGCAGAGTGCGTCGAGCGCGCCCTGGGGTTGCGCGAACGGATGGGGGACATCGTCGGCTACGCGCGTTCTCTGAACAATCTAGGCATCCTCAAACGGATCATTGGCGATTGGGATGGCGCATTAGCCGACTGCGAGCGCGTGCTGGAATTACACGAGCACATCGGCGAAGTCGAAGGACTAGCCCTGGCTCACACGAACCTGGGTGTGCTGTACACCGAGCGCGGCGAGTGGGCCAAAGCAGAGGAGAACCTGCGGCACAGTTTTGCCATCGCCCAGCGTATTGACCAACCCCAGCAACTAGCACTGGCCCACATGAACCTGGGACGGCTTTACCTGTTGCAAGAGCGTTGGGAAGAGTGCACCCAACATCTGAACGCCGCTATCCCCTTGTACATAGAGGCTGGCGACTATGCAATGCTGAACATGAGCGATGCCTACATGCTACAAAGCAGACTGCACCTGGAACAGGGGCAGGCCGACACCGCGTTGCAATGGGCCAAGCGCGGTCACGAACTGCTGCGAGAGGCGACCTGTGCAGACGAGGGCGAATCACTCGAGTGGGGACGGTATGAGCGACTCGCGGGACGCATTGCTCAGGCACACGGGGACCTGGTGACTGCCCGCCGTCACCTGAAGCATAGTGCCGCCATCTTTCACGCCACCGGTTCACAGATAGAAGTTGGGCGAACGACATACCGGAGTGCATTGTTGTCGCTGGCACTGGGCCAGCCGGAGCAAGCTCGCGAAGAACTGCTCGCGGCTCGACAGATATTTGAGCGATTGGGAGCCACAGCCGACCTGCGGCACATCGAACAGCAATTGGCACACCTCGAATAGCCATACGACGAGTTAGCGGCTTGTCGTACATAAAAAACGTAGGACAAGTTGGCAACTTGTCCTACGTCTGTTCTAGTCTCCTGCTTGCCGTCACACAAGCATCTGGGTCAGTCGTCGCCCACCCAGTTGTTGATCCCCACGGATGCCGCACCCGAGGGCACATTTTCCAGATTGGCAAAGTCCGCTGCCCAGTCCGGGTCACCGGTGCTGCCAGCCCAGCCGGAATAGCCGCCAGCCCAGCCGGAGTAACCACCAGCCCAACCGGAATAGCCACCGGCCCAGCCGGAATAACCACCGGCCCAGCCGGAATAACCACCGGCCCAACCGGAGTAACCACCGGCCCAGCCAGAGTAGCCGCCAGCCCAGCCAGAGTAGCCGCCAGCCCACGGGTTGTAGCCATTGGTCCAACCAGTGTAACCGCTGAGCCAGTCATTAAAGTCACCAGACCAGTTGGTCGTGCCACCAGCCCAGCCAGAGTAGCCACCAGCCCAGTCGTGGTAATCGCCTGTCCACCTGTTGTAACCGCCAGCCCAGTCACCATCATCGCCGTGGAACCAGAACTCCTCGGTCTCAGGATCATAGACAGCCCAGCCCTGGTAGTGATCCTCTGGCTTTTCACCAGCCAGGTCGGCTGCCAGATCCATTCCCTCGTTCGCCTCGCCCTCAATGTCGGTGAAGACAGCATCTGGAGCCCATACGCGGCCCGCTCCCTGTTCCCATATGCTGTAGGCTGCCTCCCCGCTGTATTCGCTGAACTGTGGACGTGCGGTTATCGCCATCCGGTATTTCACTTCGTCGGGTGTCAGATCAGGGTCCTCGCTGAGCATCAGAGCCGCGATGCCGGAGACCACAGCAGTTGACATAGAGGTGCCTGTCATGCGGAAGTAGCGACCATTGACGCGGTTCTCGGGATATTGCCCGTTCAGATAGGTGTTTCGTCGCATCAGCGAGATGACGTGCGCCCCCGGCGCGATCACGTCCGGCTTCACGAAAGCGTCCAGCGTGGGGCCAGTGGCGGAGAACGGTGGGATATAGTCGTCGCCAAAGTCCTCGGGAGTATAGTTGTCGGTAAACGCGCCCACGGTGATGATGTAGGGAGTGTTGCCCGGCACACCGACGCTCAGCGGGGCAGGGCCATCGTTGCCGGCGCAGGCGACCACCACGATGCCAGCCTGCCACGCCGCCATCGTCGCCAGGTTGAACGGATCAGCCCAGTAGGGCGCAAATACCGTCGCATACATTGAGATGTTGAGCACGCGGATGTTATACGTGTCCTTGTTGTCAACAACCCACTGAATACCCTCGATCACATCGGCGTAGGTGCCCACACCCGTCTCGTCGAGCACGCGCACAGCCACCAGGTCGGCTGCGGGCGCGATGCCCCGGTACTCACCATCCTGTCGCTCGTAGGCACTGTTGCCCGCGATGCCCGCGACGTGGGTGCCGTGGCCATTGGGGTCCCTGGGCGACCGGAGCAATCGTCGTGAATTGTACAACCGCCCAGATAGCGCATCGTAGTAAGCCAGGATGCGGTTGCCCCGGCCGTTGGGCGGCCGGCGCAGGTCGGTAAAAGTGGGGTCAATCCCGGTGTCGAGAAAAGCCACAGTGACACCCGTGCCCAGGTTGTCAGTGTCCCATACTTCTTGAACCCCGACGGCCTTGGTGAACTCCACATCAACTCGGCTGCGCCCGCCTGACGCCTGCACCGGACGATCTAACGTCACGCGGACCACACCGGGTGTCTCAGCCAGGCGAGATAAACACCCCTGGGGCACTTTGGCCACCACTGCGCTGATGATGCTGACCTCAGCCGTGACGAGGCCACCATTGGCACGCACGGCCGCCGCCGCATCATCAACGCTGGTACCCTGCACGATGACACGCACCGAAGGTGATACAGCGGGTGTCGCGCTCACCAGCGTCACCGCCAACAGCGTGCACAGGGCTAGAAGAGCAATTACTCTACGGACTTTGGTCTGGTTCTGCATACTCATATCTCCTTTTCCTGCAACTCCATCCTGCCATTCTAACCATCCTCCGAGATTATTGCTGTTCAGACAATGTCTAATTCTCTTTTTCTAACCATTTTCTAATTGAATTGCTCTGCATTCAAACCTAATTCCAAGATTTGGTCTTATAGTACCATCATTAGACAGATCAGCGCAATAGGATAATGGTACTATCGCCCACTCAGGCGAGGCTGCTTTCTGGTACGCCAATGGGCCAGGCTTCCCAGTCTCGCCATTCAGACAGGCTGGGAAGCCTGGCCCACATATCGCTTCGCACCAGGAATATGATTACTGTAACAGACTCTGGTTTTCCGCTTTAAGCCACAGCACCTGGTATGGGCCAACTATGAGCGCCAGAAGATCGTCCTCATCCACCGGATAGGACGTCCCTGCGATGGTGTCCTGCAAAACACCGGCGTGCTGAATGGATAGTGTCCTCAAATTGACCCTGAAAGGATGTGCGGCGTTGGAAACATTGTGGATGCAAAGTACCTTTTCGCCGCCGTCTGGGGAGGTACGCACCAGTATAAACAGTGGTCCGCCGTCAGAGAGCACTTGCTGTGCACCATTGGGGTGAAAGACAGAATGCGCAGCGCGGGTGCGGATGAGATGAAGATAGGGGTAAAACACCTGGTGGCGCAATGAGGACGGATCCGCCAGCTCTCGTTCCAGTTCCTCGCGCCGGAACTTTTCTCGATTGATGGAGCGGTATCTCCCAGTCTGCTCCACGCCGGCGTGGTAACTGCGGGAGCCGAACAGGCTATGCACATAGATCCCCGGCACCCCGGCCAGGCTGAGCATGATAGCCTGGGAAGCCAGGAAGCGTCGGGCCTGCAGACCGAGCGGCTCAGCACCGTCCGGGTCAGAGAGAGCATCAAAGTATGAAATGTTCAGTTCGTAGACACTCTGCGTACCATCGGCGTTGGTCTTGTGGGAGACGAAGCCACCGTGGGCTAGAGTGCGCTCGACCAGGCGCTGGACCTCCGATGGGCTAAGGATTCCCTCGGCAGGCCGCACCCCCACCCCGTCGTGAGAGGCCAAGAAGTTGAAGAACGTGGTGCTATCAGAGGGAGTGGAGAGACTAGCAGCCCACTTAGAGAGATAGGATGCATTACCAGAGAGGAAAGCGTGGAGAACCAGAGGGGGCAGAGAGAATTGGTAGACCATCTGGGCCTCGTCCATGCCATCGCCAAAGTAGGAGACATTCTCCTGATGCGGCACGTTGGTCTCGGTGACAATGATCACATGTGGCGCGACGGCATCAAAGATGGCACGGAAGAGTTTGACCACCTGGTGCGTCTCTTCCAGATGAATGCAGGTCGTGCCAATCTGCTTCCACAGGTAAGCGATGGCATCCAACCGGATGATCTCGGCCCCTTTCTCAACGTAAAGCAAGAGAACCTCGATAATCTTGAGCAGCACGTCGGGGTTGGCATAGTTTGG
>JAXHUO010000058.1:0-28935 GCA_034189605.1 Chloroflexota bacterium
TCACCACCCCCGACGGCTCCGACGCCATCCACCTGACCAGCATCACGGTGCCAGCCCCATGACCCACATCCCACCTCACACCTCACGTCTCACGTCTCTCATTTCACGTTTTGCGCACCACATTTGTGGACACAAAGCCAACATCGCCATCCTCGCGCTCTACATCCTGATCGGTTTCGTTCTCACCCTCCCCCTCCCACTCACAATGGACCGCTGCCTGCCTGGCGACAACATTGACACCTGGCTAAATCCCTGGGCCAACTGGTGGACACAAAAGGCATTGTCGGAGAGGTTGCCTTTCTACCACACGCGATACCTGTTCTATCCACAAGGAGCCAGTGTGGTCTACCACAGTTTCAGCCACACAAATACTGCTACGTGGTTGCTCCTGCGACATCTGATTGGTGATCTTCCGGCACACAATCTGACCATCCTGATGACCTATCCACTCTCGGCCTTTACCCTCTATCTGCTTGCCCATCACCTCACCAAATCCCGCCCCGCTGCGTTTATCGCTGGCTTTATATTTGCCTTCAGTCCTTACCACGTCGCCGAAAGTTCGCATCCCATCCTCAACACGGTACAGTGGATCCCGCTATTTTTGCTTTCATTGGAAAAGGCAATTACCCAGAAAAAGGTCAAGGCCGGACTGGCGGCCGCCTTCTGGCTGTGGCTCACCGCTCTCTCGGGGTGGCACCTCCTGGTCTTGTCTCTCTCCCTAGGAACATGTCGTGCTCTCTACCTGCTGCTCACAGAGAATAGATGGAAAAGTCGGCTAGTCTTGCAGATTCTGCTAGTCTCGTCGCTGGCCTTTGCCATTTTGACACTCCCTTTTTTGTGGCCCCTGTTGCGCGAGCAATTCACCAACGATACCTCCGGCTATTTTATCGCCCACCAGGAACGTTATGCCGGCACTGACCTCCTGGCTTTTTTCACCCCCAGCAATTACCATCCCTTGCTGGGACCATCGGTCAACAACATCTATGAGCGCTTCTATCCTGGACTCTGGAAATCTCCTGCTTTCATCGGCTACTCAGTTCTGGCTCTGGTATGCATAGGTGCCTGGCGTGGTGGGCGGCAAAGTCGCTTTTGGTGGATAACAAGTATCATCTTGTTCATTCTGGCCCTGGGACCACGCCCCCGAGTGCTCGGTCAGCCCCTTTTCTCACATCCCCTACCCTGGGGCGTCCCCTTGATCCGGCTTATCCGCCACGCGGGACGAGTCAACATACTGCTTACCCTCTGCTGGTCATTGCTGGCGGCCTGGGGCTGCCTTGCTCTCCTTCGGAGACTCAAATCACAACGCCAGGTGTATCTAGTTACTGCGAGTATATTGATCCTGACCGCTTTCGAGTATTGCCCTGTTCCCTTCCCCAGTACTTGTGTGTCAGTTCCCCACTTTTACCTTGAATTGGCACAGGAACCGGACGAGTTCGCTATTCTGGAGATACCGCTGGGACGGCAACCCGCCAAGATTAGCATGTATTATCAGACCATCCACGGGCGACCGCTGCTGGATGGCCACATCTCGCGCACGCCGCCTCACGCCTACGATTTTATCGAAAGCAACGAGTTGCTCTCGCTGCTCTGGCAATACAGTGTTCCTGGCCATAAAGGCCCCTTCACACTGCCCTTCCCTGACGTCTCGCGCCAACTGGAAGCCCTCGCCGCAGAGCGGATCAACTATGTCGTCTTCCATCGCGACATGATATCCCCCACGCTGCTCGCCTCCTGGCAGTCCTTTGTTGTCGTGGACCCTGTCTACGACGATAAAAGTCTGGTCGCATACCGCACCCGTCCCACACTCGGCCAAGACTATCATGTCTCGGTTCGCCTTACCGAGGAACTGGGACTGGTTGAGACCGACAATCCTTTGCCGCCCATCGTCTCCCAGGCTTCGTGGCTACAATTTGATCTGCACTGGGCGGCGCTGGAGACCCCTCCTTGTGAATATCACTACCGGGTGACTCTACGTAACTCTACCGGCAAAGCGGCTACCACATACGACGTGGAACTTGGCCCCGCATGGCCCACGTCCCAGTGGCCAGCGGGAACCCTATTCACATCCCACTTTTCCAACCAGATTGACCCATTCCTACCGGCGGGCCACTACCAGGTTATTGTAGAGATCATCAATCCAGTGACCTCTCAGGCAGTGGGCCAGGCCGCAAACCTCGGCTCCATAGAGGTGCAAGCCCTACCCCGCCAATATGTCCATCCCCAGGTCTCCACAGAAACAAACGTTATTTTCGGCGACCAGATTCGTCTCATCGGCTACGATGTAGAACAGACAACAACACACCTGAATCTCACCTTTTACTGGCAGGCCGTGCGCCGGATGGATCGAAACTATAAGATTTTTGTTCACCTATCCTCCCTGGACGATGGCACAATCGTGGCTCAGTATGATAGCATGCCACGTGACTGGACGTATCTGACGTCCTGGTGGGACAAGGACGAAATCATCACTGACACAGTTGTCGTGGACACCAGCGGATTGAGCACAGGCCACTATAAAGTGGCCGTCGGAATATACGACCCTGACACCCTGGAACGCTTGCCAGTGTTAGATCATACCGGCACAGCGCTGCCCGAACAGAAACTTGTACTGCCTGCCATTACAGTAGAAATCCAATGACCAAATCCCAAATATCAAATACCAAACACAAGGGTTTGTCATTTGTCACTTGTCATTTGTCACTTCTCGCCTTCGCCCTGCGCCTCTACCGCCTGAATGGACAGAGTATCTGGGTGGACGAAGGAATCAGCCTGCATCTGGCCACCTCCAGTCTGGCCGAGATCATCGCCAACCGGGCGGCCAACATCCATCCCCCCCTTTACTTCTTTCTGCTCAAAGGGTGGGTAACGCTGGCAGGTACCAGCATCTTTAGTGTCCGCTTCTTCTCGGCGCTGGCCAGCCTCCTGCAGATGGCGGCCATCTACACAATCGCCCGTCGCTGGCTGGGCCAGCCCACCGCCCGGGTCGCTGCCTTGATCACCGCCCTCTCCCCCCTATCTGTCATCTACGCCCAGGAGGCCCGCGTTTACGCCCTGCTCCCCCTGATCTACCTGGCTTTGCTGGCCATCACTCACGAACTGACCCACAAGCCCGGCCCTCACCGCCGCACCATGTGGCTTTTCCTGGGCATCGTCGAGGTGATCGGACTCCATCTGCACTATATGATCCTCTTCGTTGTGGCCTACGCGGGAGGTTGGTCACTCTTGACTTTTTGGAGAGAGCGGCGGTGGACTGACCTGCGCCACTGGTGGACCACGCAACTCCTGGTGGGCCTCGCCAGCCTGCCCTGGCTGATCGCAGTCCTCACCCACTGGCCAGCCGTTCAAGCCCGGATTCAGAGAGGCCAGGGGTTCACAGAATCTGTCCCCTTGGACTATCTGTTGAGCCAGGTCTGGGTCTTTCATCTAACAGGTCTCGCCAGCGCCGTAGGCAGCCCCAAAGTGCGGCTCTTGGCCAGCCTCACCCTCTTGCTCCTGACTGTGTCACTGCTCCTCCGGCTCATCCGACCGGCCACCCGCCGGCCTGCCGCTCGACTGATGGCCCACTGGCTCATCCCGCTGGGCTCTGCTCTCCTTGTCTGGAGCGTGCGTCCCTTCTCTCATCCCCGTTACATCGCGCTCTACGCCCCTGGCCTGACCCTTCTGGCCGCCTACGCCATCCATCCAAATTCCAAAGCCCAAACCCCAAAGCCCAAACCTGGTCATTGTTCATTGGTCATTGGTCATTGTTCATTGCTCACCCTGCTCTTGATCTCCCTCCTGGGGCTGAGATCCTACTTTTTCGACCCGGCTTTCGCCAAGGACGACGTGCGCGGGTTGGCTGCCTGGCTGGAGGCCGAGACCACCGCCGCTGACCTGATCGTCACCCCGTGGCAGGATTGGTCACTGGACTATGCCTACCACGGCCCGGCGACTATCATCCGCCCCAACCCAGGCGCCGAGGCCGCCACCTGGGAAACTCTGGCGGCCCAGACCGCTACTGCCAGGCGCGTCTTTCTGGTGGATTATCCACGTGACAATCGAGATCGCCGGAACCTCCTCCCCTTTGCGCTAGAATCCACTGGCAGCCTGATCGAGCGCCACTCCTTCAAGGGGCTCCTCGTGCGTCTCTATGAATTGGACAGTCCCCCTTCCTCCCCCCCCTTGGAGGAGATAGAGGAGAGCCTGGGGGGACACTTTGCCCCCCTGCGCCTGACCGCTGCCTGGGTGGAACAGAACCCACCCGCCGATACCGCCGTCACGGTGGCGCTGCATTGGCACTGTACGGGCGTGGTAACCACGCCCCTACGGGTCAACCTGCGGTTGCGTGACCTGGACGGCTGGGAACTCTCAGCCAGCGACGACTGGCTGCTCAATGACGCGGCCCTGCCCACCGACCACTGGCCCAGCGGAGAGCAGGCCACCACCTATCACGTCCTGCCCCTGGTGCCAGGCATCCCACCTCTCACCTACACCCTCTCCCTCGGCGTCTATACCACCGACGCCGAGGGAAACGTCCGCCCCCTGGACCTGCTGGACGTGGCGGGCAACCCCCAGGGGCAGTCCTACGACGTCGGCAGCGTGACTCTGTCACCCGCCCGTGGCCTGCGCGATGACCCCTACAGCGTGGCTCTTGACCTGCCGCCACTGCCCGAACCAGCCGCCCTGGCCGATAATCTGCTGCTGGAGGCCGCCGCACTCGACCGCCAGACCGCCGCCCCCGGCCAATCCCTCCACGTCACCCTGCGTTGGCGCAGTAGGGGCGCGGTAACCGCGCCCCCAGCGATTACCACGCCCCTACCTGACCTGCGCCCGACCCTGACCCTCAGCCAGGCAGGCAGCACCCTGGTCACCGTGGATGATGCTCCGGCTGGAGGCCGTTACCCCACCGATCTCTGGCAGCCTGGCGAGGTCGTGCTGGAACACCACAGCCTCACCATCCCCCCCACTGCCGCCGACGGCCCCGCCAGCCTCACCATCGAACTAGGAGACCGCCGCGTCATCCTGGGTCGCGTCGAAATCACCGCTGGAGAGCATCTCTTTGCACCACCGCCACTGGCTCACGAGGTACATATCCGTTTCGGTCACGTGGCCGAACTCCTCGGCTACGACCTGCCCCCCAGCCCCTCCTACGAGGAGGGGAGTCTTGCAGGTGAGAGGATCGTTCCCATCACCCTCTACTGGCGCGCCCTCGAGGGAGCCGCCAGCGCCAACTATACCGTCTTTACCCACGTCCTGGCCGCCGACGGCCACCTGGTCGCGTTGCACGACGGCCCTCCGGCCAGCGGAACCCGCCCCACCCCCGGCTGGCTCCCCGGCGAGATCATCGCCGACCATCACGAGATGTCCTTCCGCGAAGCGTACACCGGCCCCGCCGTCATCGAAGTCGGCCTATACGACTCCACCACCCTGGAGCGGGTGGTCGCTGCCACAGGGGAAACCTTTGTGATTCTGCCCTCACCCCTGAACGTGGAAGGGCAATGATAGATGTTCAGACCTCTAAATCTCGGCTGTCTTGGCCCATTTGCCATGTGCCACAGGTCGGTGGTATAATCTAAAACGTACAATCCCTACCAGGAGGCGGAAAATGATTGAGGTAAAGATAGACAGTATCCAGGTGAGCCTGACGTCAAATGATCGTGTGATCATCCTCAAAGACATCAACACCGAACATTACCTGCCAATATGGATCGGGTCCTATGAAGCGGATGCCATCACCATCCGGCTGCAAAACGTCCAAGTCGCCCGTCCTCTGACCCACGACCTGCTCAACAACGTCATCGCCGAGATGGACGGTGAAGTCTCCCATATCGTCGTGTGCGACCTGCGCAACGACACTTTTTACGCCCGCATCACTGTGAACCTGGATGGGCGACAGTTAAAAATCGACTCGCGGCCCTCCGACGCTATAGCCCTGGCCGTGCGCGCCAACGTCCCTATCTTTGTTGAGGAAAATGTCATGGCACAGGCCGGCATCACCCCCGAAACAGACGTCGGCGAGGAGGTAGGAACCGAGGAACTGTCCGCCTTCCGCGACTTTATCAACACCCTCGACCTGGACGATCTGCCCATACACTAACCCCAAAGTCGCTCGCCCCGGAGCACCCTGTCAACAAATTTCGTGAGAGGAAAAAATGGCAACCCCCGACAAGATGATTCCCCACAACGTCGAGGCTGAGGAGGCAGTTCTTGGCTCTCTCCTCATTGACCCAGAGGCATTGTTCCGCGTATCCCCCTTTCTCAAGGGGGAGGATTTTTACATCCAGCAAAACGCCTGGATTTACGAGGCCATCCTGGCACTCCACGAGCGGCGTGAGCCGATTGACTTTGTCACACTGTGCGATGAATTGGAGCGCCAGGGACAACTGGCGGAGGCCGGCGGCGCGGCCTACATTACCCACCTCATCAACGCTGTCCCCAGTGCCATCCACGTCGAAGCCTACGGCCACATCGCCGAACAGGCCGCCATTCGCCGCCGCCTGATCAGCGCGGCCAGCCAGATCGCACAACTGGCCTACCAGGAAGCCGAGGATATTGACCAGACAATTGACCAGGCCGAGCAGACACTCTTTGACGTCTCCCAACGGCGCATCACCCGTGACCTGGCCCCCATCCAGGAGATCATCCGCCGCTACTATGATCGCATCGAGTACCTCTACGCCCACCAGGGCGAGCCTTTGGGAGTGCCCACTGGCTTTGTTGACCTGGATCGGCTGCTGGGCGGCCTCCAGCGTTCTGACTTTATCCTCATCGCCGCCAGGCCATCGGTTGGCAAGACCAGCCTCTGCCTCTCCATCGCCCGTAACGCCGCCCGCCACGGCCAGCACGTCGCCATCTTTAGCCTGGAGATGTCGGGCGAGCAGATCGTGCAGCGTATAGTAGCCACCGAGACCGGGATTGACGCCCAGAGGCTGCGGCTAGGCGACCTGCGGGAGGAGGAATGGCCCCTCTTTGTCCAGGCCACCGGCAAACTCTCCGACCTGCCCCTCTTTGTTGACGACACCCCCTCCATCTCGGCCCTGCAACTGCGCACCAAGGCCCGCCGCCTCCACGCCGAGCACGGGCTGGATCTCATCCTCGTGGACTATCTGCAGTTGATGACCGGGGACGTGCGCTCCGAGAACCGGGTACAGGAGGTCTCCTACATCTCCCGCTCGCTCAAAGGGCTGGCGCGGGAACTGGACCTGCCCGTAGTCGCCGCCTCCCAGCTCTCCCGCGCCGTCGAGCAGCGCAGCGACAAACAGCCGGTGCTGGCAGACTTGAGAGAATCGGGGTCCCTGGAGCAGGACGCGGACGTCGTCATGTTCATCTACCGCGACGAGTTATACCACCCCGATACAGAGAAGCAGCACATTGCCGACATCCTGGTGCGCAAGCATCGCAACGGCCCCACCGGCACAATACAACTCTTCTTCCGCGAGCACCTGGCCCAGTTCCTCGACGCCGAGACACGCCAGCAGGCGGTGGAGTTCGGGTAGGGCAGAGGATTTCCGCTTATGGCCTCGGGGGACTATCTATCTCATTGAACAGAAAGGAAACACGTGACACAAACACACTTGCCCGGTTTTCACGCGCGCTCCATAGACGCAGGAGAGCGCCTCTATCGTTACCACGTTTATCTGCCACCCCAATACGACGCCGGTGAGAAATGGCCCGTCATCCTGTTTCTTCACGGAGCGGGCGAGGTCGGCTATGACACTGTAAAGCCGCTCGGGGTGGGCATAGGGACGGCGATCATGCGATAGCCGGAGCGATTCCCGGCTGTGGTCGTGTTCCCGCAGTGTTATCCCGACATGGCCTGGGTTGGGGAAATGGCAGACCAGGCCATAAAAGCCCTGGATGACGTTATGGAAGCGTTCAACGGCGACGCACAGCGCACATACCTCACCGGTCTTTCCATGGGGGGCAATGGCGCCTGGTTACTGGCCGCCCAGTATCCCACAAAGTTCGCGGCGCTCGTGCCCATCTGCGGGTTCATCCGCCCACCCAGAGAAATCCCAGAGGAGTTCAAAGACGCCGTGCCTCAGGCCCTGCTGTCCTTCCTATCCCATCCTGATCCCTATCGGATGATCGCCCAGCAAATCGGAAAGATGCCGGTCTGGGCCTTTCATGGCAGTGCTGACGAGAGCGTGCCCGTGGAAGAAACGCGGAAGATGGTCGAGAGCCTGAAAGGGCACGGCGGCCGGGTGCGCTATACAGAGTACGCAGGCGTTGATCACAACTCCTGGGATGCGGCTTACGCAGAGCCTGGGCTCATGGATTGGCTCCTCGCGCAACGCCTGGATTGACGCAGCATTTCAATTGACGGAAAAGTTCCCCCAAAAAGACATACTACTTGAGGTTGTGTTTATTGTGATCCTCTTCTGGAAGTGTACCAAGATCCCCCACCCACAAGAGGGAAGCATCCCTGTGTGTTAAAAAGCAGTGCCGCAAGAGTCGCCCTGACGGTTGACCTTCATTCTGAGCGTAGCGAAGAATCTCCTTATCACGATGGTAGAGACCCTTCGCTTCGCTCAGGGCGACAGGGCGGGTTTTGCGCTATTGCGTTAAAAGAGCCCAGAGTATCAGACTCTGGGGCTCTTTAGACCACTGAGCAGGCGGTTGCTTACGAGAGCAACACAGCAGCGGGCTGGGAGTGTCCGTTGCCGCCTACTGCCTCTTCTGCCACAGCCTCGAACTCCACCTCCGCCGTGATGGCCGCCTCCAGCACCTCGTCCAGGTGCTCGACCAACACGAACGATAACTCGTCCCGTATCTCCTGTGGCACGTCGTCCAGGTCAACCTCGTTGGCCCGGGGCAGGATGATCGTCTTCAGGCCGTGCCGGTGGGCGGCCAGCACCTTGCGCTTGATACCGCCGACAGGCAGCACCTGCCCTTGCAGCGTCACTTCGCCGGTCATCCCCACATCGCCGCGCACGGCTCGCCGGGTCAACGCCGAGACCAGCGCTGTCACCAGCGTCACGCCCGCCGAGGGGCCATCCTTGGGAATAGCGCCCGCCGGCACGTGCATGTGCACCTTCTGGCCCTCCAGCATATCCTCCGGCAAGCCCAAAAGTTCCAGTTCCCCCTCCACGTAACTGAGCGCGATGCGGGCCGATTCCTTCATCACGTCGCCGAGTTGGCCGGTGAGGATAAAGTTATCTTTGCCCTCCATCACCCTGGCCTCGACGAAAAGCACCTCGCCGCCGGTCGGCGTCCAGGCCAGGCCGGTCGCCACCCCGGGCAGTTCGGTGCGCAGCCGCGCTTCGTCGCGGAAGCGGGGCTTGCCCAGAAACTCGCGCACACGCTCAGCGTCCAGGACCAGGTTACATTCAACCCCGGTGTCCGCACAGATGGCGACCTGCGTGGCGACCTTGCGCAGCGCCCGTCCAATCTCCCGCTCCAGGTTGCGCACGCCCGCCTCGCGGGTATAGTCGCGGATGGTAGTGCTCAGCCCCTCCGGGGTGAAAGATGCCTCCTCCGGCTGCAAACCGTTGACCCTGAGTTGGCGCGGCACCAGGTATCCCTGGGCGATCTGCACCTTGTCGTACTCGGTATAGCCGTCAATCTCAATGACCTCCATACGATCCCGTAGTGCCGGTGGGATCGTGCTCAGCGTATTGGCCGTGGTGATGAAAAACACCTGACTCAGGTCAAAGTTCACGTCCAGATAGTGATCGCGGAAGGCGTGGTTCTGCTGCGGATCGAGCACCTCCAACAACGCGCTGGCCGGGTCACCTCGCCAGTCCGCGCCGATCTTGTCCACCTCGTCCAGCATAAAGACCGGGTTGCGGGTGCCCGCCCGCCGGAGCGCCTGGATGATGCGGCCCGGCATCGCGCCGATGTAGGTACGGCGATGGCCGCGGATCTCGGCCTCGTCACGCACGCCGCCCAGGCTCATGCGGGTGAACTCTCGCCCCAGTGCCCGCGAGATTGAGCGCCCCAGGCTGGTCTTGCCCACACCGGGCGGGCCGACGAAACACAGTATCGCCGCCGAATACTCATCCTCCTCCACGCCGCGCTCCAGCCGCAACTTGCGCACCGCCAGGAATTCCAGGATGCGCTCCTTGACCTTCTTCAGCCCATAGTGATCATCGTCCAGCACGCCCTCGGCGTGAGCCAGGTCGAGGTCATCCTCCGAGAGAACGTCCCAGGGTAATTCGGTCAGCCAATCCAGGTAGGTCTTGATCACCCCCGCCTCGGCCGATTGGGGATTCGCCTGCGCCAGCCGGCCTAACTCCCGCTCCGCCTCCTTGCGCGCCTCCTCCGGCAGATTGGCCTCCTCGATCTTGCGCTGGTAGACCTCGATCCCCGGTTCCTCGCCCTCTTCGCCCAACTCTTTCTGGATAGCCTTGAGTTGCTGCCGCAAAAAATACTCCCGCTGCGTTTTCTCCATCTCGGATTGGGCTTCCTCGCGGATTTTGTGGCCGAGTTCCAGCACTTCTAGTTCGCGCTGCATGACGGCCAGCAGGACACGCATCTGCGTCGCCAGATCGTCGCCGGCCAGAATCTCTTGCGCCTGCGCCACCTCCAGCCGGACGTTAGAAGCGAGCATGTAGAGCAATGTGCTGGACTCGGCGATCTGAGCCATCGTATCCACAACCCCATCGGGCACCTGGGGGAAGAAGGAGACCATGCGCCGCGCAGCAGACAGCAACTCACGCTGCAACGCCTCCATCTCAGTCGCGTCCCGATCAACCTCAGGTAAGGGCTCCACCCGCGCCTGCAGATAAGGCTCCTCAACCAACCAATCGGCAATACGCACCCGCTCCACCCCACGCACCACGACCTGATAACCATCGTCGAGGCGCAGCGCCCGCTCGACCTGGGCCAGTGTGCCCACCTGATAGACACCCTCGGGGCCAGGCTCCTCGACCGAGGGATCGGTCATAGCCACCAACACCAGCGACCGGCCATCTCCAATCACGTCATCCAGCAAGCGCACAGAACGCGGCTGGCCAACCGTCAGCGGCAGCAACGTATTCGGAAAAGCGACCACGCCGCGCAATGGTAACACCGGTAACTGACGGGGTTGATCGTCTTTCCCCCCCTCCCGCTCTTGCAATTCTCGCCCGCCTTTCCCCCAAAGCAATGGAAACAACATTTTTCACCTCACCAATCCAGGATATGAACAGATTTACGGTTACTACTCACCCTCCCGCAGATTTTGACGGATTTTCAACGCAAAAGTAATCCCAACGGCTATGCAAGCCTGCGAGTACAACAAATCGCAACCTGCGGGAGGGTAGCCTGAATAGTAACGATTTACGAACCTAATGTATTATCCACCATGAGCATTGGAAATGCGTTTTTATTACGTTAGAATTGCATAAAAAGTTCTCCAGACTCCCAGAAGGATCAACCAGACAGCCTGTCGCCGTCGTAACACGCCCTATTCGCCGAGTCTCCCAATTTGTGATAGAATACTCTAGTTTCGATAGGGGAACAGGGAGATTCTCATGCGCATAACAGTGTTTGGCGCAGGGGCAGTGGGAGGTTACTTTGGCGGGCGGCTGGCCCAGGCTGGCGAGGAGGTCACGTTCATCGCCCGTGGGCAGCAGTTGCGGGCCCTGCGGGATCAGGGCCTGCGGGTGGATAGCCTGCAGGGCGACTTTGTGGTGCAGACTGTGCAGGCGACCGACGATCCGGCACAGGTGGGAGTGGTAGACGCTGTGCTGGTATGTGTAAAGGCCTGGCAGGTGACAGAGGCGGCGCTGGCCTGCCGCCCGCTGGTCGGGCCGGATACGTTCGTCGTACCGCTGCAGAACGGGGTGGAAGCGCCGGCGCAGTTGGCGGCGGTGTTGGGCGCCGGGCACGTGCTGGGTGGCTTGTGCAGAATTGTCAGTTTTATCGTAGAGCCAGGCCACATCCGTCACGCCGGGCTGGAGCCTTACGTGGCCTACGGCGAGTTGGACAATCATCCCAGCGAGCGGGCCGCACGACTACAGGAAACCTTCACACGGGCGGGGGTGACGGTCGAGATTCCCCCGGACATCCAGGCCGCTATGTGGAAAAAGTTCCTGTTCATCGCCGCGTTCAGCGGGGTGGGAGCGGTGACCCGTGCCCCCGTGGGCGTGTTGCGCAGCCGGCCGGAGACACGCCAGATGTTGGAACAGGCTATGCACGAGGTGCTTGCTGTGGCGCGCGCACGGGAGATCAATCTGCGGGAAGAAGTCATACGCCAGACAATGGCCCTCATAGACAGCCTGCCGGCGGATGGTACGGCCTCAATGCAGCGGGACATTATGGCAGGACGCCCCTCGGAACTGGAATCGCAGAACGGGGCGGTGGTACGGTTGGGCCAGGAGATGGGTGTGGCCACCCCGCTGAACACATTTATCTACCACAGTCTGTTGCCACTGGAGTCACGAGCGCGGGGCCAGGCACAGCATTGAAACGCACCCCAGCCCCGCCGATGATGGAAATTGCCAAATCCAAGCCTCTTGGCAGCGGTAAGCGGCACTTGGCAGGCCAAAAGCAGTCAAACCCGCTTGGTTCCATCCACTGAACCGCTGGATTTGACAATCCAGCAGGAGCGGGTGAATAGTTACCCATCGGCTAAATAAAGAAGACGAAAAGGAGGAAAAAGAAAATGTACACCATGTACAAGAGGGTAAAAATTCCCGAAACGAAGGAATTTGTCGGCACAGGGTGGTTACCTCCGCTACCGGACCTGCGCGACTATACCATAGATCACCCAGCAATCGCCGAAATGGCAAAAGAACTGGGCATCCCACCAGGCAAAAAAGCAGCCCCAACACTGCAGGCCCAGGTAGACCTGAGAGAATGGTGCACGCCGATTGAGAACCAGGGTGGATTGGGTTCCTGCACCGCAAATGCTGCTGTAGGGATGATTGAATATTATGAACGCCGAGCGTTTGGTAAACACATTGATGGCTCTCGCCTCTTTGTCTACAAGGCCACCCGCAACCTGCTGGGAGTTACCGGCGATACTGGGGCCTGGCTGCGAAACACGATGGGGGCGCTGGTGCTCTGTGGCCTGGCGCCGGAAAAGTACTGGCCCTATACCGACAAAGAGTCAGACTTTGATAAAGACCCACCGGCTTTTGTCTATGCCGTAGCCGATAACTATGAGGCGCTCAAGTATTTCTGCCATGACCCATTAGGTATGGACATACCTCCTGCCACAGTGCTGGCCAACGTCAAGTGGTTTCTCGCTGCAGGCATAGTCTCAATGTTTGGGTTCTTTGGGTTTCCGTCATTTGGCCGGGCGAACGTCAAGGGCGGGATCCCCTATCCCTGTCCGGGTGAGCAGGCCAAATGGGGACATGCCATCGTCGCAGTAGGCTACGACGACAATAAAAAGATCAAGAACCTCGAATGTGACCAGGAGACCACCGGCGCACTGCTGATCCGCAACTCTTGGGGAACCGACTGGGGCGATAAAGGGTATGGTTGGTTACCATACGACTATGTCCTTAACAAACTGGCCCTGGATTTCTGGTCTCTCATGAGCATGGAGTGGGTCGAAACAAAGCAGTTTGGCATCTAGCGAGGGCAATTGTTCTGAGCCGCTTCCGGTGGTATAATCTGCCCAATAATGAGCAAATGGGCCACCCTGTTACTCTTGCTCCTGCTGGCAGCCTGTGCCCCCGCCGGTTCGCGCACCGTCACGCTCATCGCCGACGGTGGGGTACGCACGCTCACCACTGACACACTCACCGTCCGCGATCTCCTGACCGAGTCCGGCGTCAGACTCGACGAGGATGACCGCGTGACGCCGGTCGAGCCCACCTTCATCACAGATGGGATGACCGTCCGCGTCATCCGGGTCGAGGTGCACACTGAGACTGAACAGCAGGAGATACCCTTCGAACGGCATACCGTGCGCGACGCCTCTGTCCCCGCCGGCGAGACCCGCCTGCTGGAGTCCGGTATCACCGGGGTCGAAGAACTGACTTACCGCATCACCGTCGAGGACGGCGAACAGGTCGAGCGGCGGCTAGTGCAGCGGGCTGTGCTCAACGAACCCCGCGCCGAAGTGATCCTCATCGGCGTACAGACAGAACTGACGCCCGTGTCCATCACTGGCACCGTCGCTTACATGGCCAACCACAACGCCTGGGTGATGCAGACTACCAGTTCCAACCAGCGACGGCTGACGTACACCGGCGACCTGGACGGGCGCGTATTTGCCCTTTCACCCGACGGCTCCTACCTGCTTTTCACCCGCGTTACACCCCCTTCTGTCCCCTCCAATGGGGAGGAGGAAGAAGGAACTGTCCCCCCCGGTGAGGGAGAAGCAACTCCCTCTGCCTCCCCCACCCAGGAGGCTATCACCCTATCTCCCACCCCAGGCAGAGAGGAAAGAAGAAACATCCCTCGCGATGACGAAGGAGAAACAACTCCCTCTGCCTCCCCCACCAGAGAGACTGCGCCCCCCTCGCCCACCCCAGATGAGGAGGAGAGCGAGCCAGGTGAGGAGGAGACGGCGGAGGCAGAAGCAGAGGCCCCCCTTAACACCCTGTGGATGATTGAGACAGCCACCGCCGACGCCAGGCCGGTACAGTTGGAGGTACAAAACGTCCTGTGGGCCGGATGGGCCCCCGAATGTGAGTCCACTCTTACCGGCAGCCACTGTCGCATCGCCTACGCCACCGGCTCGCCGGCCGAGGGCAGCCCTGGTTGGAAAGCGGAAAACGACCTGTGGATCGCCCGCCCGCGGGCCCGCGATGGCCGCTTGCTGGGACAACGACGCATCGTGGAGCCCAGCGCTGGCGGCGCTTACGGCTGGTGGGGCACCACCTACGCCTGGTCTCCTGACGGACGCAACCTGGCTTACGCCCGCGCCGATGAGACCGGTCTCGTCCGCGCCTACGACGGCGCGCAGACCTCGCTGGCTCACTTTCCTCCTTACCGCACCTACGCTCCCTGGGTCTGGACGCCGACCGTCAATTGGTCGCCGGAGGGCGAATTCATCGTCACCACACTGCACAGCCCCGCCCCGACCGGCGAAGCACCGGAGGATAGCCCCGTCTTTGGCGTCTGGGCGCTGGCCACCAATAACACGCTTACGGCAGAACTGTCCAGCGAGGCCGGTATGTGGGCTGCGCCGGTCTATGCACCCGCAGGAGACAGTATCGCCTTTGGCCGCGCCCGCAGCCCCTACGCCAGCCAAAGCAGCGGCTATGACCTCTACCTGATGGACCGCGACGGCTCCAACCAGCGTCCGCTCTTCCCACCCGCAGAGGAGATCGGCCTGGAATACCCAGAGATGGTCTGGGGACCGGAAGGCGACCGGCTGATCGTCGTCTACCAGGGTTATCTGTACCTGATCTACTTTGCAGACGGAGAGGTGCGCCAACTGGCCAACGAGGGAAACGTGACACAGGTTCAGTGGCAGTGGTGAGGTCCGTGGGTCCGTAAATTCGCAATTCGCGCCTATGAAACGACGTTTGCAAACGCGGGCACTTGTCTGTCTGGCCGGTCTCGTGACCAGCCTGCTCCTGGCCGGTATAGTGCTGGCTGCCAGGCGACAAACCCTCCTTCAGACCAGCACTACTTGCTACACCCCCCTTTCTGGTGAGGCCGAGTGGGAGGGGAACTGGGAGTTCTCAGAGTTGGGGGCTGACCCCAGCCAGGCTGGCACAGAGCGCGTCACCATTCCCTTTACCGGCACGGATTTTGCGCTGCGGGTGCGGCGCGGGAACTATCGCGGCTACTTTTTCGTCAGCGTGGACGGCGAGCCGGCCAACCTGCTGCCGCGAGAGAAACGGGGCGCTTATCTCGTGCTCTCCTCGCCCGACTATGCGGAACAGGTTGTCACCATACCCGTCGCCAGCGGCCTGGACGACGGCCCGCACGTCGCAGTCATCATCGCCGAGCGGGGATGGGACCAGTGGCCGCTGACCGGCTGGAGCATAAGCCGCACGCCAGACACAACCATCTACCGCTGGGCGCTGATGGGTCTGGGAACGCTGGGACTCGCCTGTCTGGGAGGTACGGTCTGGTGGAAAGTGAGGGGACAGGAGAGACAAGAGGACAAGGAGCCAAGGGAGCAAGGGGACAAGGAGACAAGGGAGCAAGGGGACAAGGGGACAGGGAGGCAAGGAGACAAGGAGCCGAGGGAGCAAGGGGACAAGGAGACAAGGGAGCAAGGGAACAAGGGGACAGGGAGGCAAGGGGACAAGGAGCCGAGGGGACAAGAGGCCAAAGGCAAAAGATGTTCCGTGGTCTCCATTCTCCATTCTCTATTCTCCATTCTCCATTCTCTATTCTCCATTCTCCATTCTCTATTCTCTATTCTCTATTCTCCATTCTCTATTCTCTATTCTCCATTCTCCACTCTCCATTCTCCACTCTCCATTCTCCTAGCCGCCGGGGTATTTTACTTCTCCTCCTGGCTCTCGTCCACGCCAGTCAGCGGCCTGGTGCCGGGCGCGCTCGCACTCGTCAGTGGCCTGGCATTGGGTGCGATCATCATCCTGCGGCTCGACCTGGGCCTGGCGCTCGTCGCAGCGGCGGCCCCGTTCTACCTGTACCCCCGTCCTCTGTTTGGCAAAACCTTCTCAATGGTAGAGATAACAACACTGCTGTGCCTGCTGTCGTGGGGCCTCCGCCAACTGGCCACCCGGCTCAACCGGCAAGCCAGTATCCAGTATCCAATATCCAGTATCCAGCATCCAGCATCTAGCCTTGATCACGCGGCCATCCTCTTCGTCGCCGTCGCCATCGCCTCCTTCTTCGTCGCCGAATACCGGCACGTTGCACTGCGCGAGTTGCGTCTTGTGGTCCTGGAACCGGCATTCTTTTACTTGATGCTGCGCACAAGCCGACTCGACAACAAGGCCCTGTGGCGCATAGTGGACTTTTTTGTGCTGGGGGCTGTCGCGGTCGCGCTCATCGGCCTGGTGCAGTATGGTCTCGGCGTGCACATCATCACCGCCGAGGAGGGCTTTCGCCGCCTGCGTTCCGTCTATGGCTCACCCAACAGCGTCGGCCTCTACCTGGGAAGGACGCTGCCGGTGCTGCTGACCGTCGCCCTGTTCGGCACCTCCCGCGGCCGCCGTATCGCCTATGGCCTGGCTGTCGTGCCGCTGGGCCTGGCGGTGCTGCTCAGTTTCTCGAAAGGCGCGCTCATTCTGGGCGTCCCGCTTTCGCTGCTGGCGTTGGGCGCGCTGGCAGGCGGGCCTTGGCTCCGGGCCGCGCTGGGGACGGTGGCCGTGGCCGCCGTAGCCGCTATCCCGCTCCTGCGCACCCCACGCTTTGCCTCTCTCCTCGACACCCAGAGTGGCACCACCTTCCTGCGCCTCCAACTCTGGCGTTCATCCTGGACAATGTTCCGCGACCATCCCTGGTTTGGCGTCGGCCCAGACAACTTTTTGTACCACTACCGGGGACGTTACATCCTGCCCGCCGCCTGGGAGGAGCCACACATCTCTCAAGCGCACAACATCCTGCTCGACTATGCGACGCGGATGGGTCTCGTGGGCCTGGCGGCCGGGGCCTGGCTCCAGGTATCCTTCTGGCGGCTGGCGCTGCCGTTGCGCCGTCTGACCGACCCTGATCGTCGCGCTCTGGCGCTGGGCCTGATGGGCTCGATGGTTTACTTTCTGGCCCACGGCCTGGTGGATGCGTCCTACTTTCTCATTGATCTGGCGTTCGTCTTCTTCCTGACACTGGGCTTGGTGCAACACCTGGCAAGGAGTGAGGCCGATGAACTCAAAACCTAACCTCAACACAGTGATTCTGGTGCTGATCTTGATCGCCCTGGTGACCGGCGGGGTAATGCTGGTCCGTTCGATCCAGCGCCTGACACAACCACTGGAGGAGGCTGAACAGGCACTGCAGGAACAATGGAGAGAGATCGCCAACCCCACGCCCACCATCATCGCCGACCCAATGACGATCGTGCGCCAGGTGCGCAGCCTCAGCCGGCTGGAGACGGCCTCCTACACCATCGAAAAGATCATCACCGCCGAATCGGGGCAGGGACACTTTGACTTTCTCTTCGGCGACCGGCTGATTCTGGTCGCCCACGGCCAGGTCATCGCCGGCATAGATCTGGGCAAGATGGAGAAGAGCGACATCGTCATCACCGACGCGGGGACAGTGATCGTGAGACTGCCCCCAGCCGAGATCCTCGTCGTCACGCTGGACAACCAGAAATCATACATCTTCGACCGGGACACGGGACTGATCGGGACAAATCCGGCGCTGGAGACGGAGGCGCGGCAGGCGGCTGAGGAGGAGATACTGAACGCGGCGATTGAGGACAACATACTGGAGATGGCCCAGCAGAACGGTGAGACCTATGTGCGGGGCCTGATCCTATCATTGGGCTTCCGCGAGGTCATGTTCAGCCGTTAGAAGACCACCGGCGAGCAATCTGGCCAGCAATCCCGTTCGCCAGAAGGCGACCGCGGCCATGCCGTGGGCCAGTACAGCGAACAGGGGTGGCTTGGCCTGGGTGTAGTAGGTCCAGCATAGGCGGGTGGTGCCCCAGCGTTCGAGAAAGTACCCCAGGCCCATCCCTGCCGCGAAGGTCAAGACCGCCAGCCGATAGTCAGTCGGGGTCAGGATCAGGAAAGCGCACAAGGCCAGGGCCATCCAGGTGAGCGACTTGTCCATCGTCGGCCAGACAAAGAGCAGCATCAACGCGTAAAATGCCACAAAAATCGGCCAGTATAGGCTGCGCCAGAGCCTGGAATCCAGGTTAGTCACCAAGAGGTGCAGCAACCGAACCAGGCGATCAATGGATAGGCTGGCGATGGGCCACGCGGGGATGATCCACAGCGGCGGGCGTTCGAGGGTATAGTAGGTCCACAGTTCAGTCTGGGTGCCCCAACTTTCGATCACCAGCCCACCACAGAGTCCCACCAGGATGATGAGAACATCAGCTTTCAGGTTGGCGCCGGCCATGATCAGGAGCGACATGGCGGCGAAAATGGACAAAAGAAGCCAGTCTACCTGGAGCCACAGGGGGCGGCTCCAGTCAACGTAGGCCAGCGCATCTCTTGCCAGCGGCCACCACACAACCACGATCACAAACAGGGTCGCCACGAAACCGCTGATCAGAAAATAACTCGACCGCGTCCAGCCCAGGGCTGTAGCAAGGCGCTTGAAACTCAGCGGGGGCACAGAGCTAGACCTTGGAGGTCTAAACTTGACTGGCATCATCCCTCTTGCGTCTCTGCCGCCCCGCCACCCAGGCCAGAAATACCCCCAGGAAATATAACAACAGCAACGGCAGCATTACCAGCATCATATTAAAGGGATCGGGCGTCGGGGTGATAGCCGCAGCCAGGACGGCGATGCCTACGATGGCGAACCTCCAGCCCTTGAGCAATAGCCCGGCATTAACCAGTTCCAGCCAGGCCAGAAAGTAGAGGAGTATCGGCGTCTCAAAACTGACGCCCACCCAAAAGATCAACGCGGTGACAAAAGAGATATACTCGTCCACCATCCAGGTTGGCCGGATCACGTCGGCCAGAAAGCCCAGCAGAAAGGGAATCGCCGCTGGCACCATCACAAAGTAGGCAAAGGCCGCTCCCCCGAGGAAAGAGATTGTCACGCCGGGGATAATCCAGTAGAGCGAGCGACGCTCCCTGACCGTGAGCCCTGGCGTGATAAAGCACAACAACTGGTAAACGATGACCGGCAGCGCTAGAATCACACCCGACACCAACGAAATCCTCATGAAAATACTGATCGAGGTCGTTGGACGGGGTGCCATGACCGGGTAATCACCCATCGGGACCAGCAGGAAGAGCAGGATGGGCTTCGAAACAAAGAAACAGATCGCACTGCCGACGAGGAGTGCAACCGCCGATTTCACCAACCGCTCGCGCAACTCTGTCAGGTGCTCGAGAATAGACAGCAGTTTTTGGCGCTCCGGGGAAACCTCGTCCGCCATCGGCTTACCCGCTCAGCGCTGCGCTACGTTCCATCTCCAGGCACGCCAGCGCCTCTTGCAACCCGCGCACCTGCTCCTCCAGTTCTGCCACACGTCCGACCAGGGCCTGCATCTGCAGGTCAGTCTCCGTTTCCTCCCAAACCCGTGACAATGGTTCATAGCCGGTATCCCCGACACCCGGCGCCAAGGCCTGTTGTGCCTCAGGCACGACCGCTGCGGCGGCATCCTCAATTGGCCGGATCGCACTCCGCACCTCGGCCACGACATCGCGCACAGTACTCACAACCTGTGTGCCCTCACGAGTCACATCGGTGCCCCCCGCCTCCTCCCACCACTGAGATATGAACTGGGCGGACATACCCTGCAGCGTGCGGACGTAGGACCCCAGTTTAGCGCCGATCGCAGGCAGCCTTTCCGGACCGAACAGGAGCATGCCCAGGATAAAGATAAATAGCAGTTCGATCCAGTCAAAGTTCCTCAAGAAATCCATGCCCGCCTACGCGTCTTCTCCTGGCTCACTGGAGGAATCGTCTTGCTCCCCCTGGACTGCTTTCTTAAACTCGTTGATGGCACCACCCAGGCCCTTGCCGATGTCCGTCAGCCGGCTCGCGCCAAAGATCACCAGCACGATGACCAGGATAACCCCCCACTCTAACCAACCGAAATTAGCCATCTCGTCCCCCCTTATTTTCATTCTCTCCAAGTATAGATAGTATAACCGGATTGTACTTGATGTCAACCAGCACTCCCGCTATGATCAGACCTGACAGGTTTTCCGAAACCTGTCAGGTCTCAAGTACCGGACCGATTGCCAACTTGGGAATCGCACCGAGGCATGATATAATTTGCTTGATACCAAAGTACCCAAGCCCAACACACAAGGAGTGAGCAATGCGTATCCTCATCACCGGTGGAGCCGGCTTCATCGGCTCCCACCTCTGTGATCGGCTGTTGGCCGATGGCCACGAGGTCGTCGCGATAGACAACCTGAGCACCGGTAACGTGGACAACATCGCGCGCCTGGCCGGCCACGATCGTTTCCATTTCATCAAACACGATGTGACCAACTATATCTTTGTCGAAGGTAACCTCGACGCGGTGTGCCACCTGGCCAGCCTGCCCAGTCCGGTGGACTATCTCAACCTGCCCATACAGACACTCAAGGTGGGCGCTCTGGGCGCTCACAAGACACTGGGCCTGGCGATGGAGAAGAGGGCCCGTTTCCTGCTGGCCTCCACCTCCGAGGTCTACGGCGACCCGCTGGTGCATCCTCAGCACGAGGACTATTGGGGCAACGTCAACCCCATCGGCCCGCGCGGCGTCTACGACGAGAGCAAACGTTTTGCCGAGGCGCTCACGATGGCCTACCAGCGTTACCACAACGTGGATACACGCATCGCCCGTATCTTTAACACCTACGGGCCGAGAATGCGGATGGACGACGGGCGCGTGGTGCCCAACTTTGTCTGCCAGGCGCTGCGCGGCGAACCTCTCACCGTCTACGATGATGGCTCCCGCACCCGTTCTTTCTGTTACATATCCGATATGGTCGAAGGAATGGTGCGCCTGCTCCACTCCGACGAGAGCATGCCGGTCAACCTGGGCAACCCCGATGAGATGACCATCCTGGATTTCGCCCACAAGGTGCTAGAGTTGACCGGCAGTGGCTCGCCCCTCACCTTTATCAAACCCACCGACGCCCGTACTGCCGACGATCCCAAAGTGCGCTGCCCCGACATCGGCAAGGCGCAGCTTGTGCTGGGTTGGAAGCCGCAGGTAGGGCTGGAAGAGGGGCTGCGGCAGACGATTGAGTATTTCCGCAAAAATATACTCCGGTAGCGGAGAAGAAACCAGGTTTTTCAGAAAAAACCTGGTTTCTGACGGTCTTCTACTATGGAAACAGCGATTGCCTTCCGACGCTTTCGGGACCGGCTTTTGCCCTTGTTGGCCTGGAACGGGCCGCTGATCACATTCCTGGCACTGGTGCTGGCTACCGCTGCCGGCCTGCTGCTCATCCGGCTCACGCCGCTGGACGGAGTGCTCTTTGTCGTGCTGGCCGTCGGCGGCGTGGCCACGCTGATTGAGCCGCTGGCCGGAGTGGTCGCCGCGCTATTCCTCGGGCCCCTGCGGGCCTATCTGAGCACTGAGATGCCACAGATGCCCGCCCAGATCGCCCAGGTTTTCGTCGCGCTGACGCTGGTCTCCTGGCTGGTGCGGGGGTTGGTCCGGCGGGATATTCGTTTTCCCTGTTTGGTGGGCGAGGGCGAGGGCAACCACGGGGGATTGCACGAGGGCAACCACAAGGGCAACCACAAGGGCAACCACAAGGGCAACCACGAGGGCAACCACAAGGGCAACCACAAGGGGTTGCCCCTACTTGTTTTCCTTGGGGCGGCGCTCCTGTCTCTGTGGGATGCTGTTGAACTGCCTGTCTATGGCGTGACAGAGTTTATCAAGTGGGTGCAGATTCTGCTCCTCTTGCTCATCGTCAGCGACTATCTCACGCCCCGACGGTTGCCCTGGCTGCTGGGCGCGCTGCTCGTGAGCGGGCTCTTTCAGGCCGGCGTCGGCATCTGGCAATTTGGGCTGCGCGGCGAGGGGCCGGACCACTTTGCCATCCTCGTCCTCGGCGAGCGCTTCTATCGCGCCTACGGCACCTTTGAGCAACCTAATCCGTATGCGGGCTACATCGGGATGACGTTGGCGCTGGCAACAGGAATGATGATGGAAATGCTCAGAGACAAGGGAACAAGGAGGAAAGAAGACAAGGAGACAAGGAGACAAGGAGACAAGAATCTTCACCCTCTCTCCCCCCCCCCTCGTCCCCTGGCCCCCCCGTCTTCCGGTCTGCTCGTCATCCTCCCTGTCACTATCGCACTGGGAGCGGCCTTGCTGGCGTCCTGGAGCCGGGGGGCGTGGCTGGGCTTTGGGGCGGCGGTGGCAGTCATGGCGGTCGCGCTGCCGCGTGAGGCGCGCTGGGGGCTGCTGCTGGCAGCCGTGCTTATCGTCGGCGGCCTGGGCCTGTACGCCACCGGCCTGGTGCCTGCCCCTGTCGTGGCCCGCCTGACCGACTTTGTCCAGGACGTGCGTTTCGAGGACGTGCGCGGAGTGGGCATCAACAATGCCAACTATGCCGTCATCGAGCGGTTGGCCCACTGGCAGGCGGCGCTGGAGATGATACGTCACAACCTGTGGACCGGTGTCGGCTTTGGCTGTTACGAGCCGGCCTACCGCGACTTTGCGCTCATCAACTGGCCCATCGCGCTGGGGCACGCCCACAACTATTACCTGAACCTCGCCGCCGAGACCGGTCTCATCGGCCTGGCCGCCTATCTGCTCCTGTGGGGCACCATCTTCTGGCAGACCTGGCAGGTCACGCGCCGCGCCGCAGGCCCCTGGCGCGGGCTCGCCATCGGGCTCCTGGGCACCTGGACCCACTTGAGCGTCCACCACTTGCTCGACAATCTGTACGTCAACAACGTCCACCTGCACATCGGCGTCCTGCTGGGCCTCCTGGCCTTTGTCATCTGGAGAACACGGATAACAGGACAACCTACGACCAGACCTGACAGAATCCCTGCCCAAACCTGTCAGGTCTTGATAGGAGAATATGATCGCTAAACTTGCTCGTACCAATCAGAAAGAGATCATCCGCTTTCTCAAGTTCGCCGCCGTCGGCACTTTGGGCGCTGTGATTGACTTTGGCCTGCTCAACCTGCTGGTGCAACTGGCCCACTTTCCCGAGGACATCGCCAAAGCCTGCTCATTCACCGCCGCCGTCATCAGCAACTTTATCTGGAACCGGCTGTGGGTCTATCCGGAGACACGAGGTGACCCGTTGCGTAAACAGTTTGTGCAGTTCTCCGTCGTCAACGTGGCCGGACTGATCATCAACATGGCGATTTTCAAAGTGTCCTTCTGGCTTTTGGGTGAGACTGGCCTGCTGGGCAGTCCCACCGGTGCGGTGGCCCTCGCCATCGGAATGTCTCACTTTGTCCTGGCTCTCAACAGCGCCAATGCGCTCGCCACCGGCGTGGTGCTATTCTGGAACTTTTTCATCAACCGGCTATGGACCTTCCGTCACGTCCGCTGAATCCGTTATCGTCCTGAAATCCGAATTCTGATGCTCATCGGCATTGACTACACCTCCGCGGCCCGCCAGCGCGCTGGCATCGGCCGTTATACTCGCGAACTGGTGGCCGCGCTCCTGGCGTTGGAGAGCCCGCACCAGTACGTCATCTTCGCCGCCACCGGTGGCCTGGAACCTGGCACCTGGAACCCGAAACAGGAAGCAAACACCCGCTTGCGGACTATCCCACTCACGGACGATTGGCTCGCCCGCCTCTGGCACCGCCTGCGGTTGCCTATCCCGGTCGAGACCATCACCGGTTCCCTCGACCTCTTTTACTCCCCTGACTTTGTCCTCCCACCCACCCGCCGCAGTACGCGCACCCTGCTCACCGTCCACGACCTCTCGTTCCTGCGCTACCCGGAAACCTTTGTGCCAAAGTTGCGGTCTTATCTAAAGCGTCTCGTGCCCCGCTCCATCGCCCGTGCTGATGTGGTGCTGGCCGACTCGGCGGCCACGCAGGCCGACATCGTGTCGCTCCTCGGCGCTCCCCCTGACAAGGTACAGGTGCTCTACAGTGGCGTCCATCCCCGCTTCCGGCCAGGGGCGGAGCCGGGCGAGCGGGAACGGCTACAGGCCCGCTACAACATCGGCAACCAGCCCTACGTTCTCAGCGTCGGCACCGTGCAGCCGCGCAAGAACTATGTCCGCCTGATACAGGCCTTTACCCGATTGCAAACTGGCAAACTGGCAGACCTGCAACTGGTGATCGCCGGCGGCCAGGGCTGGCTCTACCAGGACATCTTTGCCGAGGCGGAGAAACAGGGCAACCGCGTGCGTTTTCTGGGCTTTGTGGACGAAGCCGATCTACCGGCATTGTACCGCCACAGCGCTCTTTTCGCCTTCCCGTCGCTATACGAAGGATTCGGGCTCCCGGTATTGGAGGCAATGGCCTGCGGCGTCCCCGTCGTCTGCTCCGCCACCTCCTCACTCCCAGAGGTCGCGGGCGACGCAGCGTTGCTGGTGGACCCGCACGACGAGAAGGCACTGGCAGAGGCGATGACCCGCATCTTGGAGGATACCGACCTGCGCCGCGAGATGATCGCCCGGGGGGTGGCGCAGGCAGCCCGGTTCACCTGGGAGCGGGCCGCCCGCCAACTCCTCGGCATATTCGACGTGTTACGTGTTGCGTGAAAGAGGATCCTGATGCCTTCAAACACATCTCTGACCTGCGGCCCGATTGGGAGGACTGACTCATGATTGCAGATGGCAGACGGCAGATAGCAGGTTTCGGGCTTTATCTCTTGGGCCTCGTTCTCGCCATCACAGGCTACTTTGGCCCCTGGGTGGGCCACCAGACCGCCGCCCTCACCGTGACCGGCTTTGAACTGGCGCACCTCACCAGGCTCCAGGGCGCTCCGGCATCCCTGGCCCCTGATCTATTCCTCACACCCCTCGTCGCCGCCGCCATCCTGCTCGGTCTCCTGCCCAACCAAGCGACTAACAAACTGACCAGGCATCTCCCAACTCTCGCCGCCGCTCTGCTGCTCCTCGCCGCCCTGCCCCCCTACCAATTTATCCGCGAACCACAGTACCGGGGCCAACTGGCCCTGGCCACCGGGGGGCTGGTGTTGGTCCTGCTGACCCCTCTGGCCCGCCGGCTCCCTCGGCGGGCTTGGGCCGTCCTGGTCGCGCTCCTGCCGCTCGCCGGCGTCGCCCCTGCGCTGTTCCAGTTCGCCCTCCTGCGCCCCCTCATCGTCGCCCTGTACAACAGGCCCCTCAGCCTGGGCTGGGGCCTGGTCATCTGCATCGCCGGATTTGCCCTCTTGCTGGCCTACGGCATCCTCAATCTCTATCCTCCAACCCCTCCAGAAACTCGCACACCTCAGGGATACCCATCAGTTTGGCCTCGAAGAAATCGTTGACCAACTGCTCCACCTTGGCCCGCGAGTCCACAATCAATGTCCCCCAGTCAGCGCCCAGGTCCACCCGGCCGGTGACGTCGTCCCGCAGCCGGATCAGGGCCATCACAATCTCCGTCTCCAGCGGCCCCTCACAGACCTTGACCACGTTCTGGATCAACGCGTCGGTCTGCTGCACCAACGTCTCACGGTCAATCGTCGAATCGGGCTGGCCGGCATCGTCCATCGTATCCAGCAGCGACCAGACCTGGTAGAGCAGCGCGGCCGGTTCGTCAAACAGTTCGCGGATCAGCGCGGCGGGCTGGTGGCGGCCGGTCAGCCGGAAGATGTTGTACATCCGCTTGGCCGCCTTGCCATAGTTGATGTGCTTGTGGGTATACTTGTAGACCTCGCCGGTGATCTGCTGCACGTACTCGTCCAGCGCCTGGGGCGAGATATGATGAGTCAATTTGGAAAACAGCGGCACCGACTCCGCCTCCAGATAGACCTCCTGGAAATAGGGGTCAATAAAGCCGTCCAGCGGTATGATTGAACCGTCGGGAGCCTCCCAGGTCACGTCGAGCATGTTGCTGGCATTGACGACCCGCCCCCTCTCCGGCTCGGCGATGACCCAGTCCATCTTGCACCAGCCGGGGTCCAGACAGCCGTACTCCCACCCCACCTCCCACGGCTCGCCCGAGGCGCGAAAGACGTGCATCTTGCCCGCTTTTACCTCGTCTGGGCTCCAGGAGACGGGTGAGCCGGCCTGGATACGTTCGCCGTCCTTGACCACGTCGGTCTTCCAGGTGCCGAACTTGATCTCGACCAATTGATAGCCAGGCCCCTCGAACCTGTCCAACGCCTTGTCGCGCATCAAATCGGCCAGGACGCGACAGGCCTCCTCCCGCGTCTCCGCCTTGATGTTGATGCGCTCGAAATAGTCACAGTCGCCGGGGTAGAGTTGGATCACGCCCTGGGCCGCACTGCCAGCCAGGCTGACGGCAGTCTCGACGTTGAGCAGGTCGGGCAACTGAACGACGTCGGCGAAACGGCGGTAACGATCGAGCGTCCCCTTGTCAAAGTCGAGTAGCGTGATCTCGTGACCAAAGATGCCCGCCTCCTCGTCCATCTCCCACTCCATCGTGCCAGATGCGGCCATCGCCGCCAGCCATTGGGTGACGTCGGTCTCGTCTACCTCGACCCCCAGGGTCATGGCTGTCTTGATGATCTGCTCGACTTCCTGTTGAGCGTCTATGTGACTTTTTTCGTCTGCCATAACTCACCTCCATATGTTATTACTCACCCTCCCGCAGGTTTGAGCGGGTTTTCAACGCAAAAGCACGTCCCAACGGCTATGCAGGCCTGCGGGTATAACAAATCGTAACCTGCGGGAGGGTAGCCTGAGCAATTACCTCCATATAAGTGAAACGTCAATCGTGATATGTGGTATATACTTATTGGGCCAGATTGTGTGCTACCGGCCCGACAGGGGAATGATCTCCACCTCTGGCCTCCCCGCCCCCAAGCGCAGCCGAGCCATCGTCGGCTGTTCCCCCCGCGTGGGACAGACCGCGCCCGGGTTGACCAGCAATTTGCCATCCACCCACTCCCGGCAAGCGTGGTGGGTATGGCCAAAGACAATGACATCGGCGGCGGGGTGGAGGCGGACTAGACGGCGGGCAATGTGCCGGTTAAAAGTGACACTGTCCATCAATCCCAGATATTGGATGAGCACACTCCAACCCTTGAGCCACAGGCCCACCAGCCCAGACTGGTGGCCGTGGGTGAGCACAATTTGCCGCCCGACCAGGTGCAATTCGACCACCGCCGGCAGCGCCGCGCCGCCATCGGAGAACTCGTGGAGGTGGACGTTGCCACGCACGGCGTGCACCGGCGCGATGGCTCGCAGCGGTTCCAACGCCGCCGGGTCATCCACGTCGCCGGCGTGCAGGATCAGGTCCACCCCGGCCAGCGCGTCGAACGCAGCAGCGGGCAATCGCTCCAGGCGGCGGGGAATGTGGGTATCGGAGAGTAGACCAATGATGAGGGCTGACATCCGCTCACAGTTTAACACAGTTGCCAGATTCGGACAACCATCCATCGAACAAGTCTACCATCCAAACGAGTCTATCACAGTGCCGGTGTGATCCCGCAGGGAGGCAGTGTCGCCCGAATTGCCCCAGACCGGGTCGTCGAGGCCCCAATAGAGATCGGTGGCCACATCTGTGCCGCTCTTGGTCCACACGCGGACACTCGCTTCACCGGCCAGGACAAAGTCAGTGGGGAAAAAGTAGGCATGTGACTGGGCATCGCCAAGCGTCCAACCGGTCATATCCTGGCTGCCCGCCCCCTGGTTCTCGATCAAAACGTATTCACCATCCAAATCAGACCCCGGGGGACTGTACTCCACGTGGGCGATGTGCAGGTCAGCGGGGGCTGGTGTCGGTGAAGATGTACTGGTAGGCGTCGGCGTATGTGTTGGGGCTGGCGTCGCGGTCTGCTCTGGAGACGCCGTTGGTGGTACGGGCGTCGGGCGAGAGGGAGTGGTCGGAGTTGGCGTAAGCGTGGACAGTGGAACCGGCGTCGGGGTTGGTGTCGGGGCCACCGTCGGCGTAGAAACAGGCGAGTGTGACGTCGCAGGGGGCGGGGGGGGTTGTGTGGGCGGGGGCAGTGTGGGCATCTCTGAAGGCAGGGGATTGGTGACCGTCGCGGCCTCAGTCGGCGTCGAGGCGGGCGTCTGGGTATCAACGCCAATAACGGTAGGAGTGCGCGTGACAGTTCGCGCCGGTATGGAGGCCCTGACGGGCACTGGCTCAGCGCGGCGAGGGCTCAGGCTGCCCCAGACGTACGCTGACATTGAGCAGCAAGAGCAGATCAAACAGCCGATGAAAAAAACAAACGCCTGAAATTCGAGCCGTGAGATGGATAATCCCTCCCCAATGGGAAGGACGATCTCTCCTCCGCCAATCCGGCGTAGAAGAGAGATGATAACATTGTCGCGCTCACTCATCCCGACTCCTGCTACTCATTGATCATTGGTAACTACTCACAGCCAATGCTCCCAGCCCCTGTCCCGGGGGCGGCTTATGCGGTAAATAACTGCTCAAAACGAG